>DASVDZ010000064.1:0-275610 GCA_036380835.1 Candidatus Eiseniibacteriota bacterium | reverse complement strand
CACCTAATTGTCCCACCCCTCGTCGTCGTGCCAATCGTGGTCGTCCCACCACGATCCGCGGTTCACGTCCTGGTCGCTCCAGTCCTGCGCCACGATCCGGAATCCGGGCGGGCGCCGCGGGCAGTCGTACAGGTGGGCCCGGTAACTCCCGTAGTCGTCGAATCGCGCGTCGCAGAAGTTGCAGCCGTACCGACGCGCGTCGGCGTCGCGGAAGCGCGCCCCGATTCGGACGCCGCCGATCGTCGCGACCGCGGTGAAGTAGCGCACCGGCCGAACGTAGACGACGTGGCTCCGGTAACGGAACTCCGGATACGCGTAGTAGCGCCAGGCGCGGTAGCGGGGGCTCCGTTCGCCTCCCCGGATCACGATCACGTCGCGATAGACGCGGCCCCCGCGCCACGATCGCCATTGCCGATTCCAGGTTCGATCGCTCCGCCTCTCCAAGCGGCGCTCCTCCATCCCGCGGCCGCCCGGTCTCGCCGTCCACCCCTTCCCCCGCTCGGCGAGAGCCGTATCGGGCGCGATCAGGATCATCGAGGCGCCCAGCACTCCCGCCAGCGCCATGGTCATCGTCGTTCGTCTCATCGGATCCGCTCCTTTCCCGGGCTGGGGCGACACCCCCGCGTTTGGTCGAATCGGGTCAGAGCATCGGCCGTGCCGCACGGCGTGCTGGACGTAAACAGTGTAATGACAGCGACTTGGAATTACGCGACGCGACCCCGCGCGGCCGGCGTCCGTGACTCCGTTTTCTCATCGCGTCGGCCCGGTCACAGGGGCGGAGGGGTCAACTTTCGCGCCGGTCCTGCCGATAGATTCGGAGCGCGGGATGCGCCCTGGGGAACGATCACGACCGAACAAGGGGGTAGCCACATGCCGGGTACCAACGATTGGGAACAGACGGAGTACGACGCGATCATGGCGCGCGGCCGCGACGCGGAGCGCACCTCCCTGATCTGCTGGACGGCCTCGGGCCTGGCCGCCGCCGTGCTTCTCTCGTGGGGGATCGCCGCGAGGAACGCGAGCCTGATGCTGCCGGTCGTCTTCGCCGTGGCGTACGGCTTCTACGCCGCCATGCACGGTCGCCAGCAGGTCCGCCTCATCGCCGGCTACGTGAAGGAGTACTTCGAATCGCGCGCCTCGAGCCCCCAGTGGTTCACGCGCCTCGCGCAGCTCGAGGTCGTGCCCGGCTTCAATCCGTCGGGCGACTGGGTGATGACGGCGCTCGCGAACGCGGTCGCCCTGACCGCGATCGTCTTCTCCTGGCTCTTCGCGTCGACAAGCCCCCGCGGCGATCTGATGGCGGGCATCACGACGGGCTTGGGCCTCGTCTTCTGCTTCCATTCGGTCACCGAGACCGGACGCCTGCGCCAGACCAACGCGGCGGCGCTCTGGCGCCAGGTCGGGAACGGCGCCGACGAGCGTCGCGGCCCGCGGTTGGCGGCTAGATAACGCTTCCGGTCGGACCACGCGGTCGGGCTGAACGGCGGCCCCGGCGAGCGGTTCGCCGGGGCCGAACTCTTCACCGTGGGGCGGCCCCGCGCGGGCTCGCCCCCTACCGCAGCAGGAGCTCCTTGGCGCGCTCCACGTCCGCGAATTTGGGAGGCGGGACCGAGACGCGTCGTCCCCTCACGTCGGCGCCGCCCAGGAAGTCGACGACGGCGTCTTGCACCGCCACGAAGGGCAGCGTCTCGTGCCACCCATTCTCCACGACGAGATGGACGCCCCGGGGGAACCCCCAACAAACCTCCTCCGCCTGGAACGGAGGGGTGATCCCGTCGAGCGATCCCGAGACGAAGAGCGCCGGCACGTCGCTGTAGATCGGCTCCCGGAAGACGGGGCCCAGGTCGGGCCTCCCCACGAGGTCGCAGAACGCGGGGTTCAGGAGCGTGTTCCGGATGTTTCCCATCGGGCTCCCCTTCGCCTGTCGCGCGACCGTGGCGATCCGCTCGGGCGATCCGCCCGAGGCGCAGTCGACCGCCACCTGCATCACCGAGATCCCGCCCCCCTGCGTGTTGTAGAGCTCGGCGACGCGGCGCGCGAACAGGGTGCTGTCGCCGCGTTGCATGGCGGCGAACATCGCCGGAAGGAAGGCGCCGCGAACCCAGTCGCTCATGTCGCTCGCGACGATCGCCTGGAGCCCGACCGTCCCGAGGCGGACTCGGACCTCCTTTCCCGACTTGGCGTCGCGGATCCGCACGGTCGCCGGGCGCCAGGCGAGCGTCTCGAGGGCCCGTCGAACGGCGCCGGCGAAGTCGGGGAGGATCGGCGCCAGCTTGGGATCGGCGGACACCAGCGCCGAGAAGCGGCGGAGCTGGAAGTCGGTCGCCACCGGAAGCTGGTAGGCCTGGTCGGGTCCCCGCGTTCCCGCGAGCACGGCCCGATCGATTCGATCGCCGTGACGCCGGATCGTCTCCAGCACGAGCTCGGTGCCGTACGAGACGCCGAGCAACCGGAGCTTCTCGACTCCCAGGGCGCGGCGCAGATCCTCCAGATCCTCCGCGCTCTCGACCGTGTTGTACGCGGTCGGATCGACGCCGTCGTCGCGCACGAGCCGCACGCAGGGACGGATCATGGAGCCGAGGGCGATGGAGAGGGCGGCCTCCGACTCGAAGGCGTCGAGCGGGAGCGGGGCTTTGGTGACGCATTGGAGGTTCGGCTCGCTCAGGCCCGATCCCCGCTGATCGAGGAGCAGCACGTCCGACTGCGCGCGGAGGCGATCGAAGAGCCGGAGGTAGGCCGGGTCGCGCGCGACGAGCGACGCCGGATATCCCGGGCCCCCCGGAAGGAAGACGAGGGGCGGTCCCGGCTCGAGCGCGGTCGACCGGAGCCGGAGGAGGGCGATGGTGATGCGCCGTCCCCCGGGGATCGCGTGCGACTCGGGGACCCGGAGCCGGAGCAGCTCGGCGTCGTGGTCCACGCCGTCGGACGCGTGGATCACGTAGGGCTCGACACGGAGCGAATCGGCCCCGCCCTCCACTCCGCGCGCGGGGGCCGCCCTCCCGCCGACGGCGAGGAGCGCGAACAGCGCGGCGGACGCCGCTCTCGAAATTCGATCGATCCTCACGATTCCATTCTGGTCCAGAACGCCCGCGCGGGTCCAAGCCCGATCGGAGCGCTCGCTAGGGAATGAAGCCGGTCCTCGAGAACTCGGGGAAGCCGCGATGCCAGAGGCCCCAGACGGCGAGGAAGAAGAGCGAGGTCCAAGCCGCGACGCGATAGAACGCCACGACGGCGCTCCGGCTCGGCGCGGATTTCGAGGCGACGCTCCAGACCGCGTACGCGATGGAGAAGGGGAGGGCGAGCGGCACCGTCTGGCCCTCCACGGCGGCGGCGAAGTAGAGGAATCCGTAGGCCGCGCCACCCGCCGCGACCGCGCCGTCGCCTCCGTCGCCTCCCGCCGCGGCCTCCGGCGGTCGCGCCGGAACGCGCGCGGCGAGCCACGTGAGCCCGATCGCGAACGCGATCCGCGCCCCGTCCACGAGGCAGTGCCCCACGCCCTCGTCCCAGAACCCCGCGAGCCCCCAGGGATCGCCGAGGCGCGTCCGGTCGAGCATGTCGTGGATCGAGTTGGCCGCGACGTGGATTCCGTTTCCGAGGGCGTAGGCGATCGCCGCGACCGCGAGGATGGCGCCGGGAGCGCCGCGCGCGTCCCCGAGGGCGCGCGTCACGGCGCGGTAGAGAAGGAGCACGGCGAGAACGCCCGCGACTTCGAGCAGATCGCCGACGGTGAGCCCGCGGCGGAAGACCGGCCACTTGACGTAGACGCTTCCCACGTCGAAGACGAGCGTGGCCATTCCGAGCGCCAGGAGAAGGCGGGGAAGCGGCGGGCCGGCCGTTCGCGGCATTATGGCGCGAGAATCTCCATCGTCCATCCGCCGTCGCCACGCGTGTAGAGGAGGCGCTGATGGAGACGGTTCTCGCGTCCTTCCCAGAATTCGATCTCGTCGGGGGCGATCCGGAATCCGGACCAGAATTCGGGGCGGGGGACGCTCGTTTCCGGAAGCGACTTGTCGAGCGCCCGGAACCGAGTCGCCAGCTCCTCGCGGCCGCCCGGTAGCCGTTCGCTCTGTCGCGACGCGTACGCCGCGACCTGGCTTCCCCGGGGGCGCGTCGCCCAATAGGCGTCGGCCTCGGCGTCGGGTACGAGTGTCGCCATGCCCGTCACGCGCACCTGACGGGCCAAGGGGGGCCAGTAGAAACAGAGAGACGCGGGGGCGCCGGCCGAGGCGTTCCGAAGAAGATCTCGTCCCTTCCGGCTCCTCAGATTCGTATAGAAGACGAAGCCGTGCACGTCGTGCCCGCGGACGAGCACCACGCGGACCGAGGGGTGGCCTTTTTCGTTCACGGTGGCGAGCGACGCGGCCGAGGGCTCGGGGAGTCCCACGTGATGGGCCTCCTCATACCATTCCTCGAAGAGATCGAAGGGATCGGGGATCGGTTCCACGGCGCCGTTGGATCGTACACGAAGCGCCCGGCGCGCGGTATACTCGCGGGCGGCCGGCGCGGCAGGCTCTGACCCGCATCTCGACTGAGTTCGCCCGGGTCTGCTCGCGTCCGGCCGCTGTTTTTGGGCGCCCTCCATCCGGTTCTCCCACAATAACTTGCCCGGCATCGGCGGGCTCCAGCGAGGAGCCTCGTTCGCGCGGGTCATGCGCGCCGCGCCGTGTGCTATCGTTTCGGGGCGATGAACCAGCTTCCCCTGTGGGACGACGCCCCCGCGTCCGAGCGGGCGTCGATCCCGTCCCTCTCCAAGTCGAAGGTCCTGGCCGGCCTCCAGTGCCCGAAGCGCCTCTATCTGGAGTGCTACGCCCCGGACACCCGGGATCCGATCGACGCGTCGCGCCAGGCGCTCTTCGACGCCGGTCGCGAGGTGGGGCGCGTCGCGAGGGGGCGGTTCCCCGGGGGCGTCACGATGGAGGAGGATCCCCGGCTCCACGACGACGCGGCGCGCGCGACCCGGGCGACCCTCGCCGACCCGCGCGTGCCGTCGATCTACGAGGCGGCCTTCACGCACGACCGGATCCGCGTTCGCGTGGACGTGCTGGCGCGCGCCGGGAATGGCGCCTGGGACGTGGTCGAGGTGAAGTCGGCCACCAGCGTGAAAGAGGAGTACCTGCCCGATCTCGCCGTGCAGCTCCTCGTCGTCGAGGGATCGGGTCTCTCGGTGCGCCGCGCGGCGATCCTCCACGTGAACAACCAGTACGTTTGGGAGGGGGGCCCGTACGATCTCAGGGCGCTCTTCACGATCCAGGACCTGACCGAGGTGGCGCGCGATCGGAGGCGCGATCTGCTCGGATCGATCGCCGCGATGCGGGAGCCGCTCCGCGCGCTCGCCGCGCCCGACGTGCCGATCGGCGCCCAATGCTCCCGCCCGTACGTCTGCCCGTTCTGGGATACCTGTCATGGCAATGGCCCCGAGCACCCGATCGGGAACCTGCCGCGCCTCACGCCGAAGCTCAGGCGCGCGTTCGAGGACCTGGGGATCGACGACATCCGGGACATCCCCGAAGACTTCCATGATTTGAGCGAGCTCCAGCGACGCGTCTGGGACTGCACGCGCCGCGGCGTCGCGTACGTGGGGCCCGAGCTCACGGCCGCCCTGCGCGCGATCCCCCATCCGGTCCACTTCCTCGACTTCGAGACGTGCAACCCCGCGCTTCCGTTCATTCCGGGGACCAGGCCCTTCCAGCAGACGCCGTTCCAGTGGTCCGATCACGTGCTGGAGCGCGATGGAACGGTCCGGCACCTCGAATACCTCCACGAAGACCGGACCGACCCGCGCCGCCCGCTCGCCCGGGCCCTGATCCGCGCCCTCGAGGGGGCGGAGGCGATCGTCGTCTATTCCGGATTCGAGGCGCGCATGATCCGCGCGATGGCCGAAGCGCTCCCCGATCTGAGCGGGCCGCTCCTCGAGCACGTGGAGAGGCGGATCGTCGACCTCCACCAGTTGATCCACGAGCACTACTACCACCCCGAATTCCGGGGCTCCTTCTCCATCAAGGACGTGCTGCCCGTCGTGGTCGCGGGCATGGGATACGGACACCTCGCGATCAAGGACGGGAGCCAGGCGGCCCTCGCCTACGTCTCGATGACCGATCCATCGCGTCCCGAGGAGGAGCGGCGGGAGACGCGGGAAGGCCTCCGGGCCTACTGCGCCCGCGACACCGAAGCGATGATGCGGTTGTTCCAGACCCTGAAGGAGGTCTCGTGAAGAAGGGCGTCGTTCTGCCGCTGGCCCTGCTCGTCCTCGCCGCCGCGGCGCCGTCCGCGCGGGCCGATACGTGGAGGGTGCCGAAGGGGAAGACCTGGACCTGGTCGTTCGCGGCCGACACGCTCGGCCACGCTCCGGACGGGTCCCACGTCCTCGGCGGCCGCTGGATCGTGGTGCTCGACTCGACGAGGGCCCCGGAGGCGGCCGCGAGGGTCGATTCGTCCGAGGCCGACTCGTCCGCGACGGGCGACTCGACGGCCGCCGCGTGGCCGCGCGTCCTCCGGCAGGCGGAGGACAACGACGGAGTCGTCTTCCACATGATCCAGCTCCCGAAGCCGCTCCTCCACGACCTCGAGATCAGCGTCCGGTTCCGCATCCGATCGGGGGAGATCGATCCGACGGCCGGCGTCGCGTTCCAGCTCGATCCGAAGGGGCGGAACGGCTACGTCGTGCGGGTGAGCGGGGAGAAGTCGGAGCTGATGGCGCACTACCTCCTCTCCGGAAAGCGGCGCGACCTCAAGTACGAGAAGATCGACCGCCCCGAGGCGGGCGCGTGGCACACGCTCGAGATCCGGCGGGTCGGCGCGACCATGGACGTGAGCTACGACGGGAAGCCGCGGTTTCGGCTGCGGGACGAGCGGTATCAGGAGGGAACCATCGGACTCTGGACCGAGGACGATACCATCGCGGACTTCGCGGACCTGACCGTTCGCTCACTCTAGTCAGGGGTCTTCGTCCGGCGGGCGATGCGTGCGGCTCGATCGCCGCACCGGAACGCAAGGCTGGGGCGCGCCGACACGGCTTGGAGGAGTCGGGTGCCGGTGAGAACCGCGAACTCCGAACCCCGCCGCCGTACGCGCCCCGTCTTCCTTGACGAGGGCACTACCAGCCAGGCCGTCCGTGGCCGACTGGGCGCACCTTCTCATTCCATTGAATTAGATGCGCCCCAACTCCCCGAGAGCATACCCGATGCCGCCCCTGGCAACCAATTTGTTTCTACCGTTTTGCGGGTACCCTCGTCCGGGCCGCCACCTCGCCCAGGTAGGCGGCCGCCGTCCGGGCCCCCCCAAAGAAGCAGTCGAGGCGGAACCGCTCGTTCGGCGCGTGCAGGTTGTCCTCGGGTAACCCGAATCCGATCAGCACACAAGCGGCTCCGGTGGCCTGGACCAGGGGCGCCACGATCGGGATGGAGCCCCCCATGCCGAAGGTGATCGCCGGCTTCCCGAATCCCGCCTCGAGGGCGCGGAGCCCGGCCTGGACGTACGGGTTCGAAATGTCGGCCCGGAAGGGGAGCCCGTTTCCGTAGCGCTTGAACTCCACCGTTCCCTTGTCCCCGATCAGCTCCCGCACGTAGCGCTCGAAGAGCCCGTAGATCTTCTCCGGGTTCTGGTTCGCGACCAGCCGCATGCTCACCTTGGCGGTCGCCTTGTTGCCGATCACGGTCTTGAACCCGCGATCGGTGTACCCGCCGTAGATCCCGTTCACCTGGAGCGTGGGCCGGATGACCCCCGACTCGCGCGGCGTGAACCCTTTCTCGTGGAAGAGGCGCGAGACGCCGATCTCCTTCGCCTTGGCGTCGTCGTCCCAGGGGGAGGATTCGAGCGCCTTCCGCTCCTCGGCCGAGGGAATCACGACGTCGTCGTAGAACCCGGGCACGAGCACCTTCCCGGTCTCGAAGTCCTTCAGGTGCTGCAGCGCCCAGCGCACCACGTCGATGGGCTCGTAGAGCATCCCGCCCCACTCACCGGAGTGGCGGTCGCCCGACGCGCCCGTGACGGTGAACTCCGCCGCGGTGATCCCGCGCAGCACGGTGGTGATCGCGGGGTGGTCGATGTCGGGCATGCTCGCGTCGGAGACGACGAAGACGTCGCAGGCGAGCTTCTCCCGGTGTTTCGGCAGCTCGTCCGCCATCGCTTCGCCGTCGTACTCCTCGTCGGCCTCGATGATGAACTTCACGTTCACCGGGAGCCCGCCGCCGCCCTGGAGGGCCGCCTCCACCCCCGCGATCTGCGCGAAATGCTGCCCCTTGTTGTCGTCGGCCCCCCGCGCCCAGAGGTACCCGTCGCGGATCGTGGGCGTGAACGGAGGGGTCGTCCAGAGATCGAGCGGATCGACCGGCTGCACGTCGACGTGTCCGTAGATGAGCACGGTGGGAAGGTCGGGCCCGACCAGCCGTTCGGCGAAGAGGCCGGCGTGCGAGCGCGTCGGCCAGACCTCCGTCCGGAATCCGAGGGACTCGAGCTTTCGCTTGTCGAAATCGAGCGCCGCGGCGACGTCCGGATCCCGGTCGGGATGCGCGCTGATGCTCGGAATGCGGAGGAACTCGACGAGCTCGCCCAGGAGGCGGTCTCGGTTCTGGTCGATGTAGCGGAATGCGGCGTCGAGATTCATGCGTGCTCCCGTCTCAGGATTTCGTGGAATTGGCCGGATCGAGCCCGATCCGCACATCGTATCCCGCCGCGCCGGTGCGCACAATTCCCAGGTTCCTCTGCGTGGAATGCCCCATCGAGGCTCCGGCCGCCGCGCGGGGCCGATCGAGGCGAACAGCGCAACGTCGCCCCCGTCCATCGCTTGACCCCGCCTCGCGGAGGCGCTCGCGCGGCGGCCCGGAACTTGCCCTGTGATCGTGGTGCGCGTGGTCCCAGCACTTCGCGGCGGAAGTGATTCGACGGGCGCGAGTCGTGGGCAGTCCGCTCCGGAAGAGACCGATGCGAGAGAAATCGGGCCGGATCGGACGATCGCAGTACCACAGCACTTCAGTGGGAGGGTGCATCAGATGGTGTCTTTCAAGAATTTCATCCAGGACGAGCGTGGTGAGGATCTCATCGAGTACGGTCTTCTGGCCGCTTTCGTGGCCGCGATCGCGTTGGCGGTCATCATCGCCGACCCGCTCGGTCTGAAGACGGCGGTCATCGACGCGTACACGCGTTGTGTGGACGCTCTGAACGCGGCGTAAGCCCCGTTCAACGCACACCCAACATGACTCCACACTGGATGGCCGGCGGCGCGGTGATCCTGTGCTGTGTGGCGAGTTGGTGGGACCTGCGCACGCGCAGGATCCCCAATGGCCTGACCATCCCGGCCCTCGTTGCGGCGCTGTGCTTGCACGGCGCCCACGGGGCCGGGCAGGGCCTTCTCCTCTCGGCGTGCGGCGCGCTGGCCGCGGGAGTGCTCCTCCTCCCGGGCTACCTGCTCCGATTCACGGGCGCCGGAGACGTGAAGCTCCTGATGGCGGTCGGCGCGTTCCTCGCCTTCCCCATGGCCCTCACGACGGGCCTCGTGGCGCTCCTGATGGGCGGCCTGCTCGGACTCCTGACCGCGGCCCGGTTCGGTCGCGTGGTCGAGGTCCTCGGCCGCACGCTCCACGTCGCGCGGTGGCTGGCCTTTCGCGCGGCGGGCGCTCCGCTCACCGCCCCCAGCCCTTCGTCGCTTCGGCTCCCGTTCGGCGTCGCGATCGCGTGCGCCACGGTGGTCGTCGTTCTCATCCCTCATCTAGGAGGCGTGTCGTGAGCGTGCGCCACGTGAATGCCGCGGGCGCCGAGGCGCTCCGCGCGCGCGGCGGCCGGCGCGAAGCCGGCGCGGCGCTGATCGAAGCCGCGTTCGTGCTCCCGATCCTCCTCGTCCTCGCGATGGGGATGCTCGACTTCGGCCGCGCCTTCCATACGAAGAGCCTGCTCGATCAGGCGGCGCGCGAAGGCGCCCGGATCGCGGTGGTCACGTCGCCCGATCCGGATCTGGTGACGGCTCGGGCGACGTCGGTCCTCGCGGCCGCCGGGCTGGCCCCGACGTCGGTGACCGTGGTCGGGCCGGACCCGACCCGGATGGTCACGGTGACCGTGAACACGACCTTCAGCTTCGTCACCCCCGGGGTCTTCGCTCTCTTCGGGGGCACGTTCGGCAACACGATTTCGATGTCCGGCCAGTGTGTCATGCGGTTTGAAAGCGGTAGCTAGGAAGCACTCACAGGAGGAACGCACCATGTCCCGTTCGAAATCCGTACTCGCCATCGCCCTCGTGCTGGGCGTGCTCGCGGCACTCGCCGGCTACCTCGGCCTTCGGGCCACGGCGCAGCAGGTCGCGAGCAACTCGTCCAAGCACTTCGTCCCCGTGGTCGTGGCCGCCACCGACCTGACCTTCGGGACGAAGCTGGATCGCGCGCAGCTGCGCGTGGTCAAGTACCCGAAGGAGAGCGTGCCGGCGGGCGCCTTCTCGGACGTCGACTCGGTCGCCGGCCAGACCAGCAAGATCTTCCTGGCCGCTCGCGAGCCGGTCACCGCGACCAAGCTCTCGAGCCGCGGCGGCGGCCTCTCGATGCTCGTCCGTCCCGGCCTTCGCGCCACGAGCCTCGAGGTCAATCAGGTCTCGGGCGTGAGCGGCTTCGTCCTTCCGGGCGACCGCGTCGACGTGCTCTGCACGGTAGACGATCGCGGCGCCAGCATGGAAGCGACGACGCGCACGATCCTCCAGAACGCCGAGGTCCTGGCGTCCGGCCAGAAGACGGCCCAGCAGGACAACAAACCGATCACGGTCCAGGCCGTGACGATCCTCGTCGATCCCGTGGGCGCGGAGAAGCTCGCGCTCGGGCTCCACGAGGGCAAGCTCCACCTCGTGCTCCGGAACCCCGAGGACACCGATACGACGACGGTCGCGGGGCTCGACACGCAGGAAATGCTGAACGGCAAGGCGCCGGCGCGGCTCGCCACGGCGGCCCGCTCGACCCGCCACGCCCCGACGACCCGTACGACGCCGCCCCCCGAGCCGCAGCGCGTGATCGCGTCGCGTCCGGTCAAAGAGACGGTGCGCATCATCCGTGAGGCGAAGGTCACCGAGCAGAACGCGCCTCAGGACAGCCTCCGATGAACCCCAACGCAAGGAGCCGGATCATGTCTCGTTCGATGGTCGCACTGAAGGGGCTCGGGTGGGCCCGCACGGCGCTCGCCACGTTGGCCCTGGCACTCGCGCCCGTCGTCCTGGCGGTTCCCGCGGCCCAGGCCGGCAAAGCGGAGCCGCTCACGGTGGGTCTGGGGCAGTCGGTGGTCCTCGAGATGCCGCAGGAAGTGAGCACGGTCTCGATCGCGGACGCGAAGGTGGCGGACGCGGCGGTCGGCTCCGAGAAGACGGTGGTGGTCAACGGGAAGGGCGCGGGCAAGACGTCGCTCGTCGTGTGGGAGAAGGGCGGCCACTACACCTTGTATGACGTGACCTGCGTGGATCAGACCAGCCAGAAGCAGGTCCTGCTCCAGGTGAAGGTCTCCGAGTTGAACCAAGAGAAGATCAAGGAAGCGGGCCTCGACTGGAACGGCATGCTGAAGTCGGTCCAGCACCTCGACGGGACGCTCTCGGGCGGACTCTTCGTCACCAAGGTGGAGGCCCCCTCGAACCCGCTCCTCGTCGGGCCGAACACGGACGGCTACGCGAACTGGACCAAGTCGGACGGCACCGCGAACCTCATGACGACGTTCCGCGCGCTCGAGCAGAGCGGCGCCGCGCGCACGCTGGCAAGCCCCAACCTGGTCGCCTCGAGCGGCGACAGCGCCGCGTTCCTGGCCGGCGGCGAGTTCCCGGTCCCGATCGCGACGAACTCGGGCGAGAACGGCACCACGGTGACCATCCAGTGGAAGGAATTCGGCGTCCGGCTCGGCTTCGTGCCGACCGTGCTCGACGGCAACCGCATCCGGCTTCGCGTGTCGCCCGAGGTGAGCGCGCCCGACTACTCCCGCGCGGTGCAGCTGAACGGGTACGTGGTCCCCGGCGTCGTCTCCCGGCGCGTCTCGACGACCGTCGAGATGAACGCGAACGACGTGCTCGTCATCGGCGGCGTGAAGCATACCGAAGACCTGAAGAGCGTGAAGAAGGTCCCGATTCTGGGCTCCGTGCCACTCCTCGGCCTTCTCTTCAAGACCAAGCGGACCGACCACATCGACCGGGATCTCCTGATCGTGGTCTCCCCGAGCGTGATTGCGGAGATGGCCAAGACCTATCCGCCGCTCCCGACCGATATGCCGGAGCAGGGCCCGAAGTCCCCGTCGAACGGGACGGAGGGCAAGTAGGAACATGATCGCCCCGACCGATCGCGCGCCGCGCCACGGCGAGGAGGGTATCGCCCTCATCTACGTGGCCGTCTTCCTCCTCGTCTCGCTCTGGTTCGTGAGCCTTGCGATCGACATGGGGAAGATCATGGCGGCGAAGACGGAGCTCCAGGCCGCGGCCGACGCCGCGGCGCTGGCCGGGGCGAGCGCCATCGACCCGCTGACCGGCGAGACGGTGCAGGATTCGGCCCGCGTGCGGGCGGCGTTGACCGCCTCCCAGAACAAGGCGCTCGAGCAGGTGAAGACTCCCGTGATCATCGATCCGATGGTCGACGTGGAGTTCCCCGCGGACCGGCAGGTGAGGGTGACCGTGCACCGCGATACCGCGCACGACAACCCGGTGCTGCTCCAGTTCGCGCAGACGCTGGGGATCCCCTCCGTCGGCGTGCACGCGAACGCCACCGCGGAGGCATCGCCCCTGACGAGCGTTTGCGAGGGCCTCGCGCCCTTCGCTCCGGAAATGCCGCCCTATGGGGACTTCTCCAAGGACTGCGACTCCGTCTACACGCTCAAGACCGGCGTGGGGAACTCGATGCAGGGAAACTTCCAGCTCCTGGATTACCCGACCTGCGACGAAGGGCCCCCTCCGCAAGGCGGCGGCGGCGCCGAGGTCAAGTACTACATCATCAACGGATGGGACTGCTGTCTCAAGATCGGAGACCTGGTCGAAGTCGACACGCAGCCCGGAGCCAAGGTGGGTCCGGTGCGCCAGGGAATGGACGCCCGCTGGAACGCGGACACGGACCACGCTCAGGGCATCTGCTACGAGCAGTACACAGGGAACGGGCAGCGCGTCTTCCTCTGCCCCATCATCAAGGACTTCAACGTCAACGGTAAGAAGACCGTCCAGATCCTCAAGTTCGCGGCGTTCTTCCTTAAGGACAAGCCGCAGGATCTCGACAAGCAGGGAATTCACGCCCAGTTCATCGACTACATCGCGCCGGGAGATGCCGGCGACGTCCCGCCGGACAGCACCAGCGTCTACGGCGTGCATCTCATCGAATAGCGGCGACCGAGCGAGGAGGCGACGGCAATGCGCTCCGACGACAACGAACGGAACGGACACGGCGGCAACGGACACGTGAACGGGAACGGACACGTGAACGGGAACGGGAGCGGCAACGCGCCGGCGAACGGCGCCGGCCGCCCGGAGGCCGTGACGGTCCTCCTGATCCTCGAGGACGATTCCAATCGCGGCGGCACGCGCGCCGCGGTCCTGGGACTCCCGGGTGTCGAGGTGGTCGGCGAGCGGACCGAGCTTCGGAGCGGGCTCCTGCTCGCGCGCCAGCGCCGGCCGCGAATCGTGCTCCTCGATCTGCCGATCCAGTACGAAGAAGCGCTCACGGCCGCGGGCCAGTTCAAGCAGGACGAGCCCGATACGGCCCTCTTCCTCCTGTCCAACAGCCTGGATCCGCAGCTCCTGCTTCGCGCCATTCGCGCGGGAGCGCAGGAGGTCCTGAAGAAGCCGCTCGATCGGGCGCTCCTTCAGGAAGCGGTCGAGCGTGTCTCGCGGAGCGGCGCCGCCCGTTCCGCATCGGGATCCCGAGCGCGCTCGATCGTGACCCTTTTCAGCACCAAGGGCGGGGTCGGCACTTCCACGGTCGCGGTGAACCTGGCGGTCGCCATGAAGGCGCAGCTGGGGTTGGAGACCGTGCTGGCCGACTTCGACCCGCAGGCGGGTAGCGCGGCGCACCTCCTCGGGATCAAGGCCGAGCGGTCGATGTCCGACCTGTTGCGTGCGCCGCGGATCGACACGACCACGCTGCACCTGAACCTGCTGCGCCACGGGAGCGGCATCAACGTCCTGGCGCAGCCCGACGACCTGAGCCAGCACGAGCCGATGACGCCCGCCCAGGCCGGCGCCGTGCTCGACGCCCTCTCCGCGACCCACGACGTGGTCATCGTGGACGCGCCGCACACGTTCGACGAGGTGTCGCTCGAGATCCTCGACCGGAGCACGACGATCCTGCTCCTCGCGGAGCTCAGCATCCCCTCCATCCGGTCCGCGCGGCGCGCCATGGAGGTGCTGGAGCGGCTCCACTTCACCGACGTCCCCGACCGCGTGCGGCTCGTGGTGAACCGCTCGACGGGAACGCGCGGGTTCATCTCCCTCGATCAGCTGGCCGAGGCCATGGCGGTCCGGCCCTTCCATACGATCCAGAACGACTACCGCCGCGTCTTCGCGTCGGTGAACGCCGGCCGGGCTCTCTGCCTGGACGATCCGGAGGCTCCGGCCGCCCGGGACATGATCGCCCTCGCCGCCAAGCTCACGGGGAAGGTGGCGCCGACCCCGCAGGCGGAAGAAACCATTCGGCGCGGAATCTTCTTCGGAAAGAAGGTGCTTCGATGAGCCTCAGGGATCGCTTCCGGCGGACGCCGGCCGGAACCTCGGCCGCCCTTGCGCCTCCAACCGAAACGGAAACCCTCGCCTCGTCCCGGAACGGAAACGCCAACGGGAGCGGGAGCGGCAACGGGAACGGAAACGGCCACCTCGACGAATACCAGGAGATGAAGCGGCGACTCCACCGCGAGCTGATCGGCAAGCTGAACATGGCGAGCCTCGAAGGGCTCGACGAGAACCGCCGCCGCGAGCAGGTGGAATCGGTCGCGCGCCGGCTCCTCACCGAGTCCGAGCTTCGACTGACCCGGTCCGACGAAGAGCGCCTGGTGCAGGAGCTCCTCCACGACACGTTCGATCTCGGGCCGATCACGCCTCTGCTCCTCGACGAGGAGATCTCGGACATTCTGGTGAACACGCACCGGCAGGTCTACGTGGAGCGCCTGGGACGCCTGGAAATGACCGGCGTCCAGTTCCGCGACGAGGACCACCTGCGGCAGATCATCGACCGCATCATCTCGCGGGTCGGCCGGCGCATCGACGAGTCGAGTCCGCTCGTGGACGCGCGCCTTCCGGACGGATCGCGCGTGAACGCGATCATCCCGCCGGCCGCGCTCGACGGGCCGATCCTCTCCATTCGGCGCTTCCGCCGCCGCGCGCTCTCGATCGAGAACCTGCTCGAGCTGGGCTCGATCTCCGAGCCGATGGCCCTCGTGCTCCAGGGCGTCATCCGCGCGCGCATCAACTCCCTGATCACGGGCGGCACCGGATCGGGAAAGACGACGCTCCTCAACATCCTGTCGCGGTCGATCCCCAACGGGGAGCGCATCGTGACGATCGAGGACTCGGCCGAGCTCCAGCTCCAACAGCCGCACGTGGTGCGGCTCGAGACGCGCCCGCCCAATCTGGAGGGGCGGGGCACGATCACGCAGCGCGACCTGGTCCGGAACTCCCTCCGCATGCGGCCCGACCGGATCGTGGTCGGCGAGGTGCGCGGCGACGAAGTGCTCGACATGCTCCAGGCCATGAACACGGGCCATGACGGCTCCTTGACGACGCTCCACTCGAACGGCCCGCGGGATGCCCTGCACCGCCTCGAGAACCTGGTCCTGATGGCGGGGCACACCCTCCCCGACAAGGCGATCCGCGAGCAGATCGCGTCCGCCCTCGAGGTCGTCGTGCACGTCTCCCGGCTTCCGGACGGCTCGCGCAAGGTGCTGAGCGTCCAGGAGATCGTCGGCATGGAAGGCCCCGTGGTCACGATGCAGGAGATCTTCCGCTTCGTCCGGACCGGTACGTCCGCCGACGGCAAGATCGAGGGCCGGTACGAAGCGACCGGCGTGGTGCCGCACTTCGCGGAACGCGTCGAGCTCGCGGGCACCCGGTTGAACGGCGTCTTCGAGAGGGGGGCGACGCGATGATCTACGTCTTCGTATCGGTGCTCCTGTTCGGGGCCGTCGCGGCGACGGTGATCGCCTTCACGCTAAGGAAGGACGAGGCGGCGACGCGCGATCTCAAGGACCGGATCGGGGCCAACGAGTCGGCGCGCGGCACGGCCGGCCCGGCGTCGCTGGCCATCGAGCGCGACACGCGCATGAGCGCGGTGCCGGCCTTGGACCGGCTGCTCCGGAACCTGTCGCTCGCGCGGAAGATCGAGCTCTTGCTCTACCAGGCCGGCCTGGGCATGCGGGTCGGCATGTTCCTGATGGTGGTCGCCGCCGCCGCGATGGGCGGCTACTTCGTCGGCTACCTCGTCTTCAACAAGCTGATCCACGCCCTCTTCTTCATGACGGTCGCGGCGGTGGCGCCGTTCATCTACGTGCAGCACAAGAAGGGCGTCCGGATGAAGGCCTTCTCGGAGGAGTTCCCGGACGCGCTCGACCTGCTCGTGAGCGCGCTCCGCGCGGGAATCTCCTTCTCCTCGTCGCTCCAGATCGTCGCGGACGAGTCGCCCGAGCCGATCCGCTCGGAGTTCGCGATCGTGGTCGAGGAGCAGGCGCTGGGCCTCGAGATGAGGGAAGCGCTGACCAACCTGGCGAACCGGGTCGACTCGGTCGACCTCAAGTTCTTCGTCACCGCCGTCGTGCTCCAGCGGGACACGGGCGGCAACCTGACCGAGGTGCTCGAGAACACGAGCCGCCTGATCCGGGACCGCTTCCGGATCCTGGGCGACATCCAGACGTTCACCGCGCAGGGACGGCTGACGGGCGTCATCCTGACCTGCCTGCCGCTCGGCATCGCGCTCTTCATGGTGATGGTCGCGCCCGACTACTTCCACAAGATGTGGGATAACCCGGCCGGACGCGCCGTCTTGGGCTTCGGCGTGCTCATGCAGATCCTCGGATCGCTCCTGATCCGCAAGATCGTCAACATCAAGGTGTGAGGCCATGTTCCTACTCGCGACATTCTTCCTAGCGCTGGCGCTGACGTTCGGCACGTACGCGATCTACCAGGTCTTCGTGCGCGACCGGGATCCGGTGGCGATCCGGTTGCGCGATCTCCGGACGCGCGCGCTCGCCGCGCGCCCCGATCTCGATCCGGACCGTCCGAGCCCGATCGCGGGATTCCTCGCGGCGCTCGGCGGCTTCCTTCCGACCGGCGACAGCACCGAGGCGCTCCAGTCGGGTCTCGTGCGCGCTGGAATCCGGGCCCCCGGCGCGCCCCTCGTCTTCCTCGGCGCCAAGGTCGGGCTCGCGGCCGCGTTCGGCGTCGGCTGGGTCGGCCTGAACTTCATGCTGGCGCGCCCGATCGGCTCGATCCTCTTCTCGGGCGCGATCGCGGGCGCGGTCGGGTTCTACCTTCCGACCGTCTGGCTCTACATGAAGGGCGAGTCACGGCGCGGCCAGATCCAGACCGCGCTCCCGGACGCCCTCGATCTCCTCGTCGTCTGCGTCGAGGCCGGTCTCGGGCTCAATGCCGCGATCGATCGCGTGGGACGCGAGATCGAGCTCGCGAGCTCCGCCCTGAGCGAAGAGCTCCTCCTGGTCGGCCAGGAGATCCGCACCGGGCTCACGCGGCCCGACGCCCTCCGACGCCTCGCGCGGCGGACCGGCGTGGACGACCTCTTCTCGCTCACCGCGATGCTGATCCAGGCCGATCGCCTGGGAACGAGCGTCGCCCAGTCGCTCCGCGCGCACGCGGAATCGATGCGCACGAAGCGCCGCCAGCGGGCGGAGCAGGCCGCGCGCAAGGCCGGCATCAAGCTCGCGTTCCCGCTCGTGTTCCTGATCTTCCCGGCGCTTCTCATCGTCATCCTCGGCCCCGCCGCGATCCAGCTCATGCAGGCGATCGCCGCCAACAACGGTCAGTAATCGAACGGAAAAGGAGGTGGGTGCGACCATGTGGATGAAACTGGTGATGTGGGCTCTCGTGGTGGCGTTCGGCCTGATGTGGCTGAGCCGTCGTAGCGCCAATCGCAGCAAGCGCGCCGGCCGCTAGGCCGACGCGGGATCGTCGCGAGGCGGCCGCTCCCCCGGCCGCCCTCGCACGATCCGTTCCGCGGCGCCCCCGCGCGCCCAACCCTTCGCGCTCCAACCGTTTCGCCTCCGCAACGCATTGGGAATATTCACCGGGCGCCGCGCGTAGTAGATTCGGCGGCCGATGGCACCGGAGCGACCCGACCGTTCCACGCTGAGCGACGGCGAGCTCGTCCGCCTGATCCGGGGGGGCGAAGCCGACGCGTTCGCCGAGCTCGTCCGCCGGACGCAGCGGAGCGGGTACCGCCTCGCGCGGCGCATCACGCGGAACCACGAGGACGCCGACGACGTGCTCCAGGACAGCTACGTGAAGGCGTTCCGCGCGCTCGACCGCTTCGCCGTCGACCGCCCGTTCGGACCGTGGTTCCTGACCATCGTGGCGCGCACCGCGCTGACCCGGATTCGAGACGGCCGGCGCCGCGCCGCGGAATCGCTGGACGATCCGGGGCCGGGCGACGCGCCGCCGCTCGCGGAGCGGGTGGCCGATCCGAATCACGACGCCGCCCTGCTCGAGCGCCGCTCGCGCGTCGCGCGGGCGTTCGCGCGCCTCTCCGAGGAGCATCGCGCGATCCTCGCGCTCCGGGTGGACGGTGATCTCACGTACGCCTCGATCGCGGAGACGCTCGAGATCCCGGTGGGGACGGTGATGTCGCGCCTGGCACGCGCGCGCGAGGCGCTCCTCGACGCGCTGAGCGAAGTTCCCGAGGTGGATTCCCGATGAGCCCCGACTCCCTCCATCCCTCTCCCGAAGAGCTGTTCGCGTACCGCGACGGCGAGCTTCCCGGCGAGCGGCGATCGCTGATCGAGGCGCACGTGCTCGGCTGCAGCCAGTGCCGGGCGCGGATCGACGAGATGTCGCGCGCCGAAGGCGACCTCCGGAGCCGTCCCGACGACGTGGACGACGCCTACTACGAACGGATGACCGAGTCGGTGATGGCCCGGGTCGGGGCGAAGGCGGGCCCCAAGGGGGCCTCGCACCCGGCGCCCCACGTGGAGCGGCGCCGCCCCGAGACCGAGGCCGCGGAGGAAACGACGCGCCGCTCCTCGGCGCTCCCGTGGCTCGGCGTCGCCGGCTCCGTCGCCGCGGCCGCGGCGGTGATCCTGGTGGTCGTGATGCTGGCGCAGCGTCAGAGCGATTGGGTCCGGGCGCCGCGCCCCGGCGTGCTCGGCGAGACGAGGGAGCGCGCCGCGGAAGGCCGCGCCGGCTCCGAGCCGCCGGCGGCGAACGAGGCGCCGGCCCGGAGGGAAACGCTCGCGGCGCGGCCGCCCGCCGAGGCGAAGACGAAGGCGGCGGCCGGTGCGTCGAACGCCCCGGAGGCGGGCGCGAAGCCCGTGGCTCCCGCGATCCGGAAGGACATGGAGGCCTCGTCCGGAGCCCTGGGGGTGGCCGAGTCGTCGCGATCGCCCGCGGCGGCCGCCGCGCCTCAGAAGATCGCCACGCAGAACGCCGCCGAGGCGCTCGGGGACTTCGCGCAGAAGAAAGACAACGGAGCGGCGGGGGAGGAGTACGACCGCGTCGTCCGAGCCCACGGCCTGCCGCCCACGTGGAACGAGAACGTCGGCCGGGAGGCGCTCTTGGGCGCGGAGGGGCCGCTTCGCTCCCTCTACCAGGGGGGGCGCGCCGGGCCCGACTCGGCGCGGGTCCGGCTCTACCTCGCCGAGGCGGAGCGGCTGCGACTCGCCGGCCCGTCCGATTCGGCCGCCGTCGACCGCATCCTCCACCACTACTGGCGCGCGATCCGGCTCGCCGGAGACGACGCGGCGCTCCGGTCGACCGCGCTCAAGCGCCTCGTCGAGTTCCAGAAGGAAGTGGGCGAGCGGCCCTAGACCGCCTCGACTACTGGATCAGCCGCCGCTTCATCCGCTGGAGCGACCACGCCGCGAGAACGGCCGCCATCGCGCCCACGTAGAGCGCGCTCGGCACGATCATCGGGTGCCACCATCCCAGGATCGCCGCGCGCGCCAGGAGCGCCAGGTGGGTGAGCGGAAGGCACCACGCGATCGCGAGGGCCCACCGCGGGAGCACGTCGATCGGGAAGAACGTGCCGCCGAACGTGAACATCGGCATGATGAGCACGAAGACCGGCACGTTGAACTGCGAGATCGTCTTGACCAGGGACGTCATGATGAGCCCGAGCCCGGCGAAGAGGAGCCCGCCCACCGCCGCGATCGGGAGGACCCAGAGCCCCGACGGCCACGACACGAGGTTCATCGCGGTCAGGACGAGAAGCATGATCGTCGCCGCGACGACCGACTTGGTCGCGCCCCAGAGCAGCTCCCCCACGATCACGTCCTCGACCAGGAGCGGCGTGGCGAGGATCGCGTCGAAGGTCTTCTGGTAGTACATCCGCACGTACGACGAGAAGGTCGTCTCGAAGAACGCCCAGAACATGATCGCGACCGCCACGATGCCCGGCGCCACGAAGGCGAGGTAGTGGAGCGTGCGGCCCTGGTAGTGCACCTCGTGGACGAGCTGCCCGAGCCCGAGCCCGAACGCGAAGACGTAGAGGATCGGCTCGAGGAGCGGCGGCAGGAACTCGGTCTTCCAGACCGTGAAGTAGACGTCGGCGTCGCGCTGCCAGACCCGGAGCGCGCGCCACGACAGGTTTCGGAGGATCTCCCGCATCGGCTCAGTCCCTTAGCGCGCGCCCGGTGCGCTTGAGGAAGACGTCCTCGAGCGTGGCGCGGCGGATCAACCGCTCCCGATCGGGGAAGCGCTGCTCGACCAGCCGCTCGGCCTGGTCCGCGTCCTCGGGGTAGAAGTAGAGGCGGTCGCCGACCTCCTCGAGCCGCCCCGGCATGTCGCGGAGGAACGCCGCGAACTCGGCGTCCACGTTCCACGCCTCGATCACCGTACGGCCCACCTCGCGCCGCACCAGCTCCTCCGGCGTCCCCTCGAGCAGGATCCTCCCCTCGTCGATGATCACGACGCGGTCGCAGAGCTGCGCCGCCTCCTCCATGTAGTGGGTCGTGAGGAGCACCGTCACGCCCGTGGCGCGGAGCGCCCGGACGCGCGTCCAGATCAGGTGGCGCGCCTGAGGATCGAGGCCGGTGGTCGGTTCGTCGAGGATCAGGACGCGCGGCTCGTTCAGGAGCGCGCGCGCCAGGATGAGGCGGCGCTTCATCCCTCCGGAGAGGGCGGCGACCGGCGACTTCGCCTTCTCCGTGAGCTGCACCAGCTCGAGCAGCGACTCGGCCCGCCGCCGGATCACCGACGCGGGCGTCCCGAAATAGCGGCCGTAGACGAGGAGGTTCTTCAGCACGTCGAAGTCGGGGTCGAGGTTGTCCTCCTGGGGGCAGATGCCGAGCATCCGCTTCACGTCGCGCGGCCGTTCGCGCACGTCGATGCCGTGCACCCACGCGGCGCCCGCGCTCGGCGGCAGGAAGCAGCTCACCATCCGGACGGTGGTCGTCTTGCCCGCGCCATTCGGCCCGAGGAATCCGACGACCTCGCCCTGCTTCACTTCGAAGGAGATGCCGCGCACCGCCGCGACCGACCCGTAGGACTTGCCGAGGTCGCTCGCCACGATGGCCGCGTCGTGTTCGGTTCGGGCCATGGAAGCGGATACTGTAGCATGCGCGATCCGGGTTGAACGACCCGCGCGACGGGGCTACGATCGGGGTCCCTCACACAACCTGCTTCGCCACCCCGGACCGAGGAGGAACCCCTCATGAAGACCATCCCTTCCATCCTGCTCGCAGCGGCTCTCTCGATCGCCCTGCCCGCCACCCTGTTCGCCGTGGACAAGGCGCCCCCGAAGAAGGACGCCAAGTCGGCGACGCCGCCCAAGTCGACCGAGGCCGTCGAGACCGAAGCGCCGGCGAAGATGTCGGGACCGCCGCCGGCGATGGGCACGCTCCAGGGCTTCGTCGGATCGTGGACAGGAACGATGCACGTCTACGCCGGTCCGATGGGGCCGGAATCGACCGGCCCGAGCAAGGTGACGTTCCGATCGACGCTCGGCGGCATGCACCTCGAGGGGGATCATCAGTTCGAGGCGGGTGGAAGTCCGGCCGCGGGCCGGAGCCTTTGGGGGTGGGATCCCGACCGGAAGCAGTACCAGTGCGTCTGGATCGACGGGTCGACCTCGGCGATCTACCTCTACACCGGAACCGCGAACGGCGACAGCGCTGTGGTCCTGACGAGGACCACCATGGTCAAGACCAAGGCGGTCACCGAGGTCCTGACGTTCCGCCTCGATTCCAAGGATCAGTACACGCTGGCGCTCACGAGCGACGCGTCGGGGGCGATGAAGCCCATCCTCGAGGAGAAGGGGACGCGGGAAGGCGCGGGTTCGAAGCCGGGGCAATAGCGCTCGGCGCGCTCACGGCCCCGGGGGCGCGCCCTCGGTCACGACGATCGCGCCGCCCATCCCACGGTGCGTCGCGCACGTATACGCGTATCGCCCGGCGCCCGGCATCGTGACGGCGACCGCGCGCGTCTCGCCCGGCGCGATCGCGCTCTCGGCGGGGGCGTCGAACCCGACGATCCGGAAGTCGTGGACGATCGGGGTCGTCTCCTCGTTCCGGAGGAGGAACCGGACGCGCTCGCCGGGACGGAAGGACAGCGTCGGGTTGGTGCCGTTGAAGGCGTATCCGCTCATGTGGAGGACGACCGTCCGGACGGGGCCGGGGCCGCGCGCCGGCCGCCGCGCGACGAAGAGCGCGACCGCGCTCCCGAGGAGGGCGACCAAGATGGCGAGGAGCGCGAGCCGCTTCATCGTGGGGAGGAGCGTACCATGAGCGGCGAGCCGCTCTTCGCGGGCGCGACCAAAGGCCCGGTCACCGTCACGCTCGGCGCTCCGTCGCGCTCCGTCGCGCGCGGAGCGACCGTCGAGCTGACGATCGGGATCTCGGTCGCGCCGGGATGGATGATCGGCTCGGTCGTCGCCGATCCGCGGGGCGGTACCGAGCCGACCGCGGTCCAGCTCGGCGTGGCGGAAGGGCTCGCGCCGGGCGCGATGCGCTTCCCGGAGGGCTCCGTGAACCCCCTCGGCGGCGAGCGGCTACGGGGCTACGCCGGCGCCGTCTCGATCTCCGTTCCGATCACGGTCGCGCCGGACTCGCTCCTCGGGCCCGCGCCGATCGCGGCGCGCGTGTCCTTCCAGGCCTCGGGAGAGGGGCGCGTGCTGGCCGGCGACCGGATCGAGCTCTCCGCCGCCTTCGAGGTTCGACCGCGGGAAGCGCGACCGCCGCCGGCGAGCCCTCTAGCGGAGCAGGTCCGAGCAGTCGGCGTACGTCGTGACGCACGGCGGGCCGGGAGCGTGGAGGTAGCGCGGCGGCCCGGCCGCGCCCAGCGAGAGCAGGGTGCTCGACACGGTGGGGAAGCGTGCCCGATGGAGGCAGACGGGCGGCGCGCCGCCCGCGTCGCCATGGCCGCGGAGGAGCGCTCCGAGTCGATCGAGCGCCTCGTCCGTTCCCGCCGGCTCGTAGCCGCGCAGCTCCCCGAGGAGCCACGCCGTGCGCGGCTCGCCCTCGTCGTCGGGATCGACGTGCGTCACAACGTGCCAGCCCGGCGCGAGATCCGCCGCCACGGGCCGCCCGCCGTCTCCGACCCGGATCGCCCACGCCTCGCCGCTCGTGCCCAGCCCGACCAGCGTGCAGGGCCCGTAGGCGTCGCGTTGGATGACGCGGAGCGCCGCGTCCCGCCGTGCGGGGTAGCGTTCGCCGGTGCCGGGATCGAGGGTCTCGGGGGCGTCGATCGAGGGCGGAGCCGCCGCGGCGTCGAGACAGAGGAGCCCGCGCGAGCGAGGCGGCGTCGCCGGCGCGCGGGGCGGCTCCCCCGACGGCGCCGTCGCGCGGCGGTTCATCAGCGCGGTCACGAAGCGCCCCTCGCGCACGGCCAGCCACGTGCCGCCCGCGACCCGGTCACGCCCCCCCACGACCCGGGGACGTTCGCGGAGCACGGCGGGGGCGTCGGATGGGCGATCGGGGGCTTCGTCGCGGTTCGCCGCCACGAGCAGGGTCCCCGGCCCCAGCACGCCGATGCCGGCGATCAGCGTGCACATGCCGCGCGGCGGGGCGCCCGGGTCAGACCCGCTCTTCGACCGGGATGTACGGGACGTCGTGCTGGCCCGTGTAGATCTGGTCCGGCCGGAAGATCCGGTTGTCCTGGATCTGCTCCAGCCAGTGGGCCAGCCAACCCGTCACGCGCGCGATCGCGAACATCGGCGTGAAGAGCTGCGGCGGGAGCCCCATCGCCGTGTAGAGAACCCCCGAGTAGAAGTCGACATTGGGATAGACGCGCTTCGCCGACAGGTGCTCCGCGACGACCTTCTCGACTTCCTGCGCGACGGCGAGCAGCGGGTCGCCGCCCCCCTTCGCGATCATCTGGGCCGCCAGCTTCTGGAGCACGAGCGCGCGCGGATCCTTCACGTGGTAGATCCGGTGGCCGATCCCCATGATCTTCTGCTTCCGCGCGATCAGATCCTCCACGTAGGGGCGCGCCTTCTCGACGTCCCCGATCTGCTGGAGCATGTGGATCACCTGCTCGTTGGCGCCACCGTGGAGCGGGCCGGTGAGCGCGCCGATCGCCGACGACACCACCGTGTACGGATCCGCGAGCGTCGAGGCGGTCACGCGCCCGCCGAACGTCGAGGCGTTCATCGAGTGCTCGGCGTGGAGGATCATGCAGACGTCCATGATGCGGGCCACGTCGGCCTCGGGCTCCTCGCCCGTCAGCATGTAGAGGAAGTTCGAGGCGTGGCTCAGGTCCTCCTTCGGAGGGATGTAGTCCTTGCCGTGGCTCAGACGGTGGTACGCCGCCACGAGCGTGGGCGCCTTCGCGATCAGCCGGACGGTCGAGTTGTAGCGGTCCTCCACCTTCATCGGATCGCGGTCCGGGTAGAACATCCCGAGGGCGGCGATGGCCGCCTGGAGCGCCTCCATCGGATGCCCCGTGTCGGGGAGGCACTTGAGGAGATCGACCAGCCGGAACCGGATGTCACGGTTGGCGCGGAGGTCGCGCGTGAACTTGTCCAGCTCGGAGCGGTTCGGGAGCTTGTTCCAGAGGAGCAGGTAGGACGTCTCCTCGAAGGTGCTCTTCTCGGCGAGGATCTCGATCGCGTGGCCCCGGTACTCGAGGATGCCCTTCTCGCCGTCGATCCAGCAGATGCTCGACTTGGCGGCCGGGACGCCGTCGAGGCCGGGAATGTAGGGAAGCGGCGACGATCCCTTCGACGGGGCGGGTGCGGCGGGATTCGACATGAGTCCTCCGACGACCCGGCCGGGCCGGGCGCGATTGAGTATCCAAGGGGCGCCGGGTCTCGCTCCCACCGGCCCCTCCATTCTCACCTCACGCGAGTTCGGATGCAATCGCCGCCGTTCGGATCAGCGCGCGCGCTTCCTCGCTCCTCCGGGCGCGAGCGCCTGGATCCGCTTGATGGCCGCCGGGTCGTCGTTCAGGAGATCGGCTGGAACGAGCCGCGGCACGAGGGCGACCCATCGCCGGTCCCGGGCGAAGACCTTCCGGAAGAGCGGCGAGGCCTCCTTCTCACGGCCCAGCTTCCAGAGCGTCGCCGCCTGCCAGAAAAGGAGCTCGTCGTTTCCCGGCGCGAGGCGCGCCGCCTCGGCGTAGGCCGCGAGCGCCTCCTCGACCTTCCCTTCGGTCACGAATCCGTCTCCCTCGTCGCTCTTCTTGTAGGCGCGCCAGAGCCCGACGAGACGGCGAAGCTCGGTGATCGGATGCGGGTTGTCCTCGACTCGGAGATCGAGGACGCGGTCGGCCCACGGCCGATTCGACCGATCCCCCTTCACGATCACGATCGCCGCCGATTGCTCTCCCCGAATGTCGCCGCCCGCCTTCTGCCCGGCGTCGAGCGCGGCGAGCAGGCGGTCGGCGAGGTCGCCCTTGGCGTTCGTGTAGGCGCGCGCCATCGCCGGCCACACCTTCCGGTTCGCCATGAGATTCGCCTGGCAGGAGAAGCCCGCGCCGGTCGTGTCTCCGGCGTCGGGAATGCACTTGGCGCCGGTGTGCGCGGCGACCTCGCCTCGCGCGTCGACCATCGCGACCTGTCTCACCTCGCGGTACTTGTCGTCGTCGAGCAATTGCCGGAGCGTCTGCTTCGCGGACCGGCCGCTCCGCATCATGTCGAGCCCGCGCGGCCCGTACGCGACTTCGACGAGCGATTGGGTCGCGACGGCGCCCACCCCGGGCTCGGCCCACGGCACCACCGAGCCGACGGAGAAGTAGTGCGATTGGACGGCGACGCCGATGTCGCCGGTCGTGGAGTCGCGGGCGACGATCGAGAAGGTCGCCGAGGCCGGCACGGCGCCGAGAGCGAACGGGAGAGAAAGGATGACGGCGGCGATCCACCGCCGCGTCGGACGGGAGCGAGAAGTCACGTCGTGCCTCCTTGGCTTCGCGGTGCTTGGGGGGAATTCCTCACCGGGCCGGGTCCCCGCCACCAACTTCGCGGGACCCCTCCGGACCGACCCGCTTCGTGGCTCGATCGAGCCGTATTATTATCACGTAAGTGACGTAGTATCAATATATTAAGTAAATCTTCCGCTCGCCCTCCGGCTTGCCGTGGCGGCCCGCTTCCTGCATCATCTAGCCCGCGACCGTGCGCTGCGTCGGCTTGTCATCTCGTCGGAGTGGATCCGTGTACAACATGAGCCAGCCCCAACCGTCCCCCCGCTCCGGTCCCACGCGCTTCTCCTGGCTCGTCGCGATTCTCCTCGTCGCCTTCGGCCCGGCGCCGGGCGCGCTCGCTTCGTGGGCTCCGAACGGCAATCCCGCCTCGCTCGCCGCGATGAACCAGGTGTCGGCCCAGGGAATCTCGGACGGCCTGGGCGGCATTATCTTAGTGTGGGAGGACTACCGCAACGGAAACGCCGACGTCTACGCGCAACACCTCGACATGTCGGGCGCGCCGCTCTGGGGCGCCGACGGTCTCGCCGTCTGCACCGACTCGACCGACCAGCAGTCGCCGGTTCTCACGAGCGACGGGGCGGGCGGCGCGATCATCGCCTGGCAGGATCTGAGGGACCTCAACTACGACATCTACGCGCAACGCGTGAGCGCGGGCGGCACCGTCCAATGGACGTCGAACGGCGTGCCGGTCTGCACCGCGGCGGGAAGCCAGGTGCTCGAGGTGGCGACGAGCGACGGGGCGAACGGCGCCATCATCGGCTGGCGCGACCTCAGGTCGGGGGACAGCGACGTCTACGCGCAGCGCCTGAGCGCGACGGGCACGCGCCTCTGGACCCCCGCCGACGGCGTCGGCGTCTGCGTTCTCGCGGGCAGCCAGACCGACGTTCGCATTCTGGGCGACCCGCGCGGCGGCGCCTTCCTGGTCTGGCGCGATCGGCGGGCCGGCCTCTACTACGACATCTACGCGCAATCGCTCGACTCGGGCGGCGCTCCCCGATGGACGGCCAACGGGATGCCGGTCTGCGCGGCGACGTACGACCAGCTGAGCCCGAGCATCGCCTTGGACGGCCGGTTCGGGCTCCTCGTGGCCTGGCAGGACCAGCGGAACGGGATCGACTTCAACGTCTGGGCGCAACGGCTGAAGCCCGACGGCTCGCCGCGATGGACCTTGGACGGCGTCCAGATGACGAACGCCGCGGGGCAACAGTCGACTCCGGTCCTGATCCCCGACGGATCGGCGGGCGCCATCGTGGCCTGGACCGACTCGCGGGTCGCGAGGCCGGACATCTACGCGCAGCGGGCCGACTCGGCCGGCGCGCTCCTCTGGGCGCCGGGCGACGGCGTGGCCGTCTGCGCCTCCGACTCCTCGCAGTTCCTGAGGACCGGGGTGAGCGACGAACAGGGCGGCGCGATCTTCGCTTGGGACGACGACCGATCGGGCGGCGACCAGATCTACGCCCAATCGGTCGCCCCGAACGGAACGCGGCGCTGGGCGACGCCGGGGCTCCTGATCGCCACCGCCTCCGGCTCCCGAACGCTGACGACGGCGGTCGCGGACGGCTACCACGGCGCGCTGTTCGGATGGCAGGACTTCCGGAACGGGCCGACCGCGGACGTCTACGCGTTCCGCGTCACCTCGCTCGGCACGTCCGTCGAGCCGTCGCGCGCGCCGGCGGTTCCGGCGCGTCTCTATCCGGCGCGGCCCAATCCGTTCAATCCCAGCACCGCGATCGAGTTCTCGCTCGACGCCCCCTCGCGCGTCTCGCTGGCCGTCCACGACATCCAGGGACGCCGGGTTCGGGTGCTCGCCGACGGCTCCTTCGACGCGGGACGGCACACGGTTCGCTGGGACGGCGCCGACCAGGCCGGGCGCCCGTGCGGGTCCGGGGTCTACTTCGTCCGCCTGGCGCTCCCGCAGGGGACCCGCGCCATGGCGATCACGCTGGTCCGCTAAGCACCGCGATCCCAACGAGCTTCGACGCCGGTCCGGCGCCGGGCCCCGCCTCCCCCGGGCTCCGGGGGCTCCGCGATTGACTCCGAAAACGGAAACGGCTATCGTCGTCGCCGGATCATTTTCGATCCGTCCTCATCACGGCTCGCGGCACGATCGTTCGGTTCCCTAACGCACAGGGTGCTCGTGGATCTGTTCGACAAGTGTAATGCCTTCACCGAACACCGGATGGCGCAGCGCGCCGGCATCTACCCCTACTTCCTCCCGATCGCCGAGAACCACGGAACCGAGGTCACGATCGGCGGCAAGCGGCTGATCATGGCCGGCTCGAACAACTATCTCGGCCTGACCAAACATCCCAAGGTGATCGCGGCGGCGGAAGACGCCCTCCTCCGGTTCGGCACCTCCAACAACGGCTCCCGCTTCCTGAACGGTACGCTGGAGCTGCACGTCCAGCTCGAGGAGCGTCTCGCCAAGTTCATGCGCCAGGAGGCGGCTCTCGTCTACTCGACCGGCTACCTGACCAACCTCGGCTCGATCTCGGCGCTCATCGACAAGGGCGACGTGGTCATCCTCGACAAGGACGCGCACGCCTGCATCGTGGACGGCGCGCGCCTCTCCTTCGGCGAGGTCCGCCGGTTCCGCCACAACGACGTCCGCGACCTCGAGCGGGTCCTCTCCGGCGTCCCCGCGAAGTCGGGCAAGCTGATCGTGGTGGACGGCCTCTACAGCATGGAAGGGGACATCGCCCCGCTCCCGGACATCGTCCGCCTCGCGAAGGAATACGACGCCCGGCTCATGGTGGACGACGCGCACGGGATCGGCGTCCTGGGCGCCCGCGGCGCCGGGGCGTGCGACGCGCTGGGGGTGGAGGGCCAGGTCGATCTCGTGATGGGCACGTTCAGCAAGTCGTTCGCCTCGCTCGGCGGCTTCATCGCCGGGCCGAAGGCGGTCATGGACTACCTGCGGCACCACGCGCGGGCGATGATCTTCAGCGCGAGCATGGCCCCCTCGAGCGTCGCGGCCGCGCTCGCGTCCCTCGACTTGATCGAGACGGAGCCCGCGCTGCGCGACCGGCTCCGCGCCATCTCCGACAAGATGCGGAACGGCTTCAAGGCACAGGGGCTGGAGGTGGGGACGGGCACCGGGACGCCGATCATCCCGATCTTCATCGGCGACCGGATCAAGACGATGACCGTGTGGCGGAAGATCCTCGACCGCGGCGTCTTCGTGAACGCGATCGTGGTTCCGGCCGTCGCGCCGGGCCGGGATCTCCTCCGCACGTCGTACATGGCGACGCACCGGGACGAGCAGCTCGACACCATCCTCCGCGTCGTCGCCGACATCCACCAGGAGGTCGGACTCGAGCTGACCTCCAAGGCGTCCTGACCCCTCGCCGGGCGCGTTGGACCTCGTCCCGGTCAAGAATCCGCGGGACCTAGACCGCTTCATCCACTACGTCTACGAACGCTACCGGGACGACCCGCACTGGGTCGCGCCGCTCCCTTCCGACGAGAAGGCGCGGCTTTCCCCGGGCAAGAATCCCTACTTCGAGCACGCCGAAGCCGCCTACTTCCTCGCCCAGGACGCCGGGCGCGTCGTCGGACGCGTGAGCGCGTCGGTGGACCGGAACTACGACTCCTTCCACGGCGAGCGCCAGGCGACGTTCGGCTTCTTCGAGGCCGAATCGCAAGCGGCGGCCGCGTCGCTCCTCGCCGCGGCGGAAGCCTGGGCCCGCGAAAAGGGGGCCGAGGTCGCGAGGGGACCGATGAGCTTCACCACCAACGACGAGTGCGGGCTCCTCGTGGATGGATTCGCGCGGCGGCCCGCGCTCCTCATGCCGTACAACAAGCCCGAGTACGCCGCCTGGATCGAGGCGGCCGGATACGCGAAGGCGAAGGACCTGCTCTCCTTCCACGTGGCCGTGCCCCGGGAGCCGCCCGCGACCTTCGCGCGCGTCTCCTCCCTCGTCAAGCGGCGTGAGAACGTCGTCGTGCGCTCCCTCGTGATGAAGCGCTTCGACGAGGAGCTGGGCCGCATCAAGGAGGTCTACAACGCCGCGTGGGATCGGAACTGGGGCTTCGTTCCGATGACCGAGGCGGAGATCGACCACATGGCGGCGCAGCTCAAGCCCGCGGTGGTCCCCGAGCTGGTCCGTTTCGCGGAGGTGGACGGACGCCCGATCGGCTTCGGGATGGTGATTCCCGACGTGAACGTCGCCTTGGCGCCGCTCAAGGGCCGCCTCTTCCCGTTCGGCATCGTCCGGCTCCTCCTCGCGCTCCCGCGGCTCCGCGAGGGCCGCTTCATGGCCCTCGGCGTCAAGCGCGAGTATCTGAAGCGGGGGATCGGCGCCCTCCTCGTCGAGGAGCTGACCCGGGCCACGATCGCGCGCGGCTACCGCGAGGTCGAGGTCGGCTGGACGCTCGAGGACAACGACGCGGTGAACGAGGTGATCCTGGGGTTCGGCTGCGTTCGGACGGGCGTCTACCGGATCTACGAGAAGCGGCTCGGTCCATGAGCGCCCCGAGCGCCCCGCTCGCCGTCGTCACGGGGGCGTCGGGGTTCGTCGGAAGCCACATCGTCGACGAGCTGATCCGCCGCGGCGCGCGCGTCCGCTGCCTGGTCCGCGAGCGCTCTCCCCGCCGATGGCTCGAAGGAAAGCCGGTGGAGATCGTCGTGGCGCCGCTCACGGACCCGAAGCGGACGGCGGCCGCGCTGGACGGCGCCGACTGGATCGTCCACGCGGCGGGTCGGACGAGCGCCTCGACGGCGAAGGAATTCCACGAGGCCAACGTGAAGGGCACGGAGACGATCCTCCGCGCCGCGGTCGAGGCGTGTCCCCGCCTCCGGCGCTTTCTCCTCGTCTCGAGCCAGGCCGCGTCGGGGCCGAGCCCCGATGGCCGCCCCGTCGCCGAGAACCAGCTTCCGCAGCCCGTCTCCTCCTACGGCGAGAGCAAGCTCCGCGCGGAGAAGCTGACGATGCTCCTCCGCGACCGGCTCCCGGTCGTCGCCGTGCGTCCTCCAGGCGTCTACGGCCCGCGGGACACGGCGTTCTACCGCGCGTTCGTCGCGGTGAAGCGCCACGTCCTCCCCGTGCTCCGGACGGGGGGACGGTTCTCGATCATCCACGCCCAGGATCTGGCCGTGGCCTCGTGGCTCCTCCTCACGGACGACCGCGCGGTCGGGGAGATCTTCTTCGCGTCGGCGCCCGACGTGACCGACTACGAGGAGTTCGGCGCGTTCCTCAAGGAGGCGATGGGTACGTGGGCGGTGCGGTTCACGCCGCCAGGATTCGCGCTCGCCGCGGGGGCACTCCTCGCGGAGGTCGTCTCGGGAATCACGGGCCGCCCGCCCTACCTGAGCCGCGAGAAGCTCCGCGAGATCTCGGCGGGGGACTGGATCTGCACCTCGGCCAAGCTCCGCTCCCGCCTCGGGTGGGAGCCCGCGATTCCACTTCGCGAGGGCGTCCGCGCGACGGCGGCGTGGTATCGGGAGTCGGGCTGGCTCTAGCGGGCGCCGCTAGAAGATGCTGAACTTGAGGTACTTCTTCGGGTTCTTCTCGATCTCGCTCATCAGCCGCTTCATCGACCCCATGAGCGCCTTCGTGTCGTCGTAGAGGGTGGAGTCGGAGAGCATCTGTCCGAAGGTCCCCTTGCCCGACTGGAGCACCGCGAGCACCGAGTCGACGCGCGCGGTGGTGGACGCGAGGTGGTTGTAGAGGTCGTCGCTGTTGAGGAGGCGCGACACCGAATTCTCCCCGTGCTGCATCCGCCAGCTCAGGCTGTCGAGCGAGGAGGAGAGCGAGAGGAGCCGCTCCGTGAGCTTGGCCTGGCTCGCGTCCATCCGCTCGGTGAGCGTCGTCGCGTTCTTGCTCAGGGTGACCATCTGGTCGTAGAGCTTCTCGTCCTGGGAGAGGCGGCCGAGCGTTCCCTGGCCCTGGGCGAACCGCCGCCCCGCGCGGTTCAGGTTGGCGAGGAGCACGTCCAGGCTGTCGGCCATCCCCTTCACCTGCGCCATCATCTGCTGCGGATCGGCGACGAGCCCGGTCGAGATCTGTTGGTCGGACGTGATCGCGGGCGCGGCCGGGTCGCCCGAGTCGAGCGCGACGTAGAGCTCGGAGAGGAACCCGACCGTGGTGATGCGGGCGTCGGAGCCCGCGTGGAGCCGCGCCCGCGTGCCGCGCTTGACGCCGATGGTCACGTGGACCTCGTTGTCGTTCGGCCGAAGCGAGATGTCCCGGACGATGCCGACGGGCACGCCGTTCAGCCGGACGATCGCGCCCTCCTCGAGGCCGCCGACGCTCGTGAAGCGGAGCGTGATCTTCTCCTCGCGCCCGACCTGGAAGCTCCCCGACTGGAACGTGGCCCAGAGCAGGAGCGCGAACGCGATCAGCACCACGATCCCGACCTGCAGCTTCATGAAGGGGACCTGCCCCGTTCGCTTCACGTGACGCCTCCCGTCATTGTGGGCCCGGCGGAGCGGCGGATCGACGCGCGCCGGGAATGATGCGGCTCGACGCGGACTGGACCGCCTTCCGGAACGGCGCGAGGAACTCGCTGATGAAGGGCGACTCGGTCCCGGCCAGCTCGACCGGCGTGCCGTGGAAGACCACGCGCCCTTCGTTCAGGACGGTGATCGTGTTCGCCACCTTGAAGGCGTCGGCGATGTCGTGCGTGACCATGATCGCCGTCTTTCCCATCTGGTCGCGGAGGCGGACGATCAGGTCGGTGATCCGCTCGGCGCTCTGGGGATCGAGCCCGGTCGTCGGCTCGTCGTAGAGCAGGATGAGCGGGTCGCGCGCCGCCAGCGCCCGCGCGATCGCGACGCGGCGCTGCATCCCGCCGGAGAGCTGGTCGGGCATCCGGTCGATCAGGTTGTCGTCGAGACCGACCAGCGTCAGGTAGGTCCGGATCGTCCCCTCCAGCTCGTCCTCCGCCGGCTCCTCGTGCTCGAGGAGCGCGAATCCCACGTTCTCGCCGACCGTCATCGAGTCGAAGAGCGCGCCCTGCTGGAAGACCATCCCCATCCGCTGGCGGATCTGGCGCATCCGCGCCTCGCCCACCCGCGTGATGTCCTCGCCGTCCACGAAGATGGCCCCGCGGTCGGGACGCGCCAGGCCCAGGAGGAGCCGGAGCGCCGTGCTCTTGCCCGAGCCCGACGGGCCGAGGATCACCGTCGTCGCCCCCCGCGGCACGTCGAAGGAGACGTCCTCGAGGATCGAGTGCCCCTCGATCGAATACCAGACGTTACGGAACGAGATCATGCGTTACCAGCCCAGGATCCGGAACACGAGCCGCGTGCAGATGCCGTCGGTCACGAGGATGCCGACCGACGAGGCGACCACCGACTGCGTCGTCGAGACGCCGACGCCCTTCGCCCCCCCCTCCGACGTGAAGCCCCGCCAGCAGGCGACCACGGCGATCAGGACGGCGAAGAGGAACGGCTTGATCATGCCGACCAGGATGTTCTTCGGCGTCAGGTACTTGAACACGCCGAGGTAGTAGGCCTCCATGGGGAGGTGGTACTGCGTTCCGACGAACCCGCCCCCGATGACCGCGAGCGCGTCGCCGACGATGGTCAGCGCGGGGAGCGCCACGAGGAGCGCGATGATCCGCGGCACGACGAGCCGCTTCATCGGATCGGAGCCGAACGCGACGAGCGCGTCGATCTGGTCGCTCGAGCGCATGGCGCCCAGCTCCGCCGTGATGCCCGCGGACATCCGCGACGCGACCACCATCCCGGTCAGGACCGGCCCCAGCGCGCGCACGACCGAGATCACCATGAAGTGCCCCAGCTCGGTCTTCGCGCCCGTGTTGGCCAGCTCGCGCGCGAGCTGGATCGCCAACGCCTGCCCGGCGACGGCGGAGGAGATGACCACGATCAGGAGCGAGCCGATCGCGGCGAAGTGGAGCTGGTTCATCAGCTCGCGCCCGTAGTAGGGAAGGGTGAAGGCGGCGCGGATGGCGGCGGCCGAGAAGAGCGAAAAGTCCTGGACGGTCTCGACCATCCGTCGGATCCGGCCGATGATTCCCGCGATCAATGCCACGACGTCCGGGACCCGCGCGCCCGCACCGCCGGGCGGCGGCTCACGAATCCTTCGGCTTGGTGCGGAAGACGACGTCCCACAGCGGGGAGCTCACGCCGAATCGGTCGTCCGGTGTCTTGAAGTGGTGGAGCAGGTGGTAGCGCTTGACGTATTTGAGGAATCCCCACTTCATCGAGAGATGGTGCTCGGCGTAGTGGAGCATGTCGTACATCAGGTAGCCGGTCACGAACCCCGCGTAGACGGGCGCGACCCAGAGCGGGGCGCCGATCAGCCGGCCGATGACGAGCGTGAAGAGCCCGTAGAAGAAGAAGGCGAGCGGGATGCTCAGGATCGGCGGCATGACGAGGCGCGTCTTGCACTGCGGCTGCTCGTGGTGGACGCCGTGGATCAGGTACCAGATCCACTTGAGGGTCGGGTGGGTCGGCTCGTAGTGGAAGAGGTAGCGATGGAGGACGTATTCGGTGAACGACCAGACGAGGAGCCCGGCGACGAACGCGGCCGCCACCGGCCAGAGCGGGCCGCCGGCGCGGTCGGCCAGGCCCCGGGCGAGGAAGTAGATCACCACCGGGGCGAAGAGGAGGAGCACGACCGCCGGATGGATGTGCGTGAAGAATTCCAGATAGTCCGACTTGAAGAGCCGGATCGGCTCGTCGTCGTGGTTGATGGGCAGATCGCCGTAGTTCGCCTTCGCCATGGGTCCCGAAGCCTCCGTCCCGTTCGTCCCGGCGACGCCTCCCGCGCCCCGGAGATTCGCCGTGGAATGATACGAGCGTCGCGGCGGGAAGGTCAACCGGCACGTCCCGCCCGTCCGGAAGCCCCATCCCCGCGCCAAACCCGGTATCATGGAGCGATGGGTGCGCTTCCCGCGTTTCGGGTCAACGAGATCTTCCTCTCGGTCCAGGGGGAGGGGGTGCACGTCGGGGAGCGGACGCTCTTCGTCCGGTTCTACGGCTGTCCGCTCCGCTGCGTCTGGTGCGACCAGCCGGAGGCGCTGACCACGAGCGGGGTCGGGCGATTCGAGACGATGACCCCGGAGGCCGTCCGGGACCGGATCCTGGCCGAGCCCGGGGTGCGGCGCCTCTGCCTGACCGGGGGGGAGCCGGTGATCGCGCCCAAGGACTCGCTCGTCTGGCTCCTCGAGGCGGTCCGCGCGGCCGGGTGGTGGACCTCGATCGAGACGAGCGGCGCCCGCGTCGTGGAGGAGCTGCTCGACCGGATCGACTTCTGGACGATCTCCCCCAAGGGGGCGAGCGCCGAGACGTTCGAGGGGGATCCGGTCACGGCGCAGGCGCCGTCGGTCGGCCGGCTGGTCGACGCGATCCCCGAGCCGCGCCGCCAGCTCAAATTCGTGATCCAGACGGAGGGGGACGTGCGGGACGCGGTCGCGATCCTGGACGCCGTGCGGTACCGCGGCGTGGTGGTGCTCCAGCCGGAACACGGCGCCGGAGACGGGAGGCGCGTGTTCGACTGGTGGCCCTGGGGCCGCTATCCCGACGCGCGACTGATTCCACAGACGCACAAGACGGTGGGGATGCATTGACCATGGTCGTCCGGCTGACCCGCGACTTCACGTTCGAGGCGGCGCATCTCCTGCCGCGCGCGCCGGAGGGGCACAAGTGCCGCCGCCTCCACGGCCATTCGTTCAAGGTGGAGGTGACCGTCGAGGGGGAGGTCGATCCCGCGACGGGCTGGTTCCTCGACTACGCCGTGATCCGGGACGCGGTGGAGCCGATCCGCCGCCGTCTCGACCACTACCACCTGAACGAGGTCGAAGGTCTCGAGAACCCCACGTCGGAGAACCTGGCGGCGTGGATCTGGGAGCGGTTGAAGCCGTCCCTGCCGTCCCTCGACCGCCTCGTGATCCACGAGACGTGCGAGGCCCGGTGCGAATACGGGGGGAGATGAAATGACCACGAGCCGCTTCGACGATCGAATGCGCGTCACCGCCGCCGAGGCGCTCGCGAAGCTTCCCGGACCGGAAGGCGAGCGCTTCGCGAAGGTCTTCCAGCACGGCACGCTCGAGGTGGAGATCTACGCGCCCCAGGGCGCCGACGCGCAGACGCCGCACGCGCAGGACGAGGTCTACGTGGTGATCTCGGGGACGGGGACCTTCATGCGGGACGGCGTGCGCGCGCACGTCACGCCCGGAGACTTCCTCTTCGTGGCGGCCGGCGTGGAGCATCGCTTCGAGAACTTCTCCGACGACTTCGCGGTCTGGGTCCTGTTCTACGGACCCGACGGAGGCGAGCGGCGCGGCGACTGACCGCGCTCCCCGCCGCTAGCCCCCGTTCGCGCCGAGCACCCGTGTCGCCGTGCGCTCGGCGTCTTCGATGAGCGACGCCACCGAGACGCCGCGGTAGGGATTCCCCGTCAGGTGGAGCCCGGGGAGGGCCGCGGTCCCCCGGTCCAACTCTTGGAGCAGGGCGACGTGCCCGACCGGGTACTGCGAGATGGCCGCCTCCTGCCGGATCACCCACGTTCGCTCCGGGCCGCTCGCGAGCCCGTGCGTCTTGTCGAGCGCCCTCATCGCGAGGCCGATCAGGTCGGCGTCGCTCCGCGTGACCAGCTCCGGGCGCTCGGCGCCGCCGATCATCACGCGGACGAGCACGCGCCCCTCGGGCGCGCGGCCGGGGAAGAGGTTCGACTCGAAGAGCGCGCCCAGGATGTCGAGCGGCTCGTCCGGGGAGACGAGGTAGCCGTAGCCGTCGGGCGCGGCGCGAAAGGACTCGGGCTTCATCGCGAGGCCCACGACCGCGAGGCCGGCCGGCTCGATCGTGCCGACCCGGCGCGCCAGCTCGGGATCGAGCTCGCGGAGGAGCGCGGCGGCGGCGCGCGCCGGAGTCGCCAGGACGACCGCGTCCGCCGGGATCCGCTCGCCGCTCGCCAGCCGGAGCGTGTAGACGCCGCCGCCGCTCCATTCGCCCCCGCGCGACAGCGTGAGCGCCGGCGCTCCGGTCCGGACGGCCGCGCCGAGCGACCGCGCCAGGGCCCCGGTCAAGGACTCGATCCCGTGGCGGAGGCTCCAGAGCGCGCGTCCGCCCGGACCGCCGCCCCCCTGCTTCCGCCGCTTCATCATCGCGACGACGAGGGAGCGGTGGTCGCGCTCCATCCGGCGCATCAGGGGGAAGGCCGCGTCGACCGAGAGGCGCTTCGCGTCTCCGGCGAAGATGCCGCGCACCGCGCTCCCGATCAGAACGCGCGAGGCCTGCTCGCCGATGTGGCGCGCCGCATAGTCGTGGACGCTCTCCTCCCGCGCGACGCGCCGCGCGTAGAAGGGCTCGAGGGCGACGCGGAGCCGGGCCCAGGGGGAGATGGCGCGGAAGCCGAAGAGGGCGGCGGGCGAGAGCGGGAGGAGATGGAGCCGGCCGCCGTGCGCGATGTAGCGGCGCGCCGCGTCGGGCCGCGCGATCACGCGCTCGTCGGCCAGCCCGACCGCCTCCGCGAGGCGCCACGCGGCGCCGTCCGTCCCCTGGATCCCGTTCGCCGCCCACTCGATCAGGTAGCCGTCCTCCTCGGTGGTGCGGATGCGGCCGCCGGGGCGGGGCCCGGCCTCGAGGACGGTGATCGCGACGTCGCGCGCGCGGCGCGCGGCCTCCTGGCGGATCATCCACGCCGTGGCGAGGCCCGCCACGCCGGCTCCCACGATCACGACCCGCATGGCCGAATCCTCAGGGCTCGCTCACGTAGAGCGTCGTGGTGCCGAATCCGTGCCCCGCGTTGATCGCCGTGAACGTCACGGAGAACGTCCCCGGGCGATTGGCGCGGAGCGTGAGCGCCCCGTCGGCGTGGGATCCGGCGACCGTCGGATCCCACGAGAGGAGATTGAGCGGCTGCAGCGTGCTGCCCCCGAGCGGCGCCGTGGGCTCGAACAGGAAGACGGGATCGCCGTCCGGATCGTCCGCGCTCACCGAGAAGGTCCGGGGCACCCCCGCCAGGAGATGCAGCGAATCCGGGCAGCTCACCGCGGGGACGACGTCCGCTGGATGATCGATCGTGTAGATCCAGATCGTGTCGGGGGGTCCGGTCAGGCCGTTGATCGCGGTGAAGATCACGGGATAGATCCCCGTGTCCGTCGTCCGGGCCGTCCAGCGGAGCGTGCACTGGAGCGCACCGCTTCCGGAGACCGGGACCGACGTGAAGGTCGCGTCGTTTCCCGGCGGGAGCGCCGCCAGATCGGAGGCGACCGAGTCGACGGCGTCCCCGTTCGCGTCCTGCGCCCGGAACTCCACCGAGTCCGCCTGCCCCCGGAGGAAGGCCGCGTAGCGCGGACCCGCGATGCCGGGCGCGGACGGTCCCACGGGAGCGTGGTGATAGGGCACGGGATCGAACAGGGTGCCGCACGACACGAAACAGGGGGTCAGGGCGACCAGCAGAACACTTCGGTGGATCGATTCGCGTCGGGAATTCGCCATCGGTAGCCTCCGGATTTCGGCCCGGGATTCGGTCGGGTCAGGCGGTGGCGCCGAGGACCGCACGTCGCGGCGCCGTCAATGCGGGCTCGACGATCGCGGCGAGCGCGTCGAGGAAGGGCGGATAGTCGTTCAGCCCCTCGGGGCGGCGGAAGTTCACGATGCCGGCTTTCCGGGCCTGGTCGCCGTAGAGCATGTCCACTTCGTAGAGCGTCTCGATGTGGTCGGAGACGAAGGAGATCGGCACCGCGCAGACGTCCTTCACGCCGTCGCGCGCGAGCCGGTCGATCATCTGGTCGGTGCTCGGGCCGATCCACTCGACCGGTCCGACGCGGCTCTGATACGCGAGCACGTGCGGGAGGGACGGGAGCCGCGCGAGGAGCCCCTGGCGCGTGACCTCGATGTGGCGGACGTAGGGATCGCCGTCGTCGATGAAGTGTTTCGGGAGCCCGTGCGCCGAGAAGAGGAGCGTCGGGGTCGCGCCCGCCGGGAACCCCGCGAGCGCGTCCCGGATCCGGGCCGCCAGCGCGTCGAGGTATGCGGGATGGTCGTACCACTCGTCGATCCGCGCGAGTGGGAGCCTCGTCTTCCGGTGCTTCATCACGCGGAGGAGCTCCGCCACGCTCGATCCCGTGGTCGCCATCGAGTAGTGGGGATAGAGCGTGAAGGAGAGGAGCCGGTCGCAGTCGAGGGATTCGAGGCGGTCGAGCGCGGCCTCGGTGTCGGGGTTCCAGTAGCGCATGCAGAGCGCGAACTCGACGTCGTGCCCGCGCGCCCGAAGGCGCTCCGCCATTCCCTCGCCCTGGAGAGTGCTCCAGCGGACGATCGGGGACCCGCCGCCGATCCGGCGGTAGTTCTCCTGCACCTCCTTCGTGCGCGCGGCGGCGATCATCCGGCCGATGAACCACTGGCCGACCGGGCCGCCGGGGAGCTGGATGATCTCCCGGTCGCTGAAGAGGCGGGTCAGGAACGGGCGGACCGCGCCGAGCGTGTCGGGGCCGCCGAGGTTCAGGAGGAGGATTCCGGTCTTCAAACGGTGCGCGAGAAGATCGGCTTCTCCCCGCCCTCCTTCTCCTTCTGATAGGCGTCGAACGCCATGCAGACGTTCCGGACGAAGAGGCGCCCCGCCTCGGTCACGTCGATCTCCTTCGCGTCGCGCCGCACGAAGCCGTGGCGCACCGGGCCCTCGTCCAGCTCCGCGAGCGATCCGGCGAAGTAGGTCGCGAAGTCGATCCCGTAGCGCTTCTCGATGGAGCGGATGTCGAGGTGGAAGTTGCACATGAGATCCTGGATCACGTCGCGGCGGACCTCGTCGTCCCGGCTCCGCTCGAAGCCGCGCTCGATGGGCGGCAGCCCCTGGTCGAGCGCGTCCCGATAGCGGTTCAGCTTCTTCGTATTCTGGGCGAACGCGCCGCCGAGATCCCCGATCGAGGAGACGCCGAACCCGATGTAGTCCCGCGCCGGGTGCGTCGTGTAGCCCATGAAGTTCCGGAAGAGCGTCCGCTCGCGCGCGGCGACCGCGAGCGAGTCGTCCCGGAGCGCGAAGTGGTCCATCCCGATCATCTGGTAGCCCGCGCCGGTGAAGAGCTCGTGCGCGATCCCGAAGAGCCGGAGCTTGACGTCACGCGGGGGCAGATCCTCGATCCGGATCGCCTTTTGGTGCGCCTTGATCCACGGCACGAACGCGTACGAATAGACGGCGACGCGGTCGGGGCGCAGCTCGAGCGCCAGCTCGATCGTCTTCCGGAACGTCTCGGGCGACTGGTGCGGGAGCCCGTAGATGAAGTCGAAGTTGATCGACGTGAAGCCCAGCTCGCGCAGGTAGAGATGCAGGTCGCGCGTCTGGTTGAACGTCTGGTACCGGTTCACGGCCTCCTGGACGTCGGAATCGAAGTCCTGGACGCCCATCGAGATCCGGTTGAACCCGAGATCCTGGAGCAGCTCCGCCTGGCGCCGGGTCGTCACGCGCGGGTCGACCTCGATCGCCACCTCGGCGTCGGGCGCGAGCTTGAATCGCTCGGCGATCATCTTCCAGACGCGGCGCATCTGGTCGAGGCTCAGGTAGGTCGGCGTGCCGCCGCCCCAGTGGTACTGGACGAGGCGCGTCCGGCCCTTGAGCCGGTCGGCGACGAGGTTCACCTCGCGCTCCAGGTCGTCGAGGTAGGCGTCGGCCACCCCCGGCTTCTGCGTGATGATCACGTTGCAGCCGCAGAAGGAGCACCGCTCGCGGCAGAACGGCAGGTGGACGTAGAGCGAGAGTGGCTCCTCGGGCTTCGCCGCGGCCTCGTCGAGCTTGGCCAGGTAGCGGTGCGCGTCGAACCCCTCGTGGAACTCGACCGCCGTGGGGTACGACGTGTAGCGAGGACCCGGCCGGTCGTACTTCGCGAGGAGCTCCGCGGTCAGCGCCGCGCCTTTCAACGGTGACGACGATTCGTTCATGGCAGGCTCCCCGCGGTCGTGCGGAATCGTTTCACGGTCTGGACCAGGAGCTTCACGTTGTCGATCGGCGTGTCCGGCCAGATTCCGTGTCCGAGGTTGAAGATGAATCCGGGGCGCCCCGCGTTCTCGCGGAGGATCGACTCGGCCCGCACCACGATTTCCTCGGGCTGGCCGACGAGCACCGCCGGATCGAGATTTCCCTGCACGCCGTGGGAGGCGCCCAGGATGGCCCGCGCCTGGCTGATCGAGACGCGGTAGTCGAGGCCGAAGACGTCGGCGTGGATCTGACGGAGCCCCTCCAGGTGCCCGACCGCCGGCGCGAGGGCGAAGTAGATGGTCGGCGTCCCCTGCGGCAGCGCGCGCACCACGCGGTCGGCGATCGCCGCGGCCGTCCGCGCGAACTCGGCGGGCGGGAGCCAGCCGGCCTGCGTGTCGAAGAGCATGACCGCGTCGACGCCCGCCGCGATCTGCGCCTTCAGGTAGTCGACGGTGGCGTCGGCGATGACCTCGAGGAGGCGCGCGAACCACTCCGGGTCGTGCGAGAGGAACGACCGGGTCTTCAGGAGATCCTTCCCGCCGCGATCGATCAGGTAGGAGGCGATCGTGAACGGCGCGCCGGCGAAGCCGATGAGCGGCACGCGGCCGGCCAGCCGCTCGCGCACCGCGCGGATCACCGGTTTCACGTGCGGCGTCGCCGCGGCGGCTCCCTCCCAGCGGAGCTTCGAGACGTCCTCGCGCCGCTCGATCGTGAAGCCGAGCTTCGGGCCCGGGTCGAACGTGATCGGCACGCCCATGCCGATCACCGGGATCAGGATGTCCGAAAAGAGGATCGCCGCGTCGAAACCGAACCGCTCGATCGGCTGCGCGGTCACCTCGGCGCAGAGCGCGGGCTCGCGGCAGACGTCGAGGAAGGAATGCTTCTCCCTCAGCGCGCGGTACTCGGGAAGGTAGCGCCCCGCCTGTCGCATGATCCAGATCGGCGTCTCGGCGATCGGCTCGCCGCGACAGGCGCGCAGGAAGCTGAACGCGGGGGCGAGCGACGGTCCTTGCGTCATGTCAGGGCTCCCAGGGTCTCGTCGGCCGCCTCGAGCGTCCGGTCGATCTCCGATTCGTCGTGCGCGCCCGAAAGGAACGCGCTCTCGAACGCCGAAGGGGGAAGCGCGATCCCTCGCTCGAGCATCCCGTGGAAGAAGCGCGCGTAGCGCTCCCGATCCGCCGACCGCACGTCCGCCATGGTGGCGACGCGCGCGGGACCGAAGAAGAGCGTCCACATCGATCCGACCGCGTTCACCGTGCCCGAGACCTTCCGCCGCCCGAGGATCTCGCGCAACCCCGCCGCGAGGAGCGCGGTGCGCGCCTCGACGCGGCGGAAGAAGTCGGGGTCCCGCTCGAGGGCCGCGAGCGTCGCGACGCCCGCCGCCATGGCGAGCGGGTTTCCGGAATAGGTGCCGGCCTGGTAGACCGGCCCTTCCGGGGCGACCAGCGCCATGAGGTCCGCGCTCCCGCCGAAGGCCGCCACGGGGAGCCCGCCGCCGATCACCTTGCCGAGCGCGACGAGGTCGGGGCGAACGCCGTAGCGTTCGGCCGCGCCGCCACCCGAGACGCGGAAGCCGGTCATCACCTCGTCGAAGATCAGGACGGCGCCGTGGCGGTCGCAGAGGTCGCGGAGCCCGGGGAGGAATCCGGCCTCGGGGGGCAGGACGCCGTAGTTCCCGACCACCGGCTCGACGATCACCGCCGCGATCCCCGCGGGCTCGCGCTCGAAATGCTCGGCCACCGACCCCAGATCGTTGAACGACGCGATCCGCGCCTCGCGCGCCGCCGAGTCGGGAACGCCCGGGGAGTCGGGGGTGCCGAAGGTGGCCAGGCCGGACCCCGCCTTGATCAGGAACGGGTCGGCGTGCCCGTGATAGCAGCCGTCCAGCTTCACGTAGGCGCTCCGCCGCGTCGCCGCGCGCGCGACGCGGAGGGCGCTCATCGTCGCCTCCGTCCCGGTCGAGACGAACCGGATCCGCTCGGCGGCGGGGTAGAAGCGGCGCGTCCGCTCCGCCAGCTCGATCTCGAGACGCGTGCTCGCGCCGTAGAGCGTCCCCGCGCGCGCCTGGCGCTCGATCGCGGCCACCACGTCGGGATGGGCGTGGCCCAGGAGGAGCGGACCCCAGCCGAGCACGTAGTCGAGGAGGCGGTTGCCGTCCACGTCGACCAGCGTCGCGCCCTCCGCCGACGCGATGAACCGCGGCGTGCCGCCGACGGCGCGGAAGGCGCGCACCGGCGAGTTCACGCCTCCGGGAAAGAGCGCCTGCGCGCGGCGCATCAGGATCTCGCTCTGCGTGGTCTTGGGAAGCGTGCGCGTCTCCTTCATGGCCGGTTCCGCCCCAGGAGCGGAGCGACCTCCTTCGCGTGGTAGGTCAGGATCACGTCGGCACCGGCGCGGCGGATCGACGTCAGCGCCTCGAGCGCGGCGCGCTCGCCGTCGAGCCAGCCGCGCTCGGCGGCGGCCCGGATCATCGAGAACTCGCCCGAGACGTTGTACGCCGCGACCGGGACCTGGAAGCGCTCCTTCACGCGCCGGATCACGTCGAGATAGGGGAGCGCCGGCTTCACTATGACCATGTCGGCCCCCTCCTCGAGATCGAGCGCGACCTCGCGCAGCGCCTCGTCGCCGTTGGCGGGATCCATCTGGTAGCCGCGGCGGTCCCCGAACTGGGGGGCCGATTCCGCGGCCTCCCGGAACGGCCCGTAGAAGGCGCTCGCGTACTTCGCCGAATAGGCGACGATCGGCGTCTCGGTCTTGCCCGCCTCGTCGAGCGCGCGGCGAATGGCGCCGACGCGTCCGTCCATCATGTCGCTCGGCGCGATCAGGTCGGCCCCGGCGGCGGCGTAGGCCACGGCCGCCCGCGCGAGAAGCGGCAGCGTGCGGTCGTTGTCGACGCGGTCGCCGGTCAGGATGCCGCAGTGTCCGTGGTCGGTGTACTCGCAGAGGCAGACGTCGGCCCAGAGGAGGAGGTCGGGCGTCGCCTTCTTGAGCGCCCGAAGCGCCCGCGGCACGATGCCGTCCTGGGCGTACGCCTCGTGGCCCTCGGGCCCCTTGGACTCCGGGATGCCGAAGAGGATCACGCCGCCGACGCCGAGGCGCGCCAGCGCCTCCGCCTCGCGCGCCGCCTCGTCCACCGAGAGCTGCGCGTGCCCCGGCATCGAGCCGATCGGGCGTCGCACCTTCTCGCCGTGGCAGACGAAGAGCGGCGCCACGAGATCGCCCGGATCGAGCGTCGTCTCGCGCGCCATGGCGCGGAGCGCGGGGGTGGCCCTGAGCCGGCGTAGCCGCGTGGTCGGGAAGGTCATCGCGTGTTCCTCGCGAACGATTGTAGCGTGTCGAGCACGAACGCGTCGAAGGAAGCGCACGCGTCCCCCATCGGACGGACCGCCTGGGCGTAGCCCCAGCGGAGGAGCGCCTGGTACGTCGTCCCCCCGCGCGCGATCGCGATCGCGTCGGCGTGGAGCCTCGCCTGCGCGTCGGAGGAGAGGAGCCGCTCGAGGCCCGCGATCCCGGACGGGCTCATGGCGACCAGCGCGCAGGGCCGCTCTTCCGCCACGGCGTTCACGAGCGGCGTCACGTCGGCCGTGCGGAAGACCGTGCGGTAGACCTCGAATCGCATCACCGGGAGCCCCGCCCGCGCGAGCGCCTCGGGAAGATCGGGGAGCGCGCGATCGCCGTGGAGGAAGGCGACGCGGCGAACGCCCAGCGCGGGGGCCCGGTCGATCACGTGCGCGGCGAGATGCGCCGCGCCGAGGCCCGACTTCGGCGTCTCGACCGCGAAGCCGGCGTCGGCGAGGGGCCCGGCGCTCTCCTGGCCGACGGCGAAGAGCGGGAGCCGGCGGAGCGATTCGCGACGCTCGGGGGAGTCGATGGCGGCGAGGACGGACGCCGCGCGCCGGCTCGTCCAGGCGATGGCGGAGCCCGGCGCCGGCGCGTCGAGCCATTCGTCGAACGCCTCGACCTGCGCGCCGGGGCGCGTCTCGAACAGCGCGACCCGGAAGACCTCGATCCCGCGGGCCTCGGCCTCGCGGGCGAGGGAGGCGTCGGCCGGATCGTGCCGCGCGATGACGAGCAGCGGGCGGGCGTCGCTCACGGGAAGACCTCGTCGCTGCGCACCTCGTTCAGGATCTCGCGCGCGCCCTGCGCCAGGAGCGCCGTGGCGAGCGAGCGGCCGAGCGCCTCCGGCGCCTCGACCGGTCCCTCGGCCGCCAGCCGGACGAACGGGCGGCCCGACGGATGCCCGACGAATCCGTCGAGCGTCATGCGGTCCCCGCGGGCGCGCGCCCGCGCTCCGACCGGAACGAGGCAGCCTCCGCCCAGGCCCGCGAGCATCGCGCGTTCCGCGATCGCCTCGGACGCCGACGGCGCGTGGTGGAGCGCGCGGACCGCCTCGGCCGTCCGCTCGTCCCCTTCCCGGATCTGGATCGCGAGGACTCCCTGGCCCGGAGCGGGGAGCATCACCGATTCTTCGAGGCGCTCGGTGATCCGGTCGGAGAGGCCGAGCCGGTTCAGGCCGGCCGCGGCGACCACGATCGCGTCGAACCGCCCCTCTTCGAGGCGCGCGAGGCGCGTCGGAACGTTGCCCCGCATGTCCGAGACCGCGAGGTCGGGCCGTCTGGCGAGGAGCTGCGAGCGTCGGCGGAGCGACGACGTGCCGACGCGCGCGGCCGACGGAAGGCCGGAGAGCGCGGCCCCGCCTCTCGAGATGAGCGCGTCCCGCGGATCCTCCCGGGGGAGGAGCGCCGCGACCACGAGCCCCGGCGTGACGTCCGTCGGCAGGTCCTTGAGCGAATGGACCGCCAGGTCGATCCGTCCCAGGAGGAGCGCCTCCTCGATCTCCTTCGTGAAGACGCCCTTCCCCCCGATCCGCTGGAGAGAGGCCATCGGATTCCGGTCGCCCGAGGTCTCGATGATCTCGAGCTCGTGCGCCTCGACGCTTCCTGGAAGGAGCGAGCGGACGTGGGTGCTCTGCGCGAGCGCGAGGGCGCTCCCGCGGCTACCGATTCGCATTCGGGTCCTCCTCCTCCGGGTCGATGCCGAACAGGTCGCGCACCGCGTCGATCCGCGCGATCCCGTCGCGGCCGTCCTGATCGGCCCGCGTGAGGCGCGTCGTCGGGTGGTGGAGCAGCTTCTGCACGATGCCGTGCACGAGGGCCTCGAGCGCGGCCTGGTCCTGCTCGCGGAAGCGCCCCTTGTGGCGCGCCATCTCCTCCCGCGCGATCCGCTCGAAGTGGCCGCGGAACGCGGTCACGGTCGGCTTCACGGCGAGCGAACGGTGCCAGCGCAGGAAACGCGAGACTTCCACCTCGATGATCGCCTCCACCTTCGGGATCTCGGCGCGGCGCTGCGCCAGGCTCTGCGCCACGAGCACGCCGAGGGCGTCGAGGTCGTGGAGGAAGACGTTCGGGAGCCGCGCGACCAGCGGGTCGACGTCGCGCGGCACCGCCAGATCGAGGAAGAGGAGCGGACGGTTCTTCCGGATCTTCATCGCGTTCCGGACCGTCGCGTCGGTTACCACGCAGTCGGGCGCGGAGGTCGCCGCCACGACGATGTCGGCGCCCGGGAGCACCACCGGAAGCGCCTCGAGGGAGACGACGCGCGCCGAGATCGTGGCCCCGAACGCCTCGCCGCGTTCGCGGCTCCGGTTCGCGACCATGAACCGCGTGACGCCCGCGTCCACGAAGTGGCGGGCCGCGAGCCCCGCCATCTCGCCGGCGCCGATCACGAGCACGCGCTTGTCGGCGAGCCCGCCGAGCACCTTGGAGGCCAGGCTCACGCCGGCGTACGCGCTCGAGATCGGCCCCCGGCCGATGCCCGTCTCGGTGCGCGCGCGCTTCGAGGCGCGGAGGGCGGCGTCGAGGAGCCGTTCGATCACCGGTCCGGAGCCGCCGAGCCGCCCGGCCAGCGAGAGCGCGTCCTTCACCTGGCCGGTGATCTGCGGCTCGCCCAGCACCTGGGAATCGAGGCCGCAGGCGACCCGGAAGAGGTGGCGCACCGAGTCGGGCTCGCGGTAGGTGTAGAGGAATCTCGCATCCCGGCCGGTCAGGTCGGTCCCCTTGATCTCGCGCAGGATCTCGGCGACGAACGCGTGCGGGTTCTCCACCGTCGCGCCGCGCGCGTAGACCTCCGTGCGGTTGCACGTCGAGATGACCATCGCCTCGGAGGCGCCGCCGCGCTCGCGGAGGGCTCGGATCGCGAGGGCCACCTCCTCGTCGTTCAGGACGAGCGCGTCGCGCACCTCGAGCGGGGAGGTCTCGTGGTTCAAACCCACGCAGAAGAGATCGAGCGCGTCGGCGTTCGGGATCACGGCGATCACCGGAACGTGTGGAACGAGTGGAAGAAGAGGTCGACGGCGAATCGCGAGAGGATGAGCGTCGAGAACCCCGCGAGGAGCGCGTAGACCGCGAGCGGCCCCCTCCAGCCGAGCCGGTGGTAGGCGAGCACCGAGAAGGCGAGCACCATCCACGCCGCGATCGTGAGCCAGGTCTTGGGGTCGGCGAGCAGATGGACGCCGGCGAGACGCGCCCAGCCGACCCCCATGCAGATCGCGAGCCCGAGAAGCGCCAGCCCCGCGCTCGCGGCGCTGACGTTCATCCGGCCCAGGGTCTCGAGGGGCGGCATCCGGCGGTAGAAGAAGGAGAGTCGGTTCGCCTTGATGTCGTGGTAGAGGAGGAGGAAGAGGATCCCGTAGATCGCCGAGACCGTGAAGGCGCCGTAGCCCAGGACCGCGGTCAGGGTGTGGAGCTCGAACCAGATCGGCTGGATGCGCGGCTTCAGGATCCCGGCCCCTTGCCCATACGCCGAGGAGACGACCTGGAGGAAGAAGACGAACGGCAGGACGAAGACGCCGGTCGTCCGGATCCCTCCCCGCGTCTCCACGTACAGGTAGGCCGCCGCGAGCGCGAGCCCCGTGGCCGACAGGAAGTCGTAGACCGAGGCGAGGGGCAGATGCCCCTCGGTGAATCCCCGAGTGGTCAGGTAGAGGATGTGGACCACCACCGCCGCCCGGAGGAGCATCGGTCCCCAGCGCTGGCTCGTCGATCCCTCCGACGTGCCCGGCTCCGCGACGTAGATGCGCACGTAACCCGCTACGCTGAGCGCATATAGGACGGGGAGGAAGGTGGTTAGGAGCGGCGTGAATGGGTGCATGTGTGGGTTCGTCCGGCCTCCTCGACCGGGACCTCATTCTCGCCTCTCGGCGGGGGAATGTTCAAGGAGCCGTTGGTGGTAGCCCGAAGTCGCCCAACGGCGTGCCGTCGCGTCAGATCCAGTCCAGGTTGGGGGCCTTCTCGCGCCCCAGGAGGCGGAACATGGCTTGGAGCTGGCCCTGGTGGCGGAGCTCGTGCGTGTAGACGTGGGTGAGGATCTGCTCCACGGTGAACTCCGCCGCCGCCCCGTCGCGGTCGGTGGCGCCGCGGCGCTCCGCGAGGCGGGCGGGGACGAACCGCTCGAGCACCTGCCGCGTGTGCGCCGCGACCTCGCGTCCGCGCGCGCGGGCCAGGGCCGGGGTGGCGAAGCGGCGCACGACCTCCTCGCGCGATGGGCTCTCCCAGGGGTTCCCCTCGACGTCGGCGCGAATCCACGAGTCCTCGACCTCGACGATGTGCGCGACGAGGTTCCGGATCGACCTCCACGAGAAGGGGAATTCGCGCGCCCACTCCTCGGCGGTGAGCGATTCGCACGCGTCGAGCATCCGCTCGCGCGCGTCCCACGTGCATTGGAAGTGGTCGATCAGGTTCATCCGTCCCTCCGCGATCCGGTCCGGGTATCATCTTGACCCAGATGGCTCCCCTTCGCCACAACGCGACGATGCGGCGGATCGCCTCGGACGTGATCGCCTGCGAGCGCTGCCCGCGCCTCCGCGCCTACTGCCGCGAGGTCGCGCGGGAGAAGCGGGCGGCGTATCGAGACCAGGAGTACTGGGGGCGGCCGGTTCCCGGCTTCGGCGATCCCGACGCCTGGCTCCTGATCGTCGGGCTCGCACCCGGGGCGCACGGGAGCAACCGCACCGGCCGCATGTTCACGGGCGACCGCTCGGGGGAGTGGCTCTACGGCGAGCTCCACCGCCAGGGGCTCGCGAATCGCGCCGAGGCGGTCGGGCGCGACGACGGCCTCGCGCTCGACGGCGTCTGGATCACCGCGGCGGCGCGCTGCGCGCCGCCCGGCAACCGGCCGGCGTCCGACGAGCTCGACCGCTGCCGCGAGTACCTCGAGCGCGAGATCCGGGCGCTCCCACGGGCCCGCGTCCTCCTCGCGCTCGGGAGGATCGGGTTCGAGGCGATCTGGAAGGCGCGGCGCTCGCTCGGCCTTCCCGAGCCCTCGCCCAAGCCGCGCTTCGCGCACGGTGAATCGGTCGCGCTCCCCGAGGGCGGCTGGGCCCTCGCCTCCTACCACCCGAGCCAGCAGAACACGAGCACCGGCGTCCTCACGCCCGCCATGTGGCGCGCGGTCTTCCGGACCGCCCAACGGCTGCGCGTTCGGGTATAGTGGCGGCCGCATGCGCGCCGTCCTGCTCCGCAAGTCCGGCCCTCCGGAATCGCTCCGTGTGGAAGAGCATCCCGATCCGACCCCGAAGCCGGGCGAGGTCCTGATCCGCGTCAAGGCGATCGGCGTCAACTTCGCCGACGTCATGGCGCGCCAGGGGCTCTACCCCGAGGCGCCGCGCCGCCCCTACGTTCCGGGATACGAGACGAGCGGCGACGTCGCGGCGCTGGGCGAGGGGGTGACGGGCCTTCGGGTCGGCCAGCGCGTCCTCGCCTACCACCTGAACGGCGGCTATGCCGAGATGGTCGCGGCGCCGGCCGACCAGGTCTTTCCGATCGCCGACTCGGTCGCCTACCAGAGCGCGGTCGTCCTGCCGCTCAACTACGGGACCGCCTACTGCGCGCTCTACCGCACCGGGCCGGTGGAGCCGGGAATGCGCGTCTTCATCCATGCCGCCGCGGGAGGCGTGGGCATGGCGGCGGTCGACTTCTGCCGGCGCGAGGGGCTCGAGATCACCGGGAGCGCCGGGTCGCACCTGAAGCGCGCGCGCCTCATCGCCGAAGGGGTGCGCCACGTCGTCTCCTCGAGGCGGCTCCACGTCGACCGCCTGACGCGGCGCCTCTACGACGGGCCGGGCTACGACATCATCCTCGACTCAGTGGGTGGGCGGCGGATCCGGTGGGACCTCCGGTCGCTTCGTCCGGGCGGCCGCGTGGTGTCGCTCGGCGTGGGGGGCATGTCGGGGCGCGGCATTCTCGGCGCCCTCCACTTCCTGCTCCGCACGTCCCGCTTCTCCTACCTCGACCTGCTCCGGCCGAGCCTCGCGATCCACGGCCTCAACATGCGATGGCTGCTGAACGACCGGCCGCTCATGCGGGGGGTGATGGGGGATCTGATCGCGAAGATGGAAGCGGGGGAGATCCGCCCGCACCCGGGGCGTGTCATGACGCTCGACGAGGTGGGCGAGGCGCACCGCATGCTCCAATCGCGGGGAGTCGTCGGGAAGGTCGTGCTGCGAACGTAGCGGGCGCTACGGCGCCGCGACGGGCGCGAGCAGGCGCTTGAGATCGGCGAGCACCTCCGCCCACGCCGCGGCGTAGTTCCGCCGGGCGGCCACCCGGCGGTCCTCGGCGATCGCCTCGAACCCCGAATGGGTGATGAGGAGCGCCACGCCGTTCGACTCGGCTTCGAGCGAGAACTCGACCTGGGTGGGCGCGTTCCATCCTTCCCCGGTCCATTCCCACGCGAGCGCGATCCGGCGCTCCAGCTCCACCGCCGTCACGCGCCCCTCCTCGACCACGTCGCGCCCCTGGTACCGCGACGTGAACCGGAAGAGCCCGCCGAGCGAGCCGTCGAACCGGTCGGCGTGCGCGATCCACTTCTCCACGCCCTCCGCGGTGGAGAGGAGGGGCCAGACGTCGGCGGCCGGGCGGCCGAGCGACGCGCGGAGGACGATCGGGAGCGCGTCGCCCCAGACGTGTGCGTCGCGCCCCTCGTCCACGGCGTCGTGGAGCGCCGCCAGCGCCTCGCGCCACCAGGCGCGCGCGAGGAGCCGCTCGGCTTCGCTCAGGAGCCCCTCGTGGGAGACGTTGACCCGGGCGCCCGGCCCGTCGCCCTCGAGGCGGAGCCGGACGCGCGTCTCCGGCCCCGTGGCGTGGCGCTTCCACGACAGCTCGAGCTTCGACGGCGGAGCCACCTTCAGCACGCGGCCGCGGATCCCGTCGCCGTTCCAGAGCGTCGCCGAGAAGTCGCCGCCGATCAGGACCTCGATCTCGGCCGAGCCGAGCCAGGTCCCCATCAGGTCGGGCCGGGTCAGGTAGGGCCAGACCGCGAGCGTCGGCCGCCGGCAGGACCGAAAGACCGCGATGGAGGTGGGAGGCACGGGGGGAGAGTAGCAGAGCGGGGGGGCGCCCGACGGGGCCAATGCGGCCGCCCAGCGGCCCGGGGCGCCAGGCGGGCCGGCGCCCCGGGAATCGCGGGGACGTTCAGTGCATGTAGCGCTCCTTGATCTTGCCCCAGGTCGTGCGCGTCGGATCCGCGGCGGCGTCGCAGATGCCGCCGGCGGCGCAGAAGTCGGTGAAGTCGACGCCGAAACGCAGCACGTTGTCCTGGTTCGACCCGAGGCATTCGGACGAGAAGCTCGTGTAGTACGGCGTGCCGGAGATCGTCCCGATCGGGGTGGGGGTCAGCACCGCGCAGCCCGTTCCACTCCCCGTGTAGCCGAGCGTCCCGAGCTTGTACTTGCCGGCCGGGAGGAACCCGGACGGGGCCGAGAACGCGGCCCGGAAGTAGGGCCCCTCCGACGCCACCCCGATCTGCTGCGAGAACGCGACGACCGCGTTGCTCCAGCTGCCGAACGTGAGGACGGCCGAGCCCGCCACCCCCGCGGCGAGAACCACGTCGTACCCCGAGATCGAGAGCGCCTCCCCCGTCGCGCAGGTCGCCGTGGAGCCGTCGGCGTTGTGATTCGTGTCGAGCCAGACGTCCACCGACGAGTCGCCCGGCGGCAGGTTGTCGGCGGCGTCGCAGGCCCCGTCGCCGTTCGTGTCGAGAAAGACGTACTGCGCGTTCGCGGGCGTCGCCGCCGCGAGGGCGGCGACCAACAGCAGCGGTAGCGATTGCCTCATGTGGTTTCCCTCCTTGCCGGTTTGGGGGCGCGCCCCCGAGGGCGCGAGTCTACGCCTCGTGCGAGCGCGGAGGCGATTGGGACTTGACTTTCACCTTTCGTTCACCTATCCTTCCTTCTGTTCCCGCCGGGCGCGCCTTTGCGTACCGCCTGGGGGAAGGGCCTCCCGACGGCCGCTACAGGGCGCCACGCGGCCGCCTCGGGGGAGCCCGCACGAGGCCCGGAGAGACACCTCACATGCTTACGCCGCGGCAGCGCGCCGCCTACGACTTCATCACCGCGTTCGGGGAGCGGCACGGATTCGCTCCATCCTACGAGGAGCTACGCCACCATCTCGGTGTCGCCTCCCTGAACGCCGTGGCGAAGCTGATCACCCAGCTCCGCCGCCGCGGCTATCTCGTCGACGCGCCTCCCAACGCGAAGCGCTGGCTGGCCCCGCCCGCCCATCACGGCCCAGGAGCCACCATCCCACTCCTCGGCGTGGTGGCGGCGGGCCGGCCGATCGAGGCGATCGAGACGCCGGAGGAGATCGGGGTGCCGCCGTGGCTCCTGGGCGCGGGGGAGCGCTACGCGCTCCGCGTGCGCGGCGATTCGATGATCGAGGACGGGATCCAGGACGGCGACGTGGTCGTGGTGCGGCGCGCGGGCCGCGCCGAGAACGGCGAGACCGTCGTCGCGATCGTGGACGGCGAGGCGACGCTCAAGCGGTTCCACCAATGGGGAGCCCAGGTGGAGCTTCGGCCCGCGAACGCGGCGCTCGCGCCGATCCGGGTGCCCGCCGGCCGGGTCGAGATTCGCGGCGTGCTGGTGGGGCTCCTCCGGCGGTATCCGCCGCGCGCGGCCGCCGGGACGCGATAGGCGCGAAGAAAGGGGGGGAAACCTATGACCGATCGAGAATTCCTGCGCCACTGCGTGGCCACGCTGGCCTATCGCGCGGCCAAGACCATGCGCGGCGCGCCGGAGTCGTTCGCGTCGTTCCAGGGCGCGCCGGGAGCCAACACGCCGGTCCAGATCGTCGCGCACATGGGGGATCTCTTCGACTGGGCGCTCAGCATGGCCAAGGGCGCGGGGAAGTGGACCGCCGCGACGCCCCAGCCGTGGGAGGCCGAGTGCCGGCGCTTCTTCACGACGCTCCAGACCTTCGACGACTTCCTCGCCTCGGACGCGCCGCTCGGCTACGAGCTGACGCGCCTCTTCCAGGGGCCGGTCGCCGACGCGCTGACCCACACCGGACAGCTCGCGATGCTGCGGCACTTCTCGGGCGCGCAGATGAAGGGGGAGAGCTACAACCGGGCCGACATCGTCATCGGACGCGTCGGCGCCGAGCAGACACCGGCCGATCCCAAGTTCGAGTTCAACTGAGCCGGGCGTTACGAGGAGGACTGCGAATGGAGCTGTGCATCATCGGGCGATTCCACGCGCGTGAGGGCCAGGAGGAGGCGGTATCGGCGGCGATGCTCGAAGGCATGATCCCCTCGCTCGAGGAACCGGGCTGCCTGAGCGTCCAGCACTTCCGGGGCACTCGCGACCCCCGGCTGTTCTTCATCGTATCGCGCTGGAAGGACGAGGCGGCGTTCGAGCGTCACGCCGAGATGCCGCACACGGTGCGCTTTCTCGAGCGCGTGGAGCCGCTGATCGACCACGACTTCGACATTCATCGCACGGAGCGGATCCGCTAGCCGGTCGCCCGGCGGAGGGCGCGACGTGCGCTTCGGCTCCGCGGAGATCGCACCATGGAATCCACGATCCTCCACGTCGCCATCGATTCGTTCGCCATCCAGGCCGAGCGCCTGCGGTGCCCGAAGCTCGTGGGGCGTCCGCTGGCGCTCGCGCCGGCCGACTCGCCGCGGCCGCGTATCGTGGCCGCCTCGCGCGAGGCGCGAGCGGCCGGCGTCACGCCCGGCACGCCGCTCCTCGTGGCGCGGCGCCTCTGCCGCGACCTGATCGCGCTCCCTCCCGATCCCGACCTCTACTTCGGCCTCTCCGACTCGATCCGCGGGAGGCTCTCGCCCTATGCCCCGATGGAGAAGGCGGGGCCCAAGGCGGGCCGCTTCGTCCTCGACCTGACCGGTGTGGCGCGCACGCACGACGCGACGCGCGATCGCGCGGCGCGCGCGGGGCGCGAGGTGGAGCGCCGCTTCGGCCTCCACCCCACGCTCGGCCTCGCGGCGACACGCCTCGTGAGCGGGATCGCGGCGTCGGTGTTGGCACCGGACGGCGAGCTGCTCGAGGTGCCCGCGGGCAGCGAGGCCGCGTTCCTGGGACCGTTGGCCGTGCGGGTTCTGCCCGCTTCGCGCCCGCCGCTCGCGACGTCGCGGCTCGATCTCCTGAACGTGCGCCTCGTGCGCGACGTGCAGGCGCTGACCGTTCCCCAGATGGACGCGGCCTTCGGCGCCGCGGCCGCGCTGGCGCTCTGGCGCGAGTCGCGCGGCCTCGACGGCGCGCCCGTCCGCGCCGCCGGGGCCCCGCCCAGCGCCATCGCCGAGGAAACGTTGGCCGCCGAAACGAACGATCGCCGCGTCCTCGTCGCGCGGTTGGAGCGCCTCGCCGTGGAAGTGGGCACGGGGCTACGGGCGCGGGGCGCCGCCGCGCGGCGGCTCGCCGTCGCCGTGACGTACGCCGACGGCCGCGGCGATCGCGCGCAGAAGACGCCGGCGGAGCCCGTGCGGCCAGGGCGCGCGCTGCGGGAGGCGGCGGTGGCGTTGCTGGACCGCGCGTTGACGCGCCGGGTGAGGGTGCGGCGCCTGCGCCTGGAGGCGTGGGAAGGCGCCGCGGCGGCGACGCAGCAGCTCTCGCTTCTCTCTGCCTCGACCCGGGCCGAAGCGTTGGACGCCGCGCTCCACCGCGTCCGCTCCCGCTTCGGCACCGAGGTCGTGTTCCCCGCCTCGTGGATGGCCCTCGGTGTCGTTCGTCCATCTCCACGTCCATAGCCACTACTCGCTCATGCGTGGCGTGGACTCGCTCGAGTCGCTCGCCCAGGCGGCGCGCGCGCGGGGGATGGACCGCTTCGCCCTGACCGACACGAACGCGCTCTACGGGTTCGTCTTCTACCGGCAGATCGCCTCCGAGGCGGGACTCGTCCCGATCGCGGGCGCGGAGATCGTGCCGCGCGACGCGCCGGCCGCGGCGCCCGGCGGCCAGGGCCGCGGGGTCCTCCTCGCGCGCGGGCGGGAGGGCTACGCCTCGCTCTGCCGCGTGATCACGGCGCGCCACCTGGAGCCCGACTTCTCGCTCGAGCGCGCGGTCGGCCGCCGGCCCGACGGGCTCGTGATGCTGAGCGAGGATCGCGCCCTCCTCGACGCGCTCCGCGACCGGCTCCCCGTCTACGCCGAGTTGGTTCCGGGGCGCGGCGACCGCGCGCTCCGGGACTGGGCGCGCGCGCGGGGGATCGAGACGGTGGCGACCAACGACGTCCACTTCGTCGCGCCCGAGGGCCGGCGGCTCCATCGGGTGCTCCGCGCCATCGACCGGAACACGACGATCGAACGCGTGCCGTGGGGCGACCTGGCCGAGCCGGGGCGGACGTTCGCCTCGGCGGCCGAGATGGAGCGGCGCCTCGCGCACGCACCCGAGGCGCTCGAGAACGCGGCGCGCCTCGGCGACACGTGCGCCGCGACCTGGCCGATCGGCGCGACCGTCTTCCCGGCGTATCCGCTCGAGCGGGGCGACGCGTACGAGATCCTCCGCGCGCGGTGCGAGGCGGGGATCGTCCACCGCTACGGGAGGCGCCCCGCGCCCGAGGTGCGCGCGCGGCTCGCGCGGGAGCTGGCGGTGATCCGCGAGAAGGGCTTCGCCGACTACTTCCTCATCGTCGAGGCGATCACGTCGCGCACGCCGCGGATTTGCGGACGCGGGTCGGGAGCGGCGAGCATCGTCGCCTACCTCCTCGGCATCACGCACGTCGATCCCGTGCGCCACAACCTCTTCTTCGAGCGCTTCCTCTCGCCCGAGCGGCGCGATCCACCCGACATCGACGTCGACTTCGCGTGGGACGAGCGCGACCGGATCCAGCTCGACGTGCTCGCGGAGAACGGCGCGCCCGTCCGCGCGGCCATGGTGGCGAACCACGTCGGCTTCCGCGCGAAGGGGGCGATCCACGAGATCGCGAAGGTCTACGGGCTCCCCGAAGCCGAGATCATGAACGTGACGCGGCGGCTCCAGGGCTACTGGGGTCTCGAGGACCCCGTCGAGCGCCTCGACGGCCGCCCGCGCTTCCGCGACGTGGACTTCGAGCCGCCGTGGCCCGAGATCCTGGCGCAGGCGGTGGCGCTCGAGGGGCACCCGCGCCACCTGTCGGTGCACAGCGGAGGCGTCGTGCTGGTGCCCGACGATCTCTCGAACCACGTCCCGGTCGAGATGGCGCCGAAGGGGGTCCCGATCGTCCAGTGGGAGAAGGACCAGGTCGAGGACTACGGCCTCGTGAAGATGGATCTCCTCGGGAACCGCTCGCTCGCCGTGATCCGGGACGCGGTCTCGGCGGTGGCGCGGAACACGGGGCGGGCGATCGACGAGCGGACCTGGAATCCGATCGACGATCCCGCCACGCGCGCGCTCATGGCGCGCGGGGAGACGATCGGGGTCTTCTACGTCGAGTCGCCGTCGATGCGGCAGCTCCAGCGAAAGGCCGGCGTCGGGGACTTCGACCACCTCGTGATCCACTCCTCGATGATCCGGCCCGCCGCGAACCGCTTCATCCGCGAATACGTGCGGCGCCTGAAGGGGGGCGCGTACGATCCGCTCCATCCCGCGCTCTCCCACACGCTCGACGAGACGTACGGGATCATGGTCTACCAGGAGGACGTGACGAAGGTCTCGATGGAGCTGGCCGGGTTCTCCGTGGCGCAGGGGGAGGCGCTCCGGAAGGTGCTGACGAAGAAGCGGCCCGCGAAGCCGCTCTCGGCGTACCGGGACGAGTTCTTCGAGGGAGCGCGCGGGCGCGGGGCAAAGCCGGACGTGATCGAGGCGGTCTGGGACATGATCCTCTCCTTCGCGGGCTACTCCTTCTGCAAGCCGCACAGCGCCTCCTACGCGATGGTCTCGTTCCGTTCCGGGTGGCTCCGCGCGCACTACCCCGCGGAGTTCGTCGCCGCGGTGATCTCGAACCAGGGGGGCTACTACGACACGTTCGCGTACGTGTCGGAGGCGAAGCGGATGGGCCTCCGCGTGCTCCCGCCGGACGTGAACGAGAGCGGGCGGGCCTACGCGGGCCGGGGGAGCGAGGTGCGCGTCGGGCTGATGCAGCTCCGGGGGCTCCGCGACGAGGCGCTCGACGCGCTGCTCGCGGAGCGCGCGCGGGGGGGCGCCTTCGCGTCGTTCGCCGAGCTTCGGCGGCGCGTGCGGCTGCGCGAGAGCGACGCGGAGATCCTGGTCAAGGCGGGGGCGTGCGATTCGATCGCGGGCGGCAGGACGCGGGCGGAGATGCTGTGGGAGCTCTACCTCGACGGGAGGATCAGGGCGCGAGGCGCGCGGGCCGGGGCGGGAGCCGCGACGGGGACCGACGATCTCTTCGCGCCGGTCGCCGTCGCCGCGCCGAGCGCCCCCGCGTACGACCGCGGGACGTTGCTCCGGCACGAGGTCGAGACGCTGGGGTTCCTCCTGAGCGCGCATCCGCTCGAGCCCCACGAACGGGCGATGCGGGGGAAGGGCGTGATCCGCGCCCGGGACCTCGACCGCCACCCCGGTGAGCGCGTGAGGCTCCTCGGCTGGCACGTCTCGTCGAAGCTCGTCCACACGAAGCACGACGAGCCGATGGAGTTCACGTCGTTCGAGGACACGACGGCGATCTACGACGCCACGTTCTTCCCGCGCGCGTACGAGCGGTTCTGCCACCTCCTGACGAGCACGCGCCCGTTCCTCCTGACGGGGCGCGTGGAGGAGGATGGGGGCGTCTGCACGCTCAACGTGGAGCGCGTGGAGCGGCTGTAGTGGTAGGCTTGGGGGACCGGGCGCGGCTCGGTCCCGCAGGCTCGCGCCGGGGGGCGGAGCCCGCCGCCGAGGAGGAGAGGCTCCCGGCGGTCTTCGAAGTGAAGCGAACACCATGGGAAGGGGGGAGCGCGGCATGAACTCCAACGTCCGCGGGCGCGCCGGCATCTTCGCGATCCCGATGATCCTCGCGTTCGTGGCGGCGCGCCACGCCGCCCCGAGCATCCGTACGGTCGACTTTCTCGTCGTCTTCGCCGCGGGCGCCGTCTTCGGCGCCACGCTGTTCGGCCTCATCCGGGCGATTCGAGCGCGGGGCTGACGCCATGTCCCACGAACCGCGTGGCGTTCCGTGGCTCCTCTGGCCCTTCGTCGCGATCTGGAGGATCGTCACGTTCATCCTGGTGGCGACGGGACGCCTCCTCTGCGCGCTCCTTGGCCTCGTCTGCATGTTCCTCGGCGTCGTCCTCACGCTCAGCATCGCGGGCGCGCCGTTCGGCATCCCGCTGGCCTTCGTCGGCGGCCTGCTTCTCGTCCGGGCGATCTTCTAGAGCCCGGTCCGTCCGCCGCGTCTCCCACGGAACGCGGCGCCCACTCGAACCAGGAGGTAGACGTGTCGAACCCGCTCTCGCGATACTCGGGCCATCTCTTCGCGCTCCTTCGGATCGTCGCCGGGATCCTCTTCGCCTGCCACGGGGCGCAGAAGCTCTTCGGCGCGCTCGGCGGGCATCGCGCGACCGAGCCGCTGCTCGTCGCGGCGGCCATCATCGAGTTCTTCGGCGGGCTCTTGATCGCGCTGGGCCTCTTCGCGTCGTGGGCCAGCTTCATCGCGAGCGGCGAGATGGCCTACGCGTACTTCCACTCCCACGCGCCGCACGGATTCTGGCCGATCGTCAACAAAGGGGAGCTGGCCGTCGTCTACTGCTTCCTCTTCCTCTTCATCGCCGCGCACGGGGCCGGTTCCTATAGCCTTGGCCGCCTCTTGGGCCGCGGGCGATCGACGTGAGACGCGTCGTCGAATTCCGCTCCTACAACCTCCGGGCCGGGGAACGCGACGCGTTCCACCGACTGGCGGCCGGGCGGTCCATCCCGATGCTCCTGCGCCACGGAGTCGACGTCGTGGCGTTCGGGCCGTCGCTCCACGACGCCAGCTCGTACTACCTGATCCGGGCGTTCCCGAGTCTCGAGGACCGGGAGCGGAGCGAGGAGGCCTTCTACGGGAGCGCGGAATGGCGCGAGGGCCCGCGGGAGGCGATCCTCGCGTTGATCGAGTCGTACGCGACGATCGTGCTCGAGCTGGACGACAGCGCCCTCGCCGGTTTGCGGCGCCCGCTCGCGACCATCGACGCGCGCGAATCCGAGGCGTGACATGAACGAGACGTGGCGGAGAATCATCTGGCAGCAATTCGGCGCGGCCATCGACGCGCTGGAGAACGCGATGCGCGCCTGCCCGGAGTCGCTCTGGGGCGATCGCTCGAAGCAGCCGGAATTCTGGTACATCGTCTTTCACACGCTCTTCTGGCTCGACTTCTACGTCCTCGCGGACCCGGATCGATTCAAGCCCCCCGCGCCGTTCGGCCTGGAGGAGATGGACCCGGCCGGCGTCCTTCCCGACCGGGTCTACTCGAAGGACGAGCTCCTGATCTACCTCGAGCACGACCGCCGGGCGTGCCGCGAGGCGATCCGCGACCTGACGGAGGAAGGGGCCACGCGCCGCTACCGGTCGGGTCGGAAGGACCTCCCCTACGTCGAATGGCTCCTCTACAACATGAGGCACGTCCAGCACCACGCGGGCCAACTCCACCTGATCCTGCGGCGCGAGATCGACTCGGCGCCGCTCTGGACGACGCGGGCGCGGCAGGATCTCGACGGGAGCCCGGCCGCGTCGTGATGCGGCCCTAGGACGACCGCGAGGAGAAACGGGTGACATCGCGCACCCCGATTCGGGCGGCGGACGGCGCGGTCCTGAGCTTCCTTCGCGAGGACGTCTGGCGCGTCGTCGCGGACGTTCGCGCCTATCCCATCTGGTTTCCCCGCTCGATCCGGGCTCGGGTCGAGCGGGCCGACGAGCTGATCGGCACCCGTGTGAACCTGAAGCCGTGGGGCGGACGCGCCTTCACCTGCCGCGTCGTCGAGGTCCATCCGCTCCGCGGCATGGTCTTCGAGTACGACGGCGGGTTCATCCAGGGCCGCGGCGAATGGTCTCTCGAGCCCGTGGAGCGGGGGACCCGCGTCTCCTACGCGCTCGACGCCGTCGCCGTCGGCCGGCTGGCCGCGATCGCCGAGCGGATGATTTCTCTGAGCCGTGTTCATTCGGCCGCCATGCAGGGAGTTCTCGGCGCCCTTGGGCGCGAGGTGGCGCGGCGCGCCACGGGGAGATCGCGATGAGCCAATTCACGAAGTCGTTGGTGGTCTCGCCCCTGTCCGACGGGCGGACCTGGGTGCTCCTCGAGCCGTTCCAATACGACGTGGGATTCGAAGGGAGCGGCGACACCATCACGGTCCCCGCCCTCTTCATCACCGACTTCGCGAGCATCCCGCGACCCTTTTGGTCGATCTTCCCTCAGTGGGGCCGTTACGGGAACGCCGCCGTGGTCCACGACTGGGGATACGCGACCCAGACGCGCCCCCGCGCGGAGGTCGACCGGATCTTCCTCGAGGGGATGGCGGTGCTCGGCGTCGACGCCGTCGCCCGGCACATCATCTATTACGCGGTCCGCGCGTTCGGCTGGATCTATTGGGCGGGCGATCGTGGCCGCAAGGCGCGCCGCGTGCCGCTCCTCGCCGTGCATCTCCCCGACAAGGCGATCGATACCCGCGAGGTCGTGATGCGCCCGCGAGCCGAATAGCCGGGGACGGGGATGGGGGACCCCCATCCGCGCTACTGCTTCCAGATCCGCTCCCACCAGTGGAGCGACTCCCCGGGCTCGGCCCAATCGTCGTCGACGCCCATCCGCTGGCGGACGGCCTGCAAGGCGTCGCCGGTCAGCGCCGCCGCGTTGCTCGCCTCCTGGCTTCGTCGATCCCGCACGGTGCGGAGGTAATCCGCCCGCTCGGGGCACTCCTCGGGGCCGCGGTAGGGGTGATGGATCGCGTAGCGGACCTGATAGAGCGTCCGGTCGGACGTCTCCTGGAATTGGAGATCCTCCGGGAAGTGGCGCGCGTCGTACCGGACGTGGAGCCGCGTGAGGAACGCGCCCTCCGAACCGGAGCCGTCCGCCGCGATCCAGGTCGCGCCCAGCCCCCGGAGCATGTCGGGCCGCAGCACCGGGGCGCTGCAGGGGTCGCACGCCTGGACGTTCGGGAGGATGCCCCACGCGTATTCGAGGAAGACGACCCCTTGTCCCTCCGTCGCCCATTGGTGCCGGAACATCGCCTCGCAGAACGCGGGGAAGTCCCCCTTCAGGTATTCGGGAACGTCCAGATCGGTGGGGAGCCGGACCGAACGGTAGTTCGTCGTCTCGACGCGCCCGCGGCGGGTCAGCGTGAAGACGAGCATGTCCTGGGTTCCATCGGCGTTCACCATGCCGAGCCGGATCGGGAGCATGAACTTGGGCGATTCGAAGGCGACCTGGATCGGGCGGATGTAGGAGAAGCCGAGACGCCGCTGCTCCTTCAGGTCCACCTTCGCGACGAAGAAGAACATCCCCTGGCGGATGTACGAGGCGAGGACGGACTCGGCGCCGGGCGGTGTGCGGTATCCGTTCGAGCGGAGCCACGCGCCCAGCGACCTCCCCTCGGTCGCCGAGAGGATCAAGATGTCGTACTCGTCGACCTTGTAGCGGGCCTCGATCCGGATCGAGAGCAGGTTCGCCGAGTCACCCCCCCGTGTCGATGAATCCTTCTTCCGAATCGACGTCTTCACCTGGCCGCGCACGTCGATCCCCGGAGTCGGGCAAGGATTGGAGTCCCAATACTCCACGAGGCGCGGCACCGAGTACTTGTCGAGGTGGTCCACCGCCGTGGAGTCGCCGATGTGGATCTGGCCCCGGGCGAGCACGACGGGGACCGGCACGACCACCGCGAACTCCGTGGGATCCCCCCGGAAGTCGCTCGCCATGGTCACGACGGTCCGGTCGCCGTCCCGCGCCACCACCACCTTCGAGGCGTGATTGAAGAGCTGTTCGTCGCCCTTCGCGACGTAGAACCCGCAGAAGGCTTCGGCCGCCGAAGCGGCGGCGAGGCCGAGCAGGACGAGGAGGAGGGGGATCCCCGGGAGACGCCTTTCGATTCCGTTCATGGTCTGTTCCTCCTGGTCCCGGACCGGAGGAGGGGGACTACCGCGGCTCGCTCCCCCACATCCACTCCCACCACGGCCGCTTGTCGGGCGGGGGGCCCCACGCGTCGTCACCTCCCATCTTCCGGCTGATGGAGGAGAGATCCCATCCGGTCAGGCGCGCCAGCGTTTCCGCCTCGCGGGCGCGGCGCTCCCGGACCTCCGTGCGGTACCGGTCCATCCCGGGGCAATCCCGCTGCCCCTTCCACGGATGGCGGATCACGAACCGACCCTGGAAATTGCCGCGGTCGCCCGTCTCGTGGAAGACGAGGTCCTCCGGGAAGTGGGCCGCGTCGTACCGGACGTGGAGGCGCGTCACGAAGACGTTCTGCGCGCCGCCCGGGGGAGGGAAGATCCCGGGCGCCGCGCCGCCGGGTCCGGTCGTGCCGCCCCCGCCGCCTCCGGGCGCTTCGAGCCAGAAGACGCCGAGGCCGCGCAGCTCCTCGCGCGAGAGCGGATCGGCCGCGCACGGATCGCACCACGACATGTCCCACGCGTACTCGAGGAAGACGGCGTCGCCCCCCTCGCGGTGGTAGGCCGTCGTGAACATGGCGCGGTAGAAGTCGGCGAAGTCGTCCTTCACGAACTCGGGGACCTCGGCGTCGGAGGGCAGGCGGACCGTGCGGTAGTTGGTCGGCTCGACCCGGCCGTTCCGCGTGAGCGCGTAGACGAAGAGATCCTGGGCGCCTCTCGCGTTCACCATCCCGAGGCGGAGCGGGAGCCCGAACTTGGGCGACTCGAACGCCATCTGGAGCGGGCGGAGGTACGTGGTTCCGAGCTTCGCCTGCTCCTTCAGGTTCACGCGGGCGACGAAGAACCTCATCCCCTGGCGCAAGTAGGACGAGAGCACGCGCTCGGCTCCGCGCGGCATCCGGTACCCGTTCTTGGTCAGCCACGTGACGAGTCCGGCGCTCTCCCGGGCCGAGAGGATCAGGATGTCGTACTCGCCGACCGTGTAGCGCGCCTCGATCGTGACGCCGAGCGACCGCGCGCGGGCGTCGGGCCTCGCCGATTTGAGCGCCATCCCGGCGGCGTTCGGCATCGCCCGGTCCTCCTCCATCGCCATGATCCGGCAAGGATCGGGATCGAAGTACTCGACGAGCCGCGGTGCCGTGTAGGCGTCGAGATGATCGACCGCGGCCGGCTCGCCGACGTGGATCTGGCCCCGGTCGAGCACGGTCGGCACCGGCACGACGAGCGCGAACTCCTTCGGGTCGCCCTGGTAGTCGCTCGCCATCGTGAGGACCGTGCGGTCTCCGTCGCGAACCATCACGACCTTCGAGGCCTTGTTGAACAGCTTGGCGTCGCCGCGCGCGACGTAGAAGCCGCAGAAGCTATGGGCGGGCGGAGCCGACAGCGCGCCGAGGAGCGCCGTCAAGAGCGCGATCGTCCATCGGTTCATCGGTGGTTCCTTTCCAGAGAGGTCCGGGCGTGGGCCGCTTCCATTCGTACCGCGGTCCGGGAAGGAGGTGGTCGATCAGGGGCACGAGGGGCGAGAAGGCGGCCAGCGCCCAGATCGGACCATTGGGACGGAAGAGCGCGAAGGAGACGGCGCCCGCGCCGGCGGCGACCAGGAGGCCGAAGAGAATCCGTCCGGCGCGGGTGTTCGGGGTCGTCTTGGGGTCGGAGATCATGTGGAACGTGAAGATCATGAGCGCGCCGTTCGCGAGGCGATGGAGCGGGATCGTCATCGGCTCGCCCATCCAGAGCGATCGCCCGGCGAGGAGCGCCGCGTACGAGGCCAGGAACGCGATCGAGACGTCGCTCCGCGCCGAGCGGTAGACGACGAAGCCGCCCGCGCAGGCCATGGCATAGGCGATCGTCGGGGCGCTCCCCCACTGGCCCGGCGAGACCCAGACGTCACGGCTCGCGAGGAGCATGACCGCCAGCGCGAAGTTGGACGGGTTCCAGACGTGCTTCCCGCTCCACCGGATCGCGAACTTGCTGCCGATCGCGAGCGCCGCGGCCAGGGTCGCGAGGCGCCAGTCGTTCGCGCGGAACAGGAACGAGAGCCCGAGTCCGGTGATGAGGGCGCTCTTCCACTCGAACGACGGCAGCCCGAGCGCGCGGGTGGCGATCCACTGAACGACGAGCGCCGTGGCGAGGGTGGCCGCGATTTGCACGACGGGCGTGTCGAACCGCAGTCGGAGGAGGCCGAAGAGGAGGAGCCCCGAAAGGCAGGCGATCTGCCAGACGCGGGGGTCGGGCCGGGAGCTTCGGGCGGGGGGAACCAGGGCGGTGGCGGTCGGGGTCGTCATCGTACCCTCACCTACGCCCGGCGGACGGGGACTATTCCTGGGGAATCGAGCGGGGGGGCGAATAGCGCGGGGGGTGGGGGAAGCGACGTCGCGATGCTACCGCCGCGGCCCTGCCAAGTCCATGTCGATTGGTACAAAGGTAGTAGGTCACCGGAGACGCACGATCGCTGGACCGCTTGACGAACCGGGGCTAGGATGCGCATCGTGTGGGGTGGCGGCGTCGCTCCACCCCACGCGCTTCGTTCGCCATCATTCGCGTCGCACGGATCGTGACCTGAACGGGAGGACCCCCCGTGAACGACACGCCTTTCGCCGGTGGCGAGTCGGATTCGCTTCCCCGTCGTAAATTCCTGGAAGGGTTCTTCCGGCTCACCGTCGGCGCCCTCGCCGCGGCCGTGCTCTACCCCGTCGCCCGGTTCCTGAGCCCGCCGCGGGTGGCCGAGGAGACGAGCACTCGCGTGCTCGCCGGCAAGGTCTCCGAGCTGGCCAAGGACAAGTGGAAGATCTTCCCGTTCGGGTCGGAGCCGGGGCTCCTCGTGGAGAAGGCTCCCGGGGAGTACGTGGCGCTTTCCGCGACGTGCACCCACCTCCAGTGCACCGTCCAGTACGAGCCGGCGCAGAAGCGCGTCTGGTGCGCCTGCCACAACGGCTACTACGACCTCCAGGGACGGAACGTTTCCGGCCCGCCCCCGCGCCCGCTCACGCCCTACGTGGTCCAGGTGAGCGGGGACGACATCTTCGTCAGCCGCGCGTGAGGAGGCGACCACCATGCGCCGAATGATCGCGGGAATCGTCTCCTGGCTGAACGATCGGATCGGGTTCGACGGGATTCGGGAGGTCCTGGAGCACAAGACCGTTCCCGTGCACAAACACACCCCCTGGTACTACCTCGGCGGCATGACGCTCTTCTTCTTCGCCATCCAGGTCGCCACCGGGATCCTCCTCATGCTCTACTACCGTCCCTCGTCGCAGGAGGCCTACGAGTCGGTCCAGTTCATCATGACCCAGGTATCGTTCGGGTGGCTGATCCGCTCGATCCACTCCTGGAGCGCGAACCTCATGATCGCGACCGCGCTCATCCACCTCTTCTCGGTGCTCTTCATGAAGGCCTACCGGCCCCCTCGCGAGCTGACCTGGATGTCCGGCTTCGCGCTCCTCGTCCTGGCGCTCGGGTTCGGCTTCTCCGGCTACCTGCTCCCGTGGAACCGTCTTTCCTACTTTGCCACCAAGGTCGGGACCGACATCGCGGGGTCCGTTCCGGTCATCGGGGACTTCGTGCTCCGCTTCCTGCGCGGCGGCGACCACGTGACGGGGAGCACGCTCTCGCGCTTCTACGGATGGCACACGGCGATCCTCCCGGCGATCACCACCTTCCTCCTGCTCCTCCACCTGGTCCTGGTCCAGAAGCACGGGATGAGCGTGCCTCCGTCGGTCGAGAAGGCCGAGGGCGCGAGGCGCACGATGCGCTTCCTCCCCGACTTCCTCCTCCGCGACCTCTTCGGCTGGACGATCGCGCTCGGCGTCCTCGCGGCGCTCGCCGCGCTCTTCCCGTGGGAGCTGGGCGAGAAGGCCGATCCGTTCGCCCCGGCACCCGCGAACATCCGCCCCGAGTGGTACTTCATGGCCGTCTTCCAGGGTCTTCGCTTCGTTCCCGGCGGCGAGATCCTCGGCCTCGAGAACGAGACGATCTTCATCCTCGCCATGGGGCTCGCGGGCGCCTTCGCGTTCCTGATCCCGTTCCTCGACCGGGACGTCGTCCAGAAGGGCAAGAGCCCGATCGTCTCGATCGGCGGCGCGGCGGTGGTGTCGCTCTTCGTCGCGTTCACGGCCATCGGCTACCACGCGTGGTGGCCCGTCTGGGTCGCGTTCGTGATCGTCGCCGGGGGAACGCTCGCCGGCCGGGCGATGGCCGCGCCGCGGGGAGGCGCGCGATGACCCCGCGCCGGGACGCGTCGCCCGCCCGGCGCCCGGCCCTCGCGGGCCTGGTTCTCGCCGCGGCCTTCGTCGCCGCGGCGACCTTGGCGCTCGCGCTGGGCGGCCGTCCCGCGCTCGCCGGTCCCTCGGCCGCTCCCGAGCGCCACGCGATCGCGGCCAAGGACAGCTCGTCCTGCATCACCTGCCACAGCCAGCAGGACGAACGGAGCCTGAGCAAGCCCGCGACCGAGTGGCCGAACGACGTCCACGCCGCGGCCGGGCTCGGCTGCGAGTCGTGCCACGGCGGCGATCCGACGCGGAAGCACTTCGACGACGAGGACGACGCCGCCGACTACGCCATGAACCCGGCGAAGGGGTTCACGCAGGCGCCGAGCCGGACGGAGGTCCCGCAGTTCTGCGCCCGCTGCCACTCGGACGCCAACTTCATGAAGCGGTACAACCCGCAGGCGCGCGTCGACCAGTACGCCGAGTACCGGACGAGCGTCCACGGCCAGCGGAACGCGAAGGGAGAGACCAAGCCGGCCGAGTGCGTCGATTGCCACGGCGTGCACGGAATCCGCGCGGTCTCCTCGCCCGACTCCCCGGTCTACGCGACGAACGTGCCCAAGACCTGCGCGCACTGCCACGCCGATTCGACGAAGATGGCGGAGTACAAGATCCCGACCGACCAGTACGCGAAGTACCAGCGGAGCGTCCACGCGCGGGCGCTGATCGATCAGGGCGACCTCTCGGCGCCGGCGTGCAACGACTGCCACGGCAACCACGGGGCCACGCCGCCCGAGGTCAAGTCGGTGGCGAACGTCTGCGGCCAGTGCCACGGACGCGAGTCGATCCTGTACGACGCGTCCTCGCACAAGAAGATCTTCGCCGACCGGAAGGCGCCGGAGTGCATCGTCTGCCACGGGAACCACCTCGTCCGCCACCCGACGCCCGAGCTCTTCAACGGCGGCTCGGCCCCGCAGGTCTCCCTCGGCCAGGTGATCGCGACCGACCCGTTCGCGGCCCGACTCGACACGCTTCCTCCGAACGAGAACATGACGGCCGTCTGGCGGGACGTTCTCGCGCTCCACCTTCCACCCGACGATTTCCGCTACGCGCACCACGTCGAGATCGGGGTCGAAGGGGCGGCGCCGATCACGCTCGACGCGACCGTCCGGCCGGGGTCCGACGCGCCGCTGCCCCCGGCGCGAGCCCAGGGCCCGTCGGGCCTCACGGCGTCGCTCGAAATGCAAGGTCTCTCCTCGTACCCCATCGAGTCGGGGGACGCGGTCCTCTACCGACTGAACATTCAGACCGGCGCGAACTGGGAAGCGCGGGGTATCACCATAAGAGACGTTCCGGGCGAGGGCGTGATGCCGCACCCCGGGCCCGCGTGCCGCCAGTGCCACACCGCGGGCGACTCGTGCGACGCGGCCACCGGCAAGATGTACGCCGCGCTCACCGACCTTGACCAGCGGATCCGCGGGGCCAACCGGATCCTCAGGCGCGCGGAGCTGGCGGGAATGCTGGTGAGCGGCCCGCAGTTCGAGCTGAAGAGCAAGGGAGTCACGGCCGAGGTCGAGGCGCGGTCGCTGCTCCACTCCTTCGATCCGGGGCGGCTCGTGAAGCGGGCCCACGACGGGATCGAGGCGGCGAACGCGGGGACGAAGGCGGGCGAAGGGGCCCTCACGGAGCTCCAGGTGAGGCGGAAGGGGCTCGCGGTATCGCTCGTCCTGATCGCGCTCGTCCTCGTCGGGCTGGGATTCAAGATCCGGGAGAGCGACCGCACGCGGCAGGGCGGTTCCGTCCGGCCCGGCGGGCCGTAGCGAAACGATCGGATGATGGGAATGGGGGAACGTGTCGAGGCTCCCGCGAGGGGGAAAGGAGGCAGGTCGTGAAGCGGTTCCTACTTCAGTTCGTGGCGGTGGTTCTGGGCGTCTTCCTGTTCACGGTGGTCGCCCGGGCGGAGGAGGCGAAGGTCCCGAAGGGGCAGGACGTCTTCCTCAAGTACCACTGCAACTCGTGCCACACGGTCAAGGCCGAGAAGATCGAGAAGCGCAAGGTCGAGGGCGAGGAGGAAGAGGGCGCCGCCCCCGCCACCGAGGCGAAGACCGCCAAGAAAGAGCCGCCCGACCTGTCCGACGTCGGCCTGAAGCAGAAGCCCGAGTGGATGGAAGGCTGGATCATGCGCAAGGAGATGCTCGACGGGAAGAAGCACATGAAGCGGTACCGCGGCACACCCGACGAGCTCAAGGATCTCGTGGCGTGGCTCTCGACGCTCAAGACCGAGGACAAGGCCGCGAAGAAGGAAGAGGCCCCGGCGAAGTAGCGTCGAGGTCGAGAAACAGCGACGCGGCGTCAACCGCGTCCTCCATCGAGGCGGACGGCAACCGGCGAGCGGCACACGCCGGCGCCGTCCGCTTCTCGTTGGGGTGGGCGGCCATATTTCTGCCACCCTGGCGCGACTTGCTACCTAAGTACCCTTTCCATTCTCCCAACGGATAGCGTAGGTTGCCGGGGCGATTGCCGATCCCTGGAGCGGGGGCGAGAGACCCCGCGACGTAGAACGCCCGTCCCGTCACCATGGAGAGCCACCCATGAAGCGCGTCCGATGGCTGTACGCCGCGGCTTTCGTCGCCGCGACGCTGCTCGTCGCGGCACCGGCGCTCGCGCAGGGCGAAGGTGCGAACGCCGGCACGAACACAAGCGCCACCTACGTCGGGTCGAAGGCCTGCGCGAAGTGCCACGAGGAACAGGTCGAGGCCTTCACGAAGAACCCGCACTACGGCGCGGCCATCGACGCGAACCCGAACGGGGAGCCCACCGTGGGATGTGAGTCCTGCCACGGGCCGGGCTCGCTCCACGTGGCGGCCGACGGCGACGACAGCGATCCCCGCTTCAAGACGATCTGGAACCTCAAGGGCATGAAGGCGCCGGACGTGAACAAGGTCTGCGGCACCTGCCATCGGACCGGGGAGCAGTTCTACTGGGCCCAGAGCGCGCACGCGCACAACGACGTGTCGTGCCGCGACTGCCACAGCATCCACGATTCGAAGGATCCGGGCGGCGAGAAGCTCCTCCAGGCGACCAGCGCCACCGACCTCTGCGTCAAGTGCCACCACGATAAGCGGGCCGAGCTGGTGCACACGGCACACATGCCGGTGCGGGAAGGCAGCATGACGTGCGCCGACTGCCATAACCCGCACGGCTCGCCCGGCCCGCACATGATCCGCGGAGCCTCGAACAACGAGCTCTGCACCACCTGCCACATGGACAAGCGGGGTCCCTTCCTCTGGGAGCACCCGCCGGTGCGCGAGAACTGCGTCACCTGCCACATGCCGCACGGCTCGAACAACGACAAGGTGCTGGCGTCGAAGAAGCCGTTCCTCTGCCAGCGGTGCCACATCGCGACGCGGCATCCGAGCACCCTGTACGACGGCGCGCCGAGCGACCTCGCCTCGAACCGGCTCTTCAACCGGTCGTGCACGAACTGCCACAGCCAGATCCACGGGTCCAACCATCCCTCGGGCAAGACGTTCCTGAGGTAGCGGAGGGAGCATGAACACGCATCGAATTCGGTATCGGGCCCTCCCCGCGATGCTCTTGCTCCTGCTCGCGGTGGCGGGGCCGGCGTTCGCCGACGGGTCGCTGACGCTCGGTTCGCAGTGGTGGGACCAGACGGTCCGGGAGGCCAAGTATCAGGAGTTCAGCGACATCCCGAACGGGCCTTACATTCGGACCCTGATGCTGCGCGATCCGCTCTGGGGCGGACGCTATTCGGTCGTCGCGAATCATGCGCTTCGGAACGATCAGGCGACCGCGATCACGTACCGGAAGCCGCGCTGGACGACGTGGCTGAACTACTCGCGGATTCCGCACAACTTCAGCTACTACGCGCGGACCCCGTACGTGCAGGTGAACCCGGGGGTCTACACGCTCCCCGACTCCCTGCAGAAGCTGAACCAGACCAACTCCGGCGCCTACACCTCGACGATGGGCGACGCGCTCAAGAACGCCGACCCCATCCCGCTCGCGTTTCGGACCGACGTTTCCAAGGCGCGCGTCAAGGGGCGCCTCGCGCACGGCGTGGAGATCGACATCCGCGGCACCCGCCGGCAACGGAACGGCGACAAGGCGTACGCCGAGACCTTCGGCTTCAGCAACGCGGTCGAGATCACCGAGCCGATCCACCAGGTGATGAACATCGGCGAGGCCCACGTCTCCTACGCCCACAAGCGGCTGAGCCTCGAGGGGATCGGCGGCATCGAGACGTTCCACAACAAGGTGGACGCGCTTCGGGTGGACAACCCCAAGATCTTCACCGACACCGCCACGGGCGGCTCCTCCACGGGCCAGCTCGATCTCTACCCGGACAACAAAACCGTGCGCGGCACGCTCATGGCGGGTCTCCAGCTCCCGCGCACCACCACCGCGAACCTGACGGTCGGGTTGAGCGAGACGACCCAGAACGACCGGTGGCTTCCCTATACGGTCAACACCGCGATCCTCCAACCCGACACCGTCGGCCTGCCGGGCACGAACACCCAGGGAAAGGTGCGCGCCTGGACCCAGGACTACCGGGTCACGACGCACCCGTCGAACTACTGGAACGGCACGCTCCGGTTCCAGCGGTACGAGTTCCTGAACAAGACGGTGCAGCACACGTTCCCGGGATCGGTGGCGTACGATCAGACCTGGTCGTACGGCGACGAGGAGTCCGAGGCCTTCGGAAACGCCACCACGACGTTCGGCGCGGACGTCGACGTCATCCCGGATCCCCGGATGACGGTCTGCGGGACGTACGAGCACGTCCGCCTCGACCGGACGCATCGCGAGGTCGCCAAGAACACCGAAGACGTGGTCCGGGGCAAGGTCGTGGCGAGGCCCGTCGCCGGCTTGAATCTCGAGGCCTCCTACCGCCACGGGGACCGGAAGCTCGACTCGTTCGATCTCGATGCCTATGACAACGCGGAGCAGCCGACGCTTCGCCGGTACGACGTGGCGCCCCGCCAGCAGAATCAGGTGAAGGCGGGCGTCGGTTGGGTGCCGAACGATCGGGCCGACATCTCGGTCTCGGTCGAATACCTCAGGAACGAGTACAAGGACGGGTCGATCCAGGACAGCGTCGGGTTCGCCCAGAACCAGCTCGGCCTCCTCGACGATCAGCGCCGCTCCGCCAGCGCGGAGGGGACGTTCCAGCTCACCAATCGCCTCGACTTCTCCGCCAGCTACGGCATCGGGCAGATCTACACGAACCAGCGCTCCCGCCAGTCGGGCTCGAGCGCCCTGGCGCCGCCCGACTCGACGTGGCAGGCACGGCTCAAGGATTGGTTCTACTACTCGAGCACGACGCTCGAGTACCGGCCCAAGGGCGACCGGGTCACCCTGACCGCGCACTACGAGTTCGACCGGGCGCCGGGAACGTTCCGGCTCACCAAGTACGCCGGCACGAAGGGGATCGACCTCCCCAGCACGGTCTACCGGCGCGAGGGCGTGGGCGTCGACGGCTGGTACAAGGTGGACGACAAGATGCGGATCGGGGCCCGTTGGGCGTGGGAGCAGTTCAAGGTGCACGACTTCTCCACGACGGACGTCCCGCTCCTCTTCCCGACGACCGGAACGGCCAACACCATCCTGCTCGGCGACTCGATGCAGGACTACAAGGCCCACCAGCTCGCGCTCTTCGTGGAGCGGAGCTTCTAGCCGCCAATACGGTTTCGACGCCCCGGGGGGCGGGGAAGGCCGCGGCACCAACGGCCTACCCGCCCCCCGGGCGTTTTGTTACCTTCGGGGCGGCTCGATCCCTGATCCGGCACCAGGTCCCGAGGGACTCCCCATGCGCCGTCGTCGATCACCATCCTGGGCGGACCCGCGGGCCGCGTCGCTCGTCGTCGCGGCGTTCGCGACGCTCTCGCAGCCGGCCCCGTCGCGCGCCGACGTCAAGACCGGCACGTTCTCGATCGTCGCCTACGACTCGGTGACCCAGGAGCTGGGCGTCGCGGTCCAGTCGAAGTACTTCAGCGTCGGAACGACGGTTCCGTGGGTCCTGGCCGGGGTCGGCGCCGTGGCGACGCAGGCGAACGTGAACCCGTCCCTGGGCCCCGAGGCGCTCTCCCTCCTCGCGACCGGAATGCCGGCTCCGGACGTCATGCGCGCGCTCGCCGCGAGCGACTCGGGCTGGGACGGACGCCAGTTCGGGATCGTCGACGCCCAGGGGCGCGCCGCGACCTGGACCGGCAAGCGGTGCCTCGATTGGGCGGGCGGCGAGTCGGGCGCCGGCTTCTCCTGCCAGGGGAACATCCTGGCCGGCCCCGCGGTCGTCGCGAACATGGCGAAGGCGTACCGCGAGACGCGGGGCGAGCTGGGAGAGCGGCTCCTCGCCGCCATCGAAGCCGCCGAAGCGGCGGGAGGCGACAAACGCGGAATGCAGTCGGCCGCGATGATCATCACGCGGCCGAGCGCGACCCATCCCGAGTGGCGGGAGCGCTACGTCGACCTGCGCGTCGAGGACAATCCGAATCCGATCCGGGAGCTTCGCCGCGTCTGGCAGATCGATCAGGGATTCCACCTGGCCAACGCGCATCTCCAGTACGCGGCGCAATACGAGGCGGCGGGGCAGGCCGACCTGGCGCGGATGGAGCGGGAGCGGGTCGGCGAGACGCTGAAGCGGGCGCTTCAGCGAGGCGAGAAGGACTCGTCGATCCTGAACGGCCTCGCCTGGGCCTGCGCGTCGAACGACATCTACCTGCCCGATGCCCTCGTGGCCGCGCAGCGCGCGGCCGACATCGAGCCGCGCAACGTCGACATCCTCGACACGCTGGCCGAGGTCCACTTCCGCATGGGAAACGCCACCAAGGCGATCGAGGTGGAGTCGCGCGCCGCGACCATCGATCCGAAGAGCCAGTATCTCAAGGATCAGCTGACGCGGTTTCGGGCGGGCGGGAAATGACACGAACCGGCGCGGGATGGACGCGCGCGCTGCTCGCCGTCCTCGCCCTTTCCGCGCCCTGGCTCGCCGCGCCCGCGCGAGCCACCTTTTCGATCGTGGCCTATGACTCGCTGACGCACGAGCTGGGCGTGGCGGTGCAGTCGCGCGCGTTCAGCGTGGGCATGGCGGTACCGTGGGCCGAGGCGGGGGCCGGCGCGATCGCGACGCAGGCCTCCACCAACGAATCGTTCGGCCCGCAGGGCCTCGCGATGCTCCGGAAGGGGAAGGGCGCCGCCGAGGTCCTGCGCGCGCTCGTGGCCTCCGATTCGGGGGCGACGCACCGCCAGCTGGGGATCGTCGACGCCCAGGGACGAAGCGCGGCGCACACCGGCGCCGACTGCTCGGCGTGGGCGGGGCACCGGACCGGCCCCGGCTATTCGATCCAGGGGAACATCCTCGCGGGGGAGGCGGTGGTCGCCGAGATGGAGCGCGCGTTCCTCGACGCGAAGGGCGAGCTGGCGACGCGGCTCCTCGCGGCGCTCGAGGCGGGCCAGGCGGCGGGGGGCGACAAGCGCGGCCAGCAGTCGGCCGCCCTCCTGGTCGTCCGCCCGAGCGACGAGTATCCCGAGTATCGGACCCGCTACGTCGACCTGCGCGTCGAGGACTCGAAGGAGCCGATCCGGGAGCTGGTCCGGGTCTTCGGCATGCTCGAGGCGCAGCGCCTCGCCGAGGCCCATCTGCGGTTCGCCGAGGCCTACGAGAAGGCGGGGCGGAAGGACCTCGCGCGCACGGAGCGCGACCGCGTCGGGGAAGCGCTCGGGCGGGCGCTCGCCCGGGGGGAGAACGATCCCTCGACCCTGAACGGGCTCGCCTGGGTCTGCGCCACGAACGACGTCTACCTCGCCCAGGCGCTGACGGCGGCCCAGCGCGCGGTCTCGCTGGATCCCAAGAACACGGGAATCCTCGACACGCTGGCCGAGGTGCAATTCCGAATGGGCGACGCGGCCAAGGCGGCGGAGACCGAGGCGCGCGCGCTCGAGATCGAACCGACCGACAACTACCTGAAGGGTCAGCTGGCTCGCTTCCGGGCCGGAACGAAGTAGACCCGGGCGACGCCCGAGAAGGAGCTTCCCCAATGGCCAAGCGAGCCGTCACTCCCGAAGACCTGCTGCAATTGAAGTTCCTCGACGAGGTCGTTCCGTCCCCGGACGGAACCCGCGCCGTCATCACGATCCGCACGATCGACGCGGAGAAGGATACGTATGCCAGCCACCTCTGGCTCGTGCCGCTTCAGGGCGGCGGCGAGCCGCGCCAGCTCACGTTCGGCGAGCACAAGAACTTCGGCGCGGCCTGGAGGCCGGACGGCAAGGCGGTCGCGTTCGTCTCGACGCGCGCGGACAAGAAGCCGCAGATCCACCGGCTCCCGCTCGAGGGCGGCGAGGCGGAGCGGCTCACCGAGCTGGACGGCGACCTGGGCGGCCTCGAATGGTCGCCCGACGGATCGAGCATCGCGTTCACCTACCGGCCCGCGGATCCGCCCGAGACGGGGCACCTCGCCGGAAGCGCCGCCGAGCGGAAGGCCCTCGACGCGAAGCGCGAGAAGAAGGACCCGCCACCGCCGACCTTCCGTCACGTCACGCGCATGCTCTACAAGATGGACGGAGAGGGGTGGCTTCCGCGCGGTCGCTCGCACGTCCACGTCCTGGACGTGGCGACGCGGAAGACGCGCGCGGTCACGTCGGGCGACTTCGACCACGGTCCCGCGCGCTGGTCGCCCGACGGCCGCTGGCTCGCGTTCGCGGCGAACCGCCAGGAGGACGAGGAGTACTCGTCCTACGCGGTGAGCGACATCTACGTCGTGCCCGTGTCCGGCGGGGAGCCGCGCAACCTGACCCCGCAACCCGGGATCGCGTCGGCGCCCTCCTGGTCTCCCGACGGCACGCGCATCGCGTTCCTCGGACACGATCGCCCGGACGACTGGTGGGGCGTCCCCAACTACCACGTCTGGGTGGTGCCGGTCACGGACGGGAAGGAACAGGACCTCCTGCCCGGATTCGACCGCTATGCCGGCGACCTGACCGGCACCGACCTCCGCGACTTCCACGCGAGCGGGAACCCCGTCTGGTCCCGCGACGGGAAGAGCCTCTACTTCCAGGTGAGCGAGGAGGGCTCGACCCACCTCTACTCGGTTCCCGCCGCGGGGGGCGCCGCGCCGAAGCGGCTGACCCCGGATCCGATGCAGATCCTCACGGCCGCCCGCGGGCGCGACCAGGACGACCTCGTCGTGATCCGTTGCGATCACACCGACGCCGGCACCGTGGCGCGGCTCGACCCGTCGCGGGGCACGTTCACCCCGCTCGTCACGCCGAACCACGAGTTCTTCGGGAACGTCGCGCTCGTCGAGCCGGAGGAGTTCTGGGTCGACGCGCCGGACGGGCACCGCGTGCAGGCGTGGATGCTCAAGCCGCCGGGCGCCGACCGGTCGAAGCGGCATCCGATGATCCTCCAGATCCACGGCGGGCCGCGCGTGCAGTACGGCGCCTGCCTCTACTTCGAGTTCCAGGTCCTGGCGAACGCCGGCTTCTACGTGCTCTTCTCGAATCCGCGCGGATCGCAGGGGTACGGCGAGACGTTCACCAAGGCGATCGTCCACGACTGGGCGGCCCCGGCTTTCGACGACCTGATGCGCGTCGTCGACGCGGCGCTCGTCCGCTACCCCGAGATCGACCCCGAACGGCTCGGCGTGACCGGCGGGTCGTACGGTGGCTACATGACGAACTGGGTGGTGTCGCACACGGATCGCTTCCAGGCCGCGATCACCCAGCGCTGCGTGACGACGATCCCGACGCTCCTTCTCGGGGACGATCTGATGCCGCTCGCCACGCCCGAGTTCGGCGCGGAGCCGTGGGAGGACGCCGAGATCCTCCGCCGCCAGTCGCCGCTCTCCTACGTCGAGAAGATCCGGACGCCGCTCCTGATCACCCACAGCCTGATGGACCAGCGCTGCGACCCGACCGAGGCCGAGATGCTCTACAAGGCGCTGAAGGCGCTCCGCCGCGAGGTCGAGATGGTGCTCTTCCCGGAGGAGAGCCACGGCCTCTCGCGGAAGGGAACCCCCTCGCGCCGGGTCGCGCGGCTCCACCTGATGCGCGACTGGTTCGTCCGCTACCTCGCCCCGGCCGGCGCTCCCGAGCCGCGGACGCGGGTCGCCTCGGGGGCCGAGCCCGCGCTCGCGGGGACGCGGCGGCTTGGAGCTTAAGGGCCGCGCGGTCCTCCTGACGGGCGCCACGGGCGGCATCGGGCGCCCGACGGCCCTCCTCCTGGCGCGGGAAGGCGCGCGAATCGGCCTGGTCGCGCGCCGCGAGGAGCCGCTCCGCGTGCTCGCCGCGGAGGTGGAGCGGGCGGGCGGCGAGGCGTTCGTGGCGCCGGCGGATCTCAGGCGCGCCGAGGACTGCCGTCGCGCCGTCGCCGAGACGGTGGAGCGCTTCCGCGGTCTGGACGCGTTGGTGAACAACGCCGGCGTGTCCATTCTCAAGGAGGTCGACGAAGCCACCGACGCCGACATCGAGGAGATGGTCGAGCTGAACCTCCTCTCGGTGATCCGCGTCACGCGCGCCGCGCTGCCGGCTCTCGCCGCACGGCCCGGGAGCGCCATCGTGAACGTCTCGAGCTTCGCGGGGCGCGTGGCCGCGCCGCGCTACTCCTTCTACAACGCGACCAAGTTCGGCGTCTCGGGGCTTACGGAAGGCTGGAGGCGCGAGCTCTTCGCGCGCGGCATCCGGGTGACGCTCCTCCTGCCCGCGGCGGTCGAGACGCCGCTGCTCGACCACGCGGGCCGCGATCGCGCGCTGGGAATCGGCCCGGCCGGGGTGGTGCTCCGGCCGGAGGCGGTCGCGGCGGCGATCGTCCGCGCCTTGAGGCGCCATCCGGCCGAGGTCTACATGCCGTTCTGGAACCGATGGCTCGCCTGGCTCAACGTGATCGCTCCCCGGCTTTCGGACCGCATCGTCACGGCCCTCTTCCGGTATCCTGGGCGGGGATGACGACCCCCTACTTCGACCACGGAGACACGGACGAGCCGGTCGGCGAGGAGCCACGCGCCAAGTGGCCCACGTTCCGGTCGCGCGGCGACGCGCCGCCGGCGCGGAAGCGGGTGGCGCTGAGCCTCTCCGGGGGCGGGCTGACGGGGGCCTACTTCGAGGTCGGATGCCTCGCCGCGCTCGACGACTTCCTCGGCTTCGACTTCTCGTCGACCGGGTTCGACATCTACATCGGCGTGAGCGCGGGGGCCACGGTGGCCGGGCTCCTCGCGAAGGGGATCCCGATCCGGAAGATCTACTGGGCCCTCCTCACGAACTCCGATCCGGCGCTCCAGTTCCGCCGCGGCGACATGTACGACGTGAACCGCTGGGCGATCCTCGGGTCGTTCCTCAACGTCGTGGGCTCGGTGCCGGGCTACTTCGTCGACTGCATCCGCCGTGGCATCCGGCCCTCGCCGTTCGAGTTCATGCACTACATCGAGGAGCGCCTTCCGGCGGGGCTCTTCGCGCTGGAGAACTACCAGGACTTCTTCATGCACGTCCTCTCGGCGCACGGCAAGACCGATTCCTTCGCGGGCATCGAGCGGGAGCTCTACATCCCGGCGACCGACCTCGACCTGGGAACGCGGCGGATCTTCTCCGTCGCCGACGCCGACACGGTACCCCTCTCCCACGCGGTCGCCGCGTCGTCCGCCATCCCGCTCTTCTTCCGCCCGTTCCGGATCGAGGGACGCGACTACATCGACGGCTCGACCGGGAAGGTGGCGCACCTCGACGTCGCGATCAAGGCGGGCGCCTCGACGATCCTGATCATCAATCCGCTCGTCAACATCGCCAACGACCGCGAGGCGGTCTGCCTGCCGCGCCGCGACGGATCGCCCGCGCGGATCCGGGAGAAGGGAATGTCGTTCATCCACGACCAGGCTTCCCGCATCGAAACGAGAGTGCGGCTGGACGGCGAGATCCGGCGTTACAATGCCGAGTATCCCGACGTGAAGATCTACCGGATCGAACCCTCCTCGAGCGAGGTCATCATGTTCCTCCACAACACGATGAGCGTCCAGGAGCGGGAGGCGGTCCTCCGCTACGGCTACACGTCCATGACCTCGATCCTGAAACGCCGCCGGGCGGTCATCGAGGAGCTGATGCAATTCCACGGCCTGAACCCTCCGGACGAGGCGACGGCCGGAGGGTAGGTCCCTGACCCCGCACCCCCTCATGAACCGATTGATCCGCGGCGAGATCGTCCTCCTGGACGGCGCCATGGGGACCGAGCTCGAGCGCCGCGGCGTGGGCACGCCGCTTCCCCTCTGGAGCGCCCAGGCGCTGATCGACGACGCGCCCGCGGTGCGGCGGGTCCACGAGGAGTACGCGCGCGCCGGAGCCGACGTGCTCACGGCGGCGACCTTCCGCACCACGCCGCGCGCGCTCGCCAAGGCCGGCCGCGCGCCGGGCGAGGCGGACCGGCTCACCGAGGCGGCCGTCACGCTGGCCGCCGAAGGGCGGGCCCTCGGCGCGCCGGGACGGACCGTCTGGATCGCCGGCTCGATCGCGCCGCTCGAGGACTGCTATCGCCCCGAGGCGTCCCCCGTCGAAGCGGTCGCCGAGCGCGAGCACGCCGAGCAGGCGGCGCGGCTCAGGCGCGCGGGCGCCGACTTCATCCTGGTCGAGACGATGAACACGATCGCGGAGGCGCGGGCGGCGGCGCGAGGCGCCGCGGCGACCGGGCTTCCGGTGGTGGTCTCCTTCATCTGCCGGAACGACCGGGAGCTGCTCGACGGGGCCCCCCTCGCCGACGCCGCGCGCGAGGTCGCCGCGCTCTCGCCCATCGCGATCCTCGTGAACTGCACGCCGCCGGACGTGGCCGCGGGCTGCCTCGAGACCCTGAGCCGCGCCGTCACCACGCCGATCGGCTGCTATCCGAACGCCGGCGCGCCGAATCTCGCGTCGGGCGCGTGGACGTTCGATCCTCACGACGATCCCGACCGATTCGCCGCGCTTAGCCGGGAATGGGTGCGGCGCGGCGCGCAGATCGTCGGGGGATGCTGCGGCACCGGCCCGGCCCATACCCGCGCCCTCCGCGAGGCCCTCCCGCCGGTGCTCGTCGAATGAACGCCGCCCCGTCGAATCCCCCGTCGCCCGCGCCGCGCCCTTCGAGCGCGCCGCCGCCGCCGGCGCTCCGCCCCGCGGCGAGCAGCATCCTCGTCTGCCGCGCCGGAGGGCTCAAGCTCCTCTGGGTGCGCCGCTCCGAGGCGAACCCCTTCCTCGGCGGGTTCCATTCGTTCCCCGGGGGCCGCCACGCGCGCGAGGACGGCCCGCTCGGCGAGGATCTCACGGCGAACCTCGTCACGATGGCGCGCTGCGCCGCCCGCGAGACGTTCGAGGAGACGGGGCTCCTGGTCGGATTCGCGGGGACGCCGCCTCCCGTCGACGAGCAGCGGCGCGTGCGCGCCACCGTGCTCGATGGCAAGGCCGAGTTCTGGCCGATCGCGGAGGGCGCGTGGGGCCTTCGCTTCGAGGCGGCGCGCTACGAGCCCGCGGGGCGCTGGATCACGCCGCACTTCAGCAAGGCGCGCTTCAACACGAACTTCTTCTTCACCGAGCTCGAGCGCCCCGAGCCGCCCGACGTCTGGCCGGGAGAGCTGGAGTCGGGAGCGTGGGTCGACCCGCGGGAGGCGGAGCGCCTCTGGGACGAGGACCGGATCGTGCTCGCCATGCCGACGCTCCACACGATCCGCGTCCTGGCCGAGGGCGAGCACGGACTCCCCGCGCGGCTCTTCGCGATCCCGGAGGCGAACGGCGTGCCGTCGCGTCACGTCGAGGTGCGGCCGGCGATCACGATGCTCCCCCTGAGGAGCGAGACGATCCCGCCGGCCACGCACACGAACACGGTCGTGGTCGGGGACGGGGACGTGGTGATCGTCGATCCCGGGAGCGCCGTGGAGGCGGAGCTGTCGGCGCTCGACCGGGTGGTGAAGGACGCGACGGGGGCCGGCGGGCGCGTCGCGGGGATCCTGCTCACGCACCGCCACAAGGACCACGTCGCGGGCGTGGCCGCCGTGCGCTCGCGCTACGGCGCGCCGGTCTGGGCGCACGCCGAGGTCGCGGAGCGGGTGCCGATCGACCGCGCGCTCGAAGACGGCGAGCGGATCGAGGTGCCGGGCCGCCATCCGCGGCGGCTCCGCGTGATCGCGGCGCCGGGGCACGCGCGGTCGCATCTCGTCTTCTTCGAGGAGACCTCGCGTACGATCCTGGCGGGCGACGTCGTGAGCGGGCTCGGCACGGTGGTGATCGCGCCCCCCGACGGCAACATGGCGGACTACGTCGCGACCTTGGAGCGGCTCCGCGCGCTCGACGCGCTCGCGCTCGTTCCCGGGCACGGCGCGCCCCAACGCGGCGTCGACCGGATGCTCGCGGCGCTCCTCGAGCACCGGCGCCTGCGCGAAGGGCGGGTGCTCCGCGCGCTCGCGGACGGGCCGCTCACGATGGAGGCGCTCCGCGAGCGGGTCTATGCCGACACGCCGGGCGCCGATCCCGCGCTCGCCGAGAAGACGCTCCTCGCCCACGTGGAGAAGCTCGAGGCGGAGGGGCGGGTGCGGATCGACGGAGCGAGCGTGTCGCTCGAGGGAGGCGCGTGAGCGGGGCGCCGGCGGGGAGGGACGCATGAGCGACGCGGACCGCGGCCGCCGCTGGGGAACCGCCTCCTACTCGCTCGAGGAGGCGCTGGCGCTGCTTCAGCGCACGCCCGTCGTGCTGCGCGCGTTGCTCGACGGCCTCCCCGAGGCCTGGATCCGCGCGACCGACGGCCCCGGGACGTGGAGCGCGTACGACGTGGTGGGCCACCTGATCCACGGCGAGCGGACCGACTGGATCCCGCGCGTCCGCCACATCCTCGAGAGGGGGGAGAGGGAGCCGTTTCCACCGTTCGATCGGGAGGCGATGTTCGCGGCGTCGGGGGAGAAGACCCTCGCGGAGCTCCTGGAGCGCTTCGAGGAGCTGCGCGGGGAGAACCTGGCGGCGCTCCGGGCGCTCCGCCTCGACGAGGCGGCCCTGGCCCGCACGGGGATCCACCCCGGGCTCGGACGCGTGACGCTCGGACAGCATCTCGCGACCTGGGTCGTCCACGACCTGGGCCATCTCCGCCAGATCGCCCAGACGATGGGCCGGCGCTACGGGGACGCGATCGGCCCCTGGCGCGCCTACTTCTCGATGTTCTCCGAAGAGGATCCGGGCCGCCGCTAGCGCCCGGGCGGGGCTAGTACCGCGCGAGGTCCCGGATCGCGGCGGTGATCCCGTCCACCTGGGGCAGGATCCGCTCCTCGAGGACCGGCGAGTAGCCGACCGGCGTGTCGGTCGCGCCGATCCGCCGCACCGGCGCGTCGAGCGACTCGAAGTGGTCGCTCGCGATGATCGCCGCGATCTCGCCGCCGAAGCCGCCGGTCAGCACGTCCTCGTGGAGCACCAGAACGCGCGCCGTCTTGGCGACGGTCTTCGCGATCGCGTCCCGGTCGAACGGGAGGAGCGTCCGGAGGTCGATCACCTCGACGCTCACGCCCTCGGCTTCGAGACGCTGCGCCGCGAGGAGCGCGCGGTTCACCGTCGCGCCCCACGTGATCACCGAAACGTCGTCCCCCTCGCGCGCGACGCGCGCCTTCCCGAAGGGGATCATGTAGTCAGGGCCGGGGTAGGCGCCCTTCGCGTACGGCTGGCGGTAGATGTGCTTGTGCTCGAGATAGAGGACCGGATCGTCGCAGCGGATCGCGGTCCGGAGGAGCCCGTTCGCGTCGACGGCGGTCGAGGGGAAGACGACGCGGAGGCCCGGCATGTGGGCGAAAATGCTCTCGCCGCTCTGGCTGTGGTAGATGGACCCGCCCTGGAGATAGCCGCCGATCGCGACCCGGATCACGGCGGGACAGGAGAAGTCGCCGTTCGAGCGCCACCGGAGCATCGCCAGCTCGTTCCGGATCTGCATCACCGCGGGCCAGATGTAGTCGAAGAACTGGATCTCGACGACCGGCTTGATCCCGCGGGTCGCCATCCCGATCGCGCGGCCGACGATGTTCGCCTCGGCGAGCGGCGAGTTGAAGACGCGCCGTTTCCCGAACTGCTTCTGGAGGCCGTACGTCACCTTGAAGACGCCCCCCTTGCCGGGAACGGAATCGAGGTTTTCCTCCTTCGTCGCGTCGGCGACGTCCTCGCCGAAGAGAACGATCCGCTCGTCCCGCGCCATCTCGTCCTTCAGGCAACGGTTGATGAGCGTCACCATCGTCTCCGGCGGCCCCTCGTACCGCGGCTCCGTCTGGAACCGGGCGCTCGTCGGATCGACGGTCGGGGAGTAGACGTGGTCGAGCACCGTGTTCGGGTCGGGCTTCGGCGCCGCGAGCGCGACCACCTCGGCCTGGGCGATCTCGGCGTCGACGTCCTTCTGGATCTTCTCGATCGCCTCGCGCGTCGCGAGCCCCTCCCGGATCAGGAATTCGGGGTAGACGTGGATCGGATCGCGCTTCGCCTCGGCCTCGCGCTCCCGCGGCGGCTTGTACGCCAGCTCGTCGTCCGACATCGAGTGCCCGTACGGGCGGATGACCATCGCGTGGAGGAGCACCGGGCCGCGCCCCTCGCGGATGTGGTGCGCCGCCTCGAGGATCGCCTTGTACGATTCGAGCGGATCGGTGCCATCCACCTTCATCACGCGAAGCCCCGCGATCGCGCTCATGCACCGGCCGATGTCGCCGCCCGGGGTCTGCGCCTCGACCGGGACCGAGATCGCGTACTGGTTGTCGGTGATCAGGAAGAGGACGGGGAGCGCTCCGGTCGCGGCGCTGTTGATCGCCTCCCAGAACTCCCCCTCGCTCGTCGTGCCGTCGCCGGCCGAGACGTAGACCACCTCGTCCTTCTCGAAGGGGCGGCGCGCGGCCACGTCACGCATCGACGCGAGCAGCCGGCCCCCCTCGGCGCACCCGACCGCCTGGAGGAACTGGGTGCCGGTCGGGCTCGACTGGGAAACCACGTTCGCGCGCTTGAGGCCCCAGTGGGCCGGCATCTGCCGGCCGCCCGAGTTGGGGTCTTCCGCGGCGCCGACCGCCTCGTAGAGCATCTCGACGGGCGTCATGCCGAGGCAGAGCAGGAGCGCGCGATCGCGGTAATAGGGGTAGAACCAGTCGTGCCCGGACCGAAGCGCCTTGCCGGCGGCCACCAGCACCGCCTCGTGGCCGGCGCCCGAGATCTGGAAGTAGATCAGGTTCTGCTTCTTGAGCTTGATCTCTTCGTCGTCGAGCCGCCGGGAAAGGAGCATGATCCGGTAGATGTCGACGAGATCGGACCGGTTGAGTCCGTAGAACGTCGCGGTGTCGGCCCGAAGCGCCACGCGGAATTCCTCCTCGATGCGGGATTGTGCGACTTGAGACCACCTAGTATACCGGAGGGGCGGTGTCATCGGACACCCGGGAAATGGCGCCCGGGCGGCCACGAACCCCATGGGAGCGTCCCCGCATGAGCGCCCCGCCTCGCGTCGTCAAGCCGGTCCGCTTCCGCGGTCCGGAGGGCCTCCTGGAAGGACTCTGGGCCGATCCCGGAGCCCCGCCGGCCGGCCCGCCCCCGGGCGCCGCCGTGATCTGCCATCCGCATCCGGCGCACGGCGGCTCGATGCACAGCAAGGTGGTGCACACGATCTATCGCGTCCTGAACGACGCGGGCCATCCGACGCTCCGGTTCAACTTCCGCGGCGTGGGGGCGAGCGAAGGGTCGTACTCGGGGTGGGACGGCGAGGTCGGGGACGTGGCGGCGGCCGCGGCTTATGCGCGGGGCGAATCGGGCCGCCGGCCGCTCTGGCTCGCCGGGTTCTCGTTCGGATCGTGGGTCGTCTCGAGGTGGGCCCTCGGGGACCCGGACGTCGAGCGGATGATCCTCCTCGGCGTCCCGGTGGAGCGGAACGTCGACGACCGCGCGTTCGACCACCTGACGCGCCTTCCCGCGCCGACGCTGATCGTCCAGGGGGAGCACGACCAGTACGGGAGCGTCGCGGGCGTGACGGCGCTCCGCGACCGCCTCGCCCCGCTCGGGACGGTCGACGTCCGCGTCGTGCCGGGGGCGGATCATTTCTTCACCGGGAAATTGTCGGAGCTCAAGACCGCCCTCGAAGAGGGCCTCGGAATCCCCTAGACGGCGGCGGCGCCCGCGCCAGGTCGGGGGTCCCGCGGAAGGAGACGGCCATGACGGACACGGGATGGAAGGGCAAGACGGCCCTCGTGACGGGAAGCACCAAGGGGATCGGGCTCGCGATCGCCGAGGCGCTCTTGAACGAGGAGATGAACGTGGTGATCTCGGCGCGGAACCATGCCGAGACGGCCGCGGTCGCCGCGGCGTTCGAGCGGAACCACAAGGGGCGCGTCCTGGGGACGCCGTGCGACGTGCGCCGCGAAGAGGACGTGGAGGCGCTCTACCAGGCGACCGACCGGGCGTTCGGCGGCGTCGACGTGCTGGTCAACAACGCGGGGATCGGGTTCTTCAAGAATCTCGAGGAGATGTCGCTCGAGGAGTGGAACTCCATCATCGAGACCAACCTGACCGGCGTCTTCCTCTGCACCCGGGCGGCGATCCCCCGGATGCGGAAGCGGGGCGGCGGCTACGTGATCAACCTCTCGAGCCTGGCGGGACGGAACGCGTTCCCGACCGCCACGGCGTACAACACCTCGAAGTTCGGGCTGAACGGACTCTCCGAGGCGCTGATGCAGGAGGTCCGCTACGACGGGATCCGCGTGAGCTATGTCATGCCGGGGAGCGTGAACACGTACTTCAACGGCGCGACGCCCGACCGCAAGGCGGCCTGGAAGATCCAGCCGGAGGACGTCGCGGAGATCGTGGTCGATCTGCTCCGCCACCCCGCGCGCTCGCTGCCGAGCCGCGTCGAGATCCGCCCGAGCCAGCCGCCGCGGAAGTAGCGGCGCGGTCGATCACCGCGCGAACCAGCCGTAGAGCGCGCCGAGCGCGGCCGCGCCGGCGACGCAGAGGAGGAGATAGGTCGCGGCGCCGCGCGTCCCGAGCCAGCGCCCCACGACCCCGAACGTGAGGATGTTCACGATGGGGACCGCGAGCATCATGGAGGCGGCGGGCCCCGATCCCATGCCCTTGGCGAGGAGCTCCTTCACGAGCGGCAGCTCGGCCCCGGAGCAGAAGTAGAACGGCACCCCGCTCAGGGCGCCGACGAGCGCGCCGAACGCGGTTCGCTCGCCGTACAGGACGTCGATCCAGTGCCGGGGCACGAGCACGTCCACGACCGCCGCGATCGCCATGCTGACGATCACCCACGGGAAGTACTCCTGGATCTGCCCCCAGAAGCGCCGGAGGACCGAGGCGGCTCGGGAGCGCGTCCGGATCTCCGAGACCCCCTCCGGAGCGCCCTCGGGCGCCCCTTCCGCGTCCGTCCCTGGCCCGCCGCGCGCCGCGGTCGCGCCGCCGCCGGCGGGCGCGGCCGAACGCGCCTCGACGCGGCGGAGCCCCCAGAGCGAGGCGTAGCCGACGGCGAGCCCATAGAGCACGGAGGCGAGGAGCCGGATCAGCGCCCAGCGCCCCCCGAGGACCTTCCACGTGAGGAAGAGCACCGGGACGCTCACCGCGGCGCCCGCCGTCAGGAAGGCGAACGTGTGCTTCAGGTCGCTCCCGCGGCGCCGAAGGGAGACCGCCAGCGGCACCATGCCGCAGGTGCAGAGCGGGATCAGGGCGCCGGTCGTCGAGGCGAGGAGCATCGTCGCGGGGCGGCCTCCCGTCAGGAAGCGCTCGATGGTCCGTTGGGAGACGAACTCCTCGATCAGCGCGCCGAGGAAGATGGCGAGGAGGAAGAAGGGGACGATCTCGACCGTCGCGTCGAGGAAGACGCGGCCCATCGGCGCGAGCGTGGCGGACAGGTGCATGGCGCCATTGTACCTCGTCCGGAAACCGGCCACACCGCGCCAGGGGTCTCCTTGACAGGGCCGCTCGGGTCGAGGATGCTGCTTCCTTCCAACACCTCGGAGGATCGCGCATGCCCGTTTCGGACCCGCTCTTCCACCCTGTCTTCCTCGGCCGCCGGGCCGCCATGGAGACGGCGCCGTTCGAGCCCTACCCGCCGTCGGGGCGGAACGCGTGGTCCGGACCCGACTCCTCCCGCCGCGATCTCGAGTTCCTCGTCCGGCACACGCGCCTCAACCTGGCCGTCGATTTCGACGCCAAGGGGATCCGCGGGAGCGCGACCCTGACGATCGAGTCGCTGCGGGATGGGCTCCGCGAGGTCCTGCTCGACGCCGCCGAGCTTCGGATCGAGTCGGTGCGCTCGGGGCGCGCACGGCTCCGGCACGCGGCGGAGACGGAACGGCTTCGCGTGACGCTCCCGAAGCCGCTCCGGACCGGGGCGCGCGCGGTCATCGAGATCGAGTACGCGGCGAATCCGCGGAAGGGGCTCTTCTTCGTTGGCCCGACCGAAGCGGAGCCCGGGCGGGCGCCGACGGCCTGGACGCAGGGGCAGGCCGACGATACGCACTGGTGGATGCCCTGCCTCGAGAGCACCGAGAACCGCATGACGCTCGAGCAGATCGTGACGGCTCCCGCGGGCTACCGCGTGATCGGAAACGGCCGGCTGGCCGCGCGGAGGCCGAGCCGCCGCGGCCGGGCGGTCACCTGGCACTGGAGGCAGGAGACCGCGCATCCTGCCTACCTGACGTCGCTCGTGATCGGCAAGTACGCGGAGCTGAGGGACCGGGCCGGGAAGGTGCCGCTCTTCCACTACGTGCCGCGCGGCGAGGAGCGCCAGGGGCGCGCCGCCTTTCGGAAGACGGCGCGCATGATCGCGGTCTTCGGGAAGGCGTTCGGCGCCCCCTACCCCTACCCCAAGTACGCGCAGACGGTCGTTCCCGACTTCACGTACGGCGGGATGGAGAACACGAGCGCCACGACCCTCTTCGACCGGATGCTCGAACACCCCGGCGATTCGCTCGACGAAGGCTACGACTCGCTCGTCGCGCACGAGCTGGCGCACCAGTGGTGGGGCGACCTCGTCACCTGCCGCCACTGGTCCGAGGGATGGCTGAACGAGGGCTTCGCGACGTATTCCGAGATCCTCTGGCGGGAGGCCGACGCCGGCCAGGACGACGCCGACTTCGCGCGCCTGGAGCAGATCTGCTCCTTTCTGGTGGAGGACGGATCCGAATACCGGCGCGCGCTGGTCGAAACCCGGTACGAGAGGCCGTGCGAGATCTTCGACCGCCATCTCTACGAGAAGGGGGCCGTGGTCCTCCACATGCTCCGGGTCCTGCTCGGGGAGGACGCCTGGCGCCGCTCTCTCGGGCGCTACCTCGAGCGCCACGCCCTCGGCCCGGTCGAGACCGGCGACCTGAGGCGCGCCTGCGAGGAGGCCACGGGGCGGAACCTCGCGTGGTTCTTCGACCAGTGGGTTCATCGCGGCGGACACCCGGAGCTCCGCGTCTCGCGGCGCTGGACGGAGCGGACGAAGAGCCTGACGCTCACGATCGAGCAGGTGCAGGACGACGACGGCGTCACGCCCGTCTTCCGGCTCCCGATGACGCTCGAGATCGTCGCGGGATCGCGGCGCCGGCGCCTGTCGATCGAGCTGCGCGGCCGCCGCGAGACGATCACCGTGCCCGTCGGCGCGCGGCCCCGGTACGTGGCGCTCGATCCCGAGCACCACGTCCTGAAGCTCCTCGACTTCCCGCGGACCGACGAGGAGCTCCTCTACGGTCTCGCCCGCTCCCCGTACGCCCTCGAGCGGATCCGGTGCGCCCGCGAGCTCTCGTCGCGTTCCGAAGCGCGCGCCGTCGAGGCGCTGACCCGGGCCCTCCGCCGGGACCGCTTCTGGGGCGTCCGCGCGGCCGCCGCGGTCTCGCTCGGCGAGATCGGCCGCCGCGTGACGGGCATGACCCGGAGGCTCGCCGTCGCGGCGCGCGGGGAGCAGACGCGCGTCCGGCGCGCGGCGATCTGGGCCCTCGGGTGGATCGGCGGCGAGCGGGCGGTCCTCGAGCTGACGCAGCGCGCCATGGAGGAGCCGAGCACGTTCAACGCCGGCTGGGCGCTGGCAGGGCTCGCGCGGATCAACCGACCGGGGGCCTACGCCGCCGCGCTCGCGGCGCTCGGCCGCACGAGCCACCGCGACATGCTCCAGATCCTCGCGCTCGACGCGATGGCCGCGCTCAAGGACCCGCGGGGCCTCGACGTCTTCCTCGAGCTGACCCATCCGCGCTATCGGAACGAGACGCGCTCCGGAGCGACCAAGGCGATCGGCAAGCTCGGGACCCGGACCGCCGAGGGTGAGGCGCGGCTCCTCGAGCTCCTCTACGACCGCTGGTTCCGCGTCCGGAGCGCGGCCGCGTGGTCCCTCTGGAAGATCAAGTCGCCGAAGGCCGAGGGCGCGATCGAGGCGGCGCTCCGCGAGGAGATCATGGACCTGACGCGCGTGGCGTTCCGCGAGGCGCTCGCGGGAATCCGCCGGGGGCGCTAGACCGCATGAGCCTCCCGGCCGGAACGCGCCTCGGGCCGTACGAGATCGTGGTCGCGCTCGGGGCGGGCGGCATGGGCGAGGTCTACCGGGCGCGCGACACGCGGCTCGGCCGGGAGGTCGCGGTGAAGGTGCTGCCGCGCGCCATGGCCGGGGATCCGGACCGCCAACAGCGGTTCGAGGCGGAAGCCCGCGCGGTGGGATCGCTCAACCACCCGAACATCGTCACGATCCACGACGTCGGCATCGCGGAGGGCGCTCCCTACCTCGTGAGCGAGGTGCTGGAAGGGGAGAACCTGCGCGCCGTCCTGGAACGGGGGCCGCTCGGGCCCGAGCGCGCGTGCGATGTCGTGACGCAGGTGGCGAGCGGCCTCGAGGCGGCGCACGCCAAGCGGATCGTCCACCGCGACCTGAAGCCCGAGAACCTCTTCGTGCTCCCCGACGGGCGCGTGAAGATCCTCGACTTCGGCATCGCGAAGCTCACGCGCTCGGACTCGACGGCGGAGGCGGAGACGACCCCCGTCTTCGCGTCGCTCACGGCGGCCGGCACGATCATGGGCACCGTCTCCTACATGGCGCCCGAGCAGCTGCGCGACCGTCCCGTGGACCAGCGCGCGGACCTCTTCGCCCTCGGCGCGATCCTCTACGAGCTCCTCTCGGGGCGCCAGGCCTTCGCCGGGGAGACGGCGGCCGACCGGGTCAGCGCGATCCTGAGCGCCGACCCGCCGCCGCTGCCCGAAGAGGTCGAGCGGGCGGTTCCCGGAATCGGCGCGATCGTCGCCCGGTTGCTCGCCAAGAGGCCGGAGAAGCGGTTCCAGTCCGCGACCGACTTCGCCTTCGCGCTCTCTCTCACGCGGGAGCGAGCCGCGGCGAGGGACGCGCGCGACGCCCCGCCGCGCGGAGCGGAGCGGCCCGAACCGCGCTTCCGGCCGCTCACGTTCCGCGACGGCTACATCAAGACCGCGCGCTTCGCCCCGGACGGACAGACGGTCGTCTACGACGCCGCCTGGGGCGGCGGCGCCACCGACATCTACCTCTCCCGCGTGGAATCGCCGGAAGCGCGCGCGCTCGGCCTGCAGGGCGCGGATCTCCACGCCGTCTCGTCGACCGCCGAGATGGCGATCACGCTCCGCACGAGGGAAGTCGGCGGGTTCGTCCGCCTCGGGACGCTCGCGCGCGTCCCGCTCGTTGGCGGCCGCCCGCGTGAGATCGCGGACTCCGTCTACTCCGCCGACTGGTCGCCCGACGGCAAGTCGCTCGCGGCCATCCGGGCCGTGGACGACATGTTCCGCCTCGAGGCGCCGCTCGGCACGGTGCTCCACTCGACGCACGCGTGGATCAGCCACGTCCGCTACTCGCCCGACGGCTCGTGCCTCGCGTTCCTCGACCATCCGGCCGTCGGCGACAACGCCGGGCACGCCTGCGTCGTTCGCCCCGGGGAGCCCGCGCGCCGGCTGACGCCGCGCCTCCAGATGGTCTGGCGGCTCGCCTGGCGCCCCGACGGGCGCGAGATCTGGTTCGGCGGCGACGAGCTCGGAACGGGCGGGGTGGAGATCCTCGGCGTGTCCCTCGACGGCGCGGTGCGACGGGTCTACGCGGCCCCCGGCTTCCCGGCGATCGAGGACGTCGCCCGAAACGGCGACGCCCTGATCCAGATGCCGCGGCCCCGGATGCGGCTCGAGACGGGAACCCGATCCGGCGGCCCGTCCTCCGTGCGCGACCTCTCGTGGCTCGACTGGTCGCTCCTGCGCGACCTTCGCGCCGACGGCTCCCAGGTCCTGTTCGACGAGACCGGCGCCGGCTCGGCGGGTGTGCCCGGCGTCTACGTTCGTCCCACCGACGGCGGGCCGGCCATCCGCCTGGCCGACGGGTTGTGCTCCAATTTCTCCGCCGACGGCCGCTGGGTTCTGGCCGCGAGACAGGAGGATCCCAGCGTCATCCTGGTCGTCCCGACCGGCGCCGGCGAGCCGAAGCGCTGCGATCTCGGGGGCCTGATCGCCACGAACGCCGACTGGATCCCTGGATCCGACTCGATCGTCATCACCGGGTCGAGAGGAGCAGGACCGAGGCGGCTCTGGAGGTTCGACCCCGGCTCCGGAGAGGCGCGGCAGGTCGGGGATCAGACGATCGTCGGCAGCTTCATGAAGCCCTCTCCTGACGGGTCGCTCGTGGTCGTCCGCGGCACCAACGGGCCCGTCGCGGTCCGCCTCGAGGACGGCGTCGCGAAGCCGATCCCGAATCTCGAACCGCCCTGCCGCCCGGCCGGGTGGGCCGAGGACGGGACGGCGATCTACGTCTTCCGCATGGGCGAGATCCCCGCCCGTATCAGCCGCGTCAACGTCGAGTCCGGAGCCGAAACGCCGTGGATGGAGATCTGGCCAGCGCATCGAAGCGGCGTCGACGGCCTGAACAGCGTTCGTCTGACGCCGGACGGAGAGCGCTACGCGTGCTCCTATGCCCTCGCCGACTCGACCCTCTTCCTGGCCCAGGGGCTGGTCTAGGGGGCCGCGCCTGGCGCCCGCCCGGGGGGTCGCGCTACAATCGGAGCCATGAACCCGACCGCGACCGCCCCGAAGACGATCCGCGGCGTAGCGCTCATCCTCTGGGACCCCGAACGGCCCGGAAAGAAGCGGGACGCCATCGATACGGACCAGATCACGCCGGCCGAGGACTGCGTCTCGGAGAGCCTCGACACGCTCGACGAGCGCTGGAAGTCGGGGGCGTTCCGCCACGTGATGCCCGACTTCCGCGCGCGTGTCCACGCCGGCCAGACGTTCCTGATCGCCGGAGACCGCTTCGCGATCGGGAGCTCGCGCGAGATGTCCCCCGCCGGGCTCAAGGGGATCGCCGAGGAGGCGGATCTCGAGATGGTGGTGGTCTGCGGCGCCAACATGGGGGACATCTTCCGGCGGAACGCGCTCAATCTCGGGCTCCACGTGGTCCAGAGCCCCGAGGCGGTCGAGGAAGCGCGGGACGGGGACGAGTTCGAGTTCGACGTGGCGACGCGGCGGCTCAAGAACGCGACGCGCGGGCGCTCGTACGAGCCGAAGCCGCTGACCGCGAAGGAAGAGGAGATTCGAAGCTCCGGCGGGATCCTCGCCATGGGGCGCCGCGAATACCCCGGGACGCACGGGAAGGCCCCCGCGGTCGTGTTCCCCGATCCGATCACGGCGAACCGCCTGACCGCGACCGAGCAGATCCTCTGGGCGCATCGCGTCGACAAGCGCGCCGACGTGCGGCCGGGCGCCACGATCCAGGCCTACGCCGACCTCCTGCCCGCGTCGGACGGCACCGCGCCGTTCGCGATCCACACCTTCCGCCAGATCACGCGGGGCGACGACCAGGCGCCGCGTCTCTGCGCCATCGCGAACGACCACTTCGTCTTCACGGGGAAGCTGGCGGACGAGAAGCAGACGACGATCGGCCGGGAGTTCGCGGCGAAGCACGGGATCGGATCGCCGTGGTACGCGTCTCCGGGCACAGGGATCTTCCACTTCTATTTCCCCGAACAGGGGCTCGTCCTGCCGGGAGCCTTCATCCCTGGCGCGGACTCCCACAGCCGCGCGTACGGCGCGTACGGCGCGGTGGGAATCGGCATCGGGAGCACCACCCTCGGGTTCGGATGGGCGACGGGGTACGTCTACGTGACGGTCGCCAAACAGCGCCGGGTCGTTTTCGACGGGCGGCTCCAGCCCTGGGTGAGCGGGAAGGACATCGTGCTCCGCCTCCTCCAGGGCTGGGGCGTGAAGCAGTCGCAGGGGATGAGCGTCGAGTTCCTCGACAGGAACCTCGAGCTCCCGCTCCCCTATCGGAACACGATCGCCAACATGATGGCCGAGGGCGAGGCGCTGAGCGGCGTCTTCCCCCAGGACGAGATCACCGAGGCGTGGTTCGCGGAGCGCGGGTTCGCGCTCCGCTACCCCCGCGTGACGCCGGGCGACGACGCGCGCTACGAGATCGACGAGACGGTCGATCTCTCGTCGGTCGCGCCGATGATCGCGAAGCCGTTCAGCCCCGGGAACGCGTTTCCGGCGGAGGAGATCGCGAGCGAGCGGATCACGTTCGACAAGGCGATGATCGGCTCGTGCACGAACGGGGGATACGACGACCTGCTCCAGGCGGCGCTCGTGATCCGCGGGGCCCGGGGCATCGGCATCGACCGGGTGAAGGGGAAGTTCGAGTTCATCGTCTTCCCGGGGAGCGGCACCGTGAAGCGGCTGATCGAGCGGCCCGACCCGCGCCTGGGCGGCGAGTCGATCGCCGCGGTCTTCCGCGCGGCCGGCGCCTCGATCCGCGAGTCGTGGTGCGGCCCCTGCTTCGGCCAGGGCCCCGACGCGCTCCAGGCCGGGCAGCGCGCGATCACGACCTTCAACCGGAACTGGCAGAATCGCATGGGGGTCGGCGGCGAGGGCTACCTGGCGAGTCCCGCGGTCGTCGCGGCGTCGGCGCTCGCCGGGTACATGGCGCCCCCGAGCGAGCTCGGCCTTCGGTGGGATCCCGAGGCTTACGGGATCTGACGCGCCCGGGGGAGGGCGCGCGCCCCGCGGACGACCCTAGAATCGGAAGCTCAGCCCCGACGAGAAGGTGAAGGAATCCCCCTCGTCCCCCTGCTCGCGCTGCGCGGAGAGGAGGGCGTACCAGCGCTGGGCGATGCCGACGTCCGCGTCGGCCGACTCCCACGTGAGCCGCGTCCGCGCCCCGCCGAGCGGATCCCGTAGATCCTGGAACCCGCCTCCCAGGGAGATCTCGCTCGTCCCGCCCGCGCGCGCCGAGAGCGTCGCGGCGTGGAGCCAGCCGGTCTGCACCCGGCTCTGGACGCGCGTCGAGCGCCAGCGGAGCGTTCCCTCGACCGGCGGGATCGCGGCGCGCTCGAGCGCCCCGGACCACGACCAGGCGGTCCCCGCGGGGCCGCCCGACGTCCAGCGCGCCGATCCGTCGACGCGGGATCTGAAGCCGAGATCGAGCGAGGCGCCGGTCCAGGCCCCCTGGCGAAGCCGGTCGTCGAACGCCGTCTCCGGCGTCTCGCGGTCGCGAAGCAGGAGCACGTTCCGCCGTCCGTCGTAGCCGCCGTTCAGGGAGACGCGCGGCACGATCTCGGCCCGCATCGTGACGAACGTGGACGTGAGCGACACCGCCGGCTCGCCGCGCGCCTGCTTCCAGGCGCGGTTCAAGTCGAGCTCCTGCGACGCGGTCATCCAGAGCCTGGGCGCCATGTACGAGGTCTGCGCGAAGAGGGCGGCGCGGCTCGGCGCGCCGTGGTCGTGCGAGTCGAGCCCGCCGACGAGCAGGGACCAGCGCCCGCCCGAGCCGAGCGCCGCCCCGGGCCGGCTCCGCACGCGCACGTAGCCGCCGCTCTGGAGCACCCCGGTGTCGAAGTCGAAGCCCGACGCGGCCGGCTCGAACCCCGAGAAGAGCCCCATCGTGACCGCGCCCCCGCCCAGCTCGCCGAGGAACCCGTCGAAGAGGCCGACCCCGGAGACGAACGGCAAGAACTGGCGACCCAGGGTGACGGCGCGCCCTCCTCCTTCGCTCCGCGACGTGGCGGAGAGCCGGTAGACGCGCGCCTCGCCCTCCGTTTGGCCGGGAGCGAGCACGCGGTGGGTGCGAACGTCGATCGAGAAGTCGAGCGGGGCTCCCCAGGCGCCTCGCCCCTCCGCGAGGAAGTCGAGCGACGGGCGCGAGTAGGCGCTGGCATCCCCGACGACGCGAAGGAATCCCGCCGCGATCCGGCCCCGGATCGGGCGGAGGCGCGCGGCGCGCGCGGGCGGTCTCGCGGAGACGACGGCCGCGGAGTCGCCCGCCGCGTCACGGGACGGAGCGAGCGCGCCGTTCGAGGAGGTCCCTCCTGGGGCGGCCCCCGCGGGAGAAGGGGTCTCTGGGGGCGGCGCGGCGTGCGGGTGGAAGACCACGCCGTCGCCCACCTGCGGCGCCTCCTTCACGCGGAGCGTGTCGCAGACCGCGCGCCGGGACGACACCGAGGTGACGGCGAGCGACGCGATCGCGCGGCCGCCCCGCACCACGGTGACCGTGTCGCCGGGAGCGAGCCCCTGCGCGCTCCCGGCCTCGAGATAGACCGACGAGCCGGCCAGGTAGGTCACGCGCGTGGTGTCGGAAGGCGCCCCCGCGGCGGCCGCGCGCGGCGCCGCGAACGGGAACGAGAGGAGGAGCCCGAGAACGAGCGCGGCGGGACGGCGCATCAGCCGGCCCTCCCGCGCGGGTGGCAGCTGTAACAGGCGCTGCTCACGTACTGATAGTTCGAGACCCCCGTGTGGTGCGAGTCGGTGCTGGCCTTGTCGTCGTGCGGGTGACAGGCGAGGCACATGAAGACCGAGTAATCGGTGTTCTGGGTGTGGCAGTCGCTGCACCGCGTCCAGCGTCCGAGGTGCGCGCCGGAATAGATCGGGAACCAGGCGCTGTCGTGCTGCGTGTAGTTGGCGTTCCAGTTAGAGGTCGTGTGGCAGTCCGCGCACGTGACCGGGAAGCCGGCCGCGGCGTGCGCCGGATCGGACGTGGCGTTGTAGTCGCTCTGGTGGCACGAGGCGCAGGCCGGGTTGAGTCCGGTGTAGACGCCGCCCGTGTGGCAGCTCCCGCACTGGAGCGAGGCGTGGGCCCCGGTCAGCGCGAACCCGGTCGCGGCGTGGTCGAACGTCGCGCCGGCCCACGAGGCGGTCGTGTGGCAGTCGGCGCAGGTGATGGGGAATCCGATCGACGCGTGATTCGGGTCGGTCGTGCCGTCGTAGTCGCCCTGGTGGCATGACGCGCAGGCCGTGCTGAGCCCGGTGAAGACGTTGTTCTTGTGGCAGCTCTCGCAGAGCGCGTTCTTGTGCGCCCCGGTCAGCGGGAAGCCGGTCGCCGCGTGGTCGAACCGCGCCGGCGCCCACGTCGACATGCGGTGGCAGCTGCCGCAGTCGGTCGGGAACCCGCTCGCCGCGTGGTTCGGATTCGTCGTCCGCTGGTACTCCGTGAGATGGCAGCTCACGCACTCGACGCTCATGGCGGTGAAGCGGAGGTGGCCCGAGGGCTCCGGCCGGTGGCAGCCCTCGCAGTCGACCGCCGCATGCGACCCGATGAGCGGGAAGCGGGTCGTGCGGTGCATCCGGACCATCCCGATCCGATCGATGAAGCTTCGGGTGGTGTGGCAGCGCTCGCACGCGACCCCCAGCTCGCCGCGGTGAACGTCCTCGTGGCAGGAGAGGCACGCGGTCGGCGCCTTGGCGAAGTCGAGCGAGGCGTGGCACGCGCGGCAGCCGGCGGCCGCGTGGGCCCCCTCGAGCGGGAAGCCGAACTTCCCGTGGTCGAACCGGCGGCTGATGCGGGCCGGCGTCCACCCCGACTCCCCGTGGCAGAGATTGCACTCCGCGCGGAACGAGCCGTGCGGGTTCTTCACCTCGGCCTTCTCGGCCGCGGCGGCGACGCCGGTCGCGGCCCCGGCCCAGAGCGCGAGCGAGGCGAGGAGCGGAAGGAGCGGTGACGGGCTAGGTCGCATGGCAGTCCTCGCAACGGGATGGAATGCCCCGATAGGCGACGCGGCGATTCCCCGCGCGGTCGCGGTCGACTTGATGGCAGCGCGCGCAGGGGACGCGCGCGTGCGCCCCCTTCAAGTGGAACGCCGAATCGCGGTCGTGGTCGAACCTGGCCGCGGGAGCGAACGCGTCCAGGCCGTGGCAGGCCTCACACGTCCCGTGGTCGCGCCGCGCGCGGAACTGGTCGCCGTGCGGGTTCTGATGGCAGTCGGCGCACGCCCGCTTCTCGACGGCGAAGAGGAGCGGCGTCGCCGCCGCGTTCGGCGTCGCGCGAAGGAGCGACGAGCGCTCGGGCCGCTTCGCGAGATCGGCGTGACAGGCGGCGCACGGCACCGCGCGATGCGCTCCCTCGAGGGGGAACCGAGTGCGCGCGTGGCGCGCGACGTCGACGAGCGCGGGCCGGAAGGCCGCGGTGGTGTGGCACGCGGCGCAGCCGCCCTCCCACGCCCGCGGCTTGCCGGCCGCGAACCGTCCCTGGTGCGGATCGGCGTGGCACTGGGCGCACTCGAGCTCCGGGATCCGGAACACGAACGCGGCCTTCCCGGCGCGCGCGCGGTCCGCGAGCGGCGGGAGCCCCGCCCGGTCGGTCGCGTGGCAGGCCCGGCAGTCGGTCGTCGCGTGGGCTCCGTCGAGAGGGAGCCGGAGCTTCGCGTGATCCGCCACGGTGAAGCGGCTCGGACGGAAGGACTCCTCGCCGTGGCAGTCGGCGCACATCGTCCGGGCGCCCTTCACCGGCGTCGCGGGGAGGAGATCGCCGTGGGCGCCGGCGTGGCACCGCTCGCAGCGGTCCGAGGCCGGGTGCATCACGACGCCGGCCGTTCCGAGCTTCGCCTCCGGCACGCCGGCCGCGCGATGGAGATGGCACCGGGCGCAATCGACGCGCCCGTGGGCGCCGCGCAGGGGGTAGGCCGTGTTCCGGTGTCGCTCCACGGTGAACGTGGAGGGCGCGAACCCGGCCACGTCGTGGCACGCGCCGCAATCGGCGGGCTTCGCCGCGAGCGTCGCGGTGCCCGCGTGGGCGTCGCGATGGCACGAGCCGCAGGTCGCGAAGGCCGGCTTCGGGCCCCACGCCTTCTTCGGATCGTGGCACGCGTCGCAGGCCAGGGCGGCGTGCTTCCCGCGGAGGGGATAGCGCGTCTTGTCGTGATCGAATCCCGTCTGGTTGATCTCGGCCCAGCGCTCCGTGCGGTGGCACGTTTCGCAGCGGTCGCCGAAGCGGCCCTCGTGGGGATCGGCGTGGCACGACGCGCAGCGCGTGTCGAGGCCGAGCCAGCTCTGGGCGTGGTCTCGCTTCCGGATCTTCGAGGCGACCTCGCTCTTCTGGTTGGCGATCGAGTGGCAGGAGCGGCACGACAAGGTCGCGTGCTTCCCGGTCAGCGTCCAACCGGTCCGATCGTGCTGAAACCGTTCGGGGGAACCCTCGTCCCACTTCACCATGGCGAAGCCGACGCCCGCGTGATCGGGATGGCACGTCGCGCATTCCTGCGCGCCGACGCGCGCGTGGAGGCCGCGCCGCGCCGCGCGGTACCAGGCGATCTCGACGTGACAGGCGAGACAGCGATCGCTCATCGAACCGGTCCTCGAGTGACAGCGAAAACACGATCCCAGGTCGTCCCACTGGCGATGCGCCGCCGCCAAGGGCCCCGGCGACACCTGGGCCCGGGCGGTCCCGGGCCACCCGGGAGCCGCGAACGCGCAGACGGCCGCCAGCGCCCAGAGGACGCCCGCCCGCGCGCGTGGTCCCATCCCCGCCTCGCGGTCACGCGACCGCGGCTTCGCCTCCGGTCTGCAGTGAGATCTCCTTCGTGAGGATCGCGACGCCCGCGGCCCGGAGGAACTCGAACGGCGGAACGCCGCCGGCGCGGATGATGACGTAGTCGTTCGGGACCTCTCGCGTGGCCCCGTCGGCTTCCAAGATGACGTCGGCCGGGCGAATCTCCCGGACGTGGCTCTTCAGGAGGACCGCGATCCGGCCCGCCTTGGTCGCCGCCTCGAGCTTCGTCCGGTTCCGGTCCTTGACGCGGGTGAACTCGTCCCCCCGGTACGAGAGCGTCACGGTCGTCCCCTCCTGTCGGGCGAGGCCGACCGCCGCCTCGATCGCGCTGTCGCCGCCGCCCACGACCAGGACGCGGGCCATGGCGAAGGCCTCCATCTCGACCACGTCGTAGAAGACCTTCGGAAGCTCCTCGCCGGGGACGCCCAGCTTCCGCGGCGTTCCGCGGCGGCCCAGGGCGAGCACGACGTGACGGCCGCGGAAGACCCGGTCGCCAGCCGTCACCTCGAAGAGACCGTTCACGGGCGCCACGCGCTCGACGGTGCATCCCGTCGTGACGCGGAGGCCCGTCCGGGCGATGATCGTCTGCCAGACTTGGAGCAGCGCCTCCTTCGAGGCGTCGGAGACCCAGAGGTCGCCGTAGAGCGGCACGCGCACCGGCTCGGCCATCAGGATCTTGTGGCGCGGGTAGCGGCGGATCGTGTCGGAGAGGTCGCCCCGTTCGAGCACGTGGTAGGAGAGGCCCTGCCGGTGCGCCTCGAGGCCCGCGCTCAGGCCGGCGGGGCCCGAGCCGACGATGATCACGTCCACGGGATCGGACGGCGCGGGCGCCGCGCCGGTGTTCGTTGCTCCCGGCGGGACGGTTCGCGTCTCCGGGGCGGAGCCGTTCCGCGCCCGCGTCGATCGCGCGACGTGCTCGACGGCGATCTTCCCCTCGTTGATCGCGTTCTTGATGAGGCCGCGGCCGCCCAGCTCGCCGACCACGTAGAGGCCGCGCACGTTGGTCTCGAAGTGGCCGTTCAGGCTCGGCGCCTCGACGCGCTGGACCGCGGCGCCCGTGGCGACCACGATGCCTCCGACCGGGCACGCGGTCGCGCACTCGCCGTGGCCGACGCACCGCGCGAGGTCGATCACCGCCATCTTCCCCTCCATCCGTACCGCGCCCGGCTCGGGGCACGCGGCGACGCAGGCGCCGCATCCGACGCACGTGTCGGAGCGCACGATCGCGTGGGGCTTCGCCCCGTCCGCCGCGGCGGCCGCGCCCGGCGCGCCGCCGGCCGCCACGGGGGCTCCGACCAGCTCGTACGCCTGAAGCGGGACGTCGCAGCGCGGGCACCGCTCCGCTCCAGCCGGGACGGCCGCGCGGCAGCGCGGGCAGGTCGGCGCGGCCGATCCGCCGCCCCGTCCGCCGCGCGGGCGGCGCATGTGGAAGGCGACGCTGATCGCGGTGATCGCGAGGAACGCGAGGACGGTCAGCAGGGTTTCCATGGAGCGCTCAATGAAGCCAGGTTTGGCCCATGAGGATGGCGACCGCGACGTGGACGCCGATGGCCAGGAAGGCGGTGACCGAGACGGGGCGATGCGCGACGTGCCAGTAGCGGAAGACGCGCTGCGTGGCGTCGAGCACGCGGATCTGCTGGGCGAGACGGATCTCGTCGCGCGCGAGCTTGACCGCCGCGTTCAGCACCTTCGGCTCCACGGGCCGCGCGCCGTTTCGGGGCGTTGCCCACTCGCGCCGGAGCGCCGACACGGCGCGCCACCGCGCGACGTCGTCGGAGAAAAGACGGAGGAGCGTTCCACCCACGCCCGCCACGCCCGAGGGGTCGACGACGCGCTCGAGCGACGCCTCCACCTCCTCCGGCAGGAGGCCGAGATCGGCCGCGATCCCGGTCACGAGCGCGCGCCTCCGGTTCCCGATCTCCTCGCGCGACAGCTCCGCCCCGGACCTGCTTCGCGGGATGCGGGTGTAGAGATAGCGGCCGACGATCCCGCTCGCCGCCACGATCACCATGGCGAGGTAGCCGAGCCCGATCAAGCCGTGGAAGCGCCAACCCGCGTGGACCGCGATGAGGAGCGGGAGCGCGAGTCCGATGTAGGTGTGCACCCGGAGCCAGGCGCCGATCGATCCGATCCAGCGCACGAGGCCGAGCTTCTTCCGGAGCGGGTAGAGCCACATGAAGAGAAAGAGCGCGAGGCCGAAAATTCCGAACGCCTGGCCGATCACCCCGGACGGCCGGAGGAGCGGATGCATGGAATCCCGGACCCGCTCGGCGGCGGGGGAGAGGTAGTACGGAAACCAGAGCGCGGTCGCCGCGACGGGGATGGCGAGGAGGACGACCAGGAAGAGGCGCCCCCCCGCGCCGCCTGACGACTTGTCAGGTGGCCGGACAGGTCTCGGACGTCCGCGAACCGCCGACTGTGGCGTAGCGGGCAAAACGCCGTGCGAAATGGTCCGCTCCGACGAGCCGGGCATGGCAAGTCGCTCCATTACGTGGGATTTCCGGTTTGAATGCCGACCGGCGAGTAATGGAGCAAACCCCATGCCCGAACTTGCGCTCCAGGAAATGAGCGCCCCGCCCGAGACGCCGGGCGCCCTACTTGAGCAGGCTCATCTTCCGGGTCTGGTACCGCGCGCCCTCTTCGAGACGGTAGAGGTAGACGCCCGACGCGACCGACCGTCCCCCGTCGTCGCGGCCGTCCCACGTGACGTGGAAGCGCCCCGCGGGGAGCGGCGCGTCGACCAGCGTCCGGACGAGGCGGCCGCTCACCGAGTAGACCCGGAGCGCCGCCTTTCCGGCGGCCGGCACCTCGAACGCGATCCTCGTGCTCGGGTTGAACGGATTGGGCGAGGCGGCATCGAGCGCGAAGCGCGCCACCGCGGGCGTCGCGTCCGGCTCCACGGCGCTCGGGGCGCCGATGATGAAGAGGCTGTCGGAATAGGCGGTGACGCTCCCGGCGCTCGCGGAGTAGGCGACCGCGCGCACCTTGGCCTCCGTCGACATCATCGAGACGTCGACGAAATAGGAGAGCGAGCGCGGAGGCCCGGGCGCGACTCCGTAGAGCGCTCCGAGCGGGAACGCGTAGGTCGCGCCTCCGTCCGTTGACAGGTCGAAGACCACGGAGTCGGCGGACGCCCCCGCGAGCACGACCTCCACCGAATCGGGCTTGCCCGGAGGGATCTCGACCCCCCGCGGCGGATAGGGGACGCCGACCACCAGGACCGGGGCGGTCGCCGCGGCCGCGTCGAGCTTCCCATATCCCCAGACCGGGTTCGGCAACGAGCCGGTGAAGGCGTCGGCGCGCGCCGTCGCGCGGAGGCGGGCCTTCATCGCCGTCGGCCCCGCGTTGCTCCAGACCGGCTGCGCGAGGAGGAGCGCGACGACACCCGAGACGTGGGGCGCCGACATGCTGGTTCCCGCCTGCATCCAGTGGACGCCGTCGGGCACGATCAGGGGGGTCTGGGGCGCGGGAGACGCGCTCGCCGACAGGGCGGAGGCGACGCCGAATCCAGGCGCGGTCAGGTCGGGCTTGAGCGCGCCGTCCCGGCGCGGCCCCTGGCTCGAGAAGGAGGCGATGTCCTTGAGCGGCGGCCGCGGATTCCAGCAGTAGCGCGATCCGTCGATGGCGTCCCAGCAGTCCTTCGTCGTGTGGGCGCCGACGGTGATCACCGAGTCGGCGGTGCCGGGCGACCCGACCACCCCGCCGAACGAGAGCCCCTGCACCCACCGCGCGAGCGCGGAACCGTTCCCGAGCGCGTCGCCGTAGAGATACATGTCGACGATTCCTGTCGAGCCCAGCGCGACGGGCGTGAATCGGAACGTCCACGTGCCCGCCTTCGGCGCCTTGTTCGCGAACGCGTCGAAGATCTCGACGTAGATCTCGTGGTCGCCGTTCGGGGGGGTCGTCGTCGCGTTGTACGCGTTCACGTAGCCGTCGCCGGTGTTGTTCCCCGTGCTGGAGGCGCCGAGCGCGACGGGACCGATGATCGTGCCCGACGGCGTCGTGATGGTCATCGAGACGTTGTCGCCTCCGGGATACCAGCCGGAGAAGAGTAGATAGTCGTTCTGCGTGCCCGCGTTCTTGGTGTACGTGGGGACGCTCAGGGTCATGTTCTGCGCCGTCGTCCCGTCCAGGTCGAGCCGGCCGTGAAGGTCGTCCTCGCCGGAGTTCCCGGCGGACGCCACCACGATCTTCCCGGGCCCGGTCAGAGCGTCGATCAAGGTCGAGAAATCGTCGGTGCCGTCGTGCGGGCCCGCCTCCGTCCCCAAGCTCAGGTTCACGACCGCCTTCTTCCCGAGGGCGGCGGCTCTCTGGAAGACGTAGTTCACGCCGTCGATGATCGCGGAGGTCGCGAAGGTCGTCTTCACCATGATCAGGTCGGCTTCGGGCGCGACGCCGACGTACCGGTAGTTCGGAAGCGCGTTCCCCGTCGCGCTGCCGTTCCCGCCCGCGATCCCCATGACGTGCGTCCCGTGGGCGGGAGGGTCGGTCTCCGGCACCGTCCCCGCGTTGATCGCGGCCGCGCCGTATTCGGCGCCGTACGTGAACCCGCTCGGCGGAGTGCCCGACGTGGCGGTCTGGTCCCAGAGAGAGAGGAGGCGCGTGGTCCCGTCCACGTGCTGGAAGTCGCGGTGATGGATGTCGATGCCCGTGTCGACGTCCCCGATCAGCACGCCCTGCCCCGTCTGTCCGGTGAACGCCGTGGGCGGAACCGTGCGGAGCAGGTCGACGCGCGCGTCGACGATGCTGGAGTCGAGGTAGGGCTGCGCGCGCTCGGCCACGCTGACGCGCTCGATGCCCGGCGTCTGGAGCAACGCCGTGAGGAGGCCGAGGGGGCAGCGCGCGGTCATGAGCCGGCCCGACGCCGTGTTCACTTCGATCCCACGGGCCCTGAGGAGCCCGGGCGCCACGTCTCCCTCGAGGATCAGGTCGACCAGGACCTCGCCGTCGGCCCGCTTCGAGAGAAAACGATCGGACAGGGCCGTGCCCGGCTCGATGTGGGCGAGGGCGGGATCGACCGAACGCGGGGCGGCGTGGAGCGGCGCGGCGAAGACGGCGAGGGCGAGGAGCAGGAAGGGACCGAGGAGCGCGGAGCGGGCGAGGGAGGTGCGATCCATCATGGCGTGGCCTCGGAGCGATTTGTGGGGAACGCGCTGGGTGGCGGCTCCAAGCCGCTATTTTACCACGCGGCGGCGCCCCCTGTCGCCTCCGGACTGATCCGACAATCCCAGGAACGCCTTCAAGGTGGGGGCCCGGACCGGGAGCCGCCCGAGGTCCGCCCGTCCGGCCCAGAGACCGGCGCGGTCCCCGGCGCGGAGACCGCCCGCCTCGGCGCTCCAGACCTCGTAGGCGACGTCGTGCGAGAAGGTCCGGTGGCGAAACCGGAGCATCGGCCCTCGGATCTCTCCCGTCAGGCCGAGCGACCTGGCGAGAGACCGGACGCTCCGCTTCGCCGCGCGCTCGGCGGCTCCCGCCCCCCGCGCGGCGCCCGCTCCGCGAAGCGTCGCGGTCGGGAGGGTCCAGGTCGCGCCCCCCTCCGACGCGTCGGGCACCAGGAACGCGCGCGCGCCCCGGCGAACGGCGAGGAGAAGCCGCCGCTCCGCGCGGACCACGCCCGCCCGGGCCGCCTCGGGATACCGATCGGGCGTCCCGCTCCTCTTCGCCACGCAGCGGCGCGCGGCGGGGCAGCGGTCGCAGAGGGGCTCGCGCGGGAGACAGACGGTCGCTCCCAGCTCCATGAGCGCCTGCGTCCAGTCGCCGGGGCGCGGGCCCTTCGCGAGGCCCGCGGCGATCCGCTCCACGGCGCGCCGGAGCGGGCCCGCGTCGCGGCGGCCCCTGAGCCCCGCGATCCGGGCGATCACGCGGATCACGTTCCCGTCCACCGCCGCCGCCGGACGCCCGAACGCGACGCTCGCGATGGCCGCCGCCGTGTAGCCGCCGATTCCGGGGAGTGATTCGAGCGTCTCGGGATCGTCGGGCAGCCGCCCGGCGTGCTCCCGCGCGACCACCTCCGCGGCGCGCTTCAGATTCCGCGCGCGGCGGTAGTAGCCGAGCCCCGACCAGAGCGCGAGCACGTCGGCCTCCCGCGCCCGCGCCAGCGACTCGACGGCGGGGAATCGCGCGAGGAACCGCTCGTAGAAGGGGATCACCGTCTCGACGCGCGTCTGCTGGAGCATGATCTCGCTCACCCAGATGGCGTACGGATCGCGCGTGCGCCGCCAGGGGAGGTCCCGCCGGTGGCGCAGGTACCAGCGCAGGATCGAGGCCCGGAGGCCGGGCGGCGGAGCGAAGGGAGCGTCCGCGCGCTTCATCGCGCCCCCTCCGCGGCGAGGCGGGCCGCGAGATGCCCGCTCCGGACGGCCCCCTCGATCGTCGGGGGAAGCCCCGTGTCGGTCCAATCGCCGGCCAGGAAGAGCCGCTCGACGGCGGTGCGCGCCGGCGGCCGGAGCGGCTGGGTCGCCGGCGTTCCGCGGAGGGTCGCCTTCCGCTCCTTGTACACGCGGGCCGCGAGGAGCGAAGCCCCCCGCGCCTCCGGAAACGCTTCGCGAAGATCCATGGTCGTCTCCTCGGCGATCGCGCGAGGCTCGCGTTCTTGGTCGGCGAACGCGGCGCTCCGGACGGTCCCCACCGCGCGCCCTCCCGCGGCGGGGCCGCGATCGAAAGCCCAGTGCGTCGCCGTGCCGCTCAACCCGACGAAGCGCGACGGCAGGATGGCGCGGTCGAAGACGTGCACCGTCGAGACGATCGGCGACCAGGGAGCGGCCGCGATCGCGCGATAGGGCGCCGCGAATTCGGGGCGGAGGAGCCAGGTGACGCGCTCGTGGGGCACGGCGAGCACGACGGCGCCCGCGTCGACGCGCTCGCCGCCCAGGAGCGAGACGCCGACCGCGCGGCCGCCGTCGACGCGGGTGCCGAGCGCGGTCGCGCGATACCGCACGGCGCCCCCGCGGGAGGCCAGGTAGCCCTCGAATCCCGCGACCAGGTCGCCCAGGCCGCGGCGCGGGAGCGCGAGCCCGCTCTTCGGCGCCGGCGCCGCGAAGAGGCGGTCGAGCACGCCCGCGAAGAGGAGCGCCGCCCCCTCCTCCGGCTTCTCGTTCAACGCCGCGAGCGCCACCGGGCCGAGCACGGACGCGAGGTCGGCGCCGCCCGGAATGCCATCGAGCCACGCGGCGACGGTGAGCGAGCGGGCGGCGGTGGCGTTGGCTCCGTCCCCGCCCCGGCCCGCGTCCGCGAGGAGCGCCTTCGCGCGTGGATGGAGCGTCACCGACGCGATGCGCGCCGCCGGAGAGAAGCGCGGGCAACCGCCCACGGCGGCGAGCCAGTGGAAGGGGGCCGGAAGATCGGGGCAGCGGATCTCGAACGTCCCGCGGCCTCGCTCCCAGATCCGGAGGCGAAACGTCGGGTCGGCCTCGAGCGCCGGATCCGTGCCGAGGCGACGGAGGAGCGCCCACGTCTCGTCGTAAAAAGCGGCGAGCACGTGCTGGCCGTTGTCGCGGATCTCGCCCGTCTCGGGATCGGTCCAGGAATAGGCGCGCCCGCCGGGGCGCTGGCGGGTTTCGATCACGAGGACGCGCGCCCCTCCCTCGGCGAGCGCGGTGGCGGCGGCCACGCCGGCGAAGCCCGCGCCGACCACGAGCACGTCGGGGCGGCCCGTCATGGACGGCGCGTCACCGGGCGGCGTGGACGACGATCGCCGTGCTCGCGGCGATCCACGCGCGCTCGAGGAGCGGCACGCGCACCTCCCGTCCGAGCACGTCGAACCCCGAGGCCTCGATCCGATCGAGCAGGCGCCGGTAGACCCCCGCCATGATCTCGGCGGCGAGGAGGCGCCGGCGGTCCAGCGCGCGGACCTCCCGCCCGGCGACTTCGAAGAACGAGCGCGCCCGCTCCGACTGGAAGCGCATCAGGCTCAGGAACGCGCCGTCCCGTTCGCGTCTCAGGAGCCGCTCCTCGCTCACGCCGAAACGGTCGAGCTCGTCCGCGGGGATGTAGATCCGGCCGCGCGCGAGGTCGCTCCCGACGTCGCGCACGATGTTGGTCAGCTGGAGCGCCAGGCCGAGGTTCTCCGCGTAGGCGCGCGCCCGCTCCTCGGGCTCGCCGAAGATGCGGAGGCAGATGAGCCCCACCACCGACGCCACGCGGTAGCAGTAGGCGCGCAGGTCCTCGAACGTGCCGTAGCGGAACCGCGTGAGGTCCATCTCGACCCCGCTCACCAGCTCCTCGAGGTAGCCACGGGGGATTCCGAAGCGCCCGACGTGGGGCCCGAGCGAGCGCGTCGCCGGCTCGCCCGGGGTTCCGTCGTAGAGCGCGCGGATCTCGTCCCGCCAATGGGCGAGGCGCGCGCGCGCCCGCTCGGGATCCGCCTCCTCGTCCACCGCGTCGTCCACCGCGCGGCTCCAGGCGTGGACCGCGCGGATCGCGTCGCGCTGCGGCGCCGGGAGGAGCGCGAACGCCACGCCGAACGACGTGGGGCGTCCCGTCACGGCCGCGGCTCCCTCAGCCACCGAATCCCAGGAGCGCCGTCGCCACGATGCGCGCGCGCGCGAAGGTCCCGAGCGTCGGCCGTTCGGTGATCACGTCCTGACCGCGGCGCAAGACCGAGCGGAGGATCGCCTGTCCGCCCGCGATCGTGGCGCGGAGCTGGATCGCCAGACCGACCGGCACGCGCCCGACGATCGGCCCGCCCGCTTCGAACAGCTCCTCGGTGCCGCGGCACTCGTGCTCGATCAGCCGCGTGACGATCGGCCGCCGCGACGGATCGCGCAGGTCCTCGCGCTTCACGCCGAAGCGCGCGAGATCCTCGAGCGGAATGAAGAGCCGTCCGCGCTCCAGGTCGCCTCCCAAGTCCTGCCAGAAGTTGGTGAGCTGGAGGGCGGTGCAGACGGCGTCCGACTCGGCGGGGGCGCGGGGATGGTCCACGCGATGGAGCGCCAGGACCAGGCGCCCGATCGTGTTGGCCGAGCCGCGGCAGTAGTCGAGCAGGTCGTCCCAGGTGTCGAACGTGGCGTCGCGGGCGTCCGCCCGGAACGCCTCGATCAGGTCGAGGAACGGCTCGGTCGGGAGCGCGTGGCGCTCGATCGCGTCGCCGAGGGCCGTGAAGATCGGGCTCGGTGGGGCGCCGTCGAGCGCCTGGAGCAGGTCGATCTCGATCTCGTCGAGGCGCCGAAGCCGCTCGGCGGTCGGCCGCGCCGCGTCGGCGGCATCGTCGGCCATCCGCGCGAACGCGTAGATGGCCGCCAAGGCCCGCCGCCGATCCGCCGCGAGGAACCAGGAGGCGACCGGAAAATTCTCGTAGTGGGCGCGCGCGATCGCCTCGCACGCCTGGTAGGCGAGATGGATCGGCGTCGGATCGATCGGCGGGTCGCCGCGTTCGGCGTCACGGTCGGCGCGCCCGAACGGCGGATGGGACTCCAGCATCGGCGCCTCCTGGGAATGCCCGGAACGGCCAGTAGAGCACGGGGTTTCGGGGGCGTCAAGCCGGGGCGCCGGTGCTAGACTCGGGCCCGTGGTGGGGGAAGGGCGCCGCGGGCCCCAGGAGGGAAGCCATGCACCGCCGAATCATCGCGCTGTTCGCCGTCCTGCTCGCCGGCACGGCCGCCGCCCAGGCCGCGGCCTCGTCGCTCACCGGCGCCGAGTCGCACCCCGCCAGGCGCCATCGCGTCGCCTCCGCCGGCGCGACGGGCGGCGGGATCGAGGGGCAGACGATCTTCCGGGCACACCTCGGCTTCTCCGCGCCGACCGGCACGTTCGGCGACGTCTACGATTCCGGCCCCGGATTCGGCGGCTCGATCGGATACGGCGTGAGCCGGAAGGTCCTCCTTTCGTTCGACGTCGCCTACCACCATTTCGACAATCATTTCCTCTCGAATCGCGACGCGTCGATCACGCCCCTCACGGTCGGCGCCGACGTGATCCTTCCGACGAGCGGCAAGGTGAAGCCATGGATCGGCGGCGGGATCGGCATGTACCACGTCCGCGAGACCACCGACGTGGACGTCGGAGGGCTCCTCCAGTCCAGGTCCGTGAGCGAGGACAACGCCGGCGTGAATTTCGGCATGGGGATCGGAGCGCCCATTTCGCCACGGACGCTGGTGGGAGCGGGCGTGAAGTTCCACCAGGTCTGGGGCAACGATTTCATCGACACCCCCTTCTTCACGTTCCAGATGGGATTCGGCTTCGTGCTGTAGGCGCCGATCGCTTCGCCGGATGGTTCGGAGGTGCTCCATGTTCCGCGCTCGACTCGTCCTTTCGCTCGTTTCCTCCCTCGCGCTCGCCTCGACGGCCGCCGCCGCCGTCTCCATGGCCCCCGACCGCGCTCCCGCGGCCTTCGGCTCCGCCCCGACCCTTCGCGTCTTCGGCGCGGTCTCCCCGAGCCAGCTCCGGTTCGGCGACGCCGGCCGATGGGGCGCCGGGGTCTCGCTGGACTCCAATCTCGGGAGGGGATGGGGCGTCGCGACGGGCTTTGCGCGGCACTGGGACGGCGCGACGCGCCTCACGCCGATCACCGTGATGGCGACGTACGGGCCGGCCGACGGGCGGCGCGTGCGTCCGTGGGTCGGCGCCGGCGGCGGTCTCTACCTCATCACGACACGCCCTGAAACCTCCCTGCGGCCCGTGCCGTCGATTCTCTCGTCGACCTATGGCGGCGTGGAGGGCATCGGATCGGTGTCCGAGGAGCAAGCCGGCTTCACCTACGCCGTCGGCGCCGACGTGGCGATCGCGCCCTGGCTCGCGCTGACGGGGGACGTCCGCGGGCACGCCTGGCACGTCCGGAACGCCTCCATGGACGGCTTCATGGCGTTCGAGCTGGGATGGAGGCTTCGCCTCTAGGGCTGCCTCGAGGCGCCGTGGCGGCCGCTACTGCACCCTGCGTTTCCGGTTCTGCGCGAAGTCGACGAAGAGGTAGCCGCCGAGGTCTTCCAGGTCGGAGAAGTAGGCCCGCCCCTTGTTGAGCTGCGTGAAGCGCTCCACGAAGCGGACCAGGTAGGGGTCCTGCGTCACCATGAAGGTCGTGATCGGGATCCGCTTCCGGCGGCACTGCACCGCTTCGTCGAGCGTCTTGTTCACGATCTTGGGGTCGAGCCCGAACGCGTTCTTGTAGAGGCGCCCGTTCTCGAACATCGCCGACGGCTTCCCGTCGGTGATCATGAAGATCTGCTTGTTCGCGTGCTTCTTCCGCGCCAGGACCTTCTGCGCGAGCTGAAGCCCCGCCTTGGTGTTCGTGTGGTAGGGCCCCACCGAGACGTAGGGGATGTCCCGGAGCTTCACCTCCCAGGCGTCGTCCCCGAAGAGAACCACCGAAAGCGAATCCTTGGGGTAGCGCGTCGTGATCAGCTCGGCGAGCGCGAGCGCGGCCTGCTTGGCGGGCGTGATGCGGTCCTCGCCGTAGAGAATCATCGAGTGGCTCACGTCGATCATCAAGACGGTCGCGCAGGACGAGAGGTGTTCGGTCTCGTAGACCTCGAGGTCGTCCTCGGTGAGGCGCAGCCCTTCGTCCGGGGGCAGCTCGCCCCGGTGGCGCCGCATCGAATTCCGCACGCTCGAGAGGAAGTCGATGTCGCCGACCGAATCGCCGAACTCGTAGGGGCGCGTCTCGGTGATCTTCTCGCCCCCCGTGCCCGTGCGCGGCACGCGGTGCTCTCCGGCCGAGTCCTTGGCGAGCGACGTGAAGATCCGGTCGAGCGAGTCCTTCCGGATCATCCGCTCGCCCTTCTTCGTGAGCACGGTCCGCCCGTTCTTCTCCTCGATGGCCTCCTCGTCCTTGAGGTGCTTCTTGAAGTCCTCGATCGAGAACTTGTCGTTGAAGAAGCCGAAACGCTGGCCCAGCTCCTCCAGCGCCTCGAGCGCCCGGTCGACGTCGCCGTCGGTCATGAGGAGGAGCCGGTTGTAGAGGGAGAGCAGGTTCTTGAGGAAATTCAGGTTCTGGATGAGCCGCGCGTCCCAGCGCGCGTACCGGAAGTCCACGCTAGCCCTCCGTCCGTTCGGTCCTCGGGGCGGGCACGATCAGTCCTCGGCCTCTTCGGGCTTCCCGAGCATCGTCGAGAACATGTCGGTATAGGCGAGCGCCGCGGTGTCGGTCCGCTCCTTGGCGAGGATCGAGTTCTGGTGGAGCGCCTCGAGCACGAACTCCATCGCCGTCGCGACCTCGGCGGGGTCGCGGATCGGCAGGTACCGTTTCGGGAGCGGCTCCAGCCCGGTCACCTGCGCCAGGTGCTTGTGGAACTCGGCGGTCGGTAGCTCGTCCGAGATCTCCACCTTCTTCCCCTGGGCGAACCAGCGGAAGATCGGGTCGTAGTCGGACGGCGTCGCGTCCCCTTTCTCCTTCGCCTTGTAGGCGTCGGGGAAGTACTTGGCGAAGATCTCCTTCACCGCCTTGCCGACCAGGTGCTTCGCCACCGCGACGGCGCCCTCCTGCTCCCCCTCGTAGACCAGCTCCACCTTGCCGGTGATCGAGGAAATCGCGTGCTGGAGGTCGCAGATCCGCACGGCCTGGCGCCGCTCGCCGTTCCGGATCGCGCGCCGCTCGGCGTTCGAGATCACGTTCTCGAGGAGGGCGATCGTCATGCGGACGCTGACGCCGCTTCCCTGGTCGACGTACGACGACTTCCGGGCCTGGATCGCCACCATCTCGATCAGCTCCCGGATGTAATCGGGGACGATCACCTCGATGCCGTCTCCGCGCTTCACCCACGCCTCCTGCTCGGTGACGTGCATGGCGTCCTCGATCGTGAAGGGGTAGTGGGTCATGATCTGAGACGCGATGCGGTCGCGGAGCGGCGTGATGATGTTGCCGCGGTTCGTGTAGTCCTCGGGGTTGGCCGAGAAGACGATCTGCACGTCGAGCGGCAGGCGGATCGGGAATCCCCGGACCTGGATGTCCTTCTCCTCGAGGATGTTCAGGAGGCCGACCTGGATGCGCGGCTGGAGGTCGGGGAGCTCGTTGATGGCAAAGATGCCGCGATTCGTCCGCGGGATGATCCCGTAGTGCATGACCTCGGGGTCGCTGTAGGAGAGGCGCTGGTTCGCCGCCTTGATCGGGTCGATGTCGCCGATCAGGTCGGCGATCGTGACGTCGGGCGTCGCGAGCTTCTCGCGGTAGCGCTCGTCCCGGTGGATCCAGCGGACGGGGAGCGCGTCCCCCTCCTCCGCGGCGCGCCGCCTGCAGACGGGGCAGATCGGCGCGAGCGGATCGTCGTTCAGCTCGCATCCGTCCACGGCCGGCTGCCACTCGTCGAGGAACCGCGAGAGGCTCCGGAGGAGGCGCGTCTTCGCCTGGCCCCGGAGGCCGAGCAGGATGAAATCGTGCCCGCTCAGGACCGCGTTCTCGATCTGGGGGAGCACCGTCCGGTCGTAGCCGACGATGCCGGGGAACCGGTTCTCGCCGCGCTCCATGGCCACGATCAGGTTGCGGCGCATCTCTTCCTTCACGGTGCGCGACGTGTATCCGCTATCTCTCAATTGTTTAACGGTTTGCGGTCGTTTCACGGGAGCCGGACCCTCCGCTGCGGGGAAGTGGGGTGTTTCCTCCACCCTACCGCTTCGATGCGCGTCGTCTCAAGGGCGAACCGGGCCGCGGGCGAGCCTGGCAGAATCGAAATAAATGTTGACTTTCATGTCAATATTGCCGAATATTATAAGGCTATGAAGAGCGAGAGCCGAACCACGTTCGAGAACGGTCATGCCCCGGACGCCATCGATCGGAAGATTCTCGCGCTCCTCCAGGAGAACGCCAAGCTGTCTCAGGCGGCCGTCGCGAAATCCGTGGGCCTCACGGCGCCGTCGGTGAACGAGCGGATTCGGAAACTGGAGCGCGCCGGGTTCATCCGAGGGTACGTGGCGCTCCTGGACGACCGGAAACTCGGCCACGACATCACGGCGTTCGTCGAGGTCTTCGTCGAACATCCTCAGTTCGAGAAGGCGTTCATCGAAGCGGTGGCGGATCTCGACGAAGTGCTCGAATGCCACCACATCACGGGGGAGTTCTCGCTCCTCCTCAAGGTGAAGGTGCCGGACATGACCGCGTTCCGCCGGCTCCTGATCGAAAAGCTCAACACCATCCGCGGCGTCCGTCAGACGCGGACCGTCATGGTGCTCGCGACTTCCAAGGAGCAGCACCGCATCAAAGTCGATTAACGGCCGCGCGCGGCCGAAGAAAGGAGTCAACCGATGAGCCCCACCGAGACCAGCGCGTCCGTCCGGGTCGCCCCGGATCAGGTGCACGCGTCGCTGGCCAAGCACATGCTGGCCGACGGCTTCGATTTCGTCCTCGACCTGGAGAAGAGCGAGGGCGTCTGGCTCTACGATTCGAAGGGGCGGAAGAAGCTGATGGACTTCTTCTCCTTCTTCGCCTCGAACCCCGTCGGCATGAACCACCCCGGCATGAAGACGCCGGAGTTCACGGCCCGGCTCCTCAAGTCGGCGGTCCACAACGTCACGAACAGCGACGTCTACACGACCGAGATGGCGGAGTTCGTGGAGACGTTCTCCCGACACGCCATGGGGCCGAGCTTCACCCACGCGTTCTTCGTCGCGGGCGGCACCCTCGGCGTCGAGAACGCGCTCAAGGCGTCCTTCGACTGGAAGGTGCGGAAGAACTTCGCGCGCGGCCACCGCGAGGAGCGCGGCACGCGGGTGCTCCATTTCGAGCAGGCGTTCCACGGGCGCTCGGGCTACACGCTCTCGCTGACCAACACGACCGATCCGCGGAAGACGGCGTACTTCCCCAAGTTCGACTGGCCGCGCGTGCTCAATCCCAAGGTCGAGTTCCCGCTCAACGAGGACCGGCTCGCCGACGTGAAGCGCCGCGAGGAGCTGGCGGTCGCGCAGATGGAACGGGCGTTCGAGCGCTACGACGGCGACATCGCCGCGATCATCATCGAGCCGATCCAGGGCGAGGGCGGCGACAACCACTTCCGGGCGGAGTTCTTCCAGGCGCTCAGGAAGATGGCCGACAAGCACGAGGCGATGCTCGTCTTCGACGAGGTGCAGGCGGGCTTCGGCCTGACCGGCCGGTTCTGGGCGCACGAGCACTTCGGCGTGAAGCCCGACATGGTCGCGTTCGGCAAGAAGTCGCAGATCTGCGGATTCATCGCGAACACGCGGATCGACGACGTGAAGGACAACGTCTTCCGCGTGTCGAGCCGCATCAACTCGACGTGGGGCGGCACCCTGGTCGACATGGTGCGGAGCCAGCGCTACCTCGAGATCATGGCCGAGGAGAAGCTCCTCGAGAACGCGGCGGCGCGCGGCGCCGAGCTCCTGGCCGGCCTCGAGTCGCTCGCGAAGGAGTTCCCGGAGCACGTCTCGAACGCGCGCGGGAAGGGCCTCATGTGCGCGTTCGACCTGCGCGACGGAGCGCTCCGCGATCAGGTCATCAAGAACGCGTACGAGGAGGGCGTGGTCGTGCTCGGCTGCGGCCCGAACTCGATCCGGTTCCGGCCGGCGCTGGTGATCGCCAAGGCCGAGATCGCCGAGGCGATGGAGAAGTTCCGGAAGAGCATCAAGAAGGCGATCGGTCGCTAGCCCGCCGAGGCTACGACCTCTTCGTGCCGCGGTAGCCTGAAGGCGGCGGTCGCGACCAGGAGCAGCACCGCGCCCGCCATCCAGAGCGGCGCGCCGGGGCCGACGTGGTCGAACGTGAGCCCGCCCAGGAACGGTCCGATCGCGCGGGCGAGGCTCCCGAGCGATTGGTAGGTGCCGAGGATCCCGCCCTGCTCGTCGGCCGGCGTGGCGAGCGAGATGAGGCCGGAGAGGGACGGCGACGTGAGGCCGCTCCCCATCGCGATCGCGCCCATGGCCGCGAGGAAGAGCGCGACCGGCGGCACCGTCCCCGCGGTCACGAACGCGGCGCCCATCAGGAGCACGCCGGCCATCACGAGCGCCCGCTCGCCGAACCGGCGCACCAGCGCCCCGACGATCCCCGCCTGCATGAGCGCCGCGATCACGCCGACGAACGCGAACAGGTAGCCGATCTGCGCGGGGCCCCACCGGAAGAAGTGGTCGCAGAAGAGGGCGAGGATCGCCTCCATCCCGGAGAAGCAGAGGGTGACGGTGAAGAAGAGCGCGAGCACCAGGCCGACCACGGGCCGGGAGAACGCCTCGCGGAAGGTCGCGCGCGCGCGGCGCCGGCCCGCGCCGGCCGCCCGCGCCTCGGGCCGGAGCGACTCCGGCAGGCGGAAGTAGGCGAAGACGGCGGCGGCGGTCGCGAGGCCGGCCGCGGCGTACGCGGGCACCGCGAATCCCCAGCGGCTGAGGATGCCCCCCATCGCGGGGCCGAAGATGAATCCCATTCCGAACGCGGCGCCGATCAGCCCCATCCCCTTCGTCCGATCGCCCGGGCCGGTCGTGTCGGCAACGTAGGCGAGCGCGGTCGAGAGCGTGGCGCCCGCGACTCCCGCCATGATCCGCGAGAGGAAGAGCATGGGCAAGGACTGCGCCACCGCGAAGACCACGTACGAGGCGCCGGTCAGGAGAAGCGATCCGAGGAGCACGGGGCGCCGTCCGACGCGATCGGAGAGGCGTCCCCAAAGCGGAGCGAAGAGGAACTGGGCGAAGGAGAACGACGTGTTGAGGAGCCCGATCACGAGCCCTCCCGCGCCGTACGTCATGGCGTAGTAGGGGAGGAGCGGGATGATGATCCCGAACCCGAGCAGGTGGATGAAGACGGTAAGGAAGAGGATCAACCGCGAGCCGGAGGTCACCTTCTGGGGCGCATCGAGGCTCGGCGGCACCGCGCGATTGTAGGGGGCGGCCTCCCGGCCGGTCAACCGCGCGGGCCCTGTATACTCGCCGCATGCCCCGCGCCCACTCCCGCGCCTTCTACGCGCGCAACACCGTCGCCGTCGCGCGCGACCTCTTGGGCTCGATCCTCGCGCGCCGCGTCGCGCCCGATCTGATCCTCCGCGGCCGGATCGTCGAGACCGAAGCCTACGTCGGCGAGGAGGACAAGGCCTGCCACGCGAGGGCGGGGCGGACCGCCCGCACCGATCCGCTCTACGGCCCCCCGGGGCGGGCCTACGTCTACATCACGTACGGCATGCACTACATGCTGAACGCGGTGACGGAACCCGAGGGATCGCCGGCCGCGGTCCTGATCCGCGCGGCCGAGCCTCTCGACGGGATCGAATGGATGATGCGGGCCCGCGGGATCGAGAGCGCCCGCCTCGTCGCGGCCGGCCCGGGCCGGCTCACGGAGGCGTTCGGGCTCGACCTGCGCCACAACCGGGCCGACCTCCGGGGCCCCGACCTCTGGATCGAGCCGGGCGATCCGGTTCCGGAGCGGGCGATCGCCACCTCGCCCCGGATCGGATGCCAGACGGCGGCCCCCCCATGGGACCGCATCCCCTGGCGCTTCTACGTCGCTGGCAATCCCCATGTCACGCCGGGGCGGCCGGTTGCGTACCGTGCTGAGAGACCCCCTCGGCCGGCGCCCGCTCCCCGGAAAACTCGGGGTGGCAACGCGGGGCGTCATCGGGGATAATCGGGACTCCGCAGGGCATCCGCCGGCGGTTTCACCCAACTTCAATCATCGGAAGGGGGTCTTCCCTTGTCCGGAATGCTATCCGAACAGAACCTCATGTGGCGCGAGCGGGCACGCGAGGTGGCCGAGAAGGCCGTGCGTCCGCTCGCCGCGAAGTACGACAAGCTCCAGGAATACCCGTGGGAGATCAAGGACGCCCTCGCCGCGGCCGGGCTCATGGGGGTCTGGATCCCCAAGGAGTACGGCGGATCGGGCGGCGGCGTGCTCGACCTCTGCATCTGCGTGGAGGAGCTCTCCCGCGCGTGCGGCGGGGTCGGGGTCCTCTACGCGGTCAACGCGCTCGGGACGTTCCCGATCATCGTGGGCGGCTCGGAAGAGCAGAAGCAGAAGTACCTGAGGCCGATCGCCGAGGGGAAGCGGCTCATCTCCTTCGGGCTCTCCGAGAAGTTCGCGGGGAGCGACGCCGCCAGCCTCCGCGCGACCGCGGTCAAGGACGGCGACCACTACGTGCTGAACGGCGAGAAGAAGTGGAACACGAACGGCGGCGCGGCCGACATCTACTCCGTCTTCGCGGTCACCGAGCCGAACTCCAAGTCCCGCCGCATCAGCGCCTTCATCGTGGAGAAGGGAACGCCCGGATTCCGGATCGGCAAGGTCGAGGACAAGATGGGAATCCGCTGCGTTCCGGTGGTGGAGCTCCACTTCGAGAACTGCCGCGTGCCGGCCTCGAACCTGCTCGGCGGGACCGCGGGCTACGGCTTCAAGCACGCCATGATGACGCTCGACAAGGCGCGCCCGGGCGTCGCGGCCCAGGCGGTCGGTCTCGCGCAGGGGGCGGTCGAGTTCGCGACCGTCTACGCGGGGCATCGCGAGCAGTTCGGCTCGCCGATCATCTCCTTCCAGATGATCCAGGGGATGCTCGCCGACATGGCCACCCGAGTCGAGGCCGCGCGGAGCCTGGTCTACGCCGCGGCCAAGGCGGTCGACGAGGGCGCCGCGAACCTCTCCAAGCTCGCCGCCATGTGCAAGCTCTTCGCGACCGACACGGCCATGCAGGTCACGACCGACGCCGTACAGATCTTCGGCGGGTACGGCTACATGCGCGACTACCCGATCGAGAAGTACATGCGCGACGCCAAGATCACGCAGATCTACGAGGGCACGAACCAGGTGCAGCGGATGGTCGTGGCGCGCTCCCTCATCAAGGAGTCGCACGGCCTGAAGCACCTGCTCGACTACATCCCGAAGGAAGTCCAGGCGGGCGTGAACGACCCGGAGTCGCTGAAGCGGCACGCCGAGGAGACCCGGGAGACGGTCGAATCGGACCGGACGTAGCCCGCCGACCCGAACCCGAAGCCAGGAGAACGAACCCGTGACGGAAGCCACCATGATGCAGACGGCGACGCTCAAGGTCGGGGACCTAGCCCCCGACTTCACGCTCCCCGACCAGAACGGCGCCCAGGTCACGCTCTCGTCCTTCCAGGGCGCGAAGAACGTGGTCCTCGTATTCCACCCGCTCGCGTTCACCTCGATCTGCTCGGTGCAGATGCCGGGGTACAGCAAGGAGCGGCAGACCTTCGAAGGGCTCGAAGCGCAGGTGCTCGGGCTCTCGGTCGATTCGGTGCCGGCGCACAAGGCATGGGCGGACCAGCTCGGGGGCATCGACTATCCGATGCTCGCCGACTTCTTCCCGCACGGCGACGTCTCGAAGAGGTACGGAATCCTCCGCCCCGAGGGCTATTCGGAGCGGGCCACGTTCGTGATCGACAAGAAGGGCATGATCCGCCTCATCGAGGTCCACGAGATCGGAAAGCTTCCCGATCACGCCAGGCTTCTCGAGACCTTGAAGGGTCTTCGTTAGGTGTCGCGCCGCTCGGCGGTCGCGGCGGCCGCGCTCGCGACGGCCCTCGTCGTCGCTGCGGGCCTGACCCACGTCCCCCGCCTCGCCCGCGCGGATACGTCGGCGATGGGAACCGCCGATCCCCAAGCGGCGGCGGTCGCCACACAGCTGACCGACGCGATGGGGGGCCTCGAGACGTGGCGGAAGATCCCCTACTTCCGGTTCGACTTCGTGGTGGTGAAAGACGGCAAGGAGGTCGCCCGGTTCCGCCACTGGTGGGACAAGAAGGACGGGCGCTGCCGTGTCGAGGGCCCCGACGACAAGGGGCGCACGGTGGTGGCGATCTTCAGCCTGAAGGACCGGAAGGGGAAGTCGTTCACCGACGGCCTCCTCGACACCGACTCGACCAACATCGCGAACATCCTCCAGATGGGATACGAGCGGTGGGTGAACGACACGTACTGGGTCATCATGCCCTTCAAGCTCCGCGATCCGGGGGCGCACCTCACGTACGCCCGGAGCGAGCGGACGCAGGACGGCGTCGAATACGACGTCCTCGGACTCACGTTCGACAAGGGAGTCGGCCTCACGTCCGACGATCACTACTGGCTCTACGTGAACAAGAAGACCCACCTGATCGATCGGTGGGAATACGTCTTGACGGGACAGAAGCCGCCTCCCCAGGAAGCCTCCTGGGAGGCGTGGACCTCGGTCGGCCCGCTCCGTCTCTCGCTGGCGCGGCGCTTTCAAGGGAAGCCGGTGATGCTCCGATTCGAGAACGTGGCGACCCCCGCCGTCATGGACGAATCGGTCTTTTCCTATTCGCGCGTCCGGGACTAGCGCCGCCTTCCTCCTCGCCCCACCACCGCTTGCACCGGGCCGCCGCTGCGGTTAGGATGCCGCGCGACGGCAACGCTTACGAATCCACCTCTCCCACCGGAGGATCCTCGAATGGCGGGGAAGGCGTCGACCCGGAAGGCCCGTAGATTGTCGAAAGCCAGGAAGTCGAAATCCTCCAAGAAGATAAAGCGATCGAAGGGGGCCAGCGCCAAGGCCAGGGGGGGCGCGAAGAAGCGCCCCGCGAAGAAGGCGGCGCCCCCCGCCGGAAGGAGCGCCAAGGCCAAGGCGGGCGCCCGGAAGGCGGCACGGCCCGCGCCGTCCCGGCGCGCCGCGCCCGCGAAGAAGAAGGCGGCCGGTCCCCCCCAGGGCCTTCCGAAGGCCGCGCCGGGCAAGGGAAAGGGCGCCGCGCCGGGCATCCAGGGCTCGATCGACCTCGAGATGGAGCCGCCTTCGGCCCACCGCGAGCCCGAGCCGCCGCCGCGCCGGCGCAGCTCCAAGCAGGGCGGGCCCGACTGGCCCGGCGAGAACCTGACGGTCGGCATGCCGGCACCGGAGTTCTCGCTGCCGAGCACGCTCGGCCGCCGCGTCACGCTGAGCGAGTTCCGAGGCAAGCGGGTGATCCTCTATTTCTATCCCAAGGACGACACGCCCGGCTGCACCCAGGAGGCCTGCGCCTTCCGCGACAATCTGCCGCGGATCGAGGCGAAGGACGCGGTCGTGCTCGGCATCAGCCTCGACGACGACTTGAGCCACCAGCGGTTCGCCCAGAAATACAATCTCCCCTTCCCGCTCCTCTCCGACGTCGACGCGGCGGTCTCGCGGCAGTACGGCGTCTACAAGGAGAAGAACCTGTACGGCCGCTCCTTCTGGGGAATCGAGCGCACCACGTTCGTCGTGGACCGGGACGGGAAGGTCGAGAACGTCTTCCGCCGCGTCAAGGTCGAGGGACACGCCGACGAAGTGCTCGCCACGCTCGCCGTCTGACGGCGGGCACCGACCCATGATGCCGCGCGCCCACCCGGCGCGCCGCGGGGCCTAGGCCCTCGTGCGGCGCACCAAGATCGTCGCCACCATCGGCCCCGCCTCGGCCGATCCGGCCGTGCTCGCGCGGATGATCCGCGCGGGGATGGACGTGGCCCGCCTCAACTTCTCCCACGGGTCGCGGGCCGACCACGTGCGCGCGATCCGCGCGGTCCGGACCGCGTCGCAGCGCGTCGGAAGGCACGTCGGGCTCCTGCTCGACCTCCAGGGGCCGCGCCTTCGGGTCGGGGAATTCGAGGGTGGATCGATCCGGGTCTCGACCGGCTCCGAGGTCTGGGTCTCGGACAGGCAGCGCGACGCCGCCTCGGGCATCGTCCCGATCATCTACTCGGGGCTCATGCGCGACGTCGGGGCGGGCGACCGCGTCCTGATCGACGACGGCAAGGTCGAGCTCCGGGTGCTCGGGAAGGGACGGAAGGGCCTCCGTTGCCGCGTCGTCGTGGGCGGGGCGATCGGCGATCACAAGGGCGTGAACTTCCCGGGCGTCCGGCTCTCGGCGCCGTCCTTGACCTCCAAGGATCGCGAGGACCTCGCGCTCGGCCTCTCCCGGGATGTCGACTTCGTGGCGCTGTCGTTCGTGCGGGGCCCCGAGGACATCATCGGGCTCCGCCGCCTGGTGCGCTCGGCCAAGCAGTCGCCGATGCTGATCGCCAAGATCGAGCGCCGCGAGGCCATCGAGAACCTCGAGGCGATCCTCGACGCGACCGACGGCGTCATGGTGGCGCGCGGCGACCTCGGGGTGGAGTATCCCCCCGAGCGCGTGCCGATCTTGCAGAAGCGGATCATCGAGCGCGCCAACGCGAACGAGGTCGTGGTGATCACCGCGACCCAGATGCTCGAGTCGATGGTCACGTCGTCGAAGCCGACGCGCGCCGAGGCCTCGGACGTCGCGAACGCGATCTTCGACGGCACCGACGCCGTCATGCTGAGCGCCGAGACGGCGGTGGGCCGCTACCCCGAGAAGGTCGTGCGGACGATGGCGCGCATCGCCTCCGAGGCCGACGAATTCGCGGCGACCAAGCGCGCCCCGCGCCGCGGGGACGGCGCGTCGCTCGTTTCGCCGACGCACGCCTTGGCGCACACCGCCTACCAGGCGGCGCGCGAGATCCGGGCGAGGGCGCTCGTCATCTTCACGCACACCGGCTACTCGGCGCGGCTCGTCGCCAAGTCGCGGCCCCAGTCACCCATCCTCGCCCTCACCCCGCTCGAGGCGACGTGCCGCCGCCTCACGCTCGCCTGGGGCGTGCACCCGGTCATGGTGCCCCGCTGGCGGACCGCGGAGCGGATGGTGGAGACGGGAATCCGGCTCCTCATCCACCGGAAGATGCTCCAGCGCGGCGACTGGGTCGTCGCCATGGCCGGGACCACGACGCGTTCGGGCGGCACCAACATGATGCGCATCCTGCAGCAGGGGCGCCCCCCGGATCGGCCCCGGCGTTGACATCGGGGTTCAGAGCGGAATATCATTGACCGATAGATGAGGAGCACCGATCTCCGGATCGGGGCATCGAAAGTAGTTGGCGCGGAACCTGTTCGGGTTCAGCGCCTTAGCGCCCGATCCAAGAGGTTCGCACCGGAGGATTCGAGACCCATGATCACGCTGAGCGACAAGGCTGCGGCCGAGATCAAGACCATCATGGACCAGAACGGCGGCACCTTCGAAGGCATTCGGGTCTTCGTGGCGGGCGGCGGCTGCTCGGGCCTTTCCTATGGAATGCAGATCGCCGACGAGCCCGCGACGGCCGACGACCTCGTCTTCGAGTCGGGGGGCGTCAAGGTGATCGTCGACGTGCAGAGCCACCAGTTCCTGACCGGCGCCTCGATCGATTTCGACGAGTCGTTGCAGGGCGGCGGGTTCAAGATCAACAATCCGAACGCCGTGAAGAGCTGCGGCTGCGGCTCCTCGTTCGCGACCGAGGAGAGCGAGGGCGCGGCCCCCGGTGGCGGGTGCGGCTGCGGCGGCAGCGGCGGAGGCTGCGGCAGCCACTAGGCCGTTCCGCGATTCGACTGATAGACTGAGCCGGCGTTCCCACTCGGAGCGCCGGTTTTCTTTTTTCGCCCGAGGGGGAGACCTCGCCCGCCGACATGCCCGAGTTCGTGAAGGTCGCGAAGGACGCCGACGTCGAGGAGGGGAAGGGGCTCATCGTCTGGGCGGGCCCGCTGAAGGTCGCCCTCTTCCGTTGCGCGGGCGTCGTCTACGCCATCCGGAATCAGTGCCCCCACATGGGCGGGGACCTGGGCGAGGGGCTCCTGACCGGCGACGTCGTGCGCTGTCCGTGGCACGGCTGGAAGTTCAGCGTCAAGACCGGCAAGATGCCCGAGGCCGACTTGGTCGCGGTCCGCACGTTCGAGGTGAAGATCGAAGGGGAGGACGTCTATGTCGGGATCTAGGCCGGAGGCTCCGGCCGTCGCGGGCGCGGCGCGCGAGACGGCCCAGGCCGCGGACGCCGCGCGTTTCGATGCCGTGGCGGCGCGACGCCGCTTCCCGGCGCTCCGCGAGACGGGCGACCGCGAGACGTTCTTCGACAACGCCGCCGGAGCGCAGGTGCCGGACGAAGTCGTCGAGGCCGTCCGGGACCACTACGCGAAGCACAACGTCCAGCGGGGCGGCCGGTACGCCCTCTCGCGGGCCGTGGACGACCAGATCGCCGAGACGCGCCGCCTCCTGGCGGCGTTCGTGAACGCGGCCTCGCCGAAGGAGATTCTCTTCGGGCCGAACGCGACGAGCCTCACGCGGGCGATCGCGGAGGGGGCGCGCCCGCTCTTCCGCCCCGACGACCGCGTCGTGGTCACGCAGCTCGATCACGAGTCGAACGTCGGCCCGTGGCTGCGCCTCGAGCGCGACGGCGTGAAGCCGGTCTTCTGGAAGGTGCGCGGGAGGGAGGCGCGCCTCGACCCGGACGACCTCCGATCGGTCCTCCGCTCGGGCGGCGGGCGGGTGAGGCTCCTGGCGATGCCGCTCGCTTCCAACGCGACGGGGCGGGTCGCGGACGTGGCCGCCGCCGCGGCGATCGCGCGGGAGGCGGGCGCGCTCGTCTTCGTCGACGCGGTCCACTACGGCCCCCACGGCCCGATCGACGCGCCCGCCTTGGGCGCCGACTTCCTGGCGTTCAGCGGCTACAAGATCTTCGGCCCGCACATGGGATTCCTCTGGGGGCGGGCGGACGTCCTCCGCACCCTTCGGCCCGCGCGCGAGTTCTTCATCCCCGACCAGGCGCCCGACGCGTTCGAGGCCGGCACGCAGACGTTCGAGGGGATCGCCGGGATGGCGGGCGCCATGCGATACCTCGCGTCGTGGGGCGCCGACGCCGGGACGGAAGGCGGGGCGAAGGGAGAAGCGGAGGCCGGCCGCGCCGCGCTCCGGACCGCGATGGAGCGGCTCCGCGCGTACGAGGCGACGCTCTCGGCGGCGCTCCTCCGCGAGCTCGCGACGATCCCGCGCCTCTCGATCTTCGGGGAGGCCGATCCCGACCGCGTGGCGGAGCGCGTCCCGACCGTGGCGTTCACGATCGACGGCGTCCCACCCGCCGCGATCGTCGAGCGGCTCGCCGAGCGCGCGATCCACGCCCGCGACGGCCACATGTACGCGCCGCGGCTCCTCGAGGCCTCGGGGATCGATCCGGCGACGGGCGTGGTCCGCGTGAGCCTCTGCCACTACAACCGCGTCGAGGAAATCGTCCGCCTCGGGGAGGCGCTCCGCTCGCTCGGGTAGCGGGGCGCTCCGCCACCGACCATGGGCGAGACCCCCTTCCTCCAGGATCTCGTCGTCACGCTCACCGCGGCCCTCCTGGTGATCGTGTCGAGCCGGCGCCTCAAGCTCCCTCCGGCCGTCGGGTTCATGCTGACCGGGATCCTGATCGGACCCGGCGGCTTCGGCCTGATCGGATCGCCCGCGCACGTCCAGACGCTCGCGGAGATCGGCGTCGCGGTCCTCCTCTTCATGATCGGCCTCGAGTTTTCCTTCGCCCGTCTCCGCGAGATCGGCCGCGCGTTCCTGGTGGCGGGGCCGCTCCAGGTGCTCGGCACGACCGCCGCGACGGCGGCGATCCTCCTGCTCCTCCCGCTCGGCGCGGCGCCCCGACACGCGATCTTCGCCGGCATGCTCGTGACCCTCTCCTCGACGGCGATGGTGCTCCGACTCCTCGGGGAGCGCGGCGAGACGCACGCGCCGCAGGGCCGGCTCCTGCTCGGCATCCTCCTCTTCCAGGATCTCGCGATCGTTCCGATGCTCGTCCTGATCCCGGCTCTGGCGGGGAACCAGACGGTGGCGATCGGCCCGCGGCTCCTGATCGGGCTCGCCGCCACCGCGGCGATCGTCCTGGTCGTCCGGTACCTCACGCCGCTCGTCGTGAACGCCGTGATCCGAAGCGGGGTCCGGGAGCTCTACGTCATGATGGCGGTCGCGGTCTGCCTCGGCGCGGCGCTCCTCACCCAGCGGCTCGGGCTCTCGCCCGCGCTCGGCGCGTTCCTCGCGGGGCTCCTCGTCAGCGAGAGCGAGTACGCGCATCAGATCGTCGCCGAGACCCTCCCGTTCCGCGATCTCTTCTCGAGCCTCTTCTTCATCGGCATCGGGATGCTCCTGGCGCCGGAGTACCTGCGCGATCATCCGGGGACGGTGGGCGGCTGGCTCCTCCTCACGATGGCGATCAAGGCCGCCGTCGCCGCCGGCATCGTCCGGGCCATGGGATTCCCGCTCCGGATCGCGGCGATCGTCGGGATCTCGCTGGCGCAGGTCGGGGAGTTCTCGTTCGTGCTCGTCTCGGTCGGGATGGCGCAGGGCCTCGTGAGCGCGGCGCAGGGACAGCAGTTCCTCGCGGTCGCCGTGCTCACGCTGATCCTGACCCCGTACCTGATCCGCTTCGCGTCCTGGGTGGGGTCGCGGACGGGATGGGCGGCGCCGGTCGTGCCGGCGCCCGCGGCCGGCCGCGCGCCCGCGCTCTCGGGGCACGTCGTGATCGCCGGATACGGCGTGAACGGCCGGAACGTCGCGCGCACGCTCCGCGAGCTCGGTCTCCCCTACGTCGTCATGGAGCTCGACACGGCCATCATCCGCCGCGCCCGCGCGGAGGGAGAGCGGATCGAGTTCGGCGACGTCTCGCGCCCCGAGGGATTCTCGGCCTGCGCCGTCGATCGCGCCGCCGTGGTGGTGCTCGCGATCTCGGATCCCGCGGCGACGCGCTCCGCCGTCGTCCAGTCACGGCGCTCGAACCCGCGCGCCTACATCATCGCGCGCACCCGCCAGGTGGCGGAGGTGGCGGAACTGACGCGGCTCGGGGCCGACGAGGTGATCCCCGAGGAATTCGAGACGTCGATCGCGATCGTCATGCGCGTGCTCCGGCGCTTCCACGTTCCCGGGAACGTCGTCCGGCTCCAGGAGCAGGCGCTGAGGAGGGAAGGCTACTCGTTCCTTCGCGGGCGCGACGTGACGGGCGCCTTGATGCACTCCATCGAGCGGATGATGGCCGGCGCCGTCACCGACACGTTCTATCTGGAGCCGGACGCGCCCGCGATCGGGAGGTCGCTCGCCCAGCTCGATCTCCGGGGTCGCACCCGCGCGCTGGTGATCGCGATCGTCCGGGACGGGGTACACCACGTGAGCCCGGAGGCCGACTTCGCCCTCGAGGCGGGAGACATCCTGGTCCTGGTCGGAGACCACCAGGCGCTCGACGCCGCGTTCACGCTGCTCGGAGGGGGATAGGCCGCCGATCGCCGGCGCCCGGGCCCCGCGCCGGCGGACGGCGCTACGCTCCCGGGATGAGGTGCAGCCAGTCCCGGAGCAGGAACTGGACGCGCGCGATGAGGAGGGAGACGCGCGCCATCACGGTGTATCCGAAGGAAGCGCCGAAGGCGACCATCAGGAACCAGATGCCGATCCGCGCGATCAGGCCGTGCGCCCCGCCGTGCGGCGCCGAGAAGAAGAAGTAGGCGAGCACGCTCAGGAATCCCAGCAGGATCAGGCCCGCGTTCACCATCTGCCACCCCGTGCCCCACGGCTTCACCGCGTCCGCGAGCTGGGCGAAGATCTGCGCCTGCATGTACGCTGGGACGGCGATGCCCGAGTAGATCCCGACGTAGAAGGCGATCGACCACCGCGCGAGCCCCGAGGTCCGATCCCAGAGGCGGCCCAGGAGGATCACGCCGAGGAAGAGCGGGATCAACGGCAGGAGATTCCCGTGGCTGACCTTCACGATCACGTTCGGCCGGATCACGTTCTGGTATTGAACCGCGAGCAGATATCCCGCGGACGCGCCGACGAAGAGGTGCTCGGCGAACTTGTAGAACGGATTGTCCCGATAGAGGAAGGAGAAGATGCAAAGGGTCAGGATCGCGGCGACCCAGGTCTCGACGCCGTGCATCACGTCGTTCCTCCCGAATCGAGCGGGTTCCGTTTGAGGCCGCCGGTCGCGAAGAGCGCCAGGTTCCCCAGGACGACGAAGATCACGACGATCACGTGGACCAGGCTCTGCGCGTCCATGCCGCGCCGCGCGTCGCCGAAGAGCCCGGCCAGGCTCTCGTACTCGGCGGCGCCCTTCATGCCCCCGATCAGGCCGCGGAGCTGCCCGGACGAAAGGTAGGGGTAGTAGTCGGTCGCCATGACCGCGGTGCATCCGAGGACGAGCGGCCGGTGGTAGCGCGTGGCGGCGATCCGGATGTAGTAGTCGGCGATCGACGACCCGGAGAGGTTCACGACCAGCGGGAACTGCGAGTAGCCCTGGATCCCCTTCATCATCGGGATCTGGTCGAGTGGCGTGCCCCAGTAGTCCTGGGGGAAGAGCTGCCTTAGCCCGTCGCCCATGCCGAGGATCACGGCCTGGCTCCCCGATTTGTATCCGAGGAACACGAAGTCCTTGTTCCGCACCGCCCCCTCGGCGGTCGACGCGATCCGAAGGGCGCTCTCCACGAGGCCGGGCCCCGCGGGATAGAGCGTCAGCACGACCGGTTTGAGGCCCTTCCGGAAGCACTGCCGGAACATCGCGATCGCCATCGGCTGCACTTCCGCCATGATGTCCGGCTCGTAGTCGAGCGACATGAGCACGTAGGAGCCGCGGGGGAGCGCGTCCACGGCCTCGTACGCGGCCCGGACCCGGGGCGAAGCGGTGATCGGCAGGTTGACCGGGAGGAGGAGCGGCAGGGCGGTCGCCAGGGCCACGAGCAGGAAGATCACACGGCGATCGAGCCCGAGGAGGCGCCTGGCCCACGTCGCGTTCCGCTCCGCCGCCATCTCAGGACCTCCCCAGATAGGAGCGGTCGATGCCCAGGATGATCTTGAGCGCCGTCGAGATCGCGCCCAGGCCGACGCCGATCGCGACGCCGCGCTTCGCGGCCAGGTTCGGGACGTCGAGCAGCCACTCGGTCAGGGGCGGGAAGCCCTTCCAGAGGAACTCTCCGATCGAGACCCTCCCGATCATCATGACGACCGCCGTCACGAGGAGCAGCGTCGCCTCGGTATTCCGGGCTCGGAACGCGCGGAACGCCGCCGACGCGATGAAGAAGGCGAGGAGCGCGAACATGGTCGAGGCGAGCGGCGCGTTCACCATGTTGTAGAGGCGCCCCACCATCGTCCCCTCGTCGATCCCCTGGACGACGCCCGCCGTCGTGATGAAGAGAAGCGCGCCCAGCGTGACGTAGCTGAAGATCCAGCCGGGCGCGCGCGTCTTGATCCGCTTCTGGTGCGTGGTCCAGAGCGAGATGGAACCGAGGATGAGCGCGAAGGCGTAGACGACGTCGGCCCACTCCAAGATCGTGGCCTGGACCTGTTGGGCCCGATAGTGGGGAATGAAGAAGATCGCGATGAGGACCGCGCCGGTCAGGAAGGTGACGACGTACGGCCCCGAACGCACCCGATCAGGCCCTCATCGCGTGCGGAGCAGCATTCCGAGCTCGGGATGCCCGAGCACCGAGGCGATCAGGGAGGCCACGACGAGGGCCGCCGCGAGCGCCTTGGCCCAGTCCTGGGCGGCGATCGTGGCGAGCTGGATCGGCTCGCGTCCCAGGTAGGCGCTGGCGGCGTAGAGCTCCTCGCCCAGGAGGACGTAGTCGCAGGCGCAGACGAAGAAGGGGAGCTGCGTCACCTGGTCGCATCCGGCGATCTGGATCGCGCCCGTCTGGTTGCCCGTCTCCGCCAGGAAGAGCGCCTCGGCGTAGAACGACCCCATGAAGATGTTCGCGGCCGGGCGCTCGCGGAGCATCATCCCGCTCACCGCCGCCACGTACGCGAACTGCTGCGCGCTCACGTAGTGGACGCTCCCGGGGCGGAACTGATCGCCGCGGCCCGCCTCGATGTAGGCCTGCCGGACGGCGCCGTCCAGGATCGCCATCACGACGGGATCGTAGCAGGGGACGCTCAGGTCGCATCCCATGTCGGCGGTGCGCCTCGCGACGCGCGCCATGATCGTGATGGAGGCGAGCGTGCCGACCTCGCTCATGTCGCCGAGGCCGGGAAGATAGAGGACCGAGCGGCCCATCTCCGTCGCGCGGCCGATCGCCTCGTCGAGCGCCTGGAGCCCCGCCAGGGGACGGATGAAGAGGTGGGATCCGCCGCGCGCGCGGACGATGTTCACCACGAGGAACGCCAGGAAGACGGCGACGCCGATGAGGAGGTTGGCGCGGGCGGGGTCGAACCAGCGGATGTCGAGGCCGTCTCCCACGCGCGGACACTAGCACGCGCCACCGGGAGGGTCAACGCGGCGGCGGCGACCCGATGCTGCGGAAGATCTCGTCGAGCTTGAAGCCCATCGCTCGGTCGATCCTCCGGACGGTATCCCGTTCGCGCATGGCGTCCGCCTTGTCCCCGATGCGGATGTACGCGATGGCGAGGTTCATCCGGCTCTCGACCGACCCCGGCGCGAGCGCCACGGCCCTCCGGTAGGCGTCGCAAGACTCCTGGAGACGCCCCGTCGCGGCCAGCGCCGCGCCCAGGTTGTTCCAGGCGGCGACGTGCCCCGGCTCGATGGCGATCGCCCGGCGATACGCCTCGCCCGCGCCGGCGGCGTCGCCCGAGCTTCCCAGGGCGACGCCGAGGTTGTACCAGTTTCCGGCGAGCGTCGAATCGAGGGTCACGGCGCGGCGGCACGCCTCGAGCGCCTCGGGAAGCTTCCCCTGGCGCATCAGCGCGTCACCCAGGTTGGCCCAGGCGACGGCGTCGCGCGGGTCGAGCCCGATCGATCGCCGCGTCTCGGCTTCGGCCTCGGGAAAGCGCCCCGCGTGGCTCAGGAGCGCCGTGCGGAGGTGGTGCGCGTCTACAAACGTGGAGTCGAGCGCGATCGAGCGGTTCACGGCGACCAGGGCGGCGTCGAACTCGCCGAGGGCGTAGTGGTTCTGCCCGAGGCGGTAGTAGGTCTCGGGATCGTCGGGCGCGGCAAGAACGGCGGCCTGGAGGAGGGAGACGTTGTCCCGCCACGCGGGGATCCGCGCCAGCGTGCCGAACCCCGCCGCGGCGGCGGCGGCGAGCGTCACGGCGGTCGCCGCGCGCCGGCCCGCCGGAAGGGCGTCGGCGAGCCACGCGAGGAGCGAAGCGACCAGGAGCACGAAACCGACCGAGGCGAAGAAGACCGCGCGCTCCTCGACGTACGCTCCCTGGAAGAAGGGGAGCGGGAGCGCCGGGATCAGGGGCAGGGCGAGCAGGATCGCCCCGGCGCGCGCGAGCGGGTCGCGGCGGCGCCAGAAGACGAACGCCGCGACCGCGACGATCGAGAGAACCGACGCGATCAGGAGGCCCCCGTCCGACGCCTCGTGCGCGCCCAACGATCGGATGGCGCTCAGCCGGGTCGGAAGCGCGAGCATCCGGAGATAGTCGAAGGTCGCGAGGAGCGGGGCCCGCCACGCGGCCTCCGGCGGGACGCCCGCGTGGACCGTCGCCGCGTGGAACGAGCGGTCGAAGAGCCGCGTCAGGATCCCCGCCACGGCGACGGCGGTGAATCCCGCGTAGAGCGGCGCCCGGCCGCGCGCGGTGACGCGGGGGGAGCCCCAGCGGTCGAGGGCGATCAGCGCGACCGGCGTCACGAGCGCGACCTCGCCCGAGAGGACCGCGAGCGCGAGCAGGCCGTAGGCCGGCCAGACGCGCCAGGAGCGGCACCCGCCCGGGGCGCAGACGGGCGCGCTTCGGGCGATCGCGAGGGCGGCGAGCGCGAGCGTCGTCGCGAGCAGGTCGGGGCGACCCGAGACGTACGCGACCGCCTCCACGTGCGCCGGATGCGCGGCGAAGAGGAGCGCCGCGCCGAAGGCCAGCCAGAGGGCCGCGCCGAGGCCGCGCGCGAGCCGGAAGACGAGCCAGGTCGCGACGGCGTAAAGGAGCGCGCTGGTGAAATGGAAGAAGGCCGGCTCGCCGACCGCCACGAGCCACTCGAGGCGGTAGAGGAGCTGCGCGACGGGACCGTACCCCTCGCCCGCGGCGCCCCCGGAACCGCGCGACGCGACGAGGATCGAGTCGTCCCAGACCCATCCGTTCGCGAGCGCGGGAAGGTAGAGAATCGCGGCGACGGCGGCGGCCAGCAGGCCCCACGGTACCGCCGCGGCCGGCCGGGACGCCGTCGCGCCGGTGGGTTGGGCCCGCTTCTTGACTTCCTTCCGGGACGGCACGGCGGTAGAGTGCCGATCGGCACGGCTCCATTCAAGAGGGATTCTTGGCAAGGAGGCCCGGATGGCCGACGTGATGGAGGAACGGGTCCGTTCCATCGGACTCACCGCGGGGATCTGCTTCGTCGGGGGCGCGCTCCTGCTCGCGCTGTCGATCGTTCTCTACCCTTCGCTCCCGCCCGCCAACGAGACCAACAAGATCCTCGAGGTCCTGGTGCGCCAGGACGCCGGGTCGTGGATGTGGCTCCACGCGTTCATGGCGACGGGGTTCGTCCTCGCGACGATCGGCTTCACCGCGCTCGCGTTCCTCCTCCACCTGCGCGGATCCTCCGGCGCCGCGTCGATCGCGTCGTCGAGCGCCCTCGTCGGCGCGGCGCTCTGGACCGCCTTCCTGACGGCCGAGTTCTTCGTCCATCCCTTCATCACGAATCTGATGTCGGTCGAGCCCGGCCTCGCCACGATGCTGTTCAATACCTATTGGTTCTGGAAGATGGGCGCGCTCTGGTTCGCGGGGCTCCTTCTCTTCACGGCGGTGATCGCGGCGGGCTCGGGGGCGAACGCGCGGAACATCCTGCCGCCCTGGCTCGGCCTCGGCGGGCCGGTCTTCGCGGCGCTCGGGATCCTCGTCTATCTCTTCGATTTCCTGGGCGCCACCGCGACCGGCGGCGCCATCAACCCCATGCGGAGCGCGTTCACGCGCTACGGCGTGGGGCTCCCGCTCCAGATCTGGATGCTCGGAGCGGGGGCGGTGCTCCTGCGCGACTATCGCGACCGCGCCACGGTGCTGCCGCCGCAGGCGCGCACGCCGGTGCCGAGGCGGGAGCGCGAGGCGCCTCCGGTGCCGCTGCCGCCGCCGATCCCCTAGCGGGCGTCGCGCGCCCTCACGCGCTGTCCCGGAACGCGTCGTGCCCGGCCGCGGGGGCGGCCGCGGTCCCCACCTCGGCGACCGTGCGGTCGCGGAACCGGTCGAGGAACCGCTCGAAGCGGTGGACGTCGGCGAAGTTCGTGGCGATCCCGAGCGAGATGCGCGCGGCACCGATCTCCTTCCCGTGGGCCTCGCGAACCCTTCCGCGCAGCTCCTGAAACGTCATCCCTTCCTCGGCCCTGAAGAAGGCGGCGATCTGTTCGCGGGTCAGCCCGTACGCCACTTCGCCGGCGCCCGGATTGCAGAAGCAGCCGGTGCGGAGGGAGATCCGCTCCTCGTTGGCCAGCTCCTCGATCCGGCGGATGTCGAAACTCGCGCCGTCCCGATCGATCAGGTTGAAGGCGATCGTCCCGCCGCGGGCGTCGAGATCCGTCGGACCGTGGACCTGGACGAGCGGCGCGCCGTTCCCATGACGCATGGCGGCCATGCGCGCGAGCGTCCAGGCGGCGAGACATCGGACCCGCTCGTGGATCCGGTCGAGGCCGGCCGAGGCGAGATGGCCAAGGCCGATCTCCACGCCGGGGAGGCTCAGGTAGTTCACCGTGCCGTCCTCGTACGCCGCCGCGTCGGTCGCCAGGTAGTATCCGTCCCCCTGCGCCGAGGCGATCCGGACGGTGCCGCCGGCGAACCACGGGCGCTCGAGCTTCGCGAACATCGGCTTCCGGAGGAGGAGCGCCCCCACGCCGGTCGGGTAGCCGAACATCTTGTAGAACGAAACGGAGACCAGGTCGGGCTTCCACCGCGTCAGGTCGAGGCGGTTCGTTGGCACGAACGCCGCCGCGTCGAGGAGCACGTCCCAGCCCAAGGCGTGGGCCTCCTCGATCAGCTCGAGCGGATGCTGGACGCCGGTGAAGTTCGATTGCGCGGGATAGGCGAACAGGTTCGCGCGGCCGGGCTCCCCTCGAGCGAGCTCGGCCCGAAGGGCCGCGCGGTCGATGCGGAGGGCCGGCGGCGCGATCGGCGCGTAGACCACGGTCGCGCCGCGGCGCTTCGCGAACTCGCGAATGCCGTTCACCGAGTTGTGGTTGTCGACCGTGAGGAGGTAGCGGCCGCCGGGCGCGAACGGATACGACTCGCCGACGTGCTTGAGCGCGCCGCTCGCGTTCAGCGTGAAGACCGCCATCCACTCTTCCGGCGAGGCGTGGAAGTGGGCGAGGACCGCCGCGCGCGCCGCCTCCACGCGGGCCGTCATCGCGATCGACGTCGGATTGGTGGAGTGGGGGTTCCCGAAGACGCTCCCGCTCAGGAGCTCGACGTGCCGCTTCACCTGGGAGGCCGCGTAGAGGCTCCCGCCCGTGTAGTCGAGGTAGACGTGGCCCAGGCGGTCGAGCCGCTCGTACTCGGTCGCGCGGAGGTCGTCCAGGGCGCGCGTCGAGGCGTACGACGGATGCTCCTCGAGGAACTCGCGCTCGGCCTGGCCGGCCTCGCGAAATCGCGTCTCGGGCGTCTGGCTCATGGTGACCTCGGGATTCGATGGAGCGCGCCGCGCAGCCCCAAACTTCCATGATGCCCCGAGGAGGGCCTCCCCGCCATCCCTTTCGGTCGCGCCCCGAGCTGCCCTTTGGACGCCCGATGGCCCCACGGGCCAACGAAAACGGCCCCGGGGGTCGCCCGGGGCCGTGTCGCGCGTCGCGGCCCTAACCGCGGCGCCGGAGATCGCTACGCGCAGCCGCTGCTGGCTCCGCAGTTCAGGCAGGAGTAGCAGGCGCCCCGGCGGACCATGATGCTGCCGCACTCGGTGCAGGGGGGCGCGTCCGCCTGGCTCACGAACGTCTTGTCGTCCCCGACCTCCGCGACGCCGCGGCCGTTCCCGCCGTTGATGAGCGAGAGCTGCGCCTCCGAGACGGGCTGCACGCCGTGCGCCTCGAGCGGATCCTCCCGCGCCGTCTCGTGCGCCGCCGACGTCGGGTGGTGGCCCAGGAACTTGATGCCGAGCCAGCGGAAGAGGTAGTCGATGATCGACTTCGCGATCGGGATGTCGGGGTTCTTCGTGAAGCCGTGCGGCTCGAATCGCACGTGGGCGAACTTGTTCACGTAGAGCTCGAGCGGCACCCCGTGCTGGAGCCCCAGGCTGACCGCCGTCGCGAACGAATCCATCACGCCCGAGAGCGTGCTGCCCGCCTTCGCCATCACGATGAAGATCTCGCCGGCCGAGCCGTCCTCGTACATGCCCACGGTGAGGTACCCGTCGTGGCCCGCGATCGAGAACTTGTGGGTGATCGACTTCCGCTCGTCCGGGAGCCGGCGCCGCTTCGGGGCCGGCGCGCCGGTCGGCACGACCGCGAGGACGCCCTTCGCGCCGCGATCCTCCTTGCTGGTCGAGAGCGGCTGGCTCCGCTTGCTCCCGTCCCGGTAGATCGCGATCGCCTTGAGGCCGGCCTTCCACGCCGCCGTGTAGGCGTCGATGATCTCCTGCGGCGTCGCCTCCTCGGGCATGTTGACCGTCTTGGAGATCGCTCCGGAGAGGAACGGCTGCACCGCCTCCATCATCCGGATGTGGCCCGTGTAGTGGATCGTCCGCGTCCCGTTCTTCGGCTTGAACGCGCAGTCAAATACGGGGAGGTGCTCCTCCTTGAGCCCCGGTGCTCCTTCGATCGTCTCGTGCTCGTCGATGAAGCGCACGATCCGACTCACCGCATCCTCCCCGTAGCCGAGACGACGCAGCGCCTCGGGCACCGTATTGTTGACGATCTTGAGCATCCCGCCGCCGGAGAGCTTCTTGTACTTGACCAGCGCGATGTCGGGCTCGATCCCGGTGGTGTCGCAGTCCATCATGAACGCGATCGTGCCGGTCGGCGCGATCACGGTGACCTGCGAGTTGCGGAACCCGTGCCGGGCGCCGATCTCGCGGCACTCCTTCCATGTCTTGCGCGCCGCCTCCATGAGGTTCGCCGGGACGCGCCGCGCGTCGATCCGGTCGACCGCCGCGACGTGCTTGTCGATCACGCGGAGCATCGGCTCGCGGTTCCGCTCGAAACCCGGGAACGGGCCGGTCACGTCGGCCGCGATCGTGGCGCTCTGGACGTACGCGTGGCCGTGCATGATCGCGGTCAGCGCCGCCGCCACGGCGCGACCCTCCTCGCTGTCGTAGGGAAGGCCCCACTGCATGAGGAGCGCTCCCAGGTTGGCGTACCCCAGACCGAGCGGGCGGAAGTCGTGGCTGTTTCGCTCGATCGCCGCCGTCGGGTAGGAGGCGTTGTCGACGATGATCTCCTGCGCCGTGATCATCGTCGCGCAGATGTGCTTGTAGCCCTCGACGTCGAACGAACGGCCGTCGCCGGCGAGCTTCATGAGATTGACCGACGCCAGATTGCACGCCGAGTCGTCGAGGAACATGTACTCGGAACACGGATTCGACGCGTTGATCCGCGCGGTGTTCGGGCAGGTGTGCCAGTCGTTGATCGTGGTGTCGAACTGGAGGCCCGGGTCGCCGCACTGGTGCGCCGCCTCGGCGATCATCGCCATGAGGTCGCGCGCGCGATACGTGTCGATCGAGTGCCCGTCGGTCACCGCCTTCGTCGTCCAGGGGAGGTCCTGCTCGAGCGCCTTCATGAATTCGTCCGTCACGCGCACCGAGTTGTTGGAATTCTGGAAGAAGATCGACGCGTACGCCGGGCCGTTGAGCGACGGGTCGTAGCCCGAGTCGATGAGCGTCCAGGCCTTCTTCTCCTCCTCGGCCTTGCACTTGATGTACTCGACGATGTCCGGGTGATCGATGTTCAGGATCACCATCTTCGCCGCGCGGCGCGTGCGGCCGCCCGACTTGATGACGCCGGCGAACGCGTCGAACCCCTTCATGAACGAGACCGGGCCCGAGGCGGTGCCGCCGCCCGCGATGTGCTCCTTGGAGGAGCGGAGGGTGGAGAAATTGGTGCCGGTGCCCGAGCCCCACTTGAAGAGGAGCCCCTCGGTCTTGGCGAGGGAGAGGATCCCGTCCATCGTGTCGCCGACGGAGTTGATGAAGCAGGCGGAACACTGCGGCTTCGCCTCGACGCCGCAGTTGAACCAGACCGGGCTGTTGAACGAGGCCTTCTGGAACAGGAGGATGTGCGTCAGCTCGTCCTCGAACGCCTGCGCGTCCATCTCGGTCGCGAAATAGCCCTGCGTGCGCCCCCAGCCCGCGATCGTGCGCACCACACGACCGATCAGCTGCTTCACCGAGCGCTCCCGCTGCGGCGTTCCCATTTGTCCGCGGAAGTACTTCGAGGCGACCACGTTCGTCGCCATCTGCGACCAGAACTTGGGGAACTCGACGTCCTTCTGCTCGAAGACGGTCTTGCCGTGCTCGTTCGTGATCGACGCCGTCCGAAGCTCCCACTCGACGTCGTCGAACGGGTTCGCGCCGGATCGCGTGTAGAGGCGGGCGAAGCGGAGCCCCTTCTCGCTCGTGTCGGCGTTCCGTTTCGCCCGCGTGACCATTTCCGTACCGCCTTCCAAGACCGCCATTCCCTCGCTGATCGCCGACCCTTCGCTGCCGAAATCCCTCACCATGGTGCTTCCCCTCTCCTGAGCCTTCAACCCCACCCATGGAGCCGCATTCCCTGCGGCCCCCTCACCCGGCCCTCCCTACGGCCGGGGATCCAACTCGAGAACCGGGGTCGCACATTACGAGAAGGGGTCCGGAGCCCGTCAAGGAAAAACACAACATATGGTGGTTCCCCTTCATTTTACCCCAACCTATTGCGCTCGAAAAGCGCTTACCGGCGGGAAATTCACACGACGATGTTACGAGAACCCGCGTGCGCATGCTCCGGGATTCGCCGCGCGTCGAGTTCGGCCGCGTCCGTACGCCCCCGGTCAGTAGCCCGGAAATTCCTCCGCCGTGACCAAATCTTCGTCGACGCCCAGCTCGAGCAGCGACCCCGCAGCCCCCTTCACGAAGCCCTCCGGGCCGGCCACGAAATAGCGCGCCGCGCCGCGGTCCGCGGGGAGAAGCTCGGCGAGGAGCGCCGGACCGACGCGCCGCGTCTCGCCCGCCCACGGGATCGCCGCGGCGCCGCCGCGCGTCATCGTCGGCACGTACCGGAACCGGCCCCCGCTCCGCGCCGCCCACGCCGCCAGCTCCTCGAGGAACGGCGCTTCCGAGGGGGTGCGGTTCGAGTGGATCACGGTCAGCGTGCGATCGGCGGGGCGCGAGATCGCCTCTTCCGCCATCGCGCGAAACGGCGTGATTCCGATCCCGCCCGCGAGCAGAACGGCATCGGTCGCCTTCTTCGGGAGCGTGAAGGAACCGAACGGCCCGTCGATCTCGAGGCCCGCGCCGAGCGGCAGCTCGACCAGGCTCCGCTTGAACGCGCTCCCGCGGACGCGCGTCGCGACGAGGACGCGCTCCTGGCCGGGCGCGCACGCGATGGAGAACGTCCGCATGTTGCCGGACGGATCGGTGTGCGGAGGATTCGGAATCGTCAGGTCGATCGTCTGCCCCGCCTTGTACGGAAACGGCCCGCCCAGGCGGAGGGAGAACGCGTAGGTCGCGTCGGCGATCCGCTCGCGGGCCGCCAGGGTGACCGGAATCCTCGCCATCCATCACTCCTTTCGCTCGGGTGTCCCGGGGGGCGGTTCCGCGGCGCTCCTCGCCGGCGCCCGGCCGACGCGGAAGACGCAGGCCGGATCGCCGGTCGCGCGACAGGCCACGAGCGAGGTCTTCCACCTGAGGGTCCGCCCGAAGAGCGCGGCCTCGTGCCGGCAGATCTCCGGATGGCGCGCAGCCGCCGCCGCGATCGGGCAGTTCCGCTCGACGAGGGCGACTCCCTCCGCGTCCCGGCGCACCGACGCCATGAAGCCGTGCTGGTTTTGATGCGCCGCGAGGGCGTCGAGGCGCGCGCGGGGCTCGGACGGGAGCGCTTGGTCGAGGCGCGCGCTCAGGGCGTCCTCCCAGCGTTGGAGAACCCGCTCGATGCCTTCGGGACCCCACTCGTCCGCGATCGCCTCGAGGAGGCTCGTGGCGAGCAGCTCGTAGCGCTTCGGAAAGCCCTCGTCCGCCCGGGGGGTGAGCTGGTAGCGCGCGACCGGACGCCCGACCGGGCGCCGCTCCTCGACCCGCTCGACCAGCCCGCCGGCCTCCAGCGCGCGGAGGTGGGGGCGAACGGCCGCGCCGCCGACCTCGAGCGCCTCGGCCAGCTCGGCAGCCGTCAGGGGGCCGCGGAGGCGTAGCGTTTCGACCAGGCGCCGGGAGGCGCGTCCGATTTCACGCGGTGACATTTGCATATAAATCAATATTATAGCATATATAATACTAATAAAGACAATAAATAGCCATCCCGAGGTGGTTCCCTCGGGCTCCGCCGTGAGGTAGACTCCGCCCCCGATGGGCTCCGAAGAGATCACCCGGCTGCTCGTCTCGGCCCGCGAGGGCACCCGCGACGCGCTGAACGCGCTCATCCCGCACGTCTACGAGGAGCTGCATTCCCTCGCCCATCGATCGCTCTTCTCCCAGCGTCCGGAGGAGACGCTGAACACCACCGCCCTCGTCCACGAAGCGTTCCTCAAGCTCCACGCGCGCGAGACGCTGACCGTGGCCGATCGCCGCCACTTCTTCGCGGTCGCGGCGATGGCGATGCGGCAGATCGTCGTGGATCACGCGCGGCGACGCCTCGCCGGAAAGCGGGGCGGGGACCTCCGGCGGGTCGACCTGGACTCGACCGACGTTCCCGTGCACGACGGGGCGGCCGACGTCCTGGCGCTCGAAGAGGCGCTCCAGCGGCTGAGCGACCTCGACTCGAGGCTCGGGCGCGTCGTCGAGCTGCGTTTCTTCGGCGGCCTCACGGTGGACGAGACGGCCGAGGTCCTGGAGGTCGATCCGCGCACGGTGAAGCGCGACTGGCGAAAGGCGCGCGCGGTGCTCACCGTCGCGCTCCGGGGCGCGCCCGAAGCATGAGCGACCGCGAGCCGGGCCTCGATCTCAGGCGCCTCGACGCCGAGGCGTGGCATCGCCTTCACGCGGCGCTCGACCAGGCTCTCGACGCGCCGAGGCCGGAGCGGGCGGCGCTCCTCGACCGGCTCTGCGGCGGCGACGCGACGCTCCGCGCCCAGGTCGACGCGCTCCTTCGAGCCGACGCGGCCGCGGAGGCGCAAGGGACGGGCGGATGGGCTCCGGGCCCCGCGCCGTTCTCCGAGGAGGCGGAGGACGAGGCCGCCGCGGAACGGCGCGTCTCGGAGCTGCTCGGCCGCGCGCTCGGCCCCTGGCGCCTGGTCGAAGCGATCGGGCGCGGCGGCATGGGCGCGGTCTACCGCGCGGAGCGCGTGGGCGGCGACTTCGCCCAGCAGGTCGCGGTGAAGGTGCTCCGCCCGGGCCTCGCGGCGGGGGACCTCCTCGCGCGCTTCCGCCGCGAGCGCCAGATCCTGGCGCGCCTCGAGCACCCCCACATTGCGCGCTTCGTCGACGGCGGCATGACCGAGGACGGCCTCTGGTGGTTCGCGCTCGAGTACGTCTCCGGCGCGCCGATCACCGACGCGTGCGAGCGCCGGGCGCTCGATCTGGACGCGACCCTCGCGCTCTTCCTCCAGGCGTGCGACGCCGTCCAGTTCGCGCACCGGAACCTGGTCGTCCACAGGGACCTCAAGCCCTCGAACATCCTCGTCTCGGACGAGGGCGAGGTGAAGCTCCTCGACTTCGGCATCGCCAAGCTGCTCGAGCCGGGCGCTACGGCGGACGAGCGGACCCTCCTCGGCGCCGCCGCGATGACGCCGCAGTACGCGGCGCCGGAGCAGGTGCGCGGCGAGGCGCCGACCACGGCGACCGACGTCTACGCCGTCGGTCTCGTCCTCTACGAGCTCCTGACCGGCGAGCGCGCCTACGGCCGGAAGATCAAGACGCTCGAGGAGGCCCGCCGCGCGGTGCTGGAAGAGGAGCCCGAAGCGCCGAGCGCGCGGGTCCGCCGCGCGGGGCCCGGAACGCGCCGCGCGGCGTGGGCGCGGCGCCTTCGCGGCGACCTCGACGCGATCACGCTGACCGCGCTCCGGAAGGAGCCGGAGCGGCGCTTCGCATCGGTCGAGGCGATGACCGAGGATCTCCGCCGCCACCGCGAGGGACGCCCCGTGCGCGCCACCGGCCGCCCCTTCGGGTACGTCGCGGGCAAGTTCCTCCGGCGGAACCGGATCGCCGTCCTCGCCGCGTCCCTGGTCGTGCTGGCGCTCGCCGGGGGCCTCCTCGCGACGGCGCGAGAGCGCGACCGTGCCCGCCTCGAGGCGCGGAAGGCGACCGAGATCAAGGACTTCGTCCTCGGCCTCTTCCGCGTGAGCGACCCCGGCGTCTCGCGCGCGCGCGACGTGAGCGCGCGCGAGCTGCTCGAGCAGGGCGCCACCCGCGTCGAGCGCGATCTCGCGTCGCAGCCGGCCGTCCAGGCGGAGATGTGGGATCTCCTCGGATCGATCTACTACGATCTGGGCCTCTTTCCGCGGTCCCAGTCGATGTACGAGAAGGCGGTGGCCATCCGGCGCCGCCGCGCGACGGGCGCCGACACGCTGGAGGCGGGGAGCCTCTCGGGGCTCGGGCAGGCGCTCCTCGACCAGGGGAAGTACGCCGACGCGGAGCGCGCGTTCCGGGAGGCGCTCGCGATCCAGCAGCGACACCACGGCGGGACGAGCCAGGCGGTCGCGCTCGTGCTCGGCAACCTCGCCGTGCTCGAGAGCCGGGCGGGGGCCGACGCGCCCGCGGAGTCGCTCTACCGGGCGGCCATCGCGATCGACAGCCTGACCGTCGGGATGAACGATCCCGCGACGGCGACCGACCTGGGCAATCTCTCCATGTTCTACGCCTACCGGAGCCGCTACGCGGACGCGCTGCCGGTCGCGTCGCGCGCCCTCGCGATCCGCGAGCGGGTCCTGGGACGGGACGCTCCCGAGGTCGCCGTCTCCCTCGACCAGGTGGCCTCGGCGCTCAGCGGCGTCGGGCGGGTCGATTCGGCGATCACGCTTCGGCGCCGGGCGCTCTCGATCCGCCGCGCCGCCCTTCCCGCCGGGCATCCCGATCTGGCCCATTCGCTGATGAATCTGGCCGGCTCGCTGACCGTGGCGGGGCGCTACGCCGAGGCCGACACGCTCTATCGCCAGGCGCTCGCGATCCGTCTCCGCGTGCTCGATCCCAAGGACCCGCTCCTCGCGCAGAACCACAACGACCTCGGAACCGCGCTCTTCTTCGAGGGGGAGCTCGACTCGGCGGAGGTCCACGACCGCGAGGCGCTCCGGATCTGGGACAACGTACTGCCGCCCGATCACCGGAACGTTCTCACCTGCCGCAACAACCTCGCGATCATCCTGCGGTCGGGCGGACGCTACGCCGAGTCGGAGGCGATCTTCCGCGACGTGCTCGCGCGGCGGCTCGCGCGGCTCGGGCCCGACGACCCCGACGTGGGTCACACCGAATACCACCTGGGGATCCTGCTGACCCTGGCGGGCCGGGCCCGCCTCGCGGAGCCCTACCTCGTCGACGCCGTGCGGATCCGGGAGGCCGCGTTCGGCGCCGCCGATCCCCGCGCGACGCAGGCGAGGGGCGCGCTCGACAAGTGCCGCGCGGCCCTGGGCGCTCCGCCGAAGCGCTGAGCGGCGCGCCGCGAGGCGCGGAACCCCGCGCCGCGGTCCTTCCGTTCCGTCCCGCCGCGTCCTATCATGGGCGCGGAACCGATCGCCGGCGAGAGACCCCCGCTCGCTTCCGCGGAACGTCCCGACCCGAAGGGAACGACCCATGCCCGGCGACTACCGCTATCTGGACGACTGCGACGTCTACGTCACGACCTACTGGGGCCACCTCTCGCTCCTCGACATCCTGGAAACGATCCTCCAGCGAATGCAGGATCCGGATCTTCGGGAGGCCAAGGTGCACGTGATCGATCTCTCCGGCGCCAAGTGGAGCGAGACGCCGCCCAAGCTGACGCACGACGAGGTGAGTCGCCTGCGACCGGCCTTCGCTCCTCCCAAGGTCCCGACCGTGCTCGTGGCGCCGAGCGAGTTCTTCTTCGGGTTCGCGCGCATGTACGCGGTATTCCAGGTCGCGTACGGCGGCGCCAAGGTGGACGTGGCGCGCACGTGGGCCGATGCCGCCCAACTGACGGAATTCGACCTCACGTCGGCGGAGGCGTGGTCCCGGGAGCGAGTGGCGGCGGACCGTTGACGGCCGTTCCATCCGGTACGTTTCGTTCCTGATCGTCCACGCGCGGGCCCTCCGGGGGCGGGCCGGGACCGGCCTAAGTCGATGACGGGCCGTCGGAACCTCACGGGTGGCACGGGCGATGCGTAATCCTCCCGCGCCGGCCGGATCGGCACCCATCAACCCCGGTCGGCGAGAGAGGAGGAGAAGCAGATGACCAAGACGAGATCGTTCGCGAAGATCGCCCCCGCGCTTCTCCTGGCAGCGGCCTGTCTGACGGGCTGCGCGGGATACCGATACGGCGCCGAGATCGACGTCTCCAACGCGCCTCCGCCACCGCGGCTCTACTTCACGGCGCGCCCGCACTACGAGGTCGTCTCCGGCGTCTACGTCGTGGACCACGATTTCTACGACGCCGACTGCGACGTGTTCGGATACAGCGGATCCTGGTACGCGTACTCGGGCGGCTACTGGTATCGCGCCCGGAGCTATAACGGCCCGTACGTCGCGATCGAGATCCAGAGCGTTCCCGATCGCATCTTCGCGGTGCCCGAGAATCGCTGGAAGCACCATCCCCACGGCGGACCTCCGGGCCAGATGAAGAAGCAGCATCGCGGCCGCGGCTACGACTGGGAGTCGTGATCCTCCGACTCCCGATCCGTCGCGCCATCGACTGAAAGGCGGGCCCCTCGACCTCCGGGGCCCCGTTGGGCGGGCAACTCGACGCGGCGCGGACGCGCCGCGCGAGAGGGTCGCACCATCCCGCGACCAGCCCGCCCGTTTCTTTGCTCCCCGCCCCCTCGCCTTGAAACGTTCCGCCTTCGCTGGCATAATCGGCCCCTCTCCGCCGGGCGTCGGCGCGTGGCGCGCCCGGCCGCCGGTCGCGTTCCCGGAGGACCCCGATGCCCAGCGACAAGCACGCGGCCCACCCGAAGTCGGGAGCCGCGATCGACGCCCTTCTCGACGAAGAACGCCTCTACCCCCCGGATCCCGAATTCACGAAGCAGGCCAACGTCCGGGACCACGACATCTACGCGCACGCCGAGTCCGATCCCGACGCCTTCTGGGAGCGGTGCGCCTCCGAGCTCGACTGGTTCGTCCGCTGGAACAAGGTGCTCGAGTGGACGGTCCCCGACGCGAAGTGGTTCGTCGGCGGGAAGCTGAACGCCTCGTACAACTGCCTCGACCGCCACGTCCGGGGCGCGCGGAAGAACAAGGCCGCGCTCGTCTGGGTGGGCGAGCCCGGCGATCGGCGCACCCTGACGTACTGGGACCTCTACCGCGAGGTGAACAAGTTCGCGAACGTCCTCAAGAAGCTGGGCGTCGTGCGAGGCGACCGCGTGGCGATCTACATGGGGATGGTGCCGGAGCTGGCGATCGCGATGCTCGGCTGCGCCCGGATCGGCGCCGTGCACTCGGTGGTCTTCGGCGGCTTCTCGGCCGAGGCGCTCCGCGACCGCATCGTGGACGCGAAGGCCAAGGTGCTCGTGACGGCCGACGGCGGCTATCGCCGCGGGCAGATCATCCCGCTCAAGCACGACGCCGACGAGGCGCTCCAGGGGACGCCGTCGATCGAGAGCGTGGTGGTCTACCAGCGCGGCGCCGGCCAGGTGCACATGAAGGCGGGGCGGGACCACTGGTGGCACGAGGTGATGGACGGCATCGCCGACCACTGCTGGCCCGAGCCGATGGACAGCGAGGACCTCCTCTTCACGCTCTACACGTCGGGCACGACGGGCAAGCCGAAGGGGATCGTCCACACGACCGGCGGCTACATGGTGGGGACGCACTCGACCACCAAGTGGATCTTCGATCTCAAGGACGACGACGTCTATTGGTGCACCGCCGACATCGGGTGGGTGACCGGGCATTCGTACATCGTGTACGGACCCCTGGCCAACGGCGCGACGACGGTGATGTACGAGGGCTCGCCCGACTGGCCCGACAAGGACCGCTTCTGGCAGATCGTCGAAGAGCTGGGCGTGACGATCTTCTACACCGCGCCGACCGCGATCCGCGCGTTCATGAAGTGGGGCTCCGAGTGGCCGGCGAAGCACCGCCTGACGTCGCTCCGGCTCCTGGGCTCGGTGGGGGAGCCGATCAATCCCGAAGCGTGGATGTGGTACCACGAGCACATCGGCGGCCAGAACTGCCCCGTCGTGGATACGTGGTGGCAGACGGAGACCGGGATGATCCTGATCTCCCCGCTCCCGGGGTTGACGACCACCCGTCCCGGAAGCGCCACGCGGCCCCTCCCCGGTGTCTTCGCCGACATCGTCGACGACAAGGGCGAAACGGTGAAGGAAGGGGGCGGGTACCTGGTGCTGAAGCGCCCCTGGCCCGCCATGCTCCGCGGCATCTACGGCGATCCCGAGCGGTACAAGCAGAACTACTGGGTCCGGTTCCCCGGCGTCTACTTCACGGGGGACGGCGCGAAGCGCGACAAGGACGGCTACTTCTGGCTCCTCGGCCGCGTGGACGACGTGATGAACGTCGCGGGGCACCGGATCTCGACGATGGAGGTCGAGAGCGCGCTCGTGGATCACCACTCCGTCGCGGAGGCCGCCGTCGTCGGGCGGGACCACGACATGAAGGGGACCGCGATCATCGCCTTCGTGACGATGAAGGAAGGGAAGAAGGGCGACGCCGCCGTGGCGACCGAGCTCAAGGAGCACGTCGTGAAGAAGATCGGGAAGATCGCGCGCCCGGAGGACATCCTCTTCACGGCGGATCTCCCGAAGACGCGGAGCGGGAAGATCATGCGCCGGCTCCTCCGCGACATCGCGGACCGGAAGGCGGTCGGCGACACCACGACGCTCGCCGATCCCGCGGTCATCGAGCGCCTGAAGCAGAAATACGAGGAGCAGGAGTCGTAGGGTAGCCGGATTCGGGGGGATTCCGTGGCCCGTTCATTCGCTAGGCTCGGGTGTTTCGTCGCGATCTTTCTCTTGGCCTCCATCGACCGCACCACCGCGTCGGGGGCTTCCGCCGCGCCCGCGCCCGATTCCGTCCAGGTCCAGAGGCAGATCGACGCCGGGAACGACCAGTTCGTGAAGGCGTGGACGACGAGCGACGCGGATCTCTTCGCCGGCTGCTTCGCGAGCGACGGCGGTCTCTTCCGCGGCGGCGGCGCGGTCGTGATCGGGCGCGACGCCATCCGCGAGCGCATGAAGGGGACCTTCGGCCGCTACCGCATGGCGCGCGGCACGATCCGGACGACGGGACTCTGGTTCGCGGACGATCGCGCGTACGAGACGGGGAAGTGGGTCTTCACCATCGGCAAGGTGGACAGCCTGGGGGCCGCCGAGCCCGATTCGGGCCATTACCTCGAGATCTGGCGCCTCGAGGCGGGGAAGTGGCGGATGTGGCGGGACATCGGAATTCCGGAGGGCTGACACCGGTTTCGCTTGGGTTTCCGCGCCGATGAGCCGATAATCAGGGAACATGAGGATGTCGGCGGGCGTCGTACGCGCGCGGCTGGATCGATGTCCTTCCTTTCCGACCGCCCACGGGAGACACCCGCTTGATCCTGACCGCCATCCTCCTCGCCATCGTCGTCGCCGTCGTCCAGGGCAGCTTCTTCGAGTGGGCCTTCCACCGGTACTGGTTGCACCGGCCCTGGCTTCCCAAGGATTGCTTCACCACCCACACGCTGATCCACCACCAGCTCTGCAAGTTCGACGACACGTTCCACGTCGTCGAGGAGGAGCAGCGCGAGGCGCTGACGTTCGCCTGGTGGGGAGGGCCGACGCTGATCCTGATCGGCGCGTCGCCCTGGGCTCTGGCGTCCCTGGGGCTCCACGCACTCGGGGTGGTGTTCCCCTATCTCGCGTTCCTGATCACGTTCGTCGCGGTCACCGCGGTCTACTACGCCGGCTACGAAGGGCTCCACTTCCTGATGCACAAGCCGACGATCCCCTTCATCGAGCGCTCGCGTCCGTTCCAGTTCATCAAGCGCCACCACCGGATCCACCACGTGCGGATGAACCGGAACCTGAACGTGCTGCTCCCGCTCGCCGATCTCTTGCTCGGCACGCTCGTGACCGAGACGCCGGGCCCCACGGCCCCGACGCCCAAGTCGGCGCGCCAGATGGCTCGCCGGCACAGCCGGTTCGGCCGGAGGAAGTAGCGCCGCCGCGACTCACCGCCCGCGGCGGATCGCGCGGCGCGCCGGGGCAAGGCGCGCCTGGAGCCATCCACACGCGGCATCCAGGATTTCGGGCGACGTGAGGAAGGCGGGCAGGTAGACCCAGCCGCTGTTCAAGCCGCTCGGATCGTAGAGCAGCGAGTGGCTCACCCCCGGAACGAGCCTCACCGTCACGTCGGAATCGCCGCCGGATCGCATCGCCCACGCGAGTCGCTCCGCGGAGCGGATGGGGACGTGCCGGTCGGTGGCGCCCTGGACGATCAACGCCGGGCATCGCGCGCGCCGGGCGTACGCGAGCGGGTCGATCGCCAGGTAGCTCCGCTCGCGGACGGTCAACGTGTCCGCCAGCTCTCGCGCGATCGCGGCCTCGCGGTCGGCGGGAGCGATCGCGGAATCCCCCACCACCGCGGCCTCGATCTGGTATCGGGCGACCTCGGGGCCCGACACGCCCGGGCCGGCCAGCGTCACGATCGCGGCGATGGTCGAATCGGCGGCCGCCGCCATCGGCGCGATCAGCCCCCCTTCGCTGTAACCCACGAGCCCGATCCGCGCGCGGTCGATTCCCGGTCGCGCCCGGAGCCAGGCGACCTCGGTGCGCACGTCCTCGGCCTCGTCGAACGTCGTCGAGGATGCGTGGTCGCCGGTCGACGCCCCGACGCCGCGGTCGTCGACGCGCAGCACGGCGATGCCCCGACGCGTGATGGCGTCGGCCAGGTCCCGGAGCGGCATCCAGGGCGGCTGGCCCCCGTTCCGGTTGCTCGGCGAGAGGCCGGTGATCAGCACGACCGCGGGGAAGGGGCCACGGCCGCGCGGCGTGGTGAGCGTTCCCGCGAGCACGTGTCCCTGCGGCGCGCGGACGGTGACGTCCTCCGCGCGATAGGCGCCGTCCGGGGGAGCCGCGTCGGGGGGCCAGAGGGGATAGCGGTCGGGTCCAAAGCCCTCCAGGCGCTCGATCGTCACGCCGAAGTCTGGCAGCGCGGCGGAGAGGAGGTTGCCCCGCTCGTCGGTGAGCGCCTCGTACCGCTTGCCGTGACAGCGAACGACCCAGTCCGTCGAGTCGACGCGCGTGACCTCCACCTCGTCGCGGCTGTCGCGGAAGAGCGACGTGGCGGCGATCCGCGCCGTCGGCTGGCCCAGCGCGCGCGCCCTCCGTATGGCCTGCTCGATCGAGGCGGGCGTCATGTCCGACCAGTAGATCACCCCTTCGCGAAACGCGCGTTCGGTCGGCGGCTGGGGCGCGCTCCCGGCCTGCTCGAGGACGGTCGAGGAGCGAACGGCGGTCTCGTCATCGCGGAGCGTGACGGTCGCGTCGATCACCATGGACTGCATGAGGACGCTCCGGCTGTGCACGCGATCCCCGTGACGCTCGACCCAGTCGACGCCGACGAGGGCTCCGGATTCGTACGTGAGGAACGCGACGGGCGGCGGCGCGCCCGGACCGGAGGCGGTCATCGAGGCCGCAAGGAAGACGGCGCCAATCACGGCCGGCTCCTCCCGTCGGGGCGCCGCGGACGGCGCTGCTTCTTCCGGGCGCGGTGCCCGAGCGGGGTGATCAGGATCGTGACGGCGTAGAGATCGCCCTTGGCGCGCCGCCGGCCGAGCGCGTCCCTGAGGCTCCGCATGCGCCGGTTGGCGTCGGCCAACTCGCTTGGCGAGAGCCGGCCGGCCACGCGGAGCGCCCAGAGCTCGCGTCGCGGGCCGCGCGTCCGGACGTCCGGCGAGGCGCATGCCTTCCGGAAATCGCGGATGCCGAGGCGCAGCATCGCGGCGACGATCGAGGCCACGGCGGGGGAATTGCCTCCGGGACCCGGGTCGTGGCGCAACGCCGGCTCCCGGTGCGCCGCGCGGAAGACCCGCTCGCCGCGGCCGGCCCGCGTCCTGGCGATCCCGGAGCGGACGAGCCCCGCCCGTTCGAGCGCGCGGAGGTGGTAGTAGAGGCCGTCGGCGGGGCGCCCGATCAGCCGCCCCAGCGCCGCGGCGGTCGCCGGCCCGGTCCGCGCGAGCAGATCGACCAGCTCCTGCCGCGCCGGGGAGGCGAGCGCCCGGAGCTGCGCCGGGTTCGAGATCTCGCGTCGGAAGGACGAGGACATGCGGGAAGGGTGCCCGTGTTATGTTTGAAAATCAATCTAATATTTCAAAGTGCCCCTCGGGCCGCCGCGTTCCACCACTCCGCGAGCCGCCTCGCACGCCGATCGGGCCCACGTCGTCCAGTTGAGGCGCGACTCGTAGGCGTCGCGACTGCCGACGACCAGGCGGCGGTAGCGGTCGCGATCCTGGAACGCTTCGGTGATCTTCCGGGCGAAGTCTCCGGGCCCCGCGCCGACGGGGAGGAGGAACCCGTTCTCGCCGTGCCGCACGGCCCCGGCGATCCCGCCCGTGTCGGTCGCGATCGAGGGCGTGCCGTGCGCGCTCGCCTCGCAGAAGACGATCCCGAAGCACTCGTTCAAGGACGGCAGGATCAGGAACGCCGCCTGGAGCATGAGGCGGGAGAGCCGCTCCTCCTCCTCCGGCTTCCTCTTGTCGAGGCGCGGGATCACCTCCACCCAGTCCGCGCGGTATCGGCTCGGGGGGACGCATCCGCAGACCGTGAGGCGGGCGGGCCATCCGGCCTCGCGCAACGCGAGGGCGACGTCGAAGGCGAGCGGGCCGCCCTTCCGCTCCCAGTTGCCGCCGACGAAGAGGAGCCGGAGCTCCTCCCGCTCCGCGGCGAGCGCCGCCTCCCTCGGCGGCACGCGCGTCAGGTTGGCGCCGTAGGGAATGACGCGGATCTTTTCTGCGGGGACGCCGTAGTCGCTTCGCGCCGAGCGCGCCGCCCACTCCGACGGATAGACGACGAGCGCCGCGCGTGCGAGCGCCCGGCGCTCGATCTCGTGCGCCTCGCGAACGTAGCGCTCCGGCAGATCGCTGTAGAGCGGATGGTAGCCGTGCATCAGGGCGAACGTGGCGTCCGACGTGTAGAGGATGGGGACGTCGGTCTTCAGGAAGGCGATCTGCGTGGAGCCCGCGGGCGCCACCACGAGGTCCGCGTCCGGAGGAATGCGGCTGGCGAACCGCCAGCCGTACTCGCGCGCGAGGGCGAGGCCGTGGTCGTGCGCGATGGCCCGCCCCGCGAGACGCGCGCTGAGCCGGCTCCGTACGCGGCCGACAAGGTCGATCGCGGAGAAGACGGGGCCCAGATGGACCACCTCGCCGCATTCCCGCGAGAGCGCCCGCGCCATGAAATAGGGCGTGCCGGACCAGGCGATCGGCAGCCGGGCGTCGTCCGAGGTCAGGAAGGCGATCCGTAATGGTCTCGCCCCGCTTGAAGAACCGTCCACCTATCCCGTCCGGCCCGGCGAGCGCGCGACGAGGTCGACGATCGCCGCTCCGTATCGCTCCGCCTTCTGCGCCCCGATCCCGTAGCAATCCAGCAGCTCGGCCACCGTCCGCGGCCTCGTGGCCGCGATGTCCCGGAGCGTCCGATCGCTCGCGACCACGAAGGCGGGTACCCCTTCGGATCGCGCCTGCTCGAGCCGCCACCCGCGGAGCGCCGCGAACAAGGGTTCCGAGGCGGCGGCGATCTCGCCCGGCGCCTCGCCGCGGCCCGCCTCGCCGCGGCCGACGCGCGCGTCCGTCCGGGCGCGGCCGCGCGTCGCGCTCCGCGGCGCCGCCCTTCCCGGTTCCTCGAGGGCGGGCAGCACCAATCCCGCGGGCCGTTTCCCGGACAGCACGGCGCGACCCTGCGGCGTGATGCCGAGGAGTGGATACTCGCCGCGCGCGATGTCCGCCCAGCCCGCCGTGATGCAGCGCTGGACCACCCTCGAGATCCATCCCTCCTCGTACCGGCTCAGACACCCGAACGCCGGCCGCCGGCTGAGTCCCGCGCGCTCCAACCGATCGTCGGGTTCGCCGCGGAGCAGCTTCACGGTGGCCTTGAGCCCCAGCCGTCCGTCCACGAGCGAGACGGCGGCGAGCACCTTCTTCACGATCTCGTCGCGTTCGCCGCCATCGATTTCCGCTCGGCCGCCCGACGCGAGCCGCAGGCAGTTGTCGCACCTTCCGCAGCCGTGGAGGGTCTCGGCCTCGTCCCCGAAGTAGCGCAGGATCGCGTCGTGGCGGCAGGAGCCGCCCTCGGCCCAGCGGATCAATTCCAGGAACTGGCCCCACTGGTGCTCGACGACCTCCGCCGCGGCGCCGTTCTCCGCGCGGCCGTGCTCGATCAGGTTCCTCCGGCGCGGCATGTCGGCCGTCATGAACACCATCTGGCCGATCGCATCCTCGCCGTCCCGCCCTGCGCGGCCGACCTCCTGGTAGTAGGCCTCGATCGAGCTGGACGGCGACAGATGGATCACCGCGCGCACGTCGGGGCGGTCGATCCCCATGCCGAACGCGGTGGTCGCCGCGACGACCTGAAGCGCCCCGCGCGCGAACCGGGACTGGACGTCGGTGCGGTCGGCGCCCGACCTCCCCGCGTGGTACGCCTCGGCGTTCCAGCCCCTCGCGCGCTGGCGCTCCGCCTCCCGCTCGGAGTCCTTCCGCGTCATGCAGTAGAGGATCACGGCGCCGCGGCGCTCCCCGGGACCCCCCAGCGCCTCGTCGATCGTGTCGTCCACGATCCCGCGGCCCTCGGCGAGCGAGGCGACCTGCGTCGCCCGAAGCGCCAGATTGGGGCGCGCGAATCCGCGGACGATCTGCGGCGTGTCGGGGCCCAAGCCCAGCTGCGCGATGATGTCGTCCCGGACCACGGGTGTCGCGGTGGCGGTGCAGGCCAGAACCATCGTCGCGGGCAGCGATCGAAGGAAGCTCCCGATCTGGAGATAGTCGGGCCTGAAATCGTGCCCCCACTGACTGATGCAGTGCGCCTCGTCGACCGCGATCAGGGGGCAGTCGAGCGACCGCGTCAGATCGCGGAACCCGGGGAAGGGAAGCCGCTCGGGCGCCACGTAAGCGACGCGGTAGCGGCCCTCGCGAAGTCCGCTCAGCCGCGCGCGCGCCTCGGCTTCGGGCAGCGTGTTCGCCAGATAGGTGGCGGCGATGCCGCGCGCCTGAAGCGCGTCCGCCTGGTTCTCCATCAGCGAGATGAGGGGCGAGATCACGAGCGTCGTGCCGGGGAGCAGGAGCGACGGGAGCTGGTACGTGAGGCTCTTCCCTCCGCCGGTCGGTGCGACGAGGAGCAGGCGCCGGTGCGTGAAGAGCGATTCCAGGGCGTCGCGCTGCCCGGGCCGGAACTCGGTGAAGCCGAACCGGCGAAGGGCATCCTGGAAATCGGGAACGTGCTGCGTCACGGGCATGGGACTCTCCGCCGATGCGCGGGCCGGGGCGCGGGTGGTGGATCGAGGGCGTAGGGTAACAGATGAGGCCGCCCGGCGGCGGATTGCGGATCGCGATGAACGGAACCGCCGCGCCACGATGGTGGTATCCTCTAGGTAGTACCGGGAGAAAGGAAGGCAGGCCATGAAGCGAATGCTTCTCTTGGGCGTCGTCGGAATGATGGTGGTCCTCTTCGTTCCCCGCGACGCGTGGGCGTTCGGCTGGAAGGACGTGCTGAAAATGCACGAGGACGGAATCGCCGACTCGCTCATCATCCAGAAGATCGATCACAGCGGGAAGACGTTCCGCCTCGAGGCGCGCGACCTCCACCGGCTGAAGGAGGCGGGCGTGTCGGACGGGGTGATCTCCGCCATGCTGCGCACGGAGGACCGATACGACGAGCGGGTCTACTACGACGACGACTACTACGGAGGCTACACGCATCCGCGGGTCTACGTCGGATTGGGCTTCGGCTACTACGGCGGGTACTGGCCGTACTACGGCGGATACTGGCCCCGCTATTACGGCAGCCGCTACTACGGGGGCCGCTACTACGGCGGCCACTACTACACGCCGCGCTCGTATTCCCGCTACCCGAGCCCGAGCTATGGCACCGCGCGCACCCGGACCGAGGTCAATGGCGGCGGGAAGAGCCGGCCGTCGGGGTCGCGCGCCCGGAGTCGTTGAGGACAGGAGCGCCTTGACGAACGTAAGTTATTGAGCTATCTTAACTTTATAGACATCGAACGGTAGACGACGACAGGGGCGGCCCCCGGGCCGCGATTCCCTGCATCTCCTTCAGGCCGCCAGTGTTCGCCAGGGCGGCCGACCCCGTGCCGGCGGAGATTCCGCGCCACGGGTCAACGGCAGAAGGCCTGTGCCCCGGAGTTCCAAGTCCCGGGGCGCCCGCAATCGCATCGGCCCACGCCATCCCTACCTCCACCGGTCCATCCGCTCCCGGGGATCACCCGGGCAGCGATCGCTTGCGCGGCGCTGACGGGCGGGTACCTCCCGCCTCGATCGGTCGCGCGGTCGGCGCGGACCAGGAAGGATTCAGATCATGATGTTCAAGATTAGCGAGTTCCAGGGAATCGACCCGAATCACGTGACGAAGCTGCGCGAGGCGGGCATCGAGACCACCGAGGACTTCATGAAGCTCTGGGGCGACAAGACCAAGCGCCAGGGGCTCATGGAGAAGACCGGCATCACGGGCGAGCAGTTCGCGGGTTACGGCTCGAAGGTTCGCCTCGCGCGGATCAAGGGCGTCGGGCTCGGAAACGTGGAGCTCCTGATCGCCGCCGGCATCGACGGGCCGAAGAGCCTGTTCGAGTACACGCCCGAGGCGCTCGTCAAGCGCCTGGGCGAGACGGCGGCCGAGAAGAAGGTTCCGGGCACGGTGCCCACGCTCGACCAAGTCACGCTCTGGTTCACGGAACGGAAGCCGGCGACCGCCGTCGCGCCGTAGTTCGCGGGCGGCGGGGGAGGCGCCACGACCACGGCATCCCGAGCGACCAAAACGCCTCCCGCTTCTGGGGCGGCCACGATCTTCGGATCGTGGCCGTCTTCCGTTTTCAGGGCGTCAGCGCGCGTCGTCGTCCGGCGGCGCCTGGCCGAGATCGACGTCGTCGATCGGATCGAGCCGCAGGAGATCGTCGCGCACCGGCCCGTACCCCTGCGAGAGCGCCGTGAGCGCGAGGTCCGAGGCGGGAGGCAGATCCTCGAGGAAGACGAACGCGGCGCCGGACATGAATCGCCCGAGCGCCTGGCGGTCGTAGTGGGCGGACGATCCCGCCGTCCGCCGGGCCTGGAGCACCTGCGCGAGCGTCGTGGCGTCGCCGCAGACCGACCGCCAGCGGGACTCCACCTGCTTCGCGCGATCCGGATTGGACGAGCGGGTCGTCTCCGATACGAGGGAATAGGACGAAGGGTCCCCCTCGGGCTTGTACGAAGTCCAGACGACGCGCGCCGACGTCGAACGGTCGAAGTGACGGCGCGCCAGCGAGGCGCCGCTCCCGGTCGCGATCACCTCGTAGTCGACGCCCACGGTCACGTCGCGCACCCGCGCGACGACCTGGATCGGAACGTCCACCCAGCGTGTCGATTCATGTCCGTGCTCGTCGGTGTCGGTCACCTTTCGCGCGACGGTGTCCTGGAACACGTTGAGCTTGGTGGAGGACTGGACGCCGCCGATCGATCCCCAGACGACGCGCTCCGCGCCCGCCTTCCGGGCGAGGCGGATCGCCTCGTCGCGGGAGATTCCGTCGAGCTGCGACACGGTCATCGTGCGATCGATCGCGTCGTCGTCCATCACGCGCGTGAACTGGGCCGCGGGCGGCGTCAGGCTCTGGCCGAGCTGCGTCCTCCACGCCTGCGCGACCTGGACGCCGAGCGTGGGATCGGAGGAGCCGGCGGCGCGGAAGGGGACGACGGCGACGCGCGTCGTCGCCTCCTCAAGCGCACGCTCGGCGCGCCGCGCCACGTCGCGATATCCGGCATCGAAGCGCTCCGCCTCGCTGAACTCGGCGCACGCCTTCTTGGGGCGATCGGACTTGGCGGCCTCCAACGCGCGCCGGTAGTGGACCTGGACCGCCATGCGCCTTAGCGCCTGCTCTTCGGCCGGCCATCCCTCGCCGACGGGGATGGTCGCGTAGTGCGCGGCGTTCTCGCGGAAGTCGGCCAGCTCGAGGACCTGCTCGGCGGCGTTCATGCTGTCCACCTCGGCGAGCGCGCGGATCTTCCGCTGATACTCCTGGACGATCGAGGTGCCGGCCGCGGTGGCCGCGGCGCGGGCCCTCGGGTTGCCGGGTTCCTTGTCGAGCGCGCGGGTGGCGAGCTGCCACGCGCGCCACGCGTCGCCGCCCGCGAGCTTCTCTTCGCTCTTCTCGGTCCACTTCGACGGGCCGGCACAACCGGCCAACAGCGCGGTCGCGATCGCGACCCGGATCAGGCTTCGGAACATGGATGGATCCCCCTTTCGTCCCACCAGTTATCGGCACGGTGGGGGGAATCATGAGTCCGGATCAGACGCCGGTTGACGTCCGGCCGCCGACCGGACAGCATGGGGCGGCGGGGCCGGGATCGACGGCGACCCACGAACCGGAGGCGGATCGAAGGAGGCAGGCATGAATCTCTCGATGAGATCGGGCTCGCGCGCGGCCCTCGCCGTCGCGATGCTCGTCGCGGTGGCCGGGCTTCTCGGCTGCGGCGGCGATACGGGCGGCGGCGAGCCGCTCGCGAAGGCAAAGAGCGTCGACGTCACGTACTACTACCTCCCCGGCTGACCGATCTGCGCGCAGGTGAAGCCCGCCGTGAGCGGGCTCGAGCAGGAATTCCCGGGCAAGGTGACCGCCCACAACGTGGACGCCAGCACGCCGGAGGCCCGGAAGGCGATCCGTGAGCTCGGCTTCGCGTCGCACGGAATCGTGATCCGGGACGGCGAGGGGAAGGCGCTCTGGAAACAGCCCGACCACACCGTCCGGATGGAGAGCGTCACGAAGGCGCTCCACGAGATTCTGGGGACCTGAGCCCGCCGGTCGCGGCCGCCGGTCCTGCCACTCCGTCATGACGTCGCGGTGGCGCCGGGCGGCGTCGCTCGGCGCCGGCGGGCCGGTTCCCGATCCATCCGCCAGTGGCGCAAGCGCGTGGCGCCGGGGGGATCGGCGCTTCGCGCGTGGTACGCGTCATGCGACGGTCACTCGGTCGAGGGGCGCTCCGTTCGGGCGCGCCCCGTGAAGGGAGGAATTCCATGGCCCTGAGGATCAGGCCTTTCCTGGGCACCGCGGCGGCGTTGTTGCTCCTCGCCGCGCTCGACATGTCGTGCACCCGGCGGCCGGCCAACGAAGAAACGGTCCTGCCGAAGTCCCACGAAGACCAGGTGAAGCGCGGCGAATACCTCGTCGAAACGGTCGGCTGCGAGAGCTGCCACACGCCGGGCGGGATGTACGGTCTGCCCGATCCGCAACGGAGGCTCGCGGGCAGCGACGTCGGTTGGAAGGGCGTCTGGGGCGTGCGCTACGCGCCCAACCTGACGCCGGACGAGATGACCGGCCTCGGCCGGTGGTCCGAGGACGACATCGTGCGCGCGATCAAGCTCGCCGAGAGGCCCGATTCCACGCACATCGCGACGCCGATGCCCTGGTTTCACTTCGTCTACTTCACCGACGAGGACGCGCAAGCCATCGCCGCCTATCTGAAGTCGGTTCCCCCGATCGCCCACAAGGTCCCGCCGCGAATTCCCGCGGGCCAGAAGGCGTTCGGCGCGTTCATCGAGGTGCCGCCGCCTCCGGACTGGGACAAGCCGGCGAAATCGTAGTAGGCTGCCCACATGAACGATCCGAGAGTCGATCAGCTGGCCGACCTGTTGGTGAACTACTCGGTCGCCGTGCGGCCGGGCGACAAGGTGGCGGTGCAGGGGAGCACCGCGGCCGAGCCGCTCCTCAAGGCCGTCTACGCCGCCGTGCTCCGTGCCGGTGGCAACCCCACGGTGACCGCGGTGCTTCCCGGCATGGACGAGCTGCTCTACCGGTACGCGTCGGACGAGCAGCTCCAGCACGTCCCCCCGCCGTTCCGGTTGATCGTCGAAACGTACGACGCCCTGATCGCCATCATGGGCGCGACCAACACGAAGGCCCTGAGCAACGTCCCGCCGGGCAAGATGGTGCTGAACCAGCGCGCGATGGGGGAGGTCCAGAGGACCTTCATGAAGCGCGCGGCGACCCGCGAGCTGCGCTGGGTCGGCACCCTCTTTCCCTCCAACGCCTACGCGCAGGACGCCGAGATGGGCCTCGGCGAATACGAGGACTTCGTCTACGGCGCCTGCCTCCCCGATCGGGACGATCCGATCGGGCATTGGCGCCGCTTCTCCGCCTGGCAGCAGCGAATCGTCGAATGGTTCCGGGGGAAGAAGGAGGTGCGCGTCGTCGGGCCGGAGACCGATCTCAGCCTGAGCATCGCCGGCCGGCCCTTCATCAATTGCGACGGGAAGGCGAACATGCCGGACGGCGAGGTCTTCACGAGCCCGGTCGAGGGGTCGGTCGAGGGCCACGTCTATTACACCTACCCGGCCATCTATCGCGGACGCGAGGTGACCGGCGTCCGTCTCTGGCTCGAGAAGGGGCGCGTGGTGAAGGCGACCGCGGAGAAGAACGAGGAGTTCCTGCTCCGGACCCTCGACGTCGACGCGGGCGCGCGCGGCGTGGGAGAGTTCGCGATCGGCACGAACCCGGGCGTGACGCGCTTCATGAAGCAGACCCTGTTCGACGAGAAGATCGCGGGCACGTTCCACATGGCGCTCGGCGCCAGCATCCCGGAGTCGGGCGGCACGAACGAGTCGGCCGTCCACTGGGACATGGTCTGCGACCTCCGCGGCGGCGGCGAGATCCGGGTCGACGGGGAGCTGCTCCACAAGAACGGCAAGTTCGCGATCGAGTTCTAGCGGCCCCCGGGACGGACCGTCCGGCTATGCTAGTGTAGCCGTCGCATGCGCTCGTACCTCACGCCCCGGCTCGGCCTCCTGACCTTCGGCCACCTCACCATCGACTCGTACTCGAGCTTCTTCTCGCCGCTCCTCCCCCTGCTCGTCGCGAAGCTCCACCTGAGCCTGACCCTGGTCGGAACGCTGGTCGCGCTCGCCTCGGTCACGTCCTCGTTCGCGCAACCCTTGTTCGGCCTCGTCTCCGACCGGCTCCGCCGCCCCTGGTTCGTGGCCCTGGGTCCGCTGACCGCGGCCGTCTTCATGAGCGCGCTCGGGCTCGCGCCGACCTACGTCGCGCTTGTGGCGCTCCTCATGCTGGCTGGGGTCGGCGTCGCGGCGTTCCATCCGCAGGCGGCCGTCCTCGCGACCGAGGTCTCGCCGCGCCGCGGGCTCGCGATGGCCTTCTTCGTGACCGGCGGCACGCTCGGATTCGCGATCGGCCCGCTCTTCTCCGTGGGCATCGTGACAGCCTTCGGCCTCGAGCGGACGTGGATCGCCGTGTTCCCCGGGATCCTGGCCTCGGCGTTCCTCCTCCTGTGGCTCGCGCGCACGCCCCCGCGCCCGCGCCACCTGGCGGTCCGGCCTCCGCTCCGCGCGCTTCGGCCGGTGCTCCGGCCGCTCGGGCTCCTCTACTTCGCGACCGTGGCGCGCTCGACCGTGTCGTACGGCTTCATGACCTTCCTCCCGCTCTATCTCCACGCGCGCGGGTACAGCCTGTCCCAGAGCGGCGTGGTGTTGTCGCTCTATCTCCTGCTGGGCGCGCTGGGCGGCTTCTTCGGGGGATGGCTCTCCGACCGGATCGGCGGGCATCGCGTGATCGCCTCCTCCTTCGCGATCGCGGCGCCGCTCTATTTCTCCTTCCTCGTCCTGCCCGACCCGATCGCGATTCCCGTGGTGATCCTGGCCGCGTTCGCCCTCCAGACGTCGCTGCCGGTCAACGTCGTGCTCGGCCAGGAGCTCTCGCCGGCCCACTCCTCGACCATCTCGAGCCTCCTGATGGGCGCCGCCTGGGGGATGGGTGCCTTGATCATCGGGCCGATCGGCGCGCTGGCCGACCGAAGCGGCATCCAGGCGGCGCTCGCCGCCCTCTCCGCCATGCTCCTCATGGGGCTCGTCTGCGCCCTCTTCCTGCCGGGCGTGCGCGCGCGCGCCCTGATGCCCGCCGAAGCGCGGTAGCCCGTTCGCGGCCGCGCCGCGCGACGCCGGACGCTGAGCGGCGCACGCGTGGTATCCTCGGTGGCCGGGGAGACGGGGGAGTGCGCGCGACCACCTGTCAGGGAGGAATCCGCCGTGAACCGTACCGCTGCAACGCTTCTGCTCACGATCCTCGTGGCGTCCACGGCCGCCCACTCCGGCAGCGCGGCGCCCGCCGCGCCAGCGCCCGCCGGGAAGACGTCCACGACCGCGAAGGCGCCCCGTGGCGCCGAGGCGGCGCGGGCCGAGGTCCAGGCGTTCGTGAAGGGGTACATCGACGCGGCCAACCGCGCCGACGTGACCGCGATGATGGAGATGGTCAGCCGGCGCCCCGATGTCTCGTCGGTCACCGACGGCGTGATCACGCGCGGCTGGGAGTCGATCCGCGAGGACAACGACCAGTTCGCGGGCAAGGAGGGGACGTACAAGTTCTCCCTCGGCTCGATCGACGTGACCCCCCTCGGCCCGGGGTTCGCCCTCGCCGTCGCGCCGGTCGCGGTGACCGTCGTCACCGACCAGGACACGCTCCAGGCCGACAGCGCGCTCTCGCTCGTGCTCGAGAAGTCCGCCGGGAAGTGGAAGATCGTCCACGAGCACATGAGCGGCCAGGAGCCGGAGGGGGATCAGGATCTCGACAACGGCGACGGAGAGGGTGATCCGGGTCCGGAGGGCGGCGAATAGCCGAGCGGCCCCGCTTCCCCCGCCCTTCGCGCCTACCCCCCGGCACGCTCGGGTGCTAGGATGCCGCGGCCGGCTGGCTTCGCGCGGGCCGAGCGCCGAAGGACGTGGGCCCCCTAGGAGGTGGACATGGTTCCGATCATGTCGCTGTGGCTCCCGATTCTCCTATCCGCGGTCGTCGTCTTCATCATCAGCTCCATCATCCACATGGTGCTCAAGTATCACGCCTCGGACATGAAGCAGCTCCCGTCCGAGAACGAGATCATGGAGTCCCTCCGGAAGTTCAACATCCCGCCGGGGGACTACATGCTGCCGAGGGCGGGGTCGATGGAGGCCATGAAGAGCCCCGAGTACGTCGAGAGGGTCAAGAAGGGGCCGGTCGCCACGATCACCGTGATGAAGGGCGGATCGATGTCGATGGGGCCGTATCTGCTCCAATGGTTCCTCTTCTGCGTCCTGGTCGGCATCCTCGCCGCGTACATCACGGGCCGAGCGGTCGGGCCGGGGACGCCCTACCTCCGCGTCTTCCGGTTCGCCGGAGCGACCTCGTTCATCGCGTTCTCGATCGGCCAGATTCCGCAGTCGATCTGGTATCGCCGGTCGTGGAGCACCACGATCAAGCATCTCTTCGACGGACTGATCTACGGCCTCTTCACGGGCGGAGTCTTCGGCTGGCTGTGGCCGAAATAGGCGGGCGCGCGGCCGAATTGATCCGGTCGCTCGCGCTCTCGCCTCACCCGGAGGGCGGCTACTTCCGCGAGATCTTCCGATCACCGCGCGAGGTGGCCGCCCCCGGCGTTTCCGGGACGCGGAGCGCGCTCACCACGATCTACTACCTCGTGGTCGCGGAAGGGCCGAGCCGTTGGCACGTCGTGCGGTCCGACGAGGTCTGGCACCACGTCGAAGGGGCGACCCTCGAGCTCTACGACGCCGATCCGGTCCGACTCGCGGCGCGCCGCTCGCTGCTCGGCCCCGCCGTCGCCGCGGACGTCACGCCGGTGCACGTCGTTCCGGCGGGGCACTGGCAGGCGGCGCGCACCACCGGGTCGTACACGCTCGCGGGATGCACCGTCGGGCCTGGATTCGACTACGCCGATTTCGCGCTCCTTCGGGACGATCCCGCGGAGGCCGAGCGGTTCCGGCGCGCCGCGGGGCCCCTGGCGGATCTGATCTGAGCCCGTCGCCGAGCACGCCCGCGCCGCACCTGAATCCCTGGTGGCGCCTCCTCCTCTTCGCCCTCCTCCTCGCCGCGGCGATCGCGCTCGTCAACGTGGCGTGGCGGATTTCCGGCCTGCCGCGTCCCCGCGTCCACGGCGTCTTCCAGCCCGTCCCCTTCCTCGGGTTCATGGCGGCGCTCTCGGTCGCGACGGTCGCTGCCGTCGCCTTCCTCCTACGCCGGTTCGAGGGGCGCTCGCTGGCGGCGCTCGGCCTTCCGCGCGACCGTTCGGCGCTCGCGGGGCTGGCCGCCGGCTCCCTGGTCGGGTTCGTTCCGGTCGCCCTGACGGTCGCGCTCGGGGTCGCGTTCGGGTATGGCGACGTCGTTCGGGCCGGAGGAAACGGGGTCCGGCTGGGATCGGCGCTCGCGCCCTTCCTCCTCGGAACCGTGCTGATCTCGGCCTGGGAGGAGTTCCTCTGGCGAGGTTACGTGCTCCAGGTCCTCGGGGAGGCGGTGGGACGGGGGGCCGCCGCGGTCGCGACCGCACTCCTCTGGTCGGCGGGGCATCTCTTCAACGAGGGGGCGACGCCGATCGGCCTCGTCGCGACCGCGGCGAGCGGCGTCGTGCTGGCGTGGGTGGTGTTCCGCACCGGCTCGCTCTGGCTCGCCTTCGGCTACCACGTCGCATGGAACGTGAGCTCGATCCACCTTTTCGGGCTCACCACCTCGGGCGTGGAGCAGAGCCCGGCCCTCTTCCATACCACGCTCCGGGGTCCCTCGTGGCTGGCCGGCGGCGCGTACGGTTTCGAGGCGTCGCTCGTCACGGGACTGCTCGACGTCGCGACGCTCTCGGCGCTGCTCCTCCTCGCCGCGCGGCGCCCCGGCTATCCCGACACGCCGAGATAGCGCAGGAACCAGTCCCGCGCGAGCGAGGAGACGGTCTCGAGCGCGCCCGGCTCCTCGAAGAGGTGCGTGGCTCCGGGGACGATCTCGAGGCGCGTCTCGGCGCTCCGCATCTCCTGGATGGCGCGCCGGTTCATCCCGATCACGGCGACGTCGTCGCCTCCCACGATGAGGAGCGTCGGGGCGCCCACGCGCGGGAGGGCGTCGCCCGCGAGATCGGGGCGGCCGCCGCGCGACACGATCGCGGCGATCCGCCCGCGCGGCCCCTCCGCCTCGGCCACGAGCGCCGCGGCGGCGCCCGTGCTCGCGCCGAAGTAGCCGATCGCGCGGCCGCGCCCGTCGGGATCGGACGCGAGCCACTCGGTCGCCCCGATGAGACGGCGCGCGAGCAGGGGGATGTCGAACCGGAGATGGGCCGTCCGCCGGTCGACGACCTCCTCCTCCGGCGTGAGCAGATCGAACAGGAGGGTCGCGAGGCCCGCTTCCTGGAGCGCGCCCGCGACGGCTCGATTCCGCGGGCTCCAGCGCCCGCTCCCGCTCCCGTGCGCGAAGAGAACGATTCCGGGCGCGCCCGCGGGAACGATCAGGTCGCCGGTGAGGACGACCCGCCCGGCGCGGATCGCCACGTCGCGGCGGTCGAGGAGGGTGCGCTTCATGTCCATGAGGAACCCGAGGCCGTGGAGCGCGGCGCCCCCGCGCTAACGGGCGATGACGACCTTCACGGCCGGCGTCGCCGCGCGGTCCTCGGCGCGGACGAAGTAGATGCCCGAAGGGGCCGGCACGCCGTTCCCGCCGCGCCCGTCCCACGACACGACGCGCCCCGCTTCCACGTCCGCCCGCCAGCGTCTCACCAGACGGCCCCGCACGTCGTAGACCGCGAGGGTACGTGTCGTCCCGGCGTCCCCGACCGCCGGCAGCGCGATGCGCGCCGGCATCCCGCCGGGCGCCGAGACGAGCCGAGGCGACGCGAGGGGCGCGGCGGCGCGGTCGTCCTTCGTCCGCGTGACCCGCACGACGTCGTAGCCGCGGAACCGGGCGCCCGAGCGGAGCGCGCCCGACACGTCGAGCCACGTCGTCGAGGCCGTGAGGAGCGCGGCGGCCGCGGCGCGGTCGAAGCGGAAGTCGAGGTCGGAGACGCCGTTTCCGTTCAGGTCGCCCATGGTGACCACCGCCGAATCGGCCGGGACGGTGTCGTCGAGGCGGACGCTTCCCGGGACCAGGTCGTCGAGGTTCCAGCCGACCGCCTCGACCGAGGCGAAGATCCACTGCCCGTCGACCGAGAGGTTGACGGCCTGGGGCAGGATGGTCACGTTCGCGGGAAGGGGACGGGGCCAGTCGAACCGGTACGCGCGATAGCTGGCGATGCCCGGATCGAACGACATCTCGCTGACGACGCTCCCGTCGGGCGTCACCGAGGTCAGGCTCGGCGTCGTCAGGCCCCAGCCGATGAGCGTGTTCCCGGTCGGCAGCCGCTGCACGGAACCCGTGGCGGGGCCGAAGACGTCGGGATCGTGGCGATACTGCCAGACCAGCGTGGCCGTCATCTTGCGCGCGTCGAGCTCGTACTCGAGGGCGCGCGAAAAGGGCGGGGTGTGGAAGTTGCCGTTGTCGAACACGGTCAGGTGCCCGTCGGGGAGGATCCGCGCGTCGTGCTGATGGCTGAAGCCGATCGGATCGTCCACGAACGTGAACTGGCTGTTCTTCCCGCCCAGCCTCCAGATCACGTCGCCCGTCGCGCGGTCGATCTTCGTGATCTCGTTCATGTGTCGGCACGAGAGGATGATGTTCCCGTCGAGGTCGGTATCGAGCGAATTGCCGTGCACGTAGTCGATGAAGGAGCTGTTGAGCGTGTGGTTCTGGATGTCGGTGATCTTGAAGTGATCCCAGCTCCGCCACTCGAAGACCACGTTCTTGTCGCGGTCGATCTCCTGGATGATGAGGCCGACGACGATGGCGAACGGGATCCCCTTCGGGACGAACGGCGTCAGGTCGACGATCTCGGGGTCGTACGCCATGACGAGCGCGTGCCCGTCCGGGAGGACGTCGAGGTCGTGGTGGTCGGTCACGTAGCCGTTGCCGCACGCGAAGCTGTCCACGTCGGCGTACGTCGAGTCCATGGCGTAGAACTTGCCGCGCGAATGGTCGAAGTAGGAGAGGCGGCCGTCCGGCAGCATCTTGAAATCGAGGGCCTGGCCGTTCAGTTGCCGATACCAGTACGGCGTGCCGTCGTTCTCGAGGATCATGAGGTACGACGTCTGCTTGAAGGCCCTCCGCACGTCGAATTCGGCGAGGAAGATCCTGCCGGGAGACGGCCGGCCGATGACGGTGGCGGTGATGTTCGGGAAATCCCCGGGGAGTGGGTCCGACGAAGGCGACGTGGCCGCGTCGGCACCCGTCTCGAAGGGATCGTCCACGTCGTCGGGAAGCGCCATTCCGATCAGCGCGTCGCGCTCCGGCCCCGCCACCGTGAACCGGAACTCTCCGGCGGGGACGTCGGCGCCGTCGCCCGTGCGGAGCCCCTCCTGGACGCGGCAGGTCACCTCCTCGCCCGGCGAGAAGGGGACGAGGGGCCGGAAGGTGATCGTTCGGCCGTCGTCCAACAGCCGCGCCTCTCCCGCGTGCGGTCCCGAAACCGATCCGGTCACGGCGAACGCGGCCCCGTCTTCGGCGACCGACGCCGGGTCGACCGCGCCGCCCGGACGAAGGATGACGTTGGTCCGGGGAGAGACGTGGTCCGCGAGGGGCACGGGGGAGACGTACTGCCAGCCCAGCGTCGCCGCCGTCTGGGCGCGGGCGTGGGAGACCGGGAGCATCGCCGCGAGGAGCGCGAGCGCCCCGGCGGCGGCGAGGGTGGCGGATCGGTTCGGGAAAGACACGGGACGTTCCATCGTCGGTCTACCTCGTGCTCGGGTGTCCCCTCCCCGCCTCCCTAGAAAAGCCCCTCCACGACGTACAGGTCGTTCAGGCGCTGCGCGTAGCTGAAGGCGTAGGCGTCGGCCTCCGCCGTCATCCGGACGCCGGTGATCCCTTCGACCCCCGTCGGATCGGAGGGCGCCAGCTCCTTCCATAGCTTCCGTTCCCCGGTCGCGATGTCGATCCGGTGGATCTTGCCCGGCAATTCGCCGCGCGTGAAGGCGAACAGGGCCTCGCCGTCGGCGCTCCAGCGGATGCCCCGGTCGTTCGGGGTGAACCCGAGGACCGGCTTCGGCTCGCCCCCGTCCACGGGGAAGAGCATCATCTTCCGGTCGGGTCCCTGGGCGGCGGCCAGCTTGCCGTCGGGGGAGATCAGGATGTCGTAGGAGCTGATGCCCTCGTCGGTGATCGGGGCGCGCTTCCCGGTGACCGCGTCCACCTTGTAGAGGCGCGCCCCGCGATCCGATTCCTGGCCGAGCACGCAGAGGTGCTCGAGGTCGGGGAACCAGACCGCGTGGTGCACGTCGATCCCCTCGGTCGGGATGGTGCGCGCCGACCCCGCGCCGCACGGCAACAGGTCGAGACGGCCCGGCGAGTGCCCGACGCCGGCGAGCGCCCACTGGCCGTCGGGAGAGAGATCGAAGCAGGCGCCGTCCCCCAGGCGCACGGCGGGGGAGCCGTCGGTGCCGCGAAGATAGACCGAATGGAGCTCCCCGCCGCCGACCCCGGTCTCGTCGAAGAGGATCCGCGCGCCGTCGGGCGAGAGCGCACGCACGAGCGTCCAGTCGAGCCAGGTCAGATCGCGGGCGAGCGATTCCCCCGCGGCGAGGAACTGGGTCCGCGCCCGCTCGTTCTCCAGCACGACGAGGCCGGCGCCCTGGCGCGAGACGTCGAGGAGCGTCATGTGCCCCGGCACCTCGAGGATCGGGCGCTCCGTTCCGTCGAGCGACACGGCGTAGAGGGAGCGCCCGACTCCCGTCCGGAACGCGGTGAAGACGATCTCCTTGCTGGTGGGGGACCACGCGAGCCCGCGCGCGCTCTGCCAGCCGGTCGATAGGATCCGGACCGCGCCCGAGAGGTCGACCGAGCTGACCGAGCCCATGTCATCGCCCCGGATCGGGTGGTCGAGGAACGCGACGTGCGTCCCGTCGGGCGCGACGCGGGAGTGGCTCACCCAACCGGTCGTCTGGTAGATCGGCGTTCCCATCGGGTACTCGATCCGCGTGAGCCCCGCCTCCTCCCGCACGACCATGAGCTGCCGCCCGTCGGGGCTCCAGTCCGCCTCGTAGACCCCATCCAAGAGCTCGCGCGGGGCGCCGCCGCCGACCGGCATCCGGGCGAGCATTCCCGTATAGATGAAACCGCCGCGCGCGTGCCGGCGCAGCGACACCGCCATCTCTCCCGTCGGCGCGATGGCGAGGAGATCGGTCTTGGGATAGCCGAGGGGCCGCGACTCCGGGCTCCCCGGATAGGCCCAGAAGAGCTCCACGGGGCGGCCCTCCCACGCGGCGCCGTAGCAGATCGCCGTCCCGTCCGTGGCGAACCGGGCCGAGAGGATCGAGCCCTCCCGATACGTCGTCCTCCGGAACGTATGGCGGCGGGGCTCCAGCGTGGCCGCCGCGCGGTGGCCCTCGTCTCCGCCCGCCGCGGTCGGCGCTCCGGCACGCCGCGTCGCGGTCGTATCGACGAGGGAGAGCGCGAAGGCCAGGTCGAGCGCCGATTCGAAGCGGTCCCCCACGTTCTTCTCCAGGCAGTGCCGGACGATCGCGCCGATCCCCGGGGCGGCCTCTTCCACCTCGCGCGGGAGCTCGGGCGGGTCCGAATTCAGGATCGCGCTCATCCGGTCCGCGTGCGACGCCCCCTCGAACGCGCGGCGTCCCGCGAGCATCTCGTAGACGATCGCGCCGAGCGCGAAGATGTCGGTGCGATGGTCCGTCGCCTGGTCGCGGATCTGCTCGGGGGACATGTAGCTCGCCGTGCCCAGGATCGTCCCGGTCGCGGTCAGCTGGGTCAGGAGCGGGCCCGTCTTGTCGGGATCGCCCGGCTCGGCCTGGAGGAGCTTCGCCAGTCCGAAGTCGAGGATCTTCACGTGGTCGCCGCTCATGACCATCACGTTCTCGGGCTTCAGGTCCCGGTGCGCGATCCCCTTCGCGTGCGCGGCCGAGAGCCCCTTCGCGATCTGGATCGCGTAGTGGATCGCCTTCCGCGGGGGCAGGGGGCCGTGGGCGAGACGCTCGCGGAGATCGCCCCCGTCGAGCAGCTCCGAGACGATGTACGACGTGCCGGCCTCGACGCCGATGTCGTGGATGGCGATGACGTTGGGATGGTTGAGCTGCCCCGCGGCGCGCGCCTCCCGCTCGAAGCGGCGGAGGCGGTCGGGGTCCTGGGAGAAGGAGCGGGGGAGCACCTTGACGGCGACGTCGCGGCCGAGACGTCCATCGCGGGCGCGATAGACCTCGCCCATGCCACCGGCGCCGACCAATTCCTTGATCTCGTAGGGACCGAGCCGGGTGCCCGCCGCAATGCCGGTCTGCAAGGTCGATCTCCGAGGGTATTCCGCTGCCGGGGTCGTGCAGGTTGAACCCGTATTATAACAGATTCCGGCCCCGTCGGTTCCGCCCCGCTAGCTCTCCGATCGCTCGAGAGCGCGGGTCCCGGCCCACATCCCGACGAGGCCCGCGGCGAGCGGGATGGCGAGGACGCGGGCCATCTCGGCCCAGCCGAAGCCCCGCCAGACGGCGCCCTCGACGCCGAGCACCACCCACTTGACGAGGCTCCAGTTGCTGAGCGACTGCATCCATTGCGGCATGGCGATCAGGGGGATCATCCCTCCGCCGGTCATGGCCATCACGAGCATGATCGCCCATCCCGCGCCCGACACGCTCTGCGGGGAGCGGCCGAGCACCGCCACGACCATCATCAGTCCCGTGAAGCAGAACGCCGCCGCCACGATCGCGGCCGCGAGCATCGCCGGGTGGGGGACGCGGATGCGGAAGAGGAGGGCTCCGATCAGGAGCAGCACCGAGACGGCGACGCTCGCGGCGAGGAAGCTGGCGAGCCCCTTCCCGGCCAGCACCTGGCCGCGGCTGATGGGAGCGAGGCGGAGTCGGAGGAACGTCCCGGTGATCCGCTCGTAGACGATCGAGACCGCGAACGACATGCAGACGCCGATCAGCGCCCAGGAGATCGAGGAAGGGAACGTGACCTCGTAGGCGGTGCGCGGGCCCGACTCCTCCTCGGCCACTTCGACGACGCGGATGTTGGGGCCGCCGGCGTCGGACGCGGAGTCCCCGCCCGCGAGGGCCCGGGCGGCACCGACCCCCGCGCCCGGTGCGGAGGCCGCCACGCCGCTCGTGTCGAGCGTGGTCATGAACTGGTCGAGCGAGCGGAGGACCGCCTCGCCCCGCGAGCGCCTGAGTGGGGCGAGCGTCGTGTCGGCGCGGATCCGCTCGAGACTCCGCTCGATCTGCTCGCGGCCGAGGCCGCCCGATCCGAACGAACCCTGCATCGTCCGGAAGAGGGCCGCCGTCACCATCCCGCGGAGCGTCTCCTTCTCGGCGGTCCGCCGGGGATCGACTCCGATCTCGATGCCGCTCGTCGAGTCGCCTCCGAAGCCGAACGACTCGCCCGTCCCCGGGTGGATCGCCACGTACGCGGCGAGGTCTCCCCGGCGCACCAGGGTCCGCGCCGAGTCGAGGGTGGTCTCGCGGACCCGGAGCGCCTCGGAGCCGCGGAGCCTCCCGACGAGCGCGCGCGCGTAGGCGGTGCTGTCCTCGTTCACGATCGCGACCGGCATCGCGGCGCGCCCCCCGCCGCCGCCGATCGAGCCGAAGAAGAGCGCCATCAGGATGGGGAGGCCGACCACCCAGAAGAGCGCCGCCTTGTTTCGTCGGAGGAGGAGCAGGTCCTTCATCGCGATGGTCCAGATCGCGCTCACGGCCTCCGCTCCGTCACCGTCGGTCGCTCCACGTTCGCGCGCCCCTCAATCCCGGAGCGACCGGCCGGTCAGGTTGAGGAAGACCGCCTCGAGGTTCGCGCGCTCGATCCCGACGTGGTCGAAGACGCCGCCCGAGCCGAGCGCGCGCTCCAGGGCCTCGACCGGACGTTCGGTCCGCACGCGCCAGCGTCGCCCGTCCCACACGCCGCCGAGCGACTCGAGACCGGCGACGGGCGCCGCGAACTCGATCGCCACGGTGGGAGGCCCGCCGTGCCGGCGGAGGAGTTCCTCCACCGTGTCGAGCGCGAGGATCCTGCCGCGGTCCATGATGGCGACGCGGTCGCAGGCCGCTCGGCCTCTTCCATGTAGTGGGTGGTGTAGAGGATCGTCCGCCCCTCGCGCTTCAACGCCTCGATGTTCTCGAAGAGGAGATTCCGCGACTGCGGGTCGACGCCCACGCTCGGTTCGTCGAGGAGGATCACGGGCGGCTCGTGGAGGAGCCCGCAGACCAGGTTCAAGCGCCGCTGCATCCCGCCGCTAAAGGCCGCGACGCGGTCGCGGCGCCGGTCCGTCAGGCCGGCGAAGGCGAGCGCCCACTCGACGCGGTGCTTCAGGCGGTCCCCGGAGAGGCCGTAGAGCCGTCCGAAGAAGGCAAGGTTCTCCTCGGCGGTCAGCTCGGCGTAGAGCGCGAGCGACTGCGGCGTGACGCCGATCTTCCGGCGGATGGCCGGCCGCGTCGGGTCGGCCTCTCCGTCCACCGTCACCGTTCCGGTGTCGGGGCGCAGCGATCCGACGATCATCCCGATCGTCGTCGACTTGCCGGCGCCGTTCGGCCCGAGCAGGCCGAACGTCTCACCCGCCTCGACGGCGAAGGAAACGCCGTCGACGGCGACGAGGTCTCCATAGGACTTCCGGAGGTCGTTGACCTGGATGGCGGCCATGGCCGGGGAGTATGGCCCGCCGGGTGGGCGGCCGTCTACCGCCTGGGTCGCGCGAAGATCGCGTCCCAGGAGGAGAGCGCCGGCTTGGCCGCGAAGGTGGTGTCCACGAGGCCCAGGTGGGCGAAGGGCTCGACCCCGGGGGGGAAGCCGAGCGCCGCGAGATCGAGATCGGTGAAGGTGATCTGGAACCAGCCGGCGGCTCCCGCCCGATCGAGGATCGCGGCGTGGCGATCGATGTATCGCCGCTGCGTCTCGGGCGTCGTCGCGGTCGAGCTGACGGTCACGGACGACCATCCCCCCTCGATGACGAGCATCGGGATCGGATCCGAGTCGTCGAGCCGGTCGTAGTAGTCGATCGGGACGCTGTCGGGATCGGCGAATCCGCCGAGGTAGGGGTAGGACGAGAGCCCGAGCGCCTGGATGAACGGAAAGTCCGAGCGATCCTGCGCGATGCCGACGTAGGCCCCGCCGGACACCAAGCGTCCCCACGCCACCTCGACCTGGACCGTCGTGAAGAGCTTCGCCGAGGGATCGACCGCGTGGACGTCCGCGGCGGCTCCGTTCGCCGCGGTCACGACCGCGTCGTAGAGGGCGCCCGGAGCGATCGCCCGAATCAGGTTCGTCTCCGAGGCGAGCCCCAGGTAGTCGGGATGGATCAGCGTATCCATGGCGGTCACGTATCCCCGGTAGAGAGCTTGGATCGAGGGCTCAGTCAGGCTCCGGCTCGCGGCGACGAGCGGCGCCGAATCGCTCGAGCGGTCGAGGCCGTTGGTCGGATCGACGCTCACGACGACGCGGAGCCCCTTGGCCCGGTAGTACGCGGCGAGGCCGACCTGGTCGTTCCGGATCAGCGAATCGGCGGGACGGCCGGCGAGGAGCGAATCCCACGGCACCTCGTTCAGGATCAGGGCGGCGTCCGCCCGCTGGGACCAGAGGTCGATCGTCTGGAGGATCGTGCTCACGGAAGGCCGCGGCGGGAATCCCGAGAAGCCCATCACGTAGGAACGGGATGGGAGCCCCGGAGCGGTCGGCGCCTTCTTCTTGCCCCCGCAGGAGGTGAGGGCGAGGAGCGCGATGAGCGCGGCGGCGAGGGCGACGGCGAGGGCGCGCACGCCTACGCCTCCTTCGTCGGCGAGAAGAAGGAGATGCCGCGGACGTTCTCGTCGACTGAGAGCTTCTGGTGGATGGAGGGGAAAGCGCGGGCGCGGCAATCGAGCCGCTCGCACAGACGGCAGGTGATCCCGACCGGGGTCGCGGCCTCGGCGTTCGAGAGGTCGACGGCGTCCGCGTAGACGAGCTTCCGCGCCGATTCCACGTCGCAGCCCAGGCTCAGCGCGTAGAGCACGTCGGGCGCGCGGTAGCCGCCGCGGTGCTTCCGCACCGTGCGCGCCACCGAGAAGAAGGTCGTCCCGTCGGTGAGGCGCGAGAGCTGCGCGCGGATCACGCCGGGTTGGAGGAACGCCGCGTGCACGTTCCAGAGCGGGCAGAGGCCGCCGAAACGTGGGTGGCGGATGCCCGAAGCGCTGAACTTCTTCGAAATGTTGCCGGCGATGTCGACGCGGACCATGTCGAAGGGGATCCCCTTGGCGCCCTTCCGATGGAGCGTCGTGAGCCGGTGGCAGGTCTGCTCGAACGACACGCGGAAGCGGTGACCGAGGAGCTCCAGGTCGTATCGCAGCTCCTCGGCCGCGCGGTGGAACTCCTCGTAGGGCATCAGCACCGCGGAGGCGAAGTAGTTGGCGAGGGCCACGCGGCCGAGCGACCGCGCCTCGGGCGAGGTGAGCATGCCGTCGCGCGACATCCGATCGAGCGTGTCCGAGCAATGGAGCAGTCCCGCCTGGTGCGCGAGCTGAAAGTTCCGCGACCCGCGGCGGAGCACCTCCGAGATGAAGAGCTCCTTCTTCGCGGGATCGTACCGGCGGACGGCCCCCGGCATCTCGTTCACGCGGACCACGGTCACCTTGACCCCGTGCGCGCGCCAGAGGTACTGCGCCAGCGCGCCGAAGAGGTCCTCCATCTCGAGCGGCCCGTCACGCCAGAGCCGCTCCGCCTCCGCCTCCAGCTCGGGAAAGTGGTTCGAGTGCCGCTGGATCAGGTCGGAGACCTGCTCGGAGGCGAGCCCCGAGCGGTCGATGCCCGCGAGGTCCTGCCGGTCGAGCACCTGTTCCGCGAGCATCTCCGCCGAGCCGCGGGCGGCGTCGTACGCGTGGTGGAGGTGGAGCACCGCGCGGGCGACGGCCGGGCTCACCGCGACGATCTCGCGGACTTCCTCCTCGGCGACCGTCTGCCCCTCGAAGAGGGGATCGCCGAACGCCTCCATGAGGTCCTCGCTCAGCTTCGAGGCCTCTCCGGAAGCGAACGTCCGGAGATCGAGATCGAACTTCTGGGCGAGGGCGATGAGGAGGTTGGCGCTCAGCGACCGGCGGTCGTGCTCGATCAGGTTGAGGTAGGAGGCCGAAACCCCGAGACGGGCCGCCATGGCGACCTGCGACAGCCCCTCGCGTGAGCGCAGGGCGCGGATCCGGCGCCCCATCCCGATCGTGGGTTTCGACATGGCCCGAAGTTTACCATATTTACAAATTGACCTCCAGGCGAGCGCAAGAGGTTACTAGTTAACCAATTAAATTACAATAAGTTATTGCGCTTACCATCATGCAAGTGTAGACTGTCTGCAAATGTCAATTACAACCGCTGAGACCTCGGTCGCCGTGCTCGCTCCCATCCGGCCTGGCTACGATCGAATCCTCACCCACGATGCGCTGGAGTTCGTCGCCGATCTCACCCGGCGCTTCCGCCCGAGCATCGAGGAGCGGCTCGGCGCGCGCGTCGCGGCGCGCCGCCGGCTCGAGAAGGGCGGCTCCCTCGACTTTCCGGCCGAGACCGCGCCGATCCGGGCGCGCGCCTGGACCGTGCCGCCTCCGCCCCGCGACCTGCTGAAGCGGGTGGTGGAGATCACGGGACCCGTCGATCGGAAGATGATCATCAACGCGCTCAACTCCGGCGCGGACGTCTTCATGGCGGACTTCGAGGATTCGAACGCGCCGACGTGGGACAACAACGTGCGGGGCCAAGGGAACCTGGTCGACGCCGTCCGTCGCGAGATCGCGTACGACGACCCGGACTCCGGCAAGTCCTATCGCCTGAACGAAGAGACCGCCGTCCTCGTGGTGCGCCCGCGCGGGCTCCACCTCCCCGAGCGTCACGTCAACGTCGACGGGCTCCCGGTGCCCGGATGTCTCTTCGACTTCGGCCTCTACTTCTTCCACAACGTCCACGCGCTCCAGGAGCGCGGCACCGGCCCCTACTTCTACCTTCCCAAGCTGGAGAGCCACCTCGAGGCGCGCCTCTGGAACGACGTCTTCACGCGGGCCGAGGAACGGCTCCAGGTTCCCGTCGGCACCATCCGGGCGACCGTCCTGATCGAGACGCTGCCGGCCGCGTTCGAAATGGACGAGATCCTCTACGAATTGAAGGCGCACGCGTCGGGGCTCAATTGCGGACGGTGGGACTACATCTTTTCGTACATCAAGACGCTCCGGCACGATGCGAAGGCGATCCTGCCCGACCGCTCCGTCGTCACGATGGAGCAGCCGTTCCTCCGCGCCTACACGCAACTCGCCGTGAAGACGTGCCACCGGCGGGGGGCGCACGCGATCGGGGGCATGGCGGCCCAGATTCCGATCAAGGGGAATCCCGCGGCCAACGACGCGGCGCTCGCCAAGGTGCGCGCCGACAAGGAGCGCGAGGCCGGTGACGGCCACGACGGCACCTGGGTCGCGCATCCCGCGCTCGTTCCGATCGCGCGCGAGGCATTCGAGCGGCGGCTCACGGGGCCGAACCAGCTCGATCGCCTGCGCGAGGACGTTTCCGTCTCGGCCGCCGACCTCCTCCGGGCGCCGGAAGGGCCGCGCACCGAGACGGGCCTCCGGCTGAACGTCCGCGTCGGCATCCGCTACCTCGAGGCGTGGCTCCGCGGCAACGGCTGCGTGCCGCTCTACGACCTCATGGAGGACGCGGCGACCGCGGAGATCTCGCGCGCGCAGGTCTGGCAGTGGATCCACCGCGCGGCGCGCCTCGACGACGGCCGGATGGTCACGCCCGATCTCCTCCGCTCGATCGTGCGCGAGGAGATGAAGCGGATCGCCGGCGAGGTCGGTCCCGAGGCGTTCCGCGGCGGACGCTTCGCCGAGGCGCGCGCTCTCTTCCTCCGACTCTCCACCGCCAAGCGGATGCCGGAATTCCTCACGCTCCTGGCGTACGAGCGCCTCGATTCCCAAGCACGACACACGCCATCCAGGGGGTAGCGCCATGGCCGAGCATCGCGACACCGAGATCAGGAATCGACGGAACGTGGCCGCGCCGCGCGGGCGCTGGGACGGGATCACGCGCCCCTACGCCGCGGAGCAGGTCGAGGCGCTGCGCGGGACCGTGCGCGTGGAGCATACGATCGCGAGGCTCGGCGCCGAGCGGCTCTGGGAGCTCCTGACGACGCGGGATTGCGTGGCGGCGCTCGGCGCCCTGACCGGCAATCAGGCGGTCCAGCAGGTCCGGGCGGGCCTCGAGGCCGTCTACCTGAGCGGCTGGCAGGTCGCCGCCGACGCCAACCTCGCCGGCCACACCTATCCGGATCAGAGCCTCTACCCCGTGAACAGCGTCCCCGCCGTGGTGCGCCGGATCAACCAGGCCCTGCTCCGCGCCGACCAGATCGAGCACGCCGAGCGGATGAAGGCGGTGCGCGGGAACGGCCACGCCAAGGCGGACGGCGCCGCGCCGCGCCGGTGGCTGGTGCCGATCGTGGCCGACGCCGAAGCGGGATTCGGCGGCCCGCTGAACGCGTTCGAGCTGATGAAGGCGATGATCGAGGCCGGGGCGGCCGCCGTCCACTTCGAGGATCAGCTCTCGAGCGAGAAGAAGTGCGGGCACCTGGGCGGCAAGGTCCTCGTTCCGACCTCGCACTTCGTCCGGACGCTCGTCGCCGCGCGCCTCGCGGCCGACGTCATGGACGTTCCGACCCTGATCGTCGCGCGCACCGACGCCGACAGCGCGAAGCTCCTGACGAGCGACGTCGATCCGTACGACCGTCCCTTCCTGACGGGGGAGCGGACCGCCGAGGGTTTCTTCGGCATCCGAGGCGGGCTCGAGTGCGCGATCGGCCGCGCGCGGGCCTACGCGCCGTACGCGGATCTCATCTGGTGCGAGACCTCGACGCCCGACCTGGACGAGGCGCGCGCGTTCGCGGAGGGGGTGCACGCGGAGTTCCCCGGGAAGCTCCTCGCCTACAACTGCTCGCCCTCGTTCAACTGGAAGAAGAAGCTGGACGACGCGACCATCGCTTCGTTCCGCCGGGAGCTGGCGGCGATGGGCTACCGGTTCCAGTTCGTGACCCTGGCCGGCTTCCACGCCCTCAACCACTCGATGTTCGAGCTGGCGCGGGCCTACCGGGAGCGCGGCATGGCGGGCTACGTCGCGCTCCAGGAGCTGGAGTTCGCGTCGGAGGCGCACGGCTACTCCGCGACCCGCCATCAGCGCGAGGTGGGGACCGGCTACTTCGACGAGGTGAGGCAGGTGATCGACGGAGGCGTCTCCTCGACGCTCGCGCTCGAGGGCTCGACGGAGAAGGCTCAGTTCGCCGCCCCGGCGAAGCGGGCCGTCGCCCCCTAGGCGGGGCCGGGTCTCAAGAAACGCCGCGGGCGTGCCGATGAATCCGGCATGCACCATCATTCGGTCCGCGGCGTCGGCGTCCGATACGTCCTCGCCCTGACGCTCCCCGTCACGGGGCTCGTGCTGGTCGTCTACACCGTCGTCCAGCTCGTGCTCGCGCAGCGGGCCGGGATCCCCCCCGCGCCGCGGCGCCTCGTGCGCGCCGGCGTCACCGCCGCGCCGAGCCCGCTGCCCGGCGAGCCGGCCCCGCCCGCCCCCGCCCGAAGGTAGCGCCGCTCACGACGCGATCTCGGCCGCGTCGAGGGTCTCGCGAACGCTCCGCGTCAGCGCGCCGGGCGTGAACGGCTTCCCCACGCAGCGCATCCCCTCGCCGGGCGCGCCGAAAGGCGCCGTCGAGCCCGGCGCGTACCCCGACATGTAGAGCACGCGGATGCCCGGGCGGAGCGACTGGAGCCGCTCCGCGAGCTCCCGCCCGCCCATGCCGGGCATGACGACGTCGGTGAGGAGAAGGTGGATCCCGCCGAGATGTTCCGCCGCGACGCGGAGCGCTTCCTCGGGGCCGAGCGCCGGCAGCACCCGGTAGCCCGCGTCGCGCAGGATCTCGGCGACCAACTTGAGCAGCGACTCCTCGTCCTCCGCCAGGAGGATCGTCTCCCATCCCGAATCCACCGTCTCGGGGGGACGCGGCTCGGCGGCGGGCTCCGCGGAATCCGCGAGACGCGGGAAGTAGAGCCGGAACGTCGTCCCTCGACCCGGCGCCGAGTCGACGGTCATGTGCCCGTGGCTCTGCTTCACGATGCCGTAGACCGTCGAGAGTCCGAGCCCCGTCCCCTTGCCCACTTCCTTCGTCGTGAAGAACGGCTCGAAGATGCGCCCGCGCGTCTCGGCGTCCATGCCCACGCCGGTGTCGGTCACGGCGAGGAGGACGTAGCGTCCCGCGGCGACCTCCGGATGGAGCCGCTCGTAGGATTCGTCCAGGGTAACGTCCTCGGTCTCGATCGCGAGCACTCCCCCGTCCGGCATCGCGTCGCGCGCGTTCACCACCAGGTTGAGGAGCACCTGCTCGATCTGCATCGGGTCGGCCCTCACCCGGCCGACGCCGTGACGGAGGACGGCGCGGAGCGAGACGTCCTCGCCGATCAGCCGGCCCAGCATGGACTCGAGATCGGCGACGACGTCGTTCAGTTGGATCGTCTGCGGCTGGAGCACCTGCTGGCGGCTGAACGCGAGGAGCTGGCGCGTCAGCGCGGCGGCCCGCTCGGCGGCGCGGCGGATCTCGCCCAGCTCCGTCCGGCCCAAGTCGCCCGCCAGGCGCGCGTCGAGCAGGTCGCCGTAGCCGAGGATGGCGGTGAGGAGGTTGTTGAAGTCGTGCGCCACGCCTCCCGCGAGCTTCCCGATCGCCTCCATCTTCTGCGACTGGCGGAGCTGGTCCTCGAGGAGCTTCCGTTCGCTGAGATCGGCCAGCACGCCCATGCGGCCCAGCACGACGCCCTGCGGATCGCGCATGGTCGCCGAGTAGAGCGCGAGGTCGACCGTCGTCCCGTCCTTTCGACGGCGGCGCACCTCCAATCCCGTGTGCGTTCCGCCCAGGTCGATGTGGCGCACGATCTCGCCGAACTCGCGCTCGCCCCCCTCCGGCACGGCCGGGTAGGGCCGCCCCAGGACCTCGTCGGCGCGCCAGCCGAGGATGCGCGTCGCGGCGGGATTCCAGAGCGAGACCCGTCCCTCGGGATCGATGCCGACCACCGCCAGCGGACAGGCGTCGATCACGGCGGAGAGCTCGGCCGTCCGCGCGGCCGCCGCCCCTTCGAGCCGCTCGTGCGATCGGGCGAGGGCCTCTTCCAGCTCCTCCCGCCGTGAGAGGTCACGGCGGATCACCAGGATCGCGGCGGCCACGCAGCCGAACGCGATCAGCACGCCGAGGAGGATCGTCGTCTTCGTGCGCCGCGCGTTCTCCGCGGCGGCGGCCGCCCGCCGCTCGAGGAGCGAGGTCTCGGCCGATACCATCGCGAGCGCGACCTCGCGCACCCGCTCCATGGCGCTCGTCGTCTGGCGGATCAGAACGGAGTCGCGCGCGGCCCCGGTCCTGGCCGCGCGTCTCTGGTTCACGATCCGGTTGATGGCACGGAACCGGGCTCCCGCAAGCGAGTCGAGCGCGGCGGCCCTCGCCTGCTGTTCCGGCTGGCCGCGCGTGAGGAGGCGGACCCGGTCGATTTCGACGCGGAGCGAGCCGGCGGCGGCGACGTAGGGCCGGAGCGCCGAATCCTCCCCCGTGGCGGCGTACTCGCGCGCCGCGTCCTCCGCGTCGTCGGTCAGGCGGATCACGTGCTGGAGCCCGGCGAGCACCCGCTCGGCGTGCGCGACGCCCCCGGCGCCCGCCGCCATCCGGTCGATGACGCGATAGGAGGCGACCCCGACCAGGAGCAAGAGCAGGAGCGCGGCCCCGAACCCGACCGTAATCTTCCGGATCAGCGAGATCGGCACGTCATGGTCTCCCCCCCAGCCGTTCAGCGCCCGCGCGGTACCGAGAGCCCCAGCTGGCGAAGATAGCGCTCCTGGCCCGGATCGTGGAGCCTCCAATAGGGAAGGCGGGCGCTCCCGGCCAGCTCGCCCGCGTCGCACGCGTCCGCGCCCATGCGCGTCGGCGGATCGGGAGGCGGACTCCACGCCCATCGGATGATCCGATGGGGGGCGTCGCGCTCGACCCAGACGCGGCCCTCCCGGCCGCCCGCGACGCGGATCGTGTAGCGGTCCGCCCGAAACGATCCCGCCGGCACGAGCACGCGCTCGTCCCGATCGGCCCGCCCGATCTCGGCCGTCGTCCACGCGATGGGGCGATGCGTGAGGCGCGCGACGAACGGGCTCGGGAGGAAGGGAACGGACTTCCGGGCCCCCGGCGCGAGGTAGGGGCCCCGGAGCCCGCGGAGCAGGATGTAGAGATCGTCCTCCGCCACGCCTCCCTCGGCCCAAGCGAGCGTGTCGACGCCCGACTCGCCCTCGAAGTAGGAGCGGAGGGAGCTCGCGATCGCGCCGGGGCGGAAGATCAACTCGCCGTAGACGCTCCCGCACCACTCGGCGGAGCTGAGCGTGATCTTGGCGGGGGAGAAATCGGCGCTCCTCGTGAAGACCGAGACCATCGTGTTGTAGTCGTAGATGCCGGTCTGGAACTGGCGGACGAAGTTCAGCTTGAGCGCCTCGAAGACGTCGCCCGGGTGCTTCGAGGGATCGTCCACCTTGACGCGGAGCGATTCGCTGAACGGCTCCGTCACGAAGATCATGACGCAGCGGCCCGACCGGCGCTCCCCGTACCGCGTCACTTCGTAGCGGTACCCGTCCAGCTCAGCCTTGCCGTCCTGCCATTGCGATTCGAACGAGGGCTCGGGGCCGCGGGGAGGGGGCGTCTCGGAGCAGGCGGTCTGGCTCAGGGCGAGGGCCGCGCCGAGCAGGAGCGCGGCGCCGCGCGGGAGGCGCGACGGGCATGGCGGGTGGAATCGGTTCGGTGGGCGGGGCGGCATGCGTCTCCTCCGTGGAATCGGCGGCGGCCGCCTCGCGGCGGGCCGCGTCCGGCGCCGGATACGGACCCATTGTACGATCGGCGGCTGCGGGCGCGCGCGTCCAAACGCGGGTGGCGTCCGCGGGCGGCATCCGCGGGTTGCGTCCCCGGCCGGGGCCGACTAGACTCCGGGCGTGCTGACGCGGAGCCTGAAGGAACGGGAGCGGCGCGCTCGCCATGACGGCTAGGCGGGGGTCGCGCCGCGGGGGGAAGCCGAGCCTCGCCACGCGCTTCTTCCTCTTCCTGGCGATCGTGACCGGCGCGCTCGTGGCGGCGGCCTACTGGGTCGGCGGCGCGATCGAGCGCCACGCCGACGCGGTCGCCGAGGAGGATTGCGCGATCCACGCGCGGCTCGCCGCCTCGGTGGCGGACGAGCACGTGAGCGGCCTCGGACTCGGGCTGGAGGCGGCCGCGGACAACCCGCGCCTCGCGGCGGCCTGCCGCGTGCGCGACATCGAGACGGCGCGCACGCTGCTCCGGCGGCTGGTTTCCTTGAGCGGCCGCTTCGACCGCGTCTTCCTGGCCGACACCGCCGGCGTCGAGTGGTGCGACTATCCGCAAGATTCGCGCGTCGCCGGGAAGTCGTTCGCCTATCGCCAGTGGTATCGGTGGGTGCGCTCGACGAACGAGCGCTACGTCTCCCCTCGCTATGCCCGCGCCGCGGGGAAGCATGAGCCCGCGATCGCGATCGCCGTGCCGGTGGACGGGCTCGGCGGGAAACCGGGGGCCTACCTCGTCGCGCAGGTGCTCGTCTCGAGCATCGAGCAGGGCGTGAAGCGGACGTCGGAGTCGTGGAAGGGGACGATCCGCCTCTTCGATCGGGCGGAGAACTATCTCGTTCCGCAGACGCCCGACTCCGCGATGGTGATCGGCCGCCAGCTCCACGACCTGATCGCCGTCGCCCGGAAGACCGGCGGCACCGCGCGCGGCCGCCTCGGCAAGGGGGAGGTCGTGCTCGCCGTCGCGGACGCGCCCTCCTTCGGGGGGATCGCCGTCGCGACCATGACGAGCGATGACATCGCGGACCAGGCACGACGGATCACTCGTCGCTATCGGAACGCGGCGCTGATCGGCGGAGCCGCCGTCTCGATCCTCGCCCTCGTCCTCCTCCGCTAGCCGCCGCGCCCGATCGGCGCGATCCACGCACGCCCCGTCACCGCGCGAGCGCGCGCGCCGCGAGCGTCGCCGCCTCCGCGCGGAACGCCTTCATGTCGTGGTGCCCGTTCGGATGGATGGAATTGGTGAGGAGGGCGACGTAGCCGTCCATCTCCGGATCGATCCAGAGGGAGACGCCCGTCCACCCGCTGTGCCCGAAGGAGTGGCGGGAGAAGCCCGAGCCGCGCGGCGCCGAGTAGGGGCTCTCGATGTCGAACCCGAAGCCCCTGCGGACGCCGAGGTTCCCGCCGCACTGGTCGGTGGTCATCGCGTACACCGTCGCCTCGGCGAGCACGCGGCGCCCTCGGAAGACCCCGCGCCCGAGGATCAGCGAAGCGAAGCGCGCGACCTCCTCCGCCGTCCCGAACATCCCGGCGTGGCCCGCGACGCCCGAGAGGGCCCGCGCCCGGGCCCGCGGGTCGTGGACGCGCCCCCGGAGCCAGCGCCCCCCCGCGCGTTCGGTCGGCGCGACGCGGCTCCGGTCGAGGGAGCGCGTGCCGAACCGCGTGTCGCGGAAGCCGAGCGGCGCGAAGAGGAGGTCGGCGGCGATCCGGTCGAGGCGGCGCCCCGTGAGGCGCTCCAGCGCTCCCTGGAGGAGGACGTACCCGACATCGCTGTAGACGAAGGCCGTGCCCGGCTCCGACGCCAGGGGCTCCCGCGCGATGGCGCGGTAGAGCGCGCTCTTGTCGCCCCCGTAGTCCTCGAGCGGGTTGTCGGGGACGAAGCCGGCCGTGTGGGTCAGGAGGTGGTGGAGCGGAATGGCGCCGACCGGAGTCCCCTCCGTCTCGCGCAAGTGCCGCCCCAAAGGATCGAGGAGCGACCATCGGCCCCGGGTCGCGAGCTCCACCGCCGCGGGCGCCGTGGCCATGACCTTGGTGAGCGACGCGAGGTCGTAGATCGTGCTCCGGCCCGCGGGCTCGCGTCGGGGGAGGAGCGCCTTCCGGCCGAACGCCTCGTGATAGAGTAGCCGGTCGGCGCGGCCCGCCGCCGCCACGACGCCGGGAACGAACGAGGACTCGGCGCTCGAACGGAGAAAGGCGGTCAGCGCGCGAAACGCCCTCGGGCTCACGGGACGCGATGGCATGGAGGGCAGAGCATACGCGAATCGCCTCGACATTCCAGCGCCCCCGCGTCCCGGCGGCCACCCGCGGGGACCCGGGCCCGCCCCGCCGGGGTAGTACCGGCATGCCGCCCGCTCGCGCGCCGCGCCGTCCGGCGCTCCTCCTCGTGCTCGCCGCCGCCTGCGTCCCTCTCGCCGTCGCGCCGGCGCTCGCGTCGACGCCGCTCCTGCCGAGCATCCGGGGATCGGCCCATCCCACGAATCCGTCCGTGCTCCGCGAGGCCGCCGTCTCCGCGGCGCTCCTGGGCGGCGCGTTCGCGCTCGATCACACGGTGCGCCCCGGCTGGTCCGATCAAGGCGGAGGGCGGTTCGTCGAGGAGCCGGGCGAGACGTTCGGCGGCGCGACGCTCCTCGTCGGCGTGACGCTCGGTCTGGGCGCCGAGGGCGCGGCGTTCCACCACCCGTCCGCGTTCCGGACCGCGAAGGAGCTCGCGTGGGCAGGGGCCGGCGCCACGATCGCGGTCACCGCGCTCAAGGAGGTCACGCGGCGGGAGCGGCCCGATGGCTCCGATCGCCTCTCCTTCCCTTCGGGGCACGCGACCGCCGCGTTCGCCGCGGCCACCGTGGTCGCGCGGGAGCGTGGCGGGGCGATCGGCTGGCTCGCCTACGGCGCCGCGGCGACGGCCGGCTACGCTCGAGTCGCCGACCGGCACCACTACCTCTCCGACGTGGTCGCCGGAGCCATCCTGGGGCGGCTGATCGGCCGCCTCGTCACGCGCGGTCCCTCGACCGAATCGGCCGCGCCCGCCGTGAGATAGGCGCCGCCCACTTCCGCCGGAACCGCCCGCGCCGCCGCGGTACTACCAAGGTAGGGCGCGGGACCCTACCAGCATCCCGTCTTGACTGGGTGGCCCCATCTGCGACAATCGAACCCGTACCGACCGTCCCGTCGCGTCTCACTTAACGGCAAGGAATACAATGGGTAGCCGAATCCGCCTCATTTTCGTGTCGCTGGTCATCGTCGGAGCCGTCTCGTATCTGATCCTGACCGGCGTGAAGCAGACGGGCCTCCAATACATGACGGTCACCGAGCTGGCCCAGATGAGCCGCCCCCCCCGGGACGGCGGCTTCCGCCTCGACGGAAAGGTGGCGGCCGGGACGATCCGGTACGACCAGAAGGAGCCCCAGCTCGAGTTCCAGATGACCGACGGCAAAGCCGCCATCACGGTCGTCTACGCCGGGCTCAAACCCGACGCCTTCGCCGATGGACGGGAGGTGGTGGTCGAGGGGACGTTCGACCAGGCGGCCCACACGCTCCGCGCGTCGAAGCTCGTCACCAAGTGCCCCTCGAAGTACGAAGCGGAAGGCCTGGGGAAGGACAAGACATGAGCGAGCTCGGACGGCTGTCGATCATCCTCGCGTTCATCGCCGCGTGCTACGCGGTGGTGTCGATCGCGTGGGGGCTGCGCTCCGGTCTGGCGGGCCCGCTTCGGAGCGGGCGCCGGGCGGTCTGGACGGTCTGCGGGCTCACGTTCCTGGCGATCCTGATCCTCGAGCGGGCGCTCCTCGCGCGCGATTTCACGTTCCGCTACGTGGCCGAGCACACGAGCCGCGACCTGCCGATGATGTACGCCTTCGGCTCGCTCTGGGCGGGCCAGGAGGGGTCGCTCCTCCTCTGGCTCATGATCCTGAGCGCGTACGGCGCCGCCTTCCTCTGGGCATACCGCAAGCGCACCGACCCGTTCTACGACGCGGTGGCGATGGTCGTCGGGTGCGTGATGGTCTTCTTCACGGGGCTCCTCACGTTCGTCTCCTCGCCGTTCCGGCTCCTCGCGACGCCGCCGCCGGACGGGAACGGGCTGAATCCGCTGCTCCAGGATCCGGGCATGATGATCCATCCGCCGATCCTCTACACGGGCTACGTCGGCTTCATCATTCCGTTCGCGTTCGGCATCGCGGTGCTCCTCATGAACCGTACCGGCACGCGCTGGATCGAGGAGGTGAGGCGCTGGACCCTCTTCTGCTGGATGTTCCTCGGCTTCGGGATCCTCCTCGGCGCCCGCTGGGCCTACATCGAGCTGGGGTGGGGCGGCTACTGGGGATGGGATCCGGTCGAGAACGCCTCCCTGATGCCCTGGCTGGTCGGCACCGCGTTCCTCCACTCGGTGATGATCGAGCAGCGCCGCGGCATGCTGAAGACCTGGAACGTGGTGCTGATCGTGCTCACGTTCGAGCTCTCCATCTTCGGGACCTTCCTGACGCGCTCCGGCGTGCTGACCTCGGTCCACTCGTTCGCGGAGTCGAACATCGGCCCCTGGTTCATGGGATTCATCCTGATCTCGGGCACCCTCGCGGCGGCGCTCATCCTCTACCGGAAGGCGCTGCTCGAGTCGGAGAATCGTCTCGACGCGGTCGTGAGCCGCGAGGGCTCCTTCCTCTTCAACAACGTCCTCTTCGTGGCGCTGACCTTCGCGACCTTCCTCGGCACCGTGTTTCCGGTGATCAGCGAAGCGGTCACCGGCTCGAAGATCTCGGTCTCGGCGCCGTTCTTCAACCGGGTCAACGTCCCGATCGCCCTCGCGCTCCTGCTCCTGACCGGCGCGGGACCGGTCCTCTCCTGGAAGCGCGCGACGGCGTCGGCGCTCCAGCGGAACTTCGTGATCCCGATCCTCATCGGCGCGCTCGCGACTCTGATCGGGATCCCGTTCGGGGTGCGGGGCGTCTATCCGATCGTCTGCGTCTTCGGCGTCGCGTTCGTCCTCGCCACCATCGTGATGGAGTTCGCCCGCGGCGTCCAGGCGAGGAAGGACGTCGCGGAGGCGCGCGGTGCCATGGCCGTGGTGAGCCTGGTGCAGAAGAACAAGCGCCGCTACGGCGGCTACATCGTCCACTTCGGCATGGTCATGATCTTCGTCGGCGTCCTGGGCTCGACCGTCTTCCAGAAGGAGGCGCACGCGCCGCTTCGAAACGGGCAGTCGCTCTCGATCGGCGGATACACGCTGACGCTCCGCGGCCTCGAGACCAAGACCCTGGCCAACGCCGAGGAGACGCGGGCCATCCTCGACGTCTCCCGCGGCGGGAAGCCGGCCGGCCGGGTCCATCCCGCGAAGGCGATGTACTTCAAGTCGCAGCAGCCGATGACCGAGGTCGCGATCCGGCCGACGCCGAGCGAGGACCTCTACATGATCCTCGGCGGCGTGAACGACGACGGAACGACCTCGATCCAGGCGTACATCAATCCGCTCGTCAGCTTCATCTGGGCGGGTGGGCTCGTGATGCTCTTCGGCACCATCATCACGCTCGGCGACCGGATGCGCCTCCGTCGCGAGGAGAAAGCCGCCGAGCAGGCGGCCGCGTGATCCGAAACCGCTCCCGCCGGACGGTCCGGGGGTGTTTCGCCGCGATCGTTCTCGGCGCGGCCCTCGCGTCCCTCCCCCCGCTCGCGCCCCCGGCCGGGGCCGCGCCCATGGCCGGCGCCTCGACCAAGGACGCCGCGCGCGCGATCACGAACGGGATCATCTGCCCCTGCTCGTGCGGGGAGATCCTGACGGGTTGCACGTGCGAGACGGGCAAGGCGATGCGCGCGTACGTGGAGCGCGAGGTCACGGGCGGCAAATCGAAGGACCAGATCGAAGCGTCCCTCGTCGCGCAGTACGGCGAGGTGATCCTCGGCGCTCCCAAGGCGAAGGGCTTCAACCTCCTCGTCTGGGTCGCGCCCTTCGTGGCGACGGCGATCGGGTTCCTGATCGCGACGGTCATCCTCCTCCGCTGGGCGCGGCGCCGGACGGCGGCTCCGGCCGGCGCTCCGGCGCCCGGCGCGGCCGGCGCTCTCCCGCGGACGGCGGGGGAGGACCTCGCTTCGCTCCGCGCGCGGGCCGAGGCCGAGCTCCGGAACATGCGCGAATGACGACGGAGCCGATCCGATGATCCTGGTGGCCCAGATCTGTCTCGCCCTGGCGGTGGCCGTGTTCGTCCTCTCGCCGCTCGTCCTCTTCCGGGGCCAAAGGACGCGGAGCGAGGGTCCGAACGCCGAGCAGCGCCGCTCGATCCACGAACGGAAGACGCGCCTCTACAACCAGCTCCTCGACCTCGACTTCGACCGCGCTTCGGGAAAGATCTCGGTCGAGGACCACGCGCGGATGCGGGACGAGACGATGAACGAAACGCTGGCCGTGCTCGCCGAAGAGGAGCGTCTCGGGTTCGCGCCCGGCGCCCGCCCGGGCAGGCCGAAGGTGATCCAGGGGGGAGACCACGTGGAACAGATGATCGACGAGTTCAAGCGAGCCCGCCTGGAGCGCGCGAAGGCGAAGCCGTGAGGGCCCGCCGGGCGGCGATGGCCGCGCGGCGCGCGGCGCTCGCCGCCGCGTCCGCCCTCCTCCTGATCCTGGCGGCCGCGCCGGTCGCGTCGGCGGTGACGATCAGCGGCCGCGTGCTCAAGGGGCCGAATCAAGCTCCGGCGCCGGGAATCCCCGTCTCGGTCCACCTCGTGCGCGGCGACCGGGAGCTTCCCGGGCGCACCGTGGCGAGCGACCGCGCGGGCGCGTATCGGTTCGCGGACCTGACCGCGGGGAGCGACATCGAGTACTACCTCTCGACCGAGTACGAGGGGGCGTTCTACACCGAAGGGCCCATCGACGTCTCCGCGACGAAGGAGGCGACACAGGATCTGGTGATCTACGAGGTGGGCAAGGACTTCGACCAGGTCCACGTCTCGAACCAGCACATCATCGTGGAGCGGAAGGACGACGGGCTCCACGTCACCGAGATCCTCGTCTTCCAGAACGGCGCCGGCACGGCCTACCTCGGCATCGGCGTGAATCACGCGGAGCCCTCCGGCGCCCGCGTCGGCCTTCCGGCCGCGATCAAGGACTTCGCGCCCGGCATGGGCGGCGACGAACAGACGGTGCACGTGCAGGGGCGGGAGCTGACGTCGCTCCGGCCGATCCCGCCCGGGCAGCGCCCCTTCTCCTACAGCTACGTCATCCCGCTCTCGGGGCGGATGGACCTCTCGCACCGGATCTACTTCCCGACCCGCTCGTTCGAGGTGATGCTCGACGACCCGAAGCTCCACCTCGAGTCGCCCCAGCTCCAGAGCGCCGGCTCGCGCGAGCAGGGCGGACGGACGTTCACGCTCTACACGGGGACCGACCTGCCCGTCGGGAGCGAGGTCACGATCCGCGTGACCGGCGCGGGCTTCTTCTCGAACCCGTCGATCTATCCGTGGCTCGCGGCGCCGATCCTGATCGTGATCGTGATCGTCGCGGCGAGCCGGATCGGACGGCGCCGCCTCGCCGAGAAGCACGCGCTCTCCGGAGCCGCGTTCGCCCCCGACGCGTTGACGCCCGGCGCGTCGGTGCCGGAGACCGAGGCGCCGGGACCCGCGACCCCGACGGGGGCGGGAGCGCCGGGCGGATCCGGCGCCGGCCGCATCGCCCCGACGCCGATGCCGGCGGTCGCGCGCGCGAAGCCGCCGCGGGGAGACGACCTCGCCGAGACGTACGTCTATCTGATCGCCGCGCTCGACCAGGGCGTGGAACGGGGCGACATCTCCACGGAGAGCCACGCGCTCGTGCGGGGCAACCTGAAGCGCCGGCTCGAGATCATCCTGAGCGACGAGCCGCGCACCGGCACGCGCTGACGCGCCGCGGTGATCCTCAGCGCCGAGGCCGTCCAGAAGCGGTTCGAACGCCGGTGGGTGCTCCGCGACGCGACGCTCGAGGTCGCCTCGGGCGAGATCGTGCTCCTCATGGGCGCCAACGGATCGGGTAAGACGACGTTCGCCCAGATCGTCGCCACGCTCCTCCATCCCGACCGGGGCCGGATCCGGTTCGAGGGGGCGCCGCTCTCGGAGCGCCGCCGGGCCGCGCGGCGGCGGATCGGCTTCGCCTCCCATCGCCCCCTCCTCTATCTCGGGCTCACGCCCCTCGAGAACCTCGCCTTCTTCGGCCGGCTGAGCGGCGTCTCCGATCCCGAACGACGCGCGCTCGATCTCCTGAGCCGGTTCCGCCTCTCGGAGTTCGCGCGCACCCCGATCGAGCGCTTCTCGCGCGGGATGCTCCAGCGGGTCGCGCTCTCCCGCGCGCTCCTCGCGGACCCCTTGCTCCTCGTCCTCGACGAGCCGTACACGGGGCTCGACGACGACGGGACCGCGACGCTGAACGAGATGCTGCGGGAGGCCCGGGAGCGAGGGGCGGGGACCCTCGTGATCTCGCACGACCGGGAGCGGCTCGGCACCCTTCGGACGCGCCTCTGCGGGATGGAGTCGGGACGAATCGTGGAGCGGGGCGCGTGACGGTCCTCGCGGTCACGATGAAGGATCTGCGCCTCCACGCGCGCGACGCGCGCTTCGTCGCGACGCTCCTCCTCTTCAGCGCGTCCCTCGTCCTCATCCTCAGCGTGGCCTTCGGCCCCATCTTCCGGGATCCGGCGCGCGAGGCGAGCGCGACGCTCTGGGCGGCGCTCTTCTTCGCGGGGGTCCTCGGCCTCACGCGATCCCTCGACCTGGAAGGGGAGTCGGGCGGCGGCGACGCCCTTCGACTGACGGGCGCCGATCCCTACTCGCTCTATCTGGGGAAGACGCTCGCCAACTTCCTCCTTCTCGCGGGGGTCTTCGTGTTCGTCCTTCCGATCGCGTCGATCTTCTTCGACGTCGGCGATCTGCGCGTGCTGCCTGGGGTGCTCGGCGTTGCCGCCCTCGGACTGATCGGATATGCTGCGTGGGGCACCCTCTTCGCCGCGCTGGCGCGGGGGCTCAAGGCCCGGGAACTCCTGCTGTCGGTGCTCCTCTTTCCGTCCCTCGTTCCGCTCTGGATCGGCGCGGTGAAGCTGACCCACGCGCTCTGGGCCGACGGAACGGTGGACTTGGTCCGCGACTGGATCAAGGTCATGGCGGTCGCGGACGTGCTGGGCCTGGCGCTGGCGGCGTTCCTGTACGAACTCATCCAGGAGGCGACCGAGTGAACCCGACGATTCCAGCCTGGTGGCGCGGCGCGGGCCGCGCGCTCTGGGCGCTGGCCGCGATCCTGCTCGCCGCCTCGCTCGGCGCGATCACGCGCTACGCGCCGACCGAGGTCCAGATGGGCATCGTGCAGAAGATCGTCTACGTGCACGTCCCAAGCGCGACCATGACCCTGCTCGCGTTCGGCCTCACGTTCGCCGGGTCGATCGCCTACCTCGCGACGAAGCAGTGGGCGTGGGACGCGCTGGCCGCCGCGTCGTGCGAGCTGGGGATGGTCTTCGCGACCGTGGTCATGGTCACCGGGCCCCTGTGGGCCCGCTCGGCGTGGAACACGTGGTGGACGTGGGAGCCCAGGCTCACCACGTTCCTCATCCTCTGGATCCTCTACGCCGGCTACCACGTCGTGCGCTCCTCGATCCGCTCCTCCTCGAAGCGCACGGTCTCCTCGATTCTCGGCATCGTCCTCTTCGTGAACCTTCCGGTCGTCTGGATGTCCATCCAGTGGTGGCGCGGATCGCTCCATCCGCGGAACGTCACGATGACCGGAGAGATGCGGACGACGCTCCTCCTCTCGATGGCGGCGTGGATGGTCTTCTTCGCCGCGGCCCTCCTGACGCGGCTCCGCCTCGAGTGGATCCGGGAGGAGGCCCTGGAGCGGGACCTGGCGGGCGCCCGGGCGCCCGAGACGGGGAGGGCCGGGGCGTGACCTACGCGATCGTCGCCTACGTCTTCACCGCCGTGCTCTGGATCGCCTACTTCCTCTGGCTCAAGCGGCGCGAGCGCCAAGAGCGGGACGCGTAGGGCGGGCGGGATGCGCGACCACTTCCAGGAATTCGAGATCTCGCCGGAGCTGGTGAGCGAGATGCTGGGCACCGAGGAGGAGCTCATCCTTCTCGACGTCCGCGAGGACTGGGAGTGGGAGCGCGCGCATCTCGAGGGCGCCATCCACATTCCGCTCGAGGAGCTTCCGGCGCGGATCGGAGAGCTCGACCCGAGTCTCGAGACGATCGTCTACTGCCACGTCGGGGAGCGGAGCGTCGACGCGTGCCTCGTGCTGTGGGAGGCCGGGTTCCGAAAGGTGCGGAGCATGACCGGCGGCATCGAGGCGTGGGCCGAGATGATCGACCCCTCGATTCCGAAGTACTGAGCCGTCACCGCGCCGGTCGCGCGCCCGCGCCCGGCCATCCCCCTCCGGCGTACCCCGTCAGCTCCAGGTACCCCTCCACCCCCTCCACCGCACCGGCCTCGATCGCCTCCCCCTCGACGACGCCCTCCCAGTAGGTCACGCGCGTGCTCCGCGCCGTCACGAGCTCCTGGTCCTCGAGCGCGGCCTCGAGCGTGAGCCGGATCTCGGGAGCGTCCGGGGGCGACAGCGTCACGCGCCACCCGATCGGATAGCGCGCCCCCGAGCGTGGCGAGCTCCACCGGCGAAGCGGCGTCAGGGTCACCTGCTCGGGGAGGAGGCGCCGAACGCGGCCGTCCCGCTCGACGATCCCGCCGAAGAGGTGCGTCGTTTCCCCCGAGCGGTCCCTGAGCCGGTAGATCATCACCGACCGCCCGCCGGCGAGGCGCAGGCCGAACCAGTCCCAGCCGGCCATCGCCGGATCGGCCCCGCCGTCGCTCCACTCATGGTCGAACCAGGCGCTTCCCACGAGCGGCCGCGCGCTGTCGCCGGGGGCCGCGAACGTGCCCGAGGCCCGAAGGCGCGGGTAGCTCTGATAGCGGGAGAAGGTCCGCCCGTCGGCGCTCTTGTCGGACCGGTACTCGGGGCCCCACGCGACCGGGATCGGGCGCGCCGGCTCGAGGCGGAGCGAGAGGGTCCCCGGCGATCCCGCGGCCCGGAGCTCGAGCGAGCCGTCGGATTCGCGACGAAGCGACCAGTCGCGGATCCGAACGTCGAGGTCGGTCGAGTCGGCGCCGGCCAGGGCGACCGACTCGCGGCCGATCCGCTCGTCGTACCGGAAATAGCGCGCGGTCAAGTCGGTCAGGGCGAAGTGCGCGAAATAGAGGTCGCCCGGGCGCCACGCCGACGCGCCCTTCACCCGAGGGGCGACGGCCGCGCGGAAGAACGTGACCTCGAAGCCCATCCGCCGCCCGTCCGGGTCACTCGCGATCCCGGTCACGTACCACCACTCGAGCGCCGCGCCCGGGTGCGCTCCGTGCGCGCGCGGAAAGCGGGTCGCGTCGCGCGCGTTCATGGGATCGAACGGGGCCGCCGCGGGGGCCCCGTTCGGCGCGGTCGAGGCCAACGCGGCCAACGCGACGACCAGCGCGGCGGCGAGGGGGGCCGCGGCGCGGGGACGGCGCCGCGGCTCACGCACGGCTCATCGCCTCGCGCGGCGGCACGGCCGCCGCGCGGCGGGCCGGCGGCAGCGCCGCGAGCAGCGCGGCCACGAAGAGCGCCGCGGCGAGGATCGCCGTCCGCCGCCACGGCATGGCGAGGGCGAGCGTCCACCCGAACGATTCGCGATTGAGCACGTGGACCAGGACCCCGCCGAGGAGGCATCCGGTCAGGGCGCCGAGGAGGAGCCCCGAGAGCGCGAGGAGCGCCGCCTCGAGGAGGAGCGCTCGGACCACCTGGAGACGGGAGGCGCCGATGGCGCGCAGCGCGCCGATCTCCCGCCGCCGCGTGAGGACGAGCGCCGCCAAGGTCCCGAGCACGGAGAGGAGGGCGACGGCGGCCGCCACGATCTCGAGCGCGTCGGTGACGGCGAAGGTCCGGCGCATGACGCGCCGCACCTCCTCGCGGATCGTCCTGGTGTCGGTCACGCGGATCAGCTCGCCCGGTCCGACGGCGCGGGCCGCGGCGGCGGCGCCCGCGGAGCGCGGGATCCCGGGCTTCAGGTAGAGGGCATACGTGCTCACGAGCGAGTCGCCGAAGTCGGCGCGATAGGTCGTTCGATCGAGGATGACGTAGCCCCGGTCGGAGGAGTAGTCGCGGTAGACGGCGAGGATGCCGTAGTCGTGCCGCCCGGTCGGCGTGTCGAGCGAGAGGCGCATCCCCGGCGCGAGACGGCGCCTCCGCGCGAGCGGCTCGGAGACGAGGGCGAGGCGCGCGTTCGGAAGTCGGCGAAGGAGCGGCGCCGCGTCGCGGCGGTCCACGAGCGGGAGGAAGCCGTGCCGGGCGAGGACGTCGCTCCGGCCGGCGCCGAGGAAGCAGAGGTCGCCGCCGATCGCGATCTCGCGCACCCGGAAGGCGTCGACGTCGGCGACCTCGGGGAGGGCGGCGAGGCGCGCGCTCCACGACGCGGGCATCGTCCCCTCCGCGGGGCTTCCGGCGCGGCTCTGGGGCGTGATCCAGAGATCGGCGCGGAGCGTCGAGCCGGCCCACGCGTCCACGGTGACGCGGAACGACTCGACGAGCGACGCCATCCCCCAGACGATCGCATAGGAGAGGAGGAGCGCCGCCACCGAGACGGAGAGGCGGCGTCTCGCGGCGATCGCCGTCGCCGCGGCCAGCCGGCCCGCCGGCGACCAGAGGCGCCTCAGGGGGGCGCGGGCGAGGCGGGCCACCGCGGTGAAGAAGGGACGCGCGGCGAGTGTTCCCGCGAGGAGCGCCGCGGCGGCGCCGACGTAGCCCCGCACGCCCTCGCCGATCCCGCGTGGATGGGCGATCAGCCAGAGCGCGAGCGTCGCCGCCGCGGCCGCGACCAGGAGCCTCCTCGGCGCGGCGTCCGACTCAGGCGCGTCCGGGTGCTCTTCGCGCGCGAACTCGAGCGGTCGGACTCGGAGCGCCTCGCGGACCGGGCCATACGCGGCGACCGCCGCCGACGCGACGCCAAGCGACACGCCGAGCGCCCATTCCCCGGCGGTGAGCCGCGGCGCCATCGGGCTCGACCGCGCGTAGAGATCGCTCACCGTCCGGCTCACGAGCGCGAGCGCCCCCTCGGCGAGCCCGCGGCCGAGGAGCACGCCGAGCACGCCCCCGAGCAGGCCGACGATCCATCCCTCGACGCCGATGAGGGCCGCGACGAGCGCCCGCCCGGCCCCGAGCGCCCTGAGGAGCGAGATCTCCGAGCGCCGCTGGAGTACGGTCGAGAGGAGCGCGTTGTAGGCGAGGAGCATCCCGACGACGAGAGAGATCAGGGAGAGCGCGCGGAGGTTCCGGCGATAGGATCCGAGCATCCGCTCGAGCATCCGGGCCCGTTCCTCGGGGGGCTCGATCCGGACGTCGTTGGCGAGCCGGGCCGCGATCTCGCGCCTGAGCGAGTCGGGATCGACGCCCGAGCGCGGCTCGACGTCGATCCAATCGAGCTCGCCGATACGGCCGAACCGCTCCTGAAACGGCGCCAGATCGAGGAACGCGACCGGCGCCGCCACGGAGGTCTCGGATCCCGGCGGCGGGGCGATCCGCGCGATCCGGAACCGATAGGGGCGCGTGCCCACGACGGCGGTGATGGAGTCGGATCGCGTCGCGCCGCTCGGGCGTCCCGCCTCGAGCTGGTCGGCGAGCGGCGCCGGCACGTAGAGCGTGCCGGGATCGAAGAGCGCGCGGACCGCCACCAGGGGATCTCCGCCCGCGGTGGGCCCGGCGCCGCCCGCGGGGGTCGCGGCGCCCACCGCCCAGGGGATCGCGCCGCGGACGCGTGGATCGCCGATCAGGTCCACGCCGAGGATGGTGAACGCCGGTCCGTCGGCCTCGTGCGCCCGCGCCAGCGCCTCGAGGGTCGGCATCAGGTCGGCCTTGCCCTCGAACGGGCGGAGGCGGAGGAGGAGCGATTCGGGAAGCGCGAGCGGACGGTGGTGGATGCGCAGGGACGCGCCGCCCGCGACCGCGCGCGCGGCGGTCGAGAAGGAGCGGATGCTGCTCTCGGCCGCGAGGTCGATCCCCACGTAGACCGCCACCCCGGCGGCGACGCCGAGGAGCGTGAGGAGGGTGCGGCCCGCGTGGCGGCGGAGCGGCCGCAAGCCGAGGGCGCGAAGGAGCGCGAACCGGCGGCCCACGTCAGGAGGCCGAGGCGACGCGGCCGTCGACCATCGCGACGCGCCGGTCGGCGACCTGGGCGATCGCCTCGCTGTGGGTCGCGATCACGAGCGCGGTTCCCCGTTCGCGCGTGAGCTGGGTCAGCGCCTCGAGCACCGATCCGGCGTTCGCCTGATCGAGGTTCCCGGTCGGTTCGTCGGCGAGGATCAGGGCCGGCGAGGCGGCGAGGGCGCGCGCGACCGCGACCCGCTGCATCTCGCCGCCGGAGAGGCGCCCCGCCAGGCGATCGGCCTTCTCGGCGAGCCCCACGGCGGCCAGGAGCTCGCGTGCGCGGACGGTCACGTCCGGCCCGCCCTGGCCGCCGAGCCAGAGCGGCAGCGCGGCGTTCTCGAGGGCGGTCAGGTAGGGGAAGAGGTGGAAGAACTGGAAGACGAAGCCAATGGTGTCGCGCCGGAACGCGAGCAGCGCCTCCTCCGTGAGCCCTTGCACCTCGACGCCGTCGATGAGCACGCGGCCCGATGTCGGCCGATCGAGCGTCCCGAGGAGGTTCAGGAGGGTCGTCTTTCCCGAGCCGCTCCGTCCGACCAGGGCCACGATCTCTCCCGGCGCGATCGAGAGGGAGACGTCGGTCAGCGCGTGGACCGTCTCGCCGCCGGCCGGGTAGCTCTTCGAGACGCGGTCGAGGAGGGCGATCGCGGGACGGCGCGCGCCAGCATCCTCCGCCCGCGGGGGCGACGCGTCGGCGCGACGGGGCATCGGACCTAGAGGTGCTGGTAGTTCGGGCCGCCGCCCCCCTCGGGCGGCACCCACGTGATGATCTGGTAGGGATCGGCGATATCGCAGGTCTTGCAGTGGACGCAGTTCGACGGGTTCAGCTTGAGCTTCACGCGGCCGGGCTCCGCGTCGGGGACCATCTCGTAGACGTTCGCGGGGCAGAAGTGCTGGCAAGGATTCCCGTACTCCTCCCTGCAGCGCGTCGCGCAGATCGTCGTGTCGGAGACGAGGAGGTGCGCCGGCTGGTCCTCGTCGTGCTTCGTCCCGGAGTGGTAGACGTCGTTGACCTTGGTGAAGGTCCGTTCGTTGTCGTAGCCGCGCTGCGTCTCCTCGAGCGGGATCGCCGTGACACCCTTCGCGGCGAGCGTTCGCATCCGGGCGTGGCCCGGCCTCCACGTCGGCCTGTTCCCGAGGCCGAGCCCTCCGGTCACGAGCTGGAGCCCCGCGTCGAGCATCCCCATCCAGAGCCCGCGCTCGAAGCCCTGATGGAAGTTCCGCACGCCCCGGAGCTCGCCTTCGATCCACGACGCGCGCACGCGCCGGTCGTAGGCGCCGAGCGTCGCGGCGTCGAACCGTCCGGCCAGGAGCGCGTCGAACGCCGTCTCGGCCGCGAGCATCCCCGACTTGATGGCGAGATGGACGCCCTTCAGCCGCTCCGAGTTCAGGAACGCCGCGGCGTCGCCGCAGAGCATGCCGCCGTCCCAGGAGAGGCGCGGCATCGAGTAGTAGCCCCCCTCGGGGATCGCCTTCGCGCCGTAGGAGAGGATCGCGCCCCCGTCGAGGAGCGCGGCCACCATCGGGTGTCGCTTGAACCGCTGGAAGAGCCCGTGCGGATCGGTGCGCGGATCGTGGTAGTCGAGGCCGACGACGAAGCCGACCGCCCAGCGGTCGTGGTCCATGCCGTAGACGAACCCGCCGCCGAACGTGCGCGCGTCGAGCGGCCAGCCCATCGTGTGGATCACGCGCCCCTTCGGGACGCGCCCCGCGGGCATCTGCCAAACCTCCTTGATTCCGGTCGCGTAGATCTGGGGCGCGCGGCCCTGGTCAAGCCCGAGCCGGGGGGTGAGCCGCTTCGTCAGCGAGCCGCGGACCCCCTCGCAGAGGATCGTCACCTTGGCCCGCACGTCGGCGCCGGGCTCGAAGTTCGGCTTCCGGTTCCCGTGGCGGTCGATCCCCTTGTCGCCCGTCCGGACGCCGACCATCTGGTTCCCCTCGAAGAGCCCGTCGACGGCGGCCATGTTCGGCAGCACGTACGCGCCCGCGCCCTCCACCAGGCCGCCGAGCCAGCGCGCGAGGTCGCCCAGGGAGATCACGTGGTTTCCGTGGTTCCGGAGCGGAGGCGGGAGGAAGGGGAACCGGACCCGGCCCCCCTTCGTGAGGTAGAAGAGATCGTCGGAGGCGACGTCGGCCTCGATCGGCGCGCCCTTCGCCCGGTAGTCGGGGAGGAGCTCCCGGAGCGCGCGCGGATCGAGGATGCAGCCGGAAATGCCGTGGGCGCCGATCTCCGACGCCTTCTCGAGCACCGCGATCGACACCTCGCCGGGCCCCGCCGCGCCGCTCGCCTTCGCCTCCTCGTTCTTCGCCTGGACGAGCTGCGTCAGACGGAGCGCTCCGGCGAGGCCCGCGGGCCCGCCCCCGACGAACAGGACGTCGACGTCGAGAACGTCCCGCGTCTCGCTCATCGGGAGTGCGCCGGCGTCGTCGCCGGCGCGGCCGCCGCGGCATCGCCGTGCGCGAGCGCCTCGAGGTAGCGCTCCGCGTCGAGCGCGGCCATGCAGCCGGTGCCGGCCGCCGTGACCGCCTGGCGGTAGACGTGGTCCTGGACGTCGCCCGCCGCGAAGACCCCGGGGACGCTCGTCCGGGTGCCGTCGCGCGTCTTGATGTAGCCGCTCGGGTGGAGCTCGATCTGGCCCTCGAAGAGGCGCGTGTTCGGCTGGTGCCCGATGCCGATGAAGAGCCCCTCGATCTCCATCACCCGCGTCTCGCCCGTCTTGGTGTCGCGGATCTTCACGGCGCTCACCAGGCCCTTCGCGACGTCGAGCACCTCCACGATCTCGGAGTTCCAGAGGAAGGAGATCTTCGGGTTCGACCGGGCGCGCTCCTGCATGATCTTCGACGCGCGGAGGGAATCTCTCCGGTGGACGATCGTGACCTGGGAGGCGAACTTGGTGAGGAAGGTCGCCTCCTCCATCGCCGTGTCGCCGCCCCCGACGACCATCACGCGCTTCCCCTTGAAGAAGAATCCGTCGCAGGTGGCGCAGGCCGAGACGCCGTGCCCCATCAGCCGCGACTCGCTCGGCAGGTCGAGGAGCTTCGCCGAGGCGCCGGTCGCGATGATCAGCGCCTTCGCCGTGACCGTCACGCCGTTCGCCGTCACGGAGAACGGGCGCTTCCGGAGGTCGACCGATTCGACGTCGGCCGGAACGAATTCGGTGCCGAAGCGCTCCGCCTGCGCGCGCATCTCCGCCATGAGCGCGGGGCCCATGATCCCGTCCTTGAAGCCGGGATAGTTCTCGACGTCGGTCGTGATCGTGAGCTGGCCGCCCGGCTGCACGCCCTCGTAGACGAGGGGCGCGAGATTCGCGCGGGCCGCGTAGATCGCCGCGGTGAGCCCGGCGGCGCCGGAGCCCAATATGATGAGGTTGCGCGTGTCGGTCATGGAACAAGCCGTCCTTCGTAAGGGTTTAGATGCCAGAGCCCCACCGGAAGCGCGGGAATCGACCGAGAGAACGGCGCATCCAACGGTAGGTCCATGAGATAGTAGGCAAAGCGCGCCGGCCGATCAACCCCGGCCGGGGCGACGCCGCGACGCGTGGTCGACGGCGGCCACACCGACCCCCCATGCGGAGGTTTCGTGATGCTCGCATTCCGCCGATCCGTCGTCGCTTCGTCCCTCGTCGCCGCGCTGCTCGGGCCGGGCGCCGCGGCCCACGCCGCGCCGACGACGTGGACGATCGATCCGAACCACTCGAGCGCCGGATTCGCGATCCGCCATCTCTTCACCAAGGTGAACGGATCCTTCGCCAAGCTCTCCGGCACGGTGACCTACGACCCGCAGAGGCCGGAGTCCTCTTCGGTGAACGCCGAGATCGACGCGTCGAGCGTCACCACCAACAACGAGGCCCGCGACAAGGACCTCAGGAGCGACGACTTCTTCGACGTCGCCAAGTACCCGACGATCACGTTCGCGAGCACGAAGGTGGCGCGCGCGGGCGAGAACAAGCTCGAGGTCGAGGGAACCCTCACGATGCACGGCGTCGCGAAGCCCGTCGCGCTCGACGTCGACTTCCTCGGCTCGGGCAAGGGGATGATGGGCGAGGACCGCGCCGGCTTCGAGGGCACGACGACGCTCAACCGGAAGGACTTCAACATCGTCTGGAACCGGAATCTCGACCAGGGGGGCACCCTGCTCGGCGACGACGTCGCGATCCACCTCTCGATCGAAGCATTCGTCCCGCCGCCGGCGGGCCAGAAGAAGGCGGGCGCCCCCGCCGCCAAGTAGAGCGGCAGCGCCCGCGCGCTCACCCCCAGCGGGGGGAGGCGAGCCATCGCCGCATCCAGGCCGCGACAGCCTCGACCATGTCGAGGAGCGCGGCCGGGGTGCGGCGAATCCTGTCTCCGGCCTGGAACGAGTGGCCCGCGCCCGCGATCACGCGAAGCTCGGTCGAGGCGGAACGGCCGTACGCGGCGAGCGCGCGCCCTTCGTCCGGCGGGACGGCGGCGTCCCGGTCCCCCTGGATCACCAGGAGCGGCGCCTCGAGCGACGCGGTCGCGCGCTCGAGGTCGTAGCGCTCCCGGTTCCGGTCGATGTCCTCGAGGATGTCGGGGCCGAGCGGCAGCTTGGTCCGGGTGCGGAAATCGAGCACGCGGGCCGGCTCGCCCCGCTTCCAGGCGTCCCAGTGATCGTCGGGCCAGACCATGATGCGGGACGGCGCGGCCAGCGTGGCGACGCAGCGAACGCGCGGGTCCGACGCCGCGTGGAGGATGGCGATCGCGCCGCCCCGGCTGTGCCCGGCGAGGCCGAGGCGGATCGGGGCTCCCCGCGCCGCTCGCCGCTCGCTCGCGTCCCCCGCGGCGCCCGTCCCGCGAAGCACGCGCGACTCGGTCCAAGCGACCACGCGCTCGAGATCGTCCAGCTCCTTCGCGTACGTGTTCCTCCGGAACCGTTCGATCTCCGTGAACGCTCCGTCCCGTTCGGCGACGCCGGACCCCGAGAAGGAGAACGTCACGGCGGCGAGGCCCTCCTCGGCGATCCGCGCCGCCAGGAGCGGCAGGAATCCCCAGTCCTTGTAGGCGCGGAATCCATGGCAGAGGACGACCGCCGCGGGGGAGAGATCGGGCGGCGGCGCCCCGGCGAGCCGCGGCCCGTCGTCCTCCTCGCGCCCGCGAGCCGGCGCGAAGTAGTCGCCGCGCAGCGGGCCCCCGTCCGCTCCCTCGATCTCAAACGGTTCGGGAGGCGAGGTCACGCGCGAGGTCGGGGAGGACGAGGACGTCCCCCTCGACGAACGGGAGGACGGTGAGCGCCTCGGGGGGGACCCAGCGGATCTCGGCGCACTCGATCGGCCGCGGCTCGCCGCCGCGCGCCGTGCAAAGGTGGAAGTAGATGCTCACGCGCCGGTCGGGGTAGACGTGGGTCAGCGCGCGCCAGAGGGGTCCGACCTCGACGTCGAGCGCGATCTCCTCGAGCATCTCGCGGCGGAGGCACTCCGCGAGCGACTCACCGGCGTTTCGCTTGCCTCCCGGGAATTCCCAGAGGCCGCCCTGATGGTCGTGGTCCTGGCGTCGCGCGATCAGGACCCGCGAGCCGTCCCAGACGATCCCCGCCCCCACCTCGTAGAGCCGCATCGCGACAGTCTACCGCAACGCGCTCGTTACTCGGGAATCGTGTAGAGGAAGGCTCGGCGAAGGTGCTGAGGCCGGCGGTCGGGATCGAATCCGTCGCGCAGCCAGGCGAGCCACGTGGAGAGGTCGCCCGGGGAGACGTCTTCGGGGAGGAACTCGACCGCGCCATAGGAGAAGCGGTCGCGGCTCCACGCGAGGTTGCTCCGCTTGTAGAAGAAGGCGCAGAGGCGGTCCTTGTCCTCGCGCGGTCGGAAGAGCTTGAGTCGGCAGCGGTTCTCGGCGTCGCGGACGAGGTTTCGCGGGATCACCTCGAGGATGGCGGGGCGCTCGGCGACCTCGAACGTTCCCGAGTGATCGCGCGCGGCGTCGCGGAGGAGCCCGAAGACGCGCTCCATGGCCGCGTCCCGCCGCGCCGCGCCGTCGGGCTCGCCGTCGCGGGCCGCCGCGTCCGGCGCCACCGGGTTCGGCGGAGCAGGGTTCGGGGGAGCCGCGGCCTCCGCACCGTGCCGATTCCCTCCGTTTCCGTTCGGCTTGCCGATCGGCGTCGTCTCCCCGGGCGGCATCGGCGTGGGGCTCGTCGTGACGCGCGGCCCGGGCTGCATCTTCCGCGTGAAGAGCGGCCGCGCGGCGCGCCGCACGAGCGCGAGGCGCGCCTCGTACAGCCAGGTCGCGAGGCTCCGCTTGGCGAGGTAGCGCGTGTCGTCGGGCTGGACGATCAGGCTCACCTCGATGTTCGGCGCGGCACCGATCGGAATGCCGTTCCGCCGGCACGCCTCGTAGACGTGCTCGAAGACGGCGTGCATCTCGTCGTAGCGCGGCGCGGGGTGCCCTTCCATGTCGGCGCCGATCACCGGACGGAAGACGCAGACGGTGGGGAAGGCGCCGGCGCCCGTGATGTAGTCGATGGCGCGGATCGTGTCCTCGATCGGCTCGACCCCCGCGATGATCTCGCCCGAGACGGCCCCCTTGCCGAGCCGCCGCGACGTGTACTCGAGCGCGTCGAAGAAGACCTGCTGGCCGAACCAGCGCTGCTTGCCCGGCAGGTAGCGCTCGAAGTAGGCCGGGTTCTGGAATTCGTAGCAGAAGGAGAAGTGGTCGACGCCCAGGTCGATCAGCCGGTCGTAGGCGGCGAGGTCCTTCGACGGCATGAGCTGGACTCCCGCGAGGATTCCGACGCGCTCCTTGAGCGCGCGAACGTACGGCTCCGCGACCGCGAGGTCGCGCCCCGCCTGGTGCCCGCTGTTCAAGTGGACGAACGTGACGCCCGACTCCGCCTTCGCCGCGAGCGCGACCTCGACGACGTCCTCGACCTCCTTCTGCGCCACCTCGTTCACGCCGACGTTCGAGCCGGTGGTGCAGAAACGGCAGTTCATCGGCGGGTTCGAGTACCAGAAGAGGCAGGAATTGGCGATGTAGACGCCCAGGTAGGTGCCCTGGAGGACGCCGACCTTGCACATCTCGGTGCCGCGCGACGTGCGGCGCGAGTACCACGCCGGCTCGACCGGGACGCGCACGCCGTAGACGGCTCCGCTCCGCTCGTCGCGCACCGCGTATCCATCGCCCCCCTTCTGGAGGACGTAGGGCGACGACCGGACGAAGTCCTCCTCGACCGGGGCGTTCATCCAGATGTCCTTGAGCGGGCCCGGCAGGATCAACTCGAGGCCCGAGCCGAGGCCGGCGCGCGTGCGGGAGACCTTGCGCGCGTCCTCGAAGAGGGTGCAGGACGGATCGATGCGGACCCCGTGGCAGAAGAGATCGATCTCCAGCTCACAGGGGTTACGGCGGTCGTGGGTCACGAAGTCGGTTCCCGGTGCGTTCGAGAGGAGCCGGCCGATCCCCTCGACGGTCTCCTAACTTGAATATTCTAAGGCTTTTACCGGGAGAAATCGATGGTACTTAGGTACCAAAGGTCAGGACTTCCTCAGCCCCTTCGGGAGCGATGCCTGCTTCAGCTCCTTGTTCAGGAAGGCGATCGTCCGCGCCCACGCGTCCTTAGCCGCCGCTTCGCGGTACCCGCCCCACGGATTGTTCACGTTCGCGAAGGCGTGCCCGGCGCCGGGGTAGATCTTGAAGTCCGCCTTCTTGCCGGCCTTCTTGAGCGCGGCCTCGAACTCCTTCACCTGCTGCGGCGTCGGGCCTTGGTCCTCGCCTCCGAAGTTGCCGAGGATCGCGGCCTGGATTCCCTTGATCGCCGCCTCGTTCGTGAGCGGCGCGCCGTAGTACATCACGCACGCGCGGATCCCCGGATCGGCCGCCGCGAGGCGGATCGAGTACTTGCCGCCCATGCACCAGCCGATCACGCCGATCGCCTGGGCGCGCACGTCGGACCGGCCGCGCAGGAAGTCAGCGCCCCCGCGGAGCAGCTCGATGGACTGGGCGTCGTCGAGGCCGCTCATCAACTGGTGGGCCGTTTCCTGGTCGTTCGCGACCCTCCCCTTGTAGAGGTCGACCGCGAGGGCGATGTAGCCGTGCTTGGCGAGGGAGTCGCACTGCTGCTTGACCCAATCGTTGAGCCCCCACCATTCGTGGACCGCGACCAGGGCGGGATGGGTGCCTTCGCCCGCCGGCAGCGCGAGGTAGCCGACCACCTGCGACTTGCCCTGCGTGAACGAGATCATGCCGGCCGGGGACGTGGCGGGAAGCGCCAGGACGACGGTGAGCGCGATCAGGGTGAAGAGCCGCTTCATGGAACGTCCTCCTTGCGATGGGGTCCGACCTGGGTGTGATACCGCGGACGAGGATACCGGGTTCCCGCCGCGGCCCGAAGGCGATTTCGCGCGGGCCGGGCGCTCGCCCGGTCAGGCGCCGCGGATCCGGGCGAGCGCCCAGGCGGCGTGCTCGCGGACGTCGGGATCCGGATCCTCGACCGAGGCGCGCGTCAGCGCCGGGACCGCGCGCGGATCGCCGAGATTCCCGAGCGCCACGGCCACGTTCCGGACGAAGCGGTTCCGTCCCGCGCGGCGGATCGCGGTGCCCTCGAACCGCGCGCGGAAGGCCGCGTCGTCGAGGGCGAGGAGCGGGATCAGCTCGGGCGTCTGCTGCTCCGGGCGCTCGGCGAAATCGGGATGCGCGGTCGGCACGGCGAAGCGATTCCACGGGCAGGCCTCCTGACAGTCGTCGCACCCGAAGACGCGCGCCCCGATCAAGGGGCGGAGCTCGAGCGGGATCGGTCCCTCGTGCTCGATCGTCAGGTAGGAGATGCAGCGGCGCGCGTCGAGCGTGTACGGGGCGACGATCGCGCCCGTGGGACAGGCGGGCAGGCATCGCGCGCACGTGCCGCAGTGGTTCGACGCGGGCGGGTCGGCGGCCACCTCGATCGCGGTCACGATCTCCCCGAGGAAGAACCACGAGCCGGCGGCCGGGAGGATGACGTTCGTGTTCTTGCCGATCCAGCCGATCCCCGCGCGCTCGGCCCAGGCCCGGTCGAGCATGGGGCGCGTATCGACGGCGGCGAGCCACGCGCCCCCGACGCCCATCTCGCGCACCGCGCGCGCCAGGCGCACGAGCCGGCGTTTCACGCGCTTGTGGTAGTCGCGGCCCCAGGCGTAGCGGGCGACGCGCCCGCGTGGGCCGCCGCGGGCCGCCGCGCCGCCTCCGCCTTCGGCGGGCCAATCCCCGCGGTAGTAGGCGGCCGCCACGGAGATCACCGTGCGCGCCCCGGAGAGGAGGACCCGCGGATCCGCGCGACGCGACGGCTCGCGCGCCATCCAGCGCATGGTGCCGTGGCGCCCCGCCTCGATCCACGCCGTAAGGCGCGCTCCGTCCGGATGCTCCTCGGCCCGCGCGAAGCCGACCGCGTCAAACCCCAGCCTCAGGGCCTCGGCGCGGATTCGCTCCTTCAGGTCGCCTGTGCTAGCATCGCCCGGTGGCCGAGATCCCCGAGCTTCAACCGCTCTTTCCGCTTCCAAGCGTCGTCCTTTACCCCAAGGTGCTCCTGCCGCTCCACGTCTTCGAGCCGCGCTACCGCCTCATGATGGACGAAGTGCTGAAGGGTGACCAGACGCTCTGCATGGCGCTCCTGAAGCCGGGCTGGGAGGCGGACTACTACGGCTCCCCCCCGGTCCACGAAGTCGGGTGCGTCGGCCGTGTCGTCCAGCACCAGCTGCTCCCCGACGGGAGGTACAACGTCACGCTGCACGGGGAGCGGAAGGTGGTCGTCGAGGGCTTCGAGCGGGAGACGCCGTATCGCGTCGCGCGGGTTCGCCCCGCCGCCGAGGACCGCGCGTGGGCGAAGTCCGCCGACGCGGAGCCGCAGGTCGCCGCGGCGCTCTCGCTCTTCCGGCGGATCCACGAGACGCAGGGGGCGGCCATCGAGATGGCGCAGGTCCTCGGCGCCCCGATGGATCCCGAGGCGATCCTCAACACGATCGCGGCTCACCTGAACGTGGAGCCCGCCGTGAAACAGCGGCTCCTCGAGATGGACCGGACCGAGGAGCGATTCCGCGCCGTCTTCCGTTACCTCAAGGACTCCGCGCGGACCCAGGACGTGATCGACCGCGTCCGCCATCTCTATCCCGAGGACAGGCGTCAGAACTGAATGGACCCGCGCCCGCTCATCGAAAGGCTGAAGGCGGCGTACCCCGAGGCGCGCTGCGCGCTCGAGCACTCGGACCCGTACCAGCTCCTCGTCGCGACCATCCTCTCCGCCCAGTGCACCGACGCACGGGTCAACCAGGTCACGCCGGGGCTCTTCGCGAGGTTTCCCGACGCCCGCGCGATGAGCGGCGCGAGCCAGGAGGAGCTGGAGGCGATCATCCGCTCGACGGGGTTCTACCGGAACAAGGCGAAGTCGATCCGCGGCGCGTCGACGCGGCTCGTCGACGCGTTCGGCGGCCGTGTGCCCCGGACGATGGAAGACCTCCTGACGCTTCCTGGGGTCGCCCGGAAGACGGCGAACGTCGTGCTCGGCACCGGCTACGGCCTCGCCGAGGGCGTCGTGGTCGACACGCACGTGGAGCGGTTGTCGCGGCGGCTCGGACTCTCGAAGGGGAAGAACCCCGAAGAGGTGGAGCGCGACCTGATGCGGCTCGTTCCGCGCGAGGAGTGGATTCTCCTCTCGCACCTGCTCATCTTCCACGGGCGGCGGATCTGCGACGCGAGGAAGCCCCGGTGCGAGGCGTGCCCGGTCGCCGGCCTCTGCCCGAGCGCGGCGATCTTCGCGGCGGGGAAAAAGCCGCCATGGGAGCGGAAGCGCGCTGCGGCGCGGCGCGCGACGCGGGCGACGGGGCCGGTGACGGGCGCGGCGAAGCGGAAAGCCGCGCCGAAGCGGAAGGCGAAGTGACCGCGGTCGGCGAGCGGGCGCCGGAGTTCGGCCTCCCGATTCTCGCGGGGGGATTTCGGAGCCTCCCCGACCTAGTCGAGCCCGGCGGCGGCGTGCTCGTCTTCTTCAAGACCGAGTGCGCGACGAGCGAGCTCGTGGTCCCGCGGCTCGCGCCCCTGGCGCGGGCGCTCGAGGCGGAGGAGCGCCTCTTCCTCGCCGTGGCGCAGGACGACCCCGCGACGGCGCGGGCCTTCGCCCGGGCGCACGGGATCGCGTTCCCGCTCGCCACCGAGGCGGCGCCCTACGCGGTCTCGAGCGCGTACGGCGTCGCGACGGTGCCGACCCTCTTCGTGATCGACGGCGCGGGCGTCGTCGCCGAGCGCGTGGAGGGGTTCGTGAAGTCGGAGTACCTCGCGCTCGGCCCCGCGCTGGAGCGGGCGCTCGCGCTGGGCGACGTCCCGCCGGTCCTCGAGCGTCCCGACGAACTGCCGGGCGTAAAGCCCGGATGAACCTCGAAGTCGGCCGCCGGGTAGCGGCCGGGAGGAAGATACGATGAGCCAGAACCTGGGCGTCTCGGGCACGTGGATCGGCCACGGGACGATGCTCTACCGGAGCGCCGGCTGCTCGGTGCTCGTGGATCCCTGGGTGGACCACAATCCGGCCTGCCCCGAATCCGCCAAGGACCTCGAGAAGGTCGACGTGGTGTTCATCACGCACGGGCACGGCGACCACATCGGCGACGTGGCGGCGGTCTCCAGGAAGTACCACCCCGACATCGTGAGCAACCACGAGATCTCGCTCTACCTGGCCGGAAAGAAGCTGGAGAAGGTCCACGGGATGAACAAGGGGGGCACCGTCGCGTTCCACGGCATCAAGGGGACGATGGTGCACGCGATCCACTCGAGCACCATCGTGGACGGGGACCGGATGATCCCGGCCGGTGAGCCGTGCGGCTACGTGATCGAATTCGAGAACGGAACGCGCGTCTATCACGCCGGCGACACGGGCGTCTTCGGCGACATGAAGCTGATCGGGGAGCTCTACCACCCGACGATCGCCGCCCTTCCGATCGGCGACCTCTACACCATGTCGCCGTACGAGGCCGCCGCCGCCGCGAGGATGCTCGGCGTCAAGACCGTGATCCCGATCCACCACTCGACGTTCCCGGCGCTCACCGGGACACCGGCGATGCTGAAGGAACACCTCAAGGATCGGCCCGACATCGAGGTGCTGGTCCTTCATCCTGGGGAGACCGCGTCATGAAGAAACTTCTGTTCGGCTTCGTCGGGTTCCTCGTCGCCGTCTTGGTCGGCGCGCTGGTCGTGATGTACCTGGGCGTCTACGACGTCGGGACGGGGAACCACGACAACGCGGCCATGAACTGGGCCCTGGACATGGCGATGACCCGCTCGGTGGCGCGCCACGCCCGGGGCGTCAAGGCGCCGAATCTCTCGGATCCCGCGATGATCGAGCGGGGCCTCCGGCATTATCGGGCGATGTGCGTCGAGTGCCACGGCGCCCCCGGCGTCGCGCCCGGGGAGATCGCGAAGGGGCTCTTCCCCGACGCGCCGGATCTGTCCGAGTCGGCCTCCGATTGGACGCCCGAGCAGCTCTACTGGATCATCAAGAACGGGCTCAAGTTCACCGCCATGCCGGCCTGGGGGCCGACGCACGGCGACCGGGAGCTCTGGGAGATGACCGCGTTCGTCGCGCGGCTCCCTCATCTCGCGCCGTCCGACTACCAGGCGATGGTGGAGCGGGCGGGCGCGGGGATGGGCGAGGTGGGGACGCCCCGTCAGTCGAAGTAGACGCGCTCGAGGATTCCGGAGCGCCCGATCCGAAAGGGCGTCCGATCGCGGAAGTGCTCGGCGGAGGGCCGCGGCCGCCCGCGCGCGATCTCGCCCCGCTTCACCCACGGCCGGAGCCGGCGGGCCGTCTCGGCCGCCGTCGGATGCCGGTGCGGCCGGAGCGAGACCCCTTCGACCTCGCCCGCCGGATCGCGCGTCAGCGTGCAGCCGCAGATCACGGCGACCCGGACCGGGCGGATGCGGCCGCCGACCTCGAGCGGCACGGCCACGGTGGTCCGGTGGATGAGCTGCTCGCGCGTCCCGCCCCCGGTGCGCCGCTTCCAGGACGCGCGCGCGAACCGGGCCCCCGGCCCGAGCCCGAGCGCCGCGCGGATCGCGCCCGTCCCGCCGGGGCGGTCGGGGTCGAGCGCGCGGAGCGCCCGGTAGGCCGAACGCCCCTTCCGCCCGCGCGCGGCGATCGAGGGGAGGCGGATCCCGTGCGCGGCGAACGCCTCCTCGATCGCGATCGACGCGACGCCCCCTTCCTCCGTCTGGTCCACCTCGCGCATCCGGACCGCGACGGCGCGGTAGCGCGCCTCTCCCGGCGGCATCGTCTCGACCGCCCGCGCGAGGAGCCGCCCGGCGAGGCGGCGGCCCCGTTCGACCGAGGCGTCCGGGTCGCGCGGCTCCTCCCGAAGCTCGCGCGCGACGAGCCGCGTGAGCAGATCGTAGAAGGCACCGGTGAAGACGCGCGAGAAGGAGTGCGGCTCGGACGCGAGCCGGTCGTCGGGCGCATCGGCGGGGAGCTTTTCCGCGGGCGCGTAGCGGAACGAATTGTTCGCGTCGCGGAGCCGCGTCGGATCCGAGACGGCCCCCGGACCGTAGTTGTCGTGGATCGCCCGGCCGAGGGCCTCGGCCAATCGCGAGACGAGATTGCTGGTCGCGTAGCGGCCGCCCGTCTCGGCGAGGAATCCGCGGCGCACGGAGAGATCGGTGAGCGTGACGAGGAGGGCCGAGCAGTCGCCGAAGGCCTCGTGGAACGCGGCGGTCTCGGGATCGGGCGTCGCCCAGAACCCCGGCTGATAGACGTCGAGCACCGCGTGCCCCGCCTCGTGGGCCACCACGTCGAGGCTCTCGGCGGCGTAGACGACGCGACCCGTCACGCGGTCGGTGTCGTAGAAGAACTGGAGGCTCTTCCGGTCGTAGAACGCGTTCAGGTCGCGCCCGGCGCGCAGCCGGACGCGGAGCGGCCGGTCGCCGTGCCAGGCGGAGAAGTCCCGGTCGAAGAGGTCCTCCCAGACGCCGATCGTCCGCTCGAGCGCGGTCTCCCCCTGCCAGTACTGGAACGAGAGCGTCCCGGGGTCGTACGGGGCGGGCGCGTAGCGGCGCCCCTCGATCACGAAGGCCGGCTCTCCCTCCCGCGGAGCGGCCGGCGTCGCGGGGACGAGGCCGACCGACGCGTCCGGATCGTTGGGGAAGACGCGGATCGAGGGAGTCGCCCGGCGGCGGCGCTTCATCGGCGGGCTCCCTTCTTGGGGGTGGGCGCGGGGGCCCTCTTCCCCCGACGCGGCGCCGGGGCTTTCGCCGCCCCCGCTTTCGCCGCCCCCGCTTTCGCCGCGCCGGCCGCCGCCCCCGCGCCGCGGGCGCGCCGCTCCGCGAAGAGACGGAGCAGCGCCGCCACCCCCAGCGTGTTGACCACGTCGTCCTTCCCGAGCCAGCCCTTCCGCGCGATGCCGACGCCGTACCGGATGTCGTCATAGCCGCTCACATGGTGGGCGTCGGGGTTGATCGCGAACCGGACCCCGCGCGCCTTGGCGGCGCGGATCTCGCGCCAGTCGAGGTCGAGGCGGTGCGGGTGCGCGTTGATCTCGATCACCACGCCCTCCTCGGCGGCGGCCGCGAAGATCTCCGGAAGCGCGACCCGGTAGCCTTCCCGCTGGAGGAGCAGCCGTCCCGTCGGGTGGGCCAGGATGTTCACGTTTCGGTTCCGAATCGCTTTCAGGATCCGGTCCGTCATCTCGCGCTCGCCCATCCCGAAGTTGGAGTGGATCGCGGCGATCACGAAGTCGAGTCGGCCCAGGACCGCGTCCGGATAGTCGAGCGAGCCGTCGGGGAGGATGTCGGCCTCGACGCCCTTCAGGATGCGGAGCTTCGCCCGCCGCCCGTTCTCCCGGTCGATCTCCTCCCCCTGGCGCTTCAGCGCGGCGGCGGTGAGCCCGTTCGCGTAGCGCGCCACCTCGCTGTGGTCGGTGATGCCGAGGTAGGAGGCGCCCCACGCCTCGGCGGCGTCGGCCATCTCGCGGAGCGTCGACCGGCCGTCGCTCGCGGTCGTGTGGCAGTGGAGGATGCCGCGCAGGTCCTCCAGCGCGACCAGCTCGGGCAGCTCGCCACGCTCGGCCGCCTCGATCTCGCCCCGGTCCTCGCGCAGCTCGGGCTCGATATAGGGGAGGCCGAGCACCCGGAAGAGATCGGCCTCGCTCGCGATCGGCGCGTGACGCTTCCCGGAGAGGTCGTACTCGTTGAGGCTCATGCCGCGGTCGAGCGCGCGCTGGCGGATCCGGACGTTGTGCGCGACGTTCCCCGTGAAGTAGTGGAGCGCGAAGGGAAACTCCTTCGGCTCGACGAGCCTGAGGTCGATCGCGAGGCCGCTCGGGAGGCGCACCGACGTCTTCGTCTCGCCGCTCCCGATGAGCGAGGCGTCGGGGACGAGCGCGCGGAACGCCTCCGTCACCTCCGCGGGCTTCGTGGTCGCGACGAGGAGGTCGACGTCCTTCACCGTCTCGAGCCAGCGCCGGAGACTCCCGCCGACCTCGGCGCCCTCGACCTGCGGATGCTTTCTCAGGGCCGCGAGCAGGGACTCGGCGATCGGGCGGACGTCGCCGGCGAGCGAGCGGCCGGTGCCCTTCTCGAGGAGCGCGATCCCCTGGAGGATCTTCTTCTCCGACTGGGCGCCGAAGCCGGGAAGCTCGCGGATCCGCCCCGCCTCGCCCGCGCGCTTCAGGTCGGCGAGCGTCGCGATGTCGAGCGCCTCTCCCAGGGCGCGCACCTTCTTCGCGCCCAAGCCGGGGACGCGGATCATGTCGAGATACCCCGGAGGCGTCGCGTCCGCCAGCTCGTCCCGGTGGCGCATCCGGCCCGTGGTCCAGAGCTCGACGACGTTCTGCGCGATCCGCTCGCCGATCCCCTGGACCTCGGTGAGCCGCCCCTCCTCGATCACCTTGCCCAGATCCTCGTCCAGGCTGTCGATGGCGCGGGCCGCGTTCTCGTAGGCGCGAACGCGGAACGGATTCTCCCCGCGAAGCTCCAGGAGAACGGCGATCTCCTCCAGCGTGCGGGCGACGTCGCGCTTGTCCATACGCGGACGTCGGGCTAGAAGAGCTCTTCCAGGGGGCGGCGGCCCGAGAAGCCCTCGTCGATCGGGTGCCAGTGGCCCACGGCGGGCTCGCCGCGACGCCAGCAGAGGCAGACGACGCGGTCCTTCGCCGTCGTGTAGAAGTCGACGAGGCCAAGCTCGAGGTCGCGGATGATGCATCCGTGGCGGGCGACCTCGGTGAGCGCCGAGCGGAAGCGGTCGAGCGCGCCGGCGTAGGCCTGCTCCTTCTCCCGGAGCGAGCGCACGTCGGGGTTCTCGATGCTGGCGCCCGAGCCGGCGATCGCTCCGAGGACCTCGATCTCGCGCCGAAGCGCCGTCACCTCCTGGCCCAGGGCCGAGAGGGAGGCGAGGGCGCCCTCGAGGTAGGGGATGAGGCGGTTGGCCTCCTCGATCGAGAAGATCTTGTTCCGGATCCGCTCCACGCGGCGACTCTATCACCCGCCCCATGGCCTTGCAACCGCCCGCCGATTCTGCGACGCTCTCTCCGATGGCCTGGGACGAATCCCTCTCGCGCCGGTCGTTCCTCCGGCGAAGCGCCCTTCTCTCCTCGGCGATTCTGACCGGGTCGGTCGGCATTCCGTCCCTGTTCGATCCGCCCGCCGCCGACGCCGCCATCATGGGCATCGGCCAGGAGCTCCGCGACGTCCTGAACGAGGAGACCGTGAACCGCATCCTCGTCGAGTCGCTGGCCCGGGGCGGCGACTTCGCCGACGTGTTCGCGGAGCAGCGCTTCCGGACCGACATCGTGTTCGACAACGGAGCGATCGACTCGGTGACGTACGGCTACCCGCGCGGCGCGGGGGTCCGGGTCGTCCGGCGCAACCAGATCGGCTACGCGTTCTCCGACGAGATCTCCTACAACGCGCTCCTCGACGCGGCGCGCGTCGCGTCGAGCGTCGTCGAGAACCAGAGCCCCGTCACGCCGATCGACGTCTCCCGGCGTCCGGTCCAGGCCCCCTTCCCGATCGCCGACCCCGAGCCGCTCATGAACGAGGTGGCCAAGTTCGACCTGGTGACGCGCATGGACCGCGCCGCGCGGGCCGTGGATCCGCGGATCGTCGCGGTGCGCGTGACCTACATGGACGAGGTGCGGGACATCCTGATCGGGACCTCGGACGGGGGATACCTGACCGATCGACAATATCTCTTGAGCGTCTCCCTGACCGCCACGGCGTTCCAGAACGGCGAACGACGGAGCGGCTACGGCTCGCTCGGCGGACGCGTCGGCGAGTCCTATCTCACCCGCGTGGATCCCGAGGAGATCGGGAAGCGCGCGGCGACCCAGGCGATCACGCTCCTCGGCGCGGGCCCCGCGCCCGCCGGGCCGATGCCGGTGGTGATCGGCCCCGGCTGGGGCGGCGTCCTGGTGCACGAGTCGCTGGGCCACGCGAGCGAGGGGGACGCCGTCCGACGCGGCACGTCGCTCCTCGCCGGGCGCCTCGGCACGATCGTCGCGGCGCCCATGGTCCGGGTGGTGGACGACGGGCGCTGGCCGAACGGGCGCGGCTCCGCCGCGGTGGACGACGAGGGGACGCCGACGCAGCGCACCGTCCTCGTCGAGGGAGGCATCCTCCGCTCCTACCTCCTCGACAAGCAGAACGGCGCCCTCCTGGGCCTCCGCTCGACCGGCAACGCGCGGCGCATGTCGTACCGGCAGTGGCCGCTCGTCCGCATGACGAACACGTACATCGACCGCGGCGCGAGCGATCCCGCGTCGCTCCTCTCCGGGATCACGAAGGGGTTCTACGCGGCCCAGCTCGGCGGCGGCTCGGTCGACACGACGAGCGGCAACTTCAACTTCGCGGTGCGCGAGGGGTACTGGATCGAGAATGGACGGATCACCCGCCCCGTGCGCAACGCGGTCCTGATCGGGAACTCCATCGAGACCATGAAGCGGATCGAGGGTTTGGGCAACGACCTCGCCGTGGAGCAGTCGCACGGTACCTGCGGCAAGGACGGCCAGTGGGTGCCGAACGGCGTCGGCCAGCCGACCGTCCGCTTCTCCTCGATCGTCGTCGGCGGGACGTCCCTCTAGCCATGCCCGCCCTCTCTCCCCAGGAGCTGATGGAGCGGGTCCGGTCCACGGCCGAGCGCTCCGGCGCGTCCGAGGCCGAGACCTACATGGAGGTCATCCGCTTCACCGAGGTGCGCGTCCGCCAGCGCGAGATCGAGCTGGTGCAGCAGTCGTCGATCCAGGGGCTTGGGCTCCGGGTCTTTCGCGACCGGCGCATGGGCTTCATGTACACGACCGACCTCCGGACGCCCGTGCTCGACGAGATCGTGAACCGAACGATCGCGCTCGCCGGCCAGGCGACCCCGCGCGACGAGAACAAGCTGACGGAGGAAGTGCTCTCGACGCTCCAGGAGCTCGAGATCTTCGACGATTCGGTGCCCGCGCTCGGGCCCGGGGACCTGGCGAATCTCGCGCGGTCGGCGGAGCAGAACGCGTTCGCGCGCGACAAGCGCATCGAGACCACGAACGACGCGCGGTGCGGCGTGCAGATCCACGAGATCCACTTCACGAACACCTTCATCCCGTATCAGACGTTCCACGCGACGTCGTGCTGGCTCTCGGTGAGCGCCGTGGCGACGCAGGGATCGCAGCGGCGGGAGGGCGAGTTCGGCGACCGGCAGCGATTCTACGCGGACCTCCAGACGCCCGAGCGGGTCGGGCGGCGGGCCGCGGATCGCGCGCTGGCCAAGCTCGGCGCCGCGCCGGTCAAGTCGGCGAAGGGCCCCGTCATCCTCGAGGCCGACGCGGCGTCCCAGTTCCTCCGGAGCCTCCTCGGCGCCGTCAGCGGCCAGAACGCCGCCGACCAGCGCTCGTTCCTCGCCGGGAAGCTGGGGCAGGCGGTCGCGTCGCCGCTCCTCACGATCCACGACGACGGAATCATGCGCCGCGGACTCGGTTCGCGGCCGTTCGACGGCGAGGGGATCCAGTCGCGGCGCACGGTCGTGATCGACCGCGGCGTGCTCGCGCGCTTCCTCCAGACCACCGAGTCGGGGCGCCGGATGGGCGTCGGCTCCACCGGGAACGCCGGCCGCTCCTACGACTCGATCCCGAACGTCGGCCCGACGAACTTCCACGTCGAGCAGGGGAACCAATCGCTCGACAAGATGATCGCGGGGGTCGGAACGGGGCTCCTCGTCACCGACCTCGCGGGCTTCGGGATCGACACGGTCTCGGGGGAGTTCAGCCAGCAGGTGGAGGGACAGTGGATCGAGGGAGGGAAGATCGCGCGGCCGGTCGAGGGGATCACGATCGGCGGGAACCTGGGCGAGATGCTCCCGGGGATCGACGCGGTGGGGAACGACCTCGAGCTCCGCGATTCGGTCCGCTCGCCCAGCCTCCGCTTCCGGGAGCTGACGATCGGCGGCGCGTAGCCCGCGGCGCCTTCACGTCGGCTGCGGGTCGCCCTCCTCCTTCGGCGCCGCGTAGAGCTCGCCCACCGTGAACTTCTTCGGCTGCTTCACGTAGATGTACGCCGTGTTCGCGGCTGCCGCCCCCTCGCTGCACGCGGTGATCAGGAGCTTGTACTTCCCGGGGTAGGTCGCGATGTCGCCGCAGCAGAAGATCCCCTTCACGTTCGTGTTCATCACGTTGTCGACCAGGATCTGGTTTCCCTCGAGCGTGAGCCCCCACTGGCGGACGATCTTCGTGTCCATGAGATAGCCGATGTTGATCGAGACGAGGTCCGTGGGGATCTCCTCGGTCTCCCCGGTCTTCTTGTTCCGCACGACCACCGACTCCACGCGGCCGTCGCCCTTGATCTCCACCGTTTCGGTCTCGAGGAGCGCGCGGATCGGCGACTCGCGGATCTCCTCGACGTACCCGTCCATCCCCTGCCACTTGTCGAGCATGTGGATCAAGGTGACGCGCGCCTCGTCCTTGAGCGAGAGGGCCGACTCGAGCGCGCTGTCGCCGCCCCCGATCACGAGGACTCGCTTGCCTCGGCTTTGCTCCACGTCGGGCATGCCGTAGAAGACCCCGTGGCCGCGTAGCTCCTCCTCGCCCGGCTTCTTGATCTTCCGGGGCTCGAACGCGCCGCCCCCAGTCGCCACGATCACCGACCGGGCCTCGTACGTTCCCTTCGTGGACGTGACCCGGATCGTGTTCGCTTCCTCGTCCCGGGCGACCATCGTGACGTGCTCCCCCTCCCGGATCTCGGCGCCCATGTGGCGGGCCTGGTCGACGAAATTCTTTCCCAGGAGCTCGCCGAGTACGTACGTATAGGAGGGGAAGTCGTGGACCGGCTTCTTGGGGTAGAGGGAGGCGAGCTGTCCCCCCGCCACGGCGGTGTCCAGGAGGAGGGTCGACATGCGGCGCATTCGCGTGAAGAGCGCGGCCGAAAGGCCGGCGGGGCCGGCGCCGACGATGAGCACGTCCCAAATCACGCGATCCGGACTCCTATCGTCTCGGGAACGAGGTCGAAAAACGCCCGATGATAGCACACCGGCTCTCCGATCCGTCCCGGACGGGGGCGGGATCGTTGCCGGGCGGGGAAGGGGCATGGTACGCTTGAACGATGACGGATCCAGGCCACTCCAAGGCCCTCGAGATCATCGAGGAGGCCATCTATCACGAGCAGGCCTCGCACGACTACTACCTCCAGGTCGCCGAGGCCATCCACGACCCGTCCGGGAGCGCCCAGTACCGGCACCTCGCGCAGGAGGAGCGGAACCACCGCGACATCCTGGAAGAACGCTGGCTCCGGTTGACGGGAAAGCGTTTCCGGTTCGATCCCTCGCGTGTCCAGGACGACGAGCTCCCGGTCCCCTCCACGAACGCCTCGGCCATCGAGGCGCTCACGCTCGCGATGGCACACGAGTTGGAGGCGGTGGAGAAGTACCGCGCCCTGATCGCCGGGGCGAAGGACGAGGAGGCGCGCCACGCGTACGCGGAGCTCGCGAAGGACGAGCAACAGCACCACGACTGGTTCCGCGACCGGCGGGACGCGCTCCAGAAGGGCGTCCGGTGGTTCGTCGAGACCCTCCCCGGCGCGCTCGACGGCTGAGCGCGCGCCGCGTTCCCTCGTCATGATCCGCGCCGAGCAGCCGATCGCGCTCCGCGCGACGCCCCACCCGAGCGTTCCCTCGCTCTCGCTCGACACCGTCTGGTTCCAGGTCGCGGGCACGCTCTGCAATCTCCGGTGCACCCATTGCTTCATCTCGTGCAGCCCCACGAACCACGCCCACGAGCTGATGGACCGGGAAACGGTGCGCCGTTACCTCGACGAGGCCGTCTCGCTCGGCGTGAACGACTACTACTTCACGGGCGGCGAGCCGTTCTTGAACCGCGAGATGGTCGAGATCCTCGAGGACACGCTCCGCGTCGGTCCGGCCACCGTGCTCACCAACGCGACGCTGATCACGCCCGAGCGGGCGGAGGCCCTGGCCGCGCTCGCGCGAGGGAGCCGCTATTCGCTCGAGATGCGCGTGAGCCTCGACGGCCTGACCGCCGAGACCAACGACCCGATCCGCGGCGAGGGTTCCTTCGACGCGACGGTCGAGGGGATGGGGACGCTGGCGCGCGTGGGCTTCGACCCGATCATCACGGCCGCGCAGACGTGGGGTGACGCCGAGGACCGGGGGCTGCGCGAGAGCTTCCACGACCTGCTCCGCGAGCGCGGCATCGCGCGGCCGCGAGTGAAGGTGCTCCCGCTCTTCCACATCGGGCGGGAGGAGCGGCGGACGCGCGGCTATGCGGCCGAGGAGCTCCTCACGGAAGAGCACATGCGCGGATACGACCCGTGGAATCTCCAGTGCTCGACCAGCCGCATGGTGACGAGCCGCGGCGTCATGGTCTGCCCGATCCTGATCGACGCGCCCGACGCGCTCCTGGGGCGGACGCTCCGGGAATCGCTCCGGCCGTTTCCGCTCCGCCACGGCGCGTGCCACACGTGCTGGGCGACCGGCGCGTCCTGCCGCAACTAGGAACGCCGTGAGACGACCGTGGGGCCGACCGGCGGGACCACCCCGGGCGGCCGCGTTCGCCGCGCTCGCGGGGCTCGCGGCCGCCGCGGCGCTCGGAGCCTTCGCGTCCGCGGCTCTCGCGGGATCGCTCGCGCCGTCCTGGTCGGGACGCGGCGGCTGGGGGCCGCGCGACCCCTACCAGCTCAACTGGAACTCCGAGGCGGTCGAGACGGTGGCCGGCGACGTGGTCCGGATCGATCGGATCCGCCCGCTCCGAGGCATGGAGCCCGGCGTCGCGCTGTTCCTCGCGACGCCGCGCGCCCGGCTCGTCGTCCATCTCGGCCCCGCGTGGTACCTCGACCGCCAGGAGCTGCGGATCGGGAAAGGGGACCACCTCGTGATCCGGGGATCGCTCGTCGCGATCGACGGACAGCTCACCTTGATCGCCGAGCGCGTGGCGCGCGGCCGGGACGCGCTCGCCCTCAGGGACGGCGACGGGATGCCGGCCTGGGACGCGCTCCGGCGTCCCTGAGGTGCCGCGCCCCGCGATGAACGCCGTGAGGACGAACGACTACGGGACCGTCGACGGGCCCTTCGCCGCGCTCGGCGGCCCCTACAACAACCACCTCGCCCTCCGCGCGGCGCTCGCGGACGCCCGCCGCCGCGGCGCCGAGCGTCTCTTCTGCCTGGGCGATCTGGGCGGGTTCGGGCCGAACCCCGAGAAGATCGCCCCGATCCTCGAGGAGTACGGCGTCGAGACGATCGCGGGGAACTACGACCGCTCGCTCGCCGAGCGGCTCGCCGACTGCGGATGCGGCTACACGCATCCGGCGGACAACCACTTCGCGCAGCTCTCCTACGACTACACGAACCGGCGCACGACCGACGCCGAGCGCCGCCGCCTCGGCGCGCTCCCGGCGCTCGGACGCTTCACGAGGAACGGGCGGCGCGGGCTCCTCTGCCACGGGTCGCCGCGGCGCGTGAACGAGTTCCTCTGGGAATCGGCGACGTCGGACGCGTTCCTGGAGCGGCTCGCGCGGGAGGCCGGGGCCGACCTCGTCCTCTGCACGCACACCGGAATCCACTGGCAGCGCCGCCTCCCCGGCGGCGCCCGGATCGTGAACGTCGGCGTGGTGGGCCGGCCGGCGAACGACGGGGATCCGCGCGTCTGGTACGCGTTCTTCCCGGGAGCGTTCGAGGAGGCCACGTTCGTGCCCGTCGCGTACGACCACGAGGCGCTCGCGCGCGAGATGGAAGAGGAGCGGCTCCCGAGCGAATTCGTCGAGACGATCCGGACCGGATGGTGGACGACCTGTCTGGAGATCCTCCCGGCCAAGGAGCGCGGGCGGGGCCGCCACTAGCGCGTGCTCGAGTCGATCCGCTCCGTCGTCGGCGAATACCTGGCCCAGGTCCGCGGCTCGGGCCGGAACCCGCGCCTCTACCTCTGGGGCGTCTTCCTGATCGGGCTCGGCCAGTCGGTCTTCCAGCTCCTCTTCAACCTCTACCTCCGCGCGCTCGGGGTCACCGACGCCGGGATCGGGCAGATCCTCTCCAAGGCGGCGCTCGGGGCGGCGGTGGCGGCGATCCCCGTCGCGTTCGTCTTCCGGGGCCTGAGCGCGCGCGTCGTGCTCGTCGGCGCGGGGGCGCTCGTCGCGGTCCTCTACGCGCTCCAGGTCTCCGTCGCCGCGCCGGAGCTCCTGCTCCTCGTCGCCTTCTTCTCCGGCATGGTCGTGACGGTCTACCGCCTTTCGATCGCGCCGGTCATCATGCGCGAGGTGGAGCCGCGCGCGCGCCCGTTCCTCTTCAGCGCCTCGTTCAGCGTCCTCTTCGTCTCGGCGATCCTCGGCTCGGCCCTGGGCGGGTGGCTGCCGTACCTCTTCCACCTCTTCACCTCCTCGGAGAAGCTGGCGCTGCGCTGGTCGCTCTACGTCGCGAGCGGGCTCACGCTCCTCTCGGCGATCCCGTTCCACGCAATGACCGACCCTCCGCCCGACCCCGGCGAACCGGCCGCGCGCGGCGCGTCCCGCGCGAGCCGCATCGAGGAGGCGCTCTCGCGCGCCTGGACGACGATCCGCGAGTCGGCGACGATCGACTGGGGGCTGAACCTCAAGCTCATGCTCCCGGCGTTCCTGATCGGCCTCGGCGCGGGGCTCATCATCCCCTTCCTGAACCTCTTCTTCCGCGACCGGTTCGGACTCTCCGAGGGGGCCATCGGGGTCCTCTTCGGCGTCATGCAGGGATTCATGGTGGCGGGAAACCTCTTCGGGCCCGCCGTCTCGCGCCGCCTCGGCCTCGTGCGCGGCGTCGTCGCGACGCAGCTCGCGTCGGTGCCGTTCATGCTGCTCCTCGCGCTCACGGGGTCGCTGCCCCTGGCCGCGGGCGCCTTCTTCCTCCGCGGCGCCCTCATGAACATGAACCAGCCCCTGACCTCCCACTTCGCGATGGAGATGGTGCCGCGGCGGGACCACGCGATCACGAACAGCCTCCTCTCGGTGGCGTGGTTCCTCTCCTGGACGGTCAGCGCCGACATCGGCGGCGCCCTGATCGAGCGGAAGGGCTACACCGAGCCGCTCCTGATCGCGGCCGCGCTCTACGTGGCGGCTTCCGTCCTCTACTGGGTCTTCTTCCGGAACGTGGAGGAAGGCCGGGTCCCCAACGCCGAGATCGAAATCCCCGAAGCGTAACGGACGTCACCGCAGCCGTTTGGCGCCCTCCGGCGCCGCCCGGTACTCCCCCTCAAGTTCCCGGCCCCCGATGCCGATTCAAGAACGCAGAGATCGGGGAGGGGCTCCCGTGGCACGGACGCCGGCGGCGGTCCTGTGGGGTGGTGGCCAATCGACGGACACGAACCAAGGGGGAAGCACCATGAAGCGGATTCACACGGCACTGGTTCTCGCTACGGCGTTTCTCGCGGTCCTGGCGCTCGCGCCGGTGGCCGGCGCGTCTCCGGTCAACGTGGGCCAGCTCGAGATCAACGCGGGCTACGCCAAGTCGTCGAGCGACGCGACGGGGAACAACGAGTCGATGGGTGGCGGCATCGCGTTCGGCGCGGGGTACTGGCGCAGCGCTTCTCCGGCGGTTTCGTGGGGCGCTGAGCTCTCGTTCGACAACCTGGGTTCGGTCGATTACGACAACGGCGTCTCGACGGGCACCGTCTCCGGTCACACGTTCCGCGTGACGCCGGAGCTCCGGTACAACATCGGCGCGGGCGTCGGGCCGAGCTTCTTCGCCCAGGCGGGTGCCGGCCTCTACAGCGTCTCCTCGAAGATCGAGGACAGCGCCCTGGGAACGGCGGACGCCAGCGATTCGAAGTTCGGTTTCAATGTCGGCGCGGGCGTCAACGTCCCCGTCGGTCCGGCGACCAAGATGAACTTCACGGGCCTCTACCACTCGGTGTCGACGTCGGGTGAGACGCTGAACTACCTCCAGTTCCGCGCGGGCATCGGCTTCGGCCTGTAATCGGAACGGCTTCAAACGATCTCGGGGCGGCGCCTCACGGTGCCGCCCCGATTCGTTTTCCGCGGAACGACGGCCGGTGGCCGTCCCGGCCCTTCGTTACTTCGCGCCGAAGTAGAAGCTGAGGCCAACCCGCGTCACGAGCCCGCTCCAGTCGAGCTTGCTGTCGCTGCCGTCCGAATTCTGCACCTTCGTGCCCGCCACCTTCACGTCCGTGGTCTTGGCATAGCGGTACCCGACCGACACGTCGAGATGGGACACGCTCGAGAGCGTGACGTCGGCCGCCCCCACGCCGTGGAAGCCGACGCCGGTTCCCTTCATGTCCTCCGTCTCCTCCTGCAACGTGGTCGAGTCGTACGTCCGGAGGCTTCCGGCCGAGGAATACAAGCCGCCGCCGGCTCCGAAGCCGAACCGGGCGCGTGAGGCGGACGGGAAGAAGTAGTAGACGGTCGCGGTGAACGCGTTCGCCGGGGCCTTCACCTCGAACTCACCGCCGGGGACCGAGAGCTTGGAGTTGCCGTTCAGCCGCTCGTAGTCCACCGCCACGGTGATCGGCGACGTCGTCGAGCGCCAGCGGAGCCCGCCCCCGAACCCGATTCCGTTCGAGACGTCGTCCATCTTGTAGCCGGTGCCGGAGAGCAGCACGTTGATGGGGGCGACCAGCTCGTCGTTCAGGTCGGATTGCGCGTACGTGTTGAATCCGGTGAGGAACGCGACGCCGAACTCGCCCGCCGCGCGGGCCGGGCCCGGCGTCAGGAGGGCGGCGGCGACGAGGACGGGGATCGATCCGAGCGTGAACCACGGCATCCTGGGCCTCATGGGATCCTCCTTGGGTTGAATGGGTCCGACCCCAGGCTGCGCGCGCGCTCCGGCGCCCGCAAGGCGACGGAAGGCGCATGACGAATCCGTCACCCCCCGGCGGGGTGCGTCATCCCCTCGGGCGAGAAGACCTTCGCGATCTGCTCCTCGGTCAGGAGCTTCCGCTCCCGGACGATCGCGACGACCGTCTTCCCGGTCTTGGCCGACTCCTTCGCCACCTCCGCGGCGGCCAGGTACCCGATCAAGGGATTGAGCGCGGTCGCGATCGAGATCGAGTGGTCGAAGTAGTCGCGGCAGGCCGCCTCGTTGGCCGTGATCCCCTCCACGCACTTCTCGCGCAGCACGCGGAGCGTGGGCGCGAGGATCTGGAGCGCGCGGAGCAGGTTGTGCGCGATGACCGGCATCATCACGTTGAGCTCGAGCTGGCCCGCCTGGGCGGCGTAGGCCACCGTCGTGTCGTAGCCGAGGACCTGGTAGCAGACCATGTTGGTCATCTCGAGCATGACCGGGTTCACCTTGCCCGGCATGATCGAGGAGCCCGGCTGGACCGCGGGGAGCCCGATCTCGTTCAGCCCGGTGGTCGGTCCGCTCGCGAGGAGCCGGAGGTCGTTCGCGATCCGGGTCAGGTCGAGCGCGAAGCCCCGGAGGTCGTTCGAGACGCGGACGACGGGCGCCATCGACTGCATCGCCTCGAAGAGGTTCGGCGCCGGCCGAAAGCGCGCCCCGGTCATCGCCTCGAGGTTCGCGATCGCGCGCTCGCGGTAGCGCGGGTGGGCGTTGATCCCGGTGCCGGCCGCGTTCCCGCCCAGGCCGAGCACGAGGAGCCCCTCGCGCGAGCGCCGGAGCGCCTCGGTCCAGTTCTCGACGCAGACCTGGTAGCCCGAGAACTCCTGGCCGAGCGTGATCGGCACGGCGTCCTGGAGATGCGTGCGGCCCGACTTGAGCACGTGGCGGAAGGCGTGCGCGCGATCGGCCAGCGACGCCGCGAGCCGCTCCATCTGCTCGAGCACCGGGCCGGCCATCATGTACCCCGCGATCCGGATCGCGGTCGGGATCACGTCGTTCGTGGACTGCGCCATGTTCACGTGATCGTTCGGGCTCACGAGCTTGGTGTCGCCCCGCTCGCCCCCCAGGATCTCGCAGGCGCGGTTCGCCATCACCTCGTTCACGTTCATGTGGAACGACGTGCCGGCGCCCGCCTGGTAGGCGTCCACCACGAACTGGTCGTCGTGCGCGCCCGCGAGCACCTCCTCTCCGGCCTTGACGATGGCGCCGGCCTTCGACGCGTCGAGCACGCCCAGCTCGGCGTTGGCCTTGGCGGCGGCGATCTTGACGCGCGCGACGGCGCGCACCATCTCGACGTGGAGGCGCTCGCCGCTGATGGGGAAGTTGGCGATCGCGCGCGCGGTCTGGACGCCGTAGTAGGCGTCGGCCGGGACCTCGAGCGGTCCCAGCGAATCCTTCTCGATTCTCGTCGCGCCCTTCGGCGCGACGCTCGGGGCGGTCTTAGACATGGACGGATTCCTCGGAAGGAAGGAGAAGGGGACGCCCCCAGACGTCGGCGAACGCGTCCGCGAGCCGCGCGATCACTTCCTGGCGCGGCGGGGCCGTGCCGCGAAGCGACTCGAGCGACGCGACGCCCAGGTGGCGGATCCCGCAGGGATGGATCCACTCGAAATGGCGGAGATCGGGATTCAGGTTGAAGGCGAAGCCGTGGTACGCGACCCAGCGCCGGACGGCGACGCCGATCGCCGCGACCTTCCGGTCGCCGACCCAGACGCCGGTGTAGGGAGGCCTTCGGCCGGCGGCGAGGCCGTAGCCGGCGAGCACGCGGATCATCGCTTCCTCGAGGTCGCGGAGATAGCGGTGGAGGTCGCGTCCACCGGGGAGGGAGTCGAGGGATACGATCGGGTAGCCGACGATCTGGCCGGGGCCGTGGTAGGTAACGTCGCCGCCGCGCTCCACGGGCACGACCTCGATGCCCTGGGCGGCCAGCTCGGCCGCGGAGGCGCGCAGGTTCTCGGCGTGGCCCGCGCGGCCCACGGTGATGACCGGCTCGTGCTCCACGACGTAGAGCACGTCGGGCGATTCGCCGCGGGCGCGCGTCTCGACCGCCCGGTGCTGGAACGCGAGCGCCGCGCGGTACGGGACCAGGCCGAGGTCGTAGACCGGGATCGCCGGCGGCGCGGGCGTCGTCATGGCCTCAGATCGAGTCGAGGAGCCAGCTCTCCGGGTCCTCGAGCAGCTCCTTGACGCGATGCAGGAACATGACCGCGGGCGTTCCGTCCACCAGGCGGTGGTCGAACGAGAGCACCAGCGTCATCATCCAGCGGACCACGATCCTGTGATCGCGGACGACCGCGCGCTCCTCGATCAGATGGACGCCGAGGATGCCGACCTCGGGGTGGTTGATGATCGGTGTCGAGGCCGTCGCCCCGAACATGCCGGCGTTCGTGATCGTGAACGTGCCGCCCTGGATGTCGTCGAGCGTCAGCTTCTCGGCGCGCGCCCGCGCCCCGAGATTCTCGATCTCCTGCGCCAGCTGGAGCAGCGTCTTCCGGTCGGCGTCCTTCACGACCGGGACGATCAGCCCCTGGTCGCGGTGCACCGCGACGCCGATGTTGTAGTACTTCTTGTAGCGCGCCTCGGTGTCGGTCATGGAAGCGTTGACGACCGGATACTCCCGGAGCGCTCGGACGACCGCCTTCATGATGAACGGCATGTACGTGAGGTTCACGCCGTACGCTTCCTTCACCTTCTCCTTGAGCCGGCGCCTCATCTCGACGAGCGACGTCATGTCGACCTCGTCCCAGACCGCGCAGTGCGCCGCCGTGTGGCGCGACTTCGTCATGTTCTGCGCGATCATCTTCCGGACGTTGGTGAGCGGCTCCACCGTCTCCTCGCGGGTCGGCGCGCCCGCGAAGACGGGGGCCGGGACCGCGCGGAGCGGCGCGCGCGCGGGGGCCGCCGCGGGCGCCCCGGCGGGCGCGCGGCCGGGTGCCGAGGGAGCGGCGGGCATCGACGCCGCCACGGTGCGCGCCTCGAGGAAGGTGAGCACGTCCTCGCGCGTCACGCGGCCGTCCATGCCGCTCCCGCGGATCTGATTCACGTCCACGCCGTGCTCCTTCACCAGCTTCCGCACGGCGGGCGACAGGCGCGCGCCGCCGTTCATCGGGAACGGGGCGGCCGGCGGCGCCATCGTCGCGGTGCCGGCCATGCCGGCCGCCGGCGCGACGGCGTGGGACGGAGCCCCCGGCGCGGGCGACGGCGCGATCGGGGTCGGGCCCGGGGCCGGAGGAGTGGCGGGGAGCGGGGCCGCGGCCTTGGCCGGCGCTCCGGCGGGGAGGGCCTCGCCGGCGCCGAGGATCGTGCCGAGGCGATCGCCCACCTGCGCGACCGTCCCCTCGGGGACGGCGATCTCTCCCAGCGTGCCCGCCGAAGGCGCGGGCAGCTCGATGTTGATCTTGTCGGTGATGATCTCGACGATCGGCTCGTCCTTGGCGATCGGATCGCCGACCTTCTTCAGCCACTTCCCGATCGTCCCCTCGACGACGCTCTCACCCAGCTGGGGCACTACGATGGTCACGGGCATCCGTTCCTCCGACTGGCGGCGTCGAGCCGCCGGCTCAATACGCGACGGTTTCGCGGATCGCCTGGGCGATCACGTTGGCATCGGGCAGGTAGTGCTCGGCGAGCGCGGGCGCGAACGGCTCCTGCGGCGCGTCGGGCGGCGACACGCGGAGGACCGGCGCGTCGAGGAAGGAGAATCCCTCCTCGGCGATCGTCGCGGCGATCTCCGCGCCCACGCCCATGGTCCGGCTCGACTCGTAGACGCAGATGGCCCGCGCCGTCTTCTCGACCGACGCGAGGATCGTTTCCTTGTCGTACGGCGCCAGCGTCCTGAGGTCGATCACCTCCGCCTCGATCCCCTCCGCGGCGACCTTCTCGGCCGCCTCGAGCGAGCGCTGGAGCATCAGGGAGTAGGAGACCACGGTCACGTGCCGGCCCGGCCGGGCGACGCTCGCCTTGCCGAGCGGGACGGTGTAGTCGTGCGTCGGCACCGGGCCCTTCACCGTGCGATAGAGCCGCTTGTGCTCGTAGTAGAGGACCGGGTTCCCGCCGCGGAAGGCCGCCTTGAGGAGGCCCTTGGCGTCGTACGGATTCGAGGGCGCCACGACGACGAGGCCGGGCGAGTGCATGAACCACGACGCGTTGAACTGCGAGTGGTAGAGGCCGCCGCCGACCGCGGCGCCGCAGCAGCAGCGGATCACCATCGGGCAGGTCCACATGCCGCCCGAGCGGTAGCGCATCTTGGCCGCGTGCTCCACGATTCCGTCCACCGCGAGGGAGATGAAGTCGTCGAACTGGATCTCGGGCGAGGGGATGAGCCCCGCGAGCGCGGCGCCGACCGCGCCCTGGACCAGGAAGTTCTCCGAGATCGGGCTGTCGATCACGCGCATCGGGCCGAACCGCTCGTAGAGCCCCTTCGTCGCCTTGAAGACCCCGCCGTAGCCCGCGATGTCCTCGCCGATCAGGAAGATCCGCTCGTCGCGCTCCATCTCCTCGTGCAGGGCCTGATTGATGGCCTCGATGATGTTCATGGTCTTCACGTCGGCCGATACGGCCGCGGTGGCGGGGGCGGTGTCGATCGTCTTCATCGATGCATGGTCTCCCTGATCGGCGGATGGTGGGCTCTCGCCTTCAATCGCGCGTCGCGCCGGGCTTCCGCCGCCCGCGCCTCGCGCCGCTCTTCCTCGGTTTCGAGAAGCAGCGGGGGAACCGGCCGCGGCCGCCCCCGCTTGTCGATCGCGACGAACGTGAGATACGCCGTCGACGTCTGCTTTCGTTCTCCCGTCCGGAGATCTTCGCTCTGGACGTCCACGCGGATCTCCATCGAGGTGTGTCCCGTATAGGTCATGCGCGCCGCGATCACGGCCATCTGGCCGACCCGGATCGGGGCGAGGAACGACATCTGGTCGAGGGACACGGTCACCGTCTCGCTCCGGCAGTGCCGGTGCGCGACGATCGCGGCCGCGAGGTCGATCCAATGGAGCACGCGCCCGCCGAGGACGTTCCCGAGGGTGTTCGCGTCGTTGGGGAGCACCAGCTCCACCATCTCGACGCGCGTCTCACGGGGCGCCTTTCCCCGCGGCCTAGCCGAGCGGGGCGTAGACGTCCTCCAGGACCTCGCTCGGGTCGGGATGCGGGCTCTTCTCCGCGAACTCGATGGCCTCCTCGATCTCCCGCTCGATCCTCTGGAGCGTCTGCTGCTTCATCGCCTCGTCGACCACGCCGCGCTCCATCATCAGCCGCTCGAACCGCGGAACCGGGTCCCGCTTCTTCCAGAGCTCCAGCTCCTCGGGCGTGCGGTAGTTGGCCGGATCGATCTCCGAGTGGCCGTACCACCGGTAGGTCTTCATCTCGATCAGCGTCGGCCCCTCGCCTCGCCGCGCCTTCCGGACGGCCTCCTGCGAGACCTCGTACGTCTGCATGAGATCGTTCCCGTCGATCGTGATCCCGGCGAAGCCGTACGCCTTGGCGCGCTCGGCCACGTTCTCGAGGGGCACGCCGAGGTTCTTCGGCACCGACTCGGCCCAGAGGTTGTCCTGCACCACGAAGACGACCGGGAGCTTGTGGATCCCGGCGAAGTTGAGCGCCTCGTGCCAGACCCCGTTCGACGTCGCGCCCTCGCCCACGAAGGCGACCGCCACATTGTCCTTCTTCTGGATCTTCCAGGCGAGTGCCGAGCCGGTGACGATCACGGTTTGGGCCGCGATCGTGGAGGCGGGCGTCACGATCCCCATCGGCTTCCATCCGTAGTGGCACGGGTGCGACTTGCCGCGGTCGGGGCTGTCCTTCCGCGCGAAGAGCTGCGCCATCAGGTACCGGATCGGCATTCCCTTCGTGATCACGGCGCCGATCTCGCGATGCTGGATGCCGATGAAGTCGTCGGGGCGGAGACCGTAGCAGGGGCCGACGACCGTCGCCTCCTGGCCCACGGCCGAGAAATACGTGCCCTGGAAGCGACCCTGCTTGAAGAGGCGCCGGCAGCGCTCGTCCACCTGGCGGACGAGGTTCATGTAATAGTAGAGGCCCTTCAGCTCATCGGTGGAAACGGCCATGATTCCTCCCTCGATCCTTCGCGCGCGCTTCGGGGCGTGGTCTCGGAGTGGCGCGCCGCAGTTCAGTCTCCGACATTAGCATACGTCCCCACGGACGCGCCAGCGGCGGCGCCCCGCGGGCGGGCCTTTCGACGCCGCGCGGCGCGGGTGGTATGATCGCGCATCCAGGCCCGTTCGATCGTCATCCAAGGAGTCGCCATGGCCCCCGCCGCGATCACTGAAACCCAAGTTTTGGACGCACTTCGGTCCGTGATGGATCCCGATCTTCATCGCGACATCGTGAGCCTCGGCTTCGTTCGGAATCTGAAGATCGAGGGGGGCCTCGTCGCGTTCGACGTGAACCTCACGACCCCCGCCTGCCCCGTGAAGGACCGCCTTCGGGAGCAATCGCGCCAGGCGGTGCTCGCCATCCCCGGGGCAGAGGACGTCCGCGTGAACATGACCGCGGAGGTCCGCCGCCCGCCGTCCCCGAACACGTCGGCGCTCCGGAACGTCCGGAACATCGTGGCGATCGGGAGCGGCAAGGGGGGCGTGGGCAAGTCGACGGTGGCGGCCAACGTCGCGGCGGCTCTCGCCCGGAGCGGGGCCAAGGTCGGCCTCCTCGACGCCGACATCTACGGGCCGAGCATCCCGATCATGATGCGCTCGGGGAAGCCCGCCGAGCCGCTCCCGAACAATACGATCGAGCCGGGCGAGGCGCACGGCACGCGCGTCATGTCGATGGGCTACCTGAGCCCGGGCGACCAGCCGCTGATCTGGCGGGGCCCGATGGCGCACAAGGCGCTCCAGCAGAGCCTCCTCGGCGTGAACTGGGGCGAGCTCGACTACCTGATCGTCGACCTGCCACCGGGCACGGGGGACGTCCACCTGACGCTCGTCCAGACGGTGCCGGTGACCGGCGCCGTGATCGTCTCGACGCCGCAGGACGTGGGGCTCCAGATCTCGATGAAGACGCTCCGGATGTTCCAGCAGACCAAGGTGCCGCTCCTCGGCATCGTGGAGAACATGTCGTCCTACGTCTGCCCGCACTGCGGCGGGCGGGACGACCTCTTCGGCCACGGCGGGGCGTCCGAGGCGGCGCGCTCGCTCGGCGTGCCGTTCCTGGGCGAGATCCCCCTCGACGCCGCGATCCGCCGCTTCGCCGACGAGGGGACGCCGGTGGTCGTCGCCGCGCCCGAGTCCCCCTCGGGGAAGGCGATGGCCGAGATCACCGGCCGGCTGGCGCAGCAGATCAGCATCCAGGCCTTCAAGCAGATCCCGCTCACCATCGCGGAGGAATAGGTGGCCGCGCTCGCTCCGGAGCAGACCACGCCGACCGCGCTCTCGAAGAAGGGGGGCGAGCGGTTCACGGTGCGCTGGGCCGACGGGCACGAGTCGGCCTATCCGGCGCGCTACCTGCGTGGCCGCTGCCCTTGCGCCCAGTGCGTCAGCGAGATGACCGGCACGCGGATCGTCTTCGAGGAGCACGTGAACCCCGACGTCTCGATCGCCGCCGCCCGGACGGTGGGGAACTACGCGGTCCACTTCGACTGGAGCGACGGGCACACCACCGGGATCTACGCCTTCGACTACCTCCGCCGCATCTGCCCCTGTCCCGCGTGCGCGGGGGCGCCGGCCTAGCGCCGCTCCCCCGAGGCGGTGGCGTTGAGGGTCCCGACCGCCTGTGGTAGCGTTACGGGCTGCGTCGAAACAACTCCACGCCGAAGAGGAGGCATTTCTTGAAGATCCAGACGACACTCGCCGGGAGCTACCCCAAGCTTCCCACGGAGCCGGGAGACGTGAACCTGCGCGTCGTGAGAAACCGACGCGACCAGGGGAAGGCGACCGATCAGGACGTGATCGAGGCGACTCGGGCCACGAACCGCCGCGCGGTCGCGATCCAGGAGCGGGCGGGAGTCGACCTCGTGATGGATGGCGGCGCCGGATGGGACGACGCGCAGACGTACGTCGCGCGGGGCCTCGCGGGGATCCGCATCGCGGGGCTGATCCGCTACCTCGACACGAACACGTACTACCGCCAGCCCGAGATCGTGGGGGACGTCGCCTGGAGCGCGCCGATCACCGTGGACGACTTCCGTGACGCCGTGTCGTCCGCCTCGCGCCCCGTGAAGGCGTTCCTCCCCGGCCCCTATTCGCTCTACCGGTTCTCGAAGGACCTCCACTACCGGGACGCCGTCGCGGCGTGCCGGGCGATCGGCGAGGCGCTCGCGAAGGAGGCGGCCGCGCTCGAGGCGGCGGGCGCCGCGTGGATCCACTTCGAGGAGCCGTGGCTCGGAAGGGCGAAGGCGGGAGACGCCGCGGCGGTGCGCGCCGCGCTGACGCCGGTCCTCGCCGGCCGGAAGGCGCGGACGATCGTCCACGTCCCCTTCGGCGCTCCGAACGCGATCTTCGCGGCGCTCCGGGATCTCGAGTGGAGCGTCCTGGGCCTCGATCTGGTCGAGGCGCCGGCGGGATGGGAGCTGATCCCCTCGATTCCCGCCGGGCGCGGCGTGGCGCTCGGCCTCGTGAACGCCCGCAACACGCGTCTCGAGGATCCGGCGCTCGTCGCGCGCGAAGCGGCGCGCGCCGCGGGGCTCCGCCCGGACCTCGAATTCCTGCTCACCACGACGGCCAGCCTGGAGTACCTCCCCGCCGACAAGGCGGAAGCGAAGGTGCGCGGGCTCACGGAAGCCGCCCGACTCGCGGCCCGGAACGGAGGTTGACGATGTCCCGCGGACTCTGGACCACGACCGTCGGCAGCTTCCCGAAGCCGCCCGAGCTGGAGCGCGCCCGCCAGCGGCACGCGCGCGGCGAACTCTCCGCCGAGGAGCTCGAGCGGATGGAGCGCGAGGAGACGGTGAAGGTGATCCGCCGGCAGGAGGAGATCGGCCTCGACCTCCTCGTGGACGGCGAGCTCTACCGAGGCGACATGACCACGTACTTCGCGGAGCGGATGCCCGGCTTCGCCATCTCGAATCCCGTGCGGAGCTACGGAAACCGCTACTACCGGAAGCCGATCGCCGTCGGGCCGATCCGCCGCGAGGAGCCGTTGACCGTCGCGTGGTGGACGTTCGCCCAGGCGCAGACCTCGAAGCCGGTGAAGGGCATGCTGACCGGTCCGTATACGATGATGGACTGGTCGTTCAACGAGCACTATCCCTCGCGCGAGGCGATGGCGATGGACCTGGCCGCGGCGATCAACGAGGAGGCGCTCGCGCTCCAGGAAGCCGGGGCGCGGTACATCCAGATCGACGAGCCCGCGGTCTCCGTGCGCCCGGAGGAGCTGCCGCTCGCGGTCAAGGCGCTGGGCCGCGCGGTCCAGGGGCTCACGGCGAAGACGATCACGCACATCTGCTACGGCGACTTCGACGTGATCTATCCCGCCCTCCTCGACCTGCCCGTCGACATGATCGACCTCGAGATGGCGAACAGCCGCTACGACCTCCTCGAGCGGTTCAAGGTCCACCCGTTCACCAAGGAGATCGGCTACGGGGTCCTCGACGTCCACAGCCATCGCGTCGAAACGAAGGACGAGGTGAAGCAGGGAATCCTCCGGGGCCTCGAGGTGCTGAAGCCGGAGCAGATCTACGTCGATCCCGATTGCGGGCTGAAGACGCGGACGGTCGACGAGGCGTTCCAAAAGCTCGCCGTGATGGTGGAGGCGGTGCGGGAAGTGCGCGCGGAGAAGGGCATCACGGCGTGACCGGAGCCGGCTCGGCCGACCTCTCCGGGCTTCGCATCGATCGCGAGGCGCCCCGGCGGGACGGCGGAGCGGGAGGCGGGCGACGCGCCGCGCTCCTCATCGGAGGGCTCGTCGTCCTGACGGCGGCCGCCGTCCTCCTCGAGCCGACTTGGCGGCCGCGCTCGTTCGAGGTGAGGGTCGCGCGCGCCGAGGCCATCGGCGGCACGCCCGGGGCCGGCGCCTCCGAGGTGCTCACCGCGAGCGGCTATGTCGTGGCGCGGCAGCGGGCCGCCGTCTCCACCGAGGTCTCCGGGCGTCTGGCCGCCCTCTACGTGGAGGAGGGAACGCGCGTGAAGAAGGGGCAGGTCCTCGGCGTGCTCCGAAACGACGAGCAGCTGGCCGCGGTAAGGAGCGCGAAGGCGGCGCTCGCCTCGGCCCAGGCCGATCTCGCCGAGGCCCGCGCGAGCGCGCACGAGTCGGACCTGGCGCGGAAGCGCTCGAGCGAGCTCCTGGCCGGGGCGCTCGTGAGCCAGGCCGAGTACGATCAGGTCGAGGCGCGCGCCAAGGTGGACGAGGCGCGGGTCGGAAGCGCCCAGGCGAACCTCGAGAACGCGGCCGCCCGCCTCCGATCGGCGGAGGTGGACTACGAGCGCACGTTCGTCCGCGCTCCCTTCGAGGGCGCCGTGCTGCGGAAAGAGGCGGAGGTCGGGGAGATCGTGAGCCCCATCCCCTCGAGCGGCGGGCTGACGCGCGGGGCGATCGTGACGATGGCGAATCTCGCGACGCTCGAGGTCGAGGTGGACGTGAACGAGGGCTACGTCGCGCGGACCCGCGAGGGCATGCGCGCCGAGATCGTCCTCGACGCCTACCCCGGCGACCGGTACCCGGGCCGCGTGCGCCAGATCGTCCCGACGGCCGACCGGCAGAAGGCGACCGTGCAGGTCAAGGTGGCGTTCGACTCGCTCGACGCGCGCGTGCTGCCCGAGATGGGATGCAAGGTCACGTTCCTGGCCGACGCGCCGGGCCAAGGCGGCGCGCCCGAGGTCGCGGCGGCGGCCGTTTCGATCCCGAGCGCCGCCTTGGCGCAGCGCGACGGCCGCGCGGTGGTCTTCGTGGTCGAGGCGGGGCGCGCCGCGATGCGCGCGGTCTCGCCGCGTCCGATCGGCCCCGACCGGGTCGCCGTCTCGGGCGGGCTCGCGCCCGGCGAGGCGGTCGTGCTGGACGCCCTCCCCGAGCTCCGGGACCATTCCCGGGTCCGGATCACATCGAGATGACGGCGCCCCGGGCGCCGCGACACGCGAGAGGCGACGCATGAGCCCATCGACGCCGGGCGGGAACGGTACCCTGGTGCGCCTGCGGGACGTCCGGAAGACGTACCGCCGGGAGGCGATCGAGATCCCCGTCCTCTCCGGCATCAACCTCGACGTCGCCGAGGGCGAGTTCCTCGCGCTCATGGGGCCGAGCGGCTCGGGAAAGTCGACGCTCCTCAACCTGATCGCCGGGATCGACCGCCCGACCGGCGGCGAGGTGTGGGTCGCGGGCGAATCGATCGGGACGCTGCCCCAGGGCCGTCTCGCCGCGTGGCGCGCGCGGCACGTCGGCTTCATCTTCCAGCTCTACAACCTGATTCCGGTGCTCACGGCGTACCAGAACGTGGAGCTGCCGCTCCTCCTGACGCGGCTCACGGGGAGCGAGCGGCGCGACCGCGTCCACCTGGCGCTCAAACTGGTCGGCCTCGAGCCGCGCGCGCGCCACTTCCCCCGCCAGCTCTCGGGCGGCGAGGAGCAGCGCGTCGCGATCGCCCGCGCCATCGTCGCCGATCCGACGCTCCTGGTGGCCGACGAGCCGACCGGCGACCTCGACGCGGCGAACGCGGGGGAGATCCTCACGCTCCTCCAGCGCCTGAACCAGGAGATGGGGAAGACGATCCTCATGGTGACGCACGATCCGCACGCGGCCGCGCGCGCCCACACGACCCTCCACCTGGACAAGGGGCTCCTGACGGCGTGAAGTTCCTCCGCTACGTCCTGGCGCACCTCTGGCGCTCGAAGCGGCGCACGTTCCTGACCGTGTCGTCGATCGCGCTCGCGCTCTTCCTCTTCTGCACCCTCCGGACGGTCATGACGTCGTTCGACGCCTCGATCCGCGCCTCCGACGACACCCGCCTCGTGGTCCGCCACGCCGCCTCGCTCGTCTTCCCGCTCCCCCTGGCCTACCGCGAGCGGCTCACGCAGATGCCCGGCGTGACGCACGTCGGCTACGGCAACTGGTTCGGCGGTTACTACCAGGACCCGAAGAACCAGTTCGCGCAGTTCGCGGTCGACGCGCCGACCTTCTTCGATGTCTACCCCGAGGTGATCCTCCCGGCCGAGCAGCGGCAGGCGTTCCTCGGGGAGCGGACGGCGTGCATCGCGGGACGCGCCGCCTGCAAGAAGTTCGGCTGGAAGCTCGGCGACGTGATCCCGATCACGGGAACGATCTACCCCGGCGAGTGGCGCCTCACGCTCCGCGGCGTCTACGCCGGGCGGACCGAGGACGTCGACGAGAACACCGTCTTCTTCCATTGGGACTATCTGAACGAGTCGCTCCCCGACGTGAGAAAGAACCAGGTCGGCATCTACTGGCTGCGCCTCGCCTCCTCGAAGGACGCCCCCGCGGTGAGCGAGCGGGTGGACGCCCTCTTCGAGAACAGCCCCCAGCCGACCAAGACCGAGACGGAGAAGGCGTTCCAGGCGGGCTTCATCTCCATGATCGGCAACGTCCAGCTCCTCCTCACGATCCTCGGATCGGCGATCGTCTTCGCGATCGTGCTCGTCACGATCAACACCATGATGATGGCCGCGCGCGAGCGGACCGGCGAGATCGCCGTGCTGAAGACGCTCGGTTTCGGCGACGGTCTGATCCTCCGCCTGGTCGGGGCCGAGGCGATGATCCTCTCCTTGGCCGGCGGGATCCTCGGCTGCGGCATCGCGTGGCTCCTCTTCCGGCGGGTCGACTTCACGGCGGGCGGATTCTTCCCCAACTTCCGGGTCCTCCCCGAGACCGTCGCGCTCGGGCTCCTCCTCGCCGTCCTGATGGGGCTCCTGAGCGGGCTCGTCCCCGCGGTCTCGGCCTCGCGGCTGAGGATCGCCTCGGCGCTCCGGAAGGTGGCCTGACGTGGCGCGGATCCCGATCGTCTACAACCTGCGCCACTTGGGCGCGCGCCGCGTGAGCACCGCGCTGACCGCGCTCGGCATCGCCCTGGTGGCGTGGGTCTTCATCTTCACGCTCGCGCTCGCGGGCGGCTTCGAGGCGGCGCTCAAGACGTCCGGGTCGCCCGACAACGCGATCGCCGTGCGGAGCGGGTCGACCGGAGAGCTGACGAGCATCGTCTCGCGCGAGGCCGCGACGGTCGTGGAGAGCCAGCCGGAGGTCGCGCGATCGCCGGACGGCATGCCGCTCGCGACGGCGGAGCTCTTGGTGGTCTGGAACCTGCCGCGGAAGTCGGGCACCACCACGAACGTCGTGGTCCGCGGCGTCGGCCCGAAATCGCCCGCGCTCCGCCCGAAGATCCGCCTCGTCGCGGGGCGGATGTTCCGTCCCGGTCTCGACGAGATCGTCGTCGGCCGGATGGTCTCCGAGCGGTTCCGGAACGCGGCGGTGGGGGACCATCTCAAGCTCTCCGGGCGCGACTGGGCGGTCGTCGGCGTGTTCGACGCCGGCGGCACGTCCTACGACTCGGAGATCTGGGGCGACGTGGAGCTCTTCATGCCGGTCTTCGACCGGCCGGTGTTCCAGAGCGTCACGGTCCGCCTCGACGACCGCTCCCACTTCGAGGCCTTGAAGCGCCGCCTCGAGGCCGATCCGCGCCTGACCGTCCAGGTTCGCCGGGAGGACGAGTTCTACGCGGCCCAATCGGGCATGCTCGCGCGCCTCCTCCGCTCGCTCGGCCTCTTCGTCACGCTGGTCATGGCGCTGGGCGCCGTCTTCGGCGCCCTCAACACGATGTACGCGGCGGTCGGGGCCCGCACCAAGGAGATCGGCACGCTCCGCGCCATCGGGTTCGGCCGCGGCGCGGTGCTCCTCTCGGTCCTCGTCGAGTCGACGCTCCTGGCGCTCCTCGGCGGCGCGATCGGCTGCCTCCTCGCGCTCCCCGTCCGCACGTTCACCACCGGAACCATGAGCTTCGCGACGTTCAGCGAGCTCGCCTTCCGGTTCCAGGTCACGCCCGGCATGCTCGGCGCCGGGCTCGCCTTCGCCGCGGCCATGGGACTGATCGGCGGATTCTTCCCGGCGCGGAAGGCGGCCTCGCTCCCGATCGTTGAGGCCCTCCGCGAGGCGTGAGCGGCGCCGCTTTACCGCTTCCGGCGCGTGTGCTAGCGTCGGAACCTTCATGAGCCACGCCCCCGTCAAGATCGGAGTCCGCGGCAGTCGCCTCGGTTTGAGCATCGGCCAGGAGACGGCCGAGGCGCTCCGCCCGCACGTCGGGCACGCCGCGATCGAGTTCGTCCCGATCCCCGATCCGCCGCGGCGCGCGAACCCCGCGTGGCCGGGCGCGGCGCTCGAGCGGGCGCTCCTCCACGGCGAGGTCGACGCGGTCATCCAGAACGCCAAGGACCTCTCGCCCGCTCCCCCCGCCGGCATCCAGCTCGCCGCGGTCACGCAGCGCTTCACGCCGTTCGACGTCTTGATCGCGCTCGAGGAGCAGATCCTGGACGAACTTCCCGACGGCGCGGCCCTGAGCGCCCATACGCCGCTCCGGCGCGCGCAGCTCCTCCACTATCGGGGCGATCTCCGCATCGTCGATTTCGCCGGGAGCCTCGACGAGCGGATCCGGATGCTCGAGCGCGGGGACGTGGACGGGCTCGTCGTCTCGGCGGCGGCGGTCGAGCATCTGGGGCTCCAGGACCGCGTCACGGAGATCTTCACGACCGCGGTCCTGGTGCCGGCGCCGGGGCAGGGGATGACCGCGGTCCAGGTGCGCGCGGGAAGCCGCGACCTCCTCAAGGCGGCCAAGCACTTGGACGACGCGACGGCGCGCGCGGAGTTCGACACCGAGCGGGCCTTCCTCCGCGAGCTCAAGGCCGATTTCTCCGCGCCGGTAGGCGCGCTCGCCTCCAACGAGGGAGGCGCGCTCCGTCTCGAGGGCGTGATCGTCGACCGCGAGGGGCGGCGCCTCTTCCGCGACGTGGAGACGGGCGCTCCCGGCGACGAGGAGCAGATCGGGGCGCGCCTCGCGCAGCGGCTGCTCGCCGAGGGGGCGCGCAGCGCCCTGGCGCCGTCCGGGGGGCGCTAGCCGTGCTCGATCCCAAGCGCATCCGGTCGGACGCCGAACGCGTCGCCGAAGCGATCCGGTTCAAGAAGGTGGACGTGGACCTCGACCGCTACCTCCTCCGCGACGAGCGCCGGCGTTCCCTCCTGGCCCAATCCGAGACGCTGAAGCACCAGAAGAACGACGCCTCGGAGATGATCGGAAGGCGGAAGAAGGCGGGAGAGGACGCCTCCGAGGCGATCGCCGCGATGCGGCACATCGGCGACGAGATCAAGGCGCTCGACGGGCACCTGGCCGAGATCGAGGCCGAGCTCGACGTGCTCCACTCGTGGATCCCGAACGTCCCGCACGACTCGGTGCCGCGCGCCGAGGCCGACGGAAACCGGGTCGTGCGGGAGGTCGGAACGATCCGGAAGCCCGATTTCGCGCCGAAGCCGCACTGGGAGCTCGCCACGACGCTCGGGCTACTCGACTTCGAACGGGCGGGAAAGATCGCCGGCGGCGGGTTCCTCCTCTTCACCGGCCAGGGGGCGCGCCTCGAGCGCGCGCTGATCCAGTTCATGATCGACCGCCACGTGTCGCGCCACGGCTACACGGAGATCTGGGCGCCGCACCTCGTGCGCCGGGACTGCCTCTTCGCCACGGGGCAGCTCCCGAAGCTGGAGGGCGACATGTACCGCCTCGAGGGGGAGGATCTCTTCCTGAACCCGACGGCGGAGGTCCCGATCACGAACATCTACCGCGAGGAGATCCTGGACGCGGCGCGCCTCCCGATCCGCCTCGTCGGCTACTGCGCCAGCTACCGGCGGGAGGCGGGCTCCTACGGCCGCGACACGCGCGGGATGATCCGCGTCCACCAGTTCGACAAGGTGGAGTTGGTGAAGATCGTCCGCCCGGAGACGTCGTACGACGAGCACGAGCGCCTGCTCGCGGACGCGGAGGACATCCTCCGCGCGCTCGAGCTGCCGTACCGGGTCGTGCTGCTCGCGGCCGGCGACCTCTCGTTCGCGGCGGCGAAGTGCTACGACCTGGAGACGTGGGCTCCGGGGGAGGCGCGCTGGCTCGAGGTCTCGTCGTGCAGCAACTTCGAGGACTTCCAGGCCCGGCGGGCCGGCATCCGGTTCCGGAACGAGGCGACCGGCAAGGTCGAGTTCGCGCACACGCTGAACGCGTCGGGACTCGCGCTGCCGCGCACGTTCGCCACCCTCCTCGAACATCACCAGACCGAGCGCGGGACCGTCGCGATCCCCGAAGCGCTCGCCCCCTACCTGGACGGGTTGCGCGAGCTGACCCCCGCGTAGGGGACGCCATGGCCTCGCGCTCAGGCGACGCGCCGCGGGCCCTCCGGCCGCCCTCGTACAAGGTCTACTTCTTCCTCGCCATCGTCCTCCTGATGATGGCGCTCGTCGTCCACAACCACCTCGTGATCCGCCGCCTGAACGACGAGGCGCGGAACCTCTCGACGGTGCTCGCCCGCTTCGTGGCGATCTCCACGTTCCAGGCGGCCGAGGACCCGAGGCTCCAACCGATCTTCCGCGACGTCGTCCGGAACATCAATTTCCCGGTCGTCCTGACCGACACCAAGGGGCTGCCGCGCGCGTGGCGCCGGATCGGAGTGTCGAGCGACTCGATCCCCGACTCGCTGATCGCGCGGGCCGACTCGACGGGGATCGTTCCGCCGTCCCTGCGCCGGGTCCAGGAGATCGCGCGACGCCTCGACGAGTCGAACCCCCCGATCGCGGTCGTCCGCCTGGGCCATCCCGGCGTGCTCGGCCACGTGCACTACGGCGAGCCCGATCTGGCGCGCCAGCTGCGCTGGGTCCCGTACCTCGAGTTCGGCGTCGTCGTGCTCCTCCTCGTATTCGGCTTCGCGGGCTACCGGAGCCTCATGGCCGGGGAGCAGCGATCGCTCTGGGCGGCCCTCGCGAAGGAGACCGCGCACCAGCTCGGGACGCCGCTCTCCTCGCTCCTCGCGTGGACCACGATGCTCCGCGGCGACGGGGGGCCGGCCCCCTCCACGGCGCGCGTGCGCGAGATCGCCGACGAGATCGACCGCGACCTGGGGCGCCTCCACAAGGTGACGAACCGCTTCGCGCAGGTCGGCTCGACGCCGGTCCTGAAGGCGGGGGACCTGGCCGCCACCGTGGCCGGCGTGGTCTCGTACTTCCGGAGCCGGCTCCCGCAGCTGGGGAGCACGGTCGTGATCGAGGAGGAGTACGAGCCCGTGCCGCGCGTCGCGTTCCACCCGGATCTGATGGAGTGGGTGGTGGAGAACCTGCTCAAGAACGCGATCGACGCCGCGGACAAGCCCGCCTCGCGGATCGAGGTGCGCCTCGCCTGGAGGCGCGACGAGCGCCGCGTCCTCCTCACCGTGCGCGACGACGGGCGGGGGATGACCGCGGAGGAGCGGCGCCGCGCCTTCAACGCCGGATTCAGCACCAAACGCCGCGGCTGGGGACTCGGCCTCGCGCTTGCGAGGCGCGTCGTGCGCGAGTACCATCGGGGAAGCATCTCCATCGTGGAGAGCGCGCCCGGCCGGGGCACCACGATCGCCGTGACCCTCCCCGTCCTGCCCCAGTCCGCGCCCCGATCGACCTGATCCCGAAGCCAACATGAGCGTAACCGAGCGAAAGATCCTCTGGGCCGACGACGAGATCGAGCTCCTGAGGCCGCACATCCTCCTCCTGGAGGAGCGGGGCTATCGCGTCACGCCCGTGACCAACGGCGACGACGCGGTCGCCTGCGCCGCGCGGGAGCGGTTCGACGCCGTCCTCCTCGACGAGTCGATGCCGGGACGGGGGGGCCTCGCGACGCTCGAGGCCATCAAGGAGCGGGACCCGGGGGTGCCGATCCTGCTCGTCACGAAGAACGAGGCCGAGTCGCTCATGGACGAGGCGATCGGCCGGAGGATCTCCGACTACCTGCTCAAGCCGGTCCATCCCACCCAGATCTTCCTCGCCCTGAAGCGGTTGCTCGAAGCCGACCGGCTCCAGGAGAGCCGGCGCGCGCGCGACTACGTCGCGGAGCTGGCGCGGCTCCGGGCCGAGTCGGCCGGGGGTCTCGAATTCCGCGGCTGGATCGATCTCTACGGGCGGAGCGCCCAGTGGGACGTGGAGCTCGATCAGGTGGACGACGAGGGGCTCAAGCAGGCCCAGGCCGACCAGCGCCGCGAGCTGAACGTGGAGTTCTCGCAGTACGTCGAGTCGCGGTACGAATCGTGGGCCGCGGGCGCCGACCACCCGCCGCTCTCCACCGAGGTCGTGGCGCGCTGGGTCGCCCCGCATTTGAGGGAGGGGCGTCGCGTCACGCTCGTCGTGATCGACTGCATGCGCCTCGACCAGTGGCTCACGGTCGAGCCGCTCCTCCGCCCCTTCTTCGACATCGCGCTCGATCACCACGTGTCGATCCTCCCGACCGCGACGCCGTACGCGCGGAACGCGATCTTCTCCGGTCTCTTTCCGGACGAGATCCGAGCGCGGTTTCCCGACTGGTGGCAGGAGGCCTCGGGCGACGAGCGGAGCAAGAACCGCTACGAGCGCCAGCTGCTCGACGCGAACCTGGCGCGGCTCTCGGTCTCCCTCCCCTCGGCCCCCAAGTACGTGAAGGTGTCGAACGCCGAGGAGGCGAACACCGTCCGGCGGAACGTGGTCACGTTCCAGAACATCCCGCTCACCGCGATGGTCTTCAACTTCCTCGACATGCTGACGCACGGACGCTCCGAGTCCGACCTCCTGAAGGAGCTCGCGCCCGACGAGTCGGCGTTCCGCTCCGTCATGCGCTCGTGGTTCGTCCACTCGGCGCTCTTCGACGCGCTCAAGTGGCTCGCGCGCCAGGACGGGGTCGTCGTCGTCACCACCGACCACGGCGCCGTGCTGAGCCGCCGCTCGGCGCTCGTCTACGGCAACCGCGAGACGTCGACGAACCTGAGATTCAAGTTCGGCACCAACGTCTCGTGCGATCCGCGCTACGCGGTCCACGTGAAGGATCCCGCGCGCTACCGGCTCCCCGCCGACGGGCCCCACAAGGCGTACGTGATCGCGAAGGAGGACTTCTACTTCGTCTACCCGACCAAGTTCCACGAGTACGAGAACAAGTACCGCGGCTCCTTCCAGCACGGCGGGATCTCGCTCGAGGAGATGATCCTGCCCGTCGCGACGCTGACGCCGAAGGGGACGGCGTGAGCGTCGAGATCCGCTCGCTCCTCCATACGGACGCCGAGACGCGCTCCTTCGGGCGCCACGTGGGGACGCTCCTCCACCGCGGTGACTGGGTGGCGCTGATCGGCCCGCTCGGCGCGGGGAAGACGACGGTCGTGCAGGGGATCGTCGAGGGGATCCACCCGGGGCTTCGGGGACGGAGCCCGACCTACGTGCTCGTCGAGATCTACGGCGAGGGTCCGCGGATCGTCCACGCCGACCTCTACCGCGTCGCCTCCCCGGAGGAATTCGAGGGCCTGGCCCTCGACGATCTCGCCGAGGGGGACGCGGTGGTCCTGGTCGAGTGGGCCGACCGCGCGACGGAGCGCCTTCCGGCCGAACGCCTCGAGCTCGAGCTCCGCTACGTCCCCGAGGGGGGCCGCGAGGTGAGAATCCGCCCGCTGGGCACTCGATGGGACTCGCTGGCGCGCGACGGGGCGCTCGATCGGGACCGATGGAGCCATGCGCTCTACCCTCGGGATTGACACCGCGAGCCCCCACGGCTCCATCGCGCTCGCCGTCGACGGCTCCGCGGCGGTCGAGGAGGCGCTCGCCCCGGGCGGACACTCGAGCGGGCTCGCCCCCGCGGTCGCGCGGATCCTCGCGAAGGAAGGCACGGCGCTCGGCGATCTCGCGGGGATCGCCGTCTCCGAGGGGCCGGGCTCCTTCACGGGGCTTCGGATCGGCCTCGCGTGGGCGAAGGGCGCCGCGATGGCCCGGTCGGTCCCGCTCGTCCTCGTCCCGGCGCACCGCGCCTCGGCCCACGCGCACCGCCACGAGGCGCCGTTCTTCGCGACCGTGACGCAGGGGGAGCGCGGCTTCGTGCTCGCCGCGCTCTGGCGCGGCGGCGAGGAGCCGGCGCTCCTGTGGGGTCCCGAGGCGGCGGCCGAAGACGATCTCCTCGACCGGATCCGGGCCGCGGCCGAGGGCGGCGATCCGCCCGTCGCCGCTCCGACCGAGGCGCTCGTCGCCCTCGTGGAGGAGCTGGGCGGCTCGGTCCTCGCCCCGGCCCTCCTCGCCGGCGCGATCGCGGAGGTCGGCGACCGCGAGATCCGCCTCGGCCACGCGGCCGACCTCGTGTCCGCGGCGCCGGCCTACGGGCGCGCTCCGAACGCGCGGAGGCCGGCCCGATGAGCGCCTCGCCGGGGATCCTCCGCGTCACGCCGCTCACCGCGGCCCGGCTCGACGACGTGGTGGCGATCGAGCGCGCCTCCTTCAGCGACCCCTGGTCCCGGGAGATGTTCCGCTCCGAGATCACGCTCCTCGACGGGAGCTACGCCCGCGTGGCGGTGCAGGAGGGGGCGGTGGTGGGGTACCTCCTCGCGGTCATGGTCGTGGACGAGGCGCACCTCGGGAACCTGGCGGTCCACCCCGGCCACCGGCGCTCCGGGGTCGCCCAGCGCCTCCTCGACGACCTCCTCGAGACGTGCCTCCGGAGCGCCGTGAAGCGGGTCACGCTGGAGGTCCGGGAGTCCAACGAACCGGCCCGTAAGTTCTATTACCGCAATGGGTTCATTGATGTCGCGATCCGAAAGAACTATTATCGACACCCGGTCGAGGATGCTATTGTCATGCTCAAGACGCTCCCGGAGGGTCCGATCGCATGACGTGGCTCCGCAAGGCAAAGGAAGGTCTCAAGGCCCAGCAACGCCGGCGGGAGCTGCCGGACGGCCTTTGGATCAAGTGCGAGGACTGCGGCGAGATCCTCTACCACAAGGAGCTCGAGCGGAACCTCTGGACCTGCGGCAAGTGCAATTACCACTTCCGCATTCCCGCCCGGACGTACGTGAAGATCCTGCTCGACGAGGGCTCCTTCGTGGAGCGGTTCTCCGAGGTGGTCTCCACCGATCCCCTCCGGTTCAAGGATGCCCGGCGCTACATCGATCGCCTGAAGAAGGCGCGCGAGGAGACCGGCCTCTCGGAGGCGGTCCTCTGCGGCGAGGGGACGATCGAGGGGGAGGGCTGCGTCCTGGCCCTCATGGACTTCTCGTTCCTCGGCGGGAGCCTCGCCTCCGCGGCCGGGGAGCGGATCGCCCGGTCGATCCTGCTCGCGATCGAGAGCCGCCGGCCGCTGATCATCCTGTCGTCCTCGGGCGGAGCCCGGATGTTCGAGGGGATCCTCTCCCTCATGCAGATGGCGAAGACGAACGCGCTCCTCGCGCGGCTCTCGGACGCGCGCGTCCCCTACATCTCGATCATGACGCACCCGACGACGGGGGGCGTGACGGCCTCGTTCGCGTCGGTGGGGGACGTGATCCTCGCCGAGCCGAAGGCGCTCATCGGCTTCGCGGGGCCGCGCGTGATCAAGCAGACGATCAATCAGGAGCTTCCCGAGGGATTCCAGCGCTCGGAGTTCCTCCTCCAGAAGGGGATGATCGATCAGATCGTCCACCGGATGGAGATGCGCCGCACGCTCGCGTTCCTCCTCGGATACTTCGCGGCCGCGGCGGCGCTGCCGCAGAAGCCGCGCCGCCGCGCCGGCGAATCGCTGGAGCGGTTCCGGGCCGCGTCCGTCGCCGCTCCCGCTCCGGTGGGGCTCGCCCCCTCGGCTCCGCGGGCCGGAGCGGCGCCGTCGCCGCCACCGCCGAGCCCGAACGGCGCTCCCCCCGCCGAGTCCGCGGCCTCCCGACCCGCCCCGTCCGAGACCCCCATCGCCGAATGAAGGAGATCGCGGGCGTCCCGCTTCTGCGGCGCCTCGAGACGCTCTATCGCTTCGAGCGGTCGGGGATGCGTCTCGGGCTCGAGGGGATCGAGCGCCTGCTCGACGACGGCGGCCGTCCCGACCGCGCGTTCCCCTCGATCCTGATCGCGGGAACGAACGGGAAGGGCTCGACCGCGGCCCACCTGGCCTCGATCCTCCGCGCGGCCGGGCTCAAGACCGGCCTCTACACCTCGCCCCACCTGGTCCGCTTCAACGAGCGGATCCGCGTCGACGGGCGGGAGATCGACGACGAGGCGCTCGCCCGCCTCCTCGCTTCGTGGTGGCCCCGGTTCGAGACCCACCACCCCTCCTTTTTCGAGGCGGCGACCGCGCTCTGCTTCGACCACTTCGCGGCGGCCTCGCTCGACGTCGCCGTGGTCGAGGTCGGGCTCGGCGGCCGCCTCGACGCGACGAACGTCCTCTCGCCGCGCGTCTCGGTGATCACCACGATCGCGACCGACCACACCGAGATCCTCGGCCGCCGGCTACGCCAGATCGCGGCCGAGAAGGCAGGGATCGTCCGGCCGGGCGGCGCGCTCGTCCTCGGGGTCCGCGCGCCGGAGGCGCGCGACGCGATCCTCGACGTCGCCGCCGAGCGGGGCTCGCGGGTGCTCAGGCTGGGCCGGGAGGCGCAGTACGCCGTCCGCTCGATCCGCCCCGGCGGGACCGCCTTCCGGCTCCGCACGCCCTCCTTTTCCGGCGTGGCGACCACGCCGCTCCTCGGCGCCCACCAGGCGCGGAACGCCGCGCTCGCCGCGCTCGCCGCGGAGGCCTTTCTCGCGGGTCTCGAGCCGGGGCGCGTCCGGGACGCCATCGCGAGCGGACTCGCGGCGACCCGGTGGCCCGCCCGCGCGGAGTGGATCGAGGGCGATCCGCCGGTCCTGGTCGACGTGGCGCACAACGTCGAGGGCGCCGCGGCCCTGGCCGCGACCATCGAGGCGCTCCTCCCGGGCCGGAAATTGGCGGTCGTCGCCGCCTTCTCCCGCGACAAGCCGCACGAGGCGATGCTTCGCGTCCTGGGGCGCGTCGCGAGCCGCTTCACGCTGACCGAATTCGAGGGGGAGCGATCGACGCCGGCCGCGGTCCTCGCGGCGCGGGCGCCGGCCCGGCACTTGGTCTGCGAGGCCATCCCGCGGCCCGAGGAGGCGATCGCGAGCGCCCTCGCCTGGGCGCGCGGGGAGGGGGGCGCCCTCCTCGTCACGGGGTCGTTCTACCTGATGCCGGCGGCACTCGCGGCGCTCGGGCGCGAGGTGCCGCGTGCGCTCTAGGCGGCTCGCCCTCCTCCTCCTCGCCGCCGCCGCGATGCCCGCCGCCGCCGCGATGCCCACCGCCGCGCAGGCGCCGTCCGACTCCACCGCCGCGCGCGACCGGGAGCCCTATCACCTGAGCGCCGACCGGCTCGAGGGATCGGCGGCCGCGGGGGAGAACGTCTACACCGCGACGCGCGTCACCGTGGTCCACGGCCCCACCACCGTCACGGGCGACTCGGCGCTCATCTTCCGCGGGCGCGAGCTCGTCCGCTTCCGCGGGAACGTGAAGATCGTGGACGGCGGTACCACGATGCTCGGCGACGAGGCCGAGTACGACCGCCGCGCCCGCCAGGCGACGCTGCGCGGAAACGTCCGGATCTACGAGGCGGGGAGCCGGATCACGGGGCGCGAGGCGGTCTTCGACCGCGACCGGAACGTCTCGGTGATCACCGGCTCGCCGCGGCTCCAGGACTCGACGCGCACGCTCGTGGCCGACCGCATCGAGTACGACCGGAACACCGACGTCGCCCTGGCGCTCGGGCACGTCGACGCGGTCGACCGCGCCGAGAGCACGCACGTCGTCGCGGGGCGGATCCGGTACGACCGGCGGATCGACTACGCCTGGGCGGACCAGAGCCCGCGGCTCCTCCTCACCGAGTCGGGCGGCGTCGTGACCGAGGTGACCGGCGACACGCTGGAGTTCGACAACGCGCAAAGCCGCGTGGTCGCGCACGGGAACGTGACCGTCCATCGCGAGCGGCTCACGGCCACGTGCGGCCGGGCGGAGTTCTACCGGAACGAGGACCGCGCGCTCCTGGTGGACGGGCCGCACGCGTGGGATCCCGAGGGGAGCGCCACCGGAGACACGCTCGACGTCCGCTTCGAACGGAACCGCGTCTCGTCGATCCAGGCCCGCCCGCACGCGAAGGTGGCGTACGCGGCGAGGGCCGACTCGGCTCGGGGCGAGCGGACCACCGCGGACGGCGACACGATCACCCTCTTCCTCGAGAACGACGCGGCGCGGCGGGCCGTGATCGTGGGGAACGCCTCGTCGTTCTATTGGCCCTCGAGCGCCGACAGCGCGTCGGGCGGGCGGAACGCGTCGAAGGGGGACTCGATCGTCGTGGAGTTCGAGGGGGGGAAGCCGGTCCGCGCGACGGTGATCGGCCGCGGGGACGGGACCTACTACATGGCGGCCGAGGGGGACACGACGGGGGCGGAGGAGCGGGAGCGGATCCTCTACAAGGGGAACCGGATCGTCTACGACGTGGACGCGCACACGGTCGACGTCTCGGGAGCGGCCAACGTCGCCTACCGCGACATGCGCCTCGGCGCCCGCGACATCCGGTTCAACTCGCTCACCGAGCGGATGCGGGCCGAGGGGAAGCCGGTGCTCCAGGACGGGCGCGATCGGATCGTCGGCGAGACGATGACGTACGACCTCTCGATCCGGCGCGGGACCGTCTTCTCGGGGCGCACCAAGTACGAGCAGGGATACGTCTCGGGGCGCGAGGTGAGGCGGGTCACCGACGACATCCTGGACGTCGTGGACGGCACCTACACGACGTGCGACGAAAAGGAGCCGCACTACCACTTCGGCGCCGGCAAGATGCGGATCCTGCTGCGCGACAAGGTCATCGCCAAGCCGGTGGTCTTCTACATCAAGAAGATCCCCGTGCTGGCGCTCCCTTTCTACGTCTTCCCGATCAAGCCCGGCCGCCACTCCGGCTTCCAGCTGCCGCAATTCGAGTTCGGCTCCTCATCCGCCGGCGGCAAGTTCATCCGGAACCTCGGGTACTACTGGGCCATCAACGACTACCTCGACGCGACGGCCTGGGGCGACTACTACCAGGACGACCGGTGGGTGGCGCACGGACAGACCCGGTACCGGAAGCGCTACGAGTACGAGGGGGAGCTCAATGCGTCGTACGAGAACCGGTTCGGCACGGGGAACCGGTGGGACCTGGTCGGCCGTCACTACCAGGTGCTCGGCACCAACTTCTCGCTGACGGGCCAGGCCAACCTGACGAACGCGAGCGACTACTACCGCGACGAGACGCTCGGACGCTCGGTCCTGCTCCGCGTGCAGCGGAATCTCACGTCCAGCCTGGCCCTCCAGAAGTCGTGGAGCGGCGCGTCGCTGAGCGCCGGATTGGTGCGGAACCAGGACCTCGATCCCGATCCGCTGGGGATCCGCGTGCAGCAGACGGCTCCCCGCGCCTCGTTCTCCCTCACCGCGCGCCCCATCGGCCGCGCGGCCCACGGCGACCAGCCGGGGCGGCTCCCCTGGCTCGCCTCGACGGTCTACAGCTACAGCGCCACGCTCCTGAGCCAGCGGAACGTCTTCGTGAACGCGTTCAACGACACGATCCCGGAGCGCGACTCGACGGTCGACGCGCGCACCGGGATGCGCCACGACCTCGCGCTGACCGACGTCCGGACCATCCTGTCCTACCTGCGCGTCGCCCCGCGGGTCGGCCTGAGCGGCATCTACTACAGCCGGGACGACGCGGGCGCCACCAACCGCTTCGGCGGCGCCTGGAACGCCTCGATCGGCGTGAACACGGCGATCTACGGGACGCTCCAGCACTCGATCGGGCCGCTTCGGGCGCTCCGTCACGTGATCACGCCGTCCGCCACGCTGGCCTACCAGCCGGAGATCAAGAGCCTCACGTTCGTCGACACGACCGGCGTCCGCCGCTCCCGCTTTGGCGGGATCTCGGGCATCGGCCTCGGCTCCTTCGAGCAGCGGGTTCTCCAGTTCTCCTTGCGGAACGACTTCCACGTGAAGGTCGGCTCGGCCGGGAACCCGAAGGTCATCAACAACGTGGTCCAGCTCCAGACCTCCGGGACCTACAATTTCCTCGCGAAGCGCACGGGGCAGAAACCGCTCTCCGACCTCGTGAGCACGCTCCGGGTGCATCCGATCAGCCGGAGCTCGTTCGACTTCACGTTCGTCCACAACCCGTACAACGCCGACCTCAAGTCGTTCACCGCCTCCACCGGATTCACGATGCAGGGCCAGTCGAAGTCGACCGAGGAGACGCCGCAGGAGGAGCCCGAGGACCTGGGCTTCGAGGCGGTGCACGAGGGGAACTACCTGCAGCCGCAGGGGCTCACGCCGTCGGGCCTCCCGTGGAGCGCGAGCGTCTCGGTGAGCTACAGCGGGAACCGCGACTATCTCTCGACCAGCCCCACGTACGGCCGGTGGAACTCCGGCGCCACCATGAACGGGTCGCTCGGGATGAACCTGTCGAAGAGCTGGCGGTTCGACTACCAGGCCCAGTACAACATGCGGACCCGGCTCCTGGTCTCCCAGAACTACACGGTGAAGCGCGACCTCCACTGCTGGGAGGCGCAGTTCACCCGCAGCATTTCCGGCGGGATCACCGAGTTCTACTTCAAGATCAACGTGAAGCTCCTGCCCGAGGTCTACTACGAGTCGGGATCGCGGGGGCTCCGGGGCTTCGGCGGCATCCAGAATCTCTACTGATCGAGAAACCCGCGTCCGTCCGCGGATTCCATTTGACACCCCTCCGGGCGCGGCGTACCGTGACGCGCGTTCCCGACGAAAGGGGGTGAGAACGAATGAACAAGACGGAACTCGTGGCCTACATCGCGAAGAAGGCGGCGCTCTCGTCGCGGCAGGCTCGCTCTGTCGTCGACACGATCTTCTCTCCCGGCAAGGAGGGCGTCATCGCCTCCGCGCTTCTCTCCGGAAAGAAGGTCCAGATCACCGGATTCGGCACGTTCGAAACACGCAAGCGGAAGGCCCGCGAAGGGCGCAATCCCCAGACCGGCGAAAGGATCAAGATCGCCGCGTCCCGGTTCCCGGCGTTCCACGCCGGCAAGGCGCTTCGCGAGCGGATCAAGAAGTAGTCCCCCCCATCGACTTCGGCTTTCGTGGCGGGGCGGGAGGCGTCTCCCGCCCCGTCGCGTTTTGCCTCCCGCCACCGGTCCCGCCCCGACCCCCGAGAAGCGCTCCTTTGCCCCGCGGCGCAAATCTTGAACCCGGAGCGCGATGCGGGGTATAGTCCTGCGATGTATTGTCGATAACTCGCGGAAGGGGGGTGATTCGCGCTGTTCCGATACCGGTACCTGCTCTTTTTCGTTGTGGCGCTGGGAGTTGCCACCGCGTCGCTCCGGGGCAAGGGCTCCCCGACGGACATCCTGATCCAGTCGACCACGGACGTCTTCGGCGAGCTCGCGCCCTGCGGCTGACACGCGCACCCGCTCGGCGGCCTCGCCCGGAGGGCGAGCCAATTCAAGGTCGGTGACCTCAAGTACCCGAACCACTTCACGGTGGACGCCGGAGATTATTTCGGCACGGCCGGGGAGCAGGATTCGCTGAAGTCTGCCTTCATGGTGGACGCCATGGGCCGGCTCGGCTACGACGTCGCGACGGTCGGAGAGCGCGAGTTCAGCTTCGGGCAGCAGTTCCTCCTCGACTGCTTCAAAAAGACGAAGATCGATCTCGTCTGCGCGAACCTCGTCTACGCCGACACCAAGAAACCGTTCCTCCCGCAGTTCGTCATCAAGAAGGCGGGCACGGTCCGGGTCGCGTTCACGGGGCTCATCGGGAAGGACTTGAAATGGCGGACACTTCCGAACGAGAAGGACCTCACGATCCTCGACCCGACGGAGGTCGCGAAGGAGCTCGTTCCCGAGCTCAGGAAGAAGGCGGACGTGGTGGTCGTCCTGAGCCACCTGGGGCTCCCGGACGGCCAGCGGCTGACGATCGAGGTGCCGGGAATCGACGTGATGGTCTTCGGGCACCTGGTCGGGCTGACGCGGCAGGTCGTCCAGACGCAGGGCGTGATCAACGTGCGGGGCGGGGAGCGCGGGCAGTACATCCCGTCGATCCACCTGGTGGTCGAGGACGGGAAGATCACCGCGTACGACGGGGAGGTCCCGGCGCTCGACGACAAGATCCCGCCGGACGACGAAATGAACCGCCGCGTCGACTCGTTCCAGGACGACCTGAACCAGAGGTTCGCGAAGCAGGACGCGGCGTCCGCGCAGAGCGCCGCGGCGGCCACGCAGGCGCAGCTTGCGGGGGACCACTACCTGGGAGAGAAGAACTGCCGCCGGTGCCACGAGACGGAATACCAGATGTACGCCAAGCAGGGCCACGCGCACGCGTTCGACACCCTGGTGAAGAACCAGCGCGACGCGACGCCCGAGTGCCTCCTCTGCCACGTCGTCGGCATGGCACAGCCGGGGGGCTTCGTCTCGCGTCAGGTCACGCCCGACATGGTGAACGTGCAGTGCGAGAGCTGCCACGGCATGGGGACCAAGCACCCCGATTCGGGGTCGATCGTCGGCCCCGAGGTCTGCCGGACCTGCCATACGGCGACGCAGGACCCGCAGTTCGATTATGAGACGGCCGTGCAGAAGATCGTGCACTGGGAGTAGCGCCACGCCCCGTCGGGTCTGGCTCGTCTCCCTCCTCCTCCTTCCGATCCTGGCGACCCCGGCCGCGCCGGCCGGGGCCCAGACCCTGAAGCTCCGTTCCCTCCGCGTCTTCGCGTCGGACGTCGTCGGCCCGTGGGTGACCTATCGGGTGCGGACGCGCTCCGGCCGGTCCGCCGTGCGGGAGTTCACGCAGCGCGTGGCGATCGTCTCGCGCGAGGACCGCGGCGGAAGGCCGGCCTACTGGGTCGAGCTCAAGACCGTCGACGCCGCCAGCGGCACGCGCATCGAGCGCGGGCTCTTCGCGAGCGCCGCGGACCCCGACAGCGCGAACGGCGATGCCGGCGACTCCGCCAGCGCCGAGGGCCCGGCGCCCCTCCATCTGGTCCGCTACCAGGTGCTCACTCCGGGCGGCAAGCTCTACGAATATCCCCTCGAGTCGGCGTCGAGGCCGCGCGCCGAGGGCGAGGTCTCGTCCTTCGAGCTGTTCGAGTTCGATCCGACCGTCAAGCCGGAGCGCTCCTTCCTCGGTCCGGACACGCTCCGCATCGGGCGCCGCGTCGTGCCCGCGGTGATGGAGAAGGTCGTCCGCGTCGGGACCGATAATTGGCCCACGTTCGACGACACCACCAGCGTCTATCGGCTTCGAATCGCGCAAACCCTCTGGCGGAACGCCGCGGTCCCGATCACCGGGATCGCGCGGTCGGTCTTCCGGGTCACCACGGTGAAGGTGGCCGAGCACCCCGACTCGGTGCACGTCGACCGATTCGTCCGTCCCGACACGACCGCCACGCCCGCGGGCGGCATCGCCCCGGCCGACACGACGCTGGAGGGGCCGAGCCGCGGCGACGGGCGCGTTCTCGCGTTCACCGAGCTCCTGCTCCAGGACTTGGGCGCCGACGCCGTCCCCGAGGCGACGCAGACGCCCGAGCCGGCCCCGGCGAACGAGCCGCGGCAGCCGGGGTTCATCCGCTAGCCCGGCCGGCCCGCCGCGGGGCCGCCCGAATCCCGCTCCAGATCGCGTCCCGACGCGCCGATGACTCGGGCGAGTCGCCCCCCGTTCCGTGCGGGGCGTCACGCCAGGGGAGATCCGCGCCATGCAGGGAGGCCGCAAGCCGCTCGGTCAAAGCCTCGTCGAGCAGGGGCACCTTTCGCCCGAGGGGCTGAGCCGCGCGCTCGAGGAGCAGCGCCGGACGGGAGCGGCGCTTCGGGAGGTCCTCCTCCGCCTCGAGCTCGTGCCGGAGTCGGCGATCCTCGACTACTACGAGGAGCAGCTCGGCATCCCCCGGATGGACCTGAGCACGTACGTGCTCGAGCCGGAGATCGTCCGCCTGGTGCCCGAGCGCGTGGCCCGCCAGTACACCGTCCTCCCGCTCTTCAAGATCGGCGACACCCTGACCGTCGCGATGGCCGATCCGCTCGACGTCGTGGCGCTCGACGAGGTCAAGAAGTCGACCGGCCTCGAGGTCGACGTCGTCGTCTCCGCCGAGGCCCAGATCAAGGAAGCGGTGGATCGCCACCATCCGATCGGCCAGGGGCTCGATCAGATCGCGCGCGAGCAGGCGATCCGCCAGGTGGCGGCCGAGGTGGCCGCCCGTCCGGAGGAGGACGGGCCGATCATTCGATTCGTGAACGCGATCGTGCAGCAGGCCGTGCGCGAGGGGGCCTCCGACCTCCACCTCGAGCCGGACGAGAACTCCTTCCGCATCCGACTGCGCGTCGACGGGGTCCTGCGCGAGGTGTCGATCCAGGCGAAGGGCCTCTACGCCCCGGTCGTCTCGCGGGTGAAGATCATGGCCTCGCTCGACATCGCCGAGCGGCGGCTCCCGCAGGACGGCCGGATCCGGGTCTCGGTCCTCGGCCGCGACTTCGACCTTCGCGTCTCCACGTTCCCGACGATCCACGGCGAGAACGTCGTGATGCGCCTCCTCGAGCGCTCCGGGGCGCTCATCGGCCTGAACGAGCTGGGGCTCGCGCCCGGGCCCCTGACCGTGCTCGAGCGGATGATCCAGCGCCCGAACGGCATCGTGCTCGTGACCGGGCCCACCGGGAGCGGGAAGACGACCACGCTGTACGCGTCGATCCACCGGATCAACACCGTCGAGCGGAACATCGTGACGTTGGAGGATCCGGTCGAGTATCACCTCGGCTCGATCCGGCAGACGCAGGTCGATCCCGACGCGGGGCTCACGTTCGCGCGGGGGCTCCGCGCGCTCCTGCGCCAGGATCCCGACGTGATCATGGTGGGTGAGATCCGCGACTCCGAGACGGCGGAGATCGCGGTCCGCTCCGCGCTGACGGGACATCTCGTCCTCTCCACGCTCCACACGAACGACGCGGCGGGCGCCCTGCCGCGGCTCCTCGACATGGACGTCGAGCCGTTCCTCCTCTCGTCGGCGATGCTCGGTGTCGTCGGCCAGCGCCTCGTGCGCCGCGTCTGCGAGAAGTGCAAGCAGCCGATCACCCCGCCCGGCGAGGTGGCCGCGGAGCTGGGGATCGATCCCCGCTCCGGCGAGTACGTGGAGGGGCGCGGCTGCCGTCACTGCCATGAGAGCGGCTACCGCGGTCGCGTCGGCATCTTCGAGGTGCTCGAGGTGGACGACGAGATCCAGTCGCTGATCGCGCAGCGGTCGCCGGCCGAGGAGATCGCGCGCGCCTCGCGGCGGGCAGGCATGAGGACGCTCCGGGAGGACGCCGTGCGAAAGGCGGCCGCCGGGGTTACCACGCTCGAGGAGGTCCTGCGCGTCACCCGGAAGGACGGCGCGGTGGCCGACGAGGACGCCGCCACGTCTCCCGCCGGGCGCTAGCGGAACCGCGCCGTGCCCGCGTACCGCTACCGCGCCCTGAGCCCCGCCGGGGCGTCCCAGCAGGGCGTCGTCGACGCCACCGACCTCGACCGCGCGATCGACGTCGTGCACGCGATGGGGCTGACCCCCGTCACGCTCGAGGCCCAGCCGAAGGGCGGGACGGTCTCCCGGCCGGCGTCGCTCTTCCAGAAGCGCGTTCAGACGCGCGACCTCATCCTCTTCACGCGCCAGCTCGAGACGATGCTCGACTCGGGCCTCCCGATCCTGGGCGCGCTCGAGATCCTGCACGAGCAGACCGTGAATCCCCGGCTCAAGGAGGCGATCGACCGCGTGCGGTCCGACGTCGAGCAGGGGAGCACGCTCACGGAGGCGATCCGCCGCCATCCCCGCTGCTTCCCGCCGGTCTTCGGGAACCTGATCCACGCGGGGGAGGAGGGCGGCCTCCTCACGCAGATGCTCGACCGGATGGGAAGCCTCCTCGAGTACGAGGAGGAGACGGAGCAGCGGATCCGCTCCGCCACGTTCTATCCGATCCTCATCGTCTGCGAGCTCTTCATCGCGTTCGTCGTGCTGGTGAAGTTCGTGCTGCCGCGCTTCGCGTCGCTCTTCCGGAACCTCGACACCGAGCTGCCGCTCCCGACCCGCGTCCTCATCGGGACCAGCGACTTCTTTGAGAAGCAGTGGTACGTCGTGCTCCTTACGGCGGGAATCGCCGCCGGCTCGGCGATCGTCTGGGCGCGAACCGAGGGCGGGCGCCGGACGATCGACAACTGGACCATCCGCGCGCCGATCTTCGGACCGATCTTCCTGAAGACAATCATGTCCCGGTTCTGCCGTGTGCTGGCCGCCCTCGTCGGCGCGGGCATTCCCATCCTCCAGGCGCTCCAGGTCGCCCGGGGCGTCACGGGGAACGCGATCGTCGAAGAGGAGGTCGATCGGATGCGCGACGGCGTGAGCGCCGGCATGGGCCTCGCGGAAGCGCTCCGGGGCCGCGACGTCTTCCCGCCTCTCGTCGTGAAGATGTTCGCGGTCGGCCAGGAGACGGGCTCGGTCGACAAGATGCTGCTCAAGGTGGCGCGCTACTTCGACCAGGACGTCGACTACTCCGTGAAGAATCTGTCCACCGCGATCGAGCCGGTCCTGCTCCTCGTCCTCGGCGCGGCGGTGCTCTTCACGGCGCTGGCCGTCTTCCTGCCGCTCTGGAACCTGATGAACGCGTTCCGGCACTAGGGCTTACGCCCCGCGGTCCGCAGGCCGGCCCGCGGGCCCCCCGCGAACGTCGCGGCCGGCACGCGCATTGCATTTCGCGCTCAAGAACACTCGTTCAGGGCCGATTCACGAGGCAGCGATCCGTAGGAGTCGCCCGACCCCGCACGGGGGCGGGGTGGGGGTTCCACATCGAGGCGAAGGAGGTCTCGCGTATGTACCGGATGAAGTCCGAAAGCGGGTTCACGTTGATCGAGCTGGTCATCGTCATCGTGATCCTGGGGATTCTCGCGGCGGTGGCCATTCCGAAGTACGAGGACATGCGGGAGCAGGCCCGCGTGGCGACGATCAAGGGCCAGCTGGGATCGATCCGCTCCGCGGTCGCCATCCAGTACGCGCGCAACGCCCTGAACGGCAACGCCACGTTCCCGACGCTGGACGGCACCATCTTCGCGGATGGGCGCGTCCCGAAGGAGCCGGTGAACAACTCCTCCGCGGTCAAGACCACGGCGGGCATCGACGACACGGGCGGATGGCAGTACACGGCGGCGACGGGGATCGTGAAGATCAACGTCAACGCCTACTCATCGTATTGACCCGTCCGCGCAGGGACGCGCGGCGGGAAGCAATCGGCGAGGTGGGGGCGAACGCCCCCACCTCGTTCCACCATCGGGGGAGACCCGGTCCGACCGGGAACGCCACATGCGCTTGGGCCGATCCGCGGCAGGATGCCTCGCGGTCGCGGCGATCGCGGCCACGCTCTACGCACGGACCCTCGCTCCGACCGTCGGCGCCGGGGACAGCGGGGAGCTGATCCTCGCCGCTCGCGGCCTCGGCCTGCCGCACCCTCCGGGATACCCGCTCTGGCTCCTCATGGCCCGGCTCGCCGCCGCGCTCCCGTGGGGTTCCGCGGCGCTTCGGGTGAACGGGCTCTCGGCGCTCTTCGCGGCGGCGGGCGCCGGCCTCTTCTGGCTCCTCGCGCGGCGCGCGGGACTCCGGCCTCTTGCCGCGGGCGCGGCGACCGCGCTCTTCGCGACCGCGTCGATCGTCTGGTCGGCCGCCGTCGAGACCGAGGTCTACGCCCTCGCCACCGCGGCGTTCCTCGGACTCGCGCTCCTCGCGCTCTCGGCGCGGCGCGCCGCGGCCGGCCCGCGCGACGTCGCGATCTTCTCCTTCGCCGCGGGAATCGCCCCGGTGGCCCACCAGTCGCTCCTCTTCCCGGCCGTTCTTCTCGCGGCGTGGGTCCTCGCGCGACGGTTCACCGTGGCGCGCGCGGCGGCGGCGCTCGGCTGGGCCGCGCTCGGGTTCACCATCGTGCTGGTCGTGCCGATCCGCGCCGCGGCGCATCCCGAATTCATGTTCTCCGACCAGCGCGGGCTCGGAGCGCTCCTCGACGACCTCCTGCGCCGGAACTACGGCGGCCTCGCGCAGAATCCGTTCCGGCTCGACCGCACGGTGGACCAGGTCCTCGGCATGGGCCGGATCGCCCTCGCTTCGGTCGGCGCGTTCGGCGCCATCCTCGCGGCGTTCGGCCTCTTCGCGGGGGGCCGAGGCCGCGCGGCCTCGCGCCGGATCGCCGCCGCGGCGCTCACGGTGCCCGCCGCGCTCGTGGCGCTGGTCCGCTTCACTCCCGACGCGGAGCACTTCGCGCAGGTGGCGCCCTTCCTGACGCCGGTCGTCGTCGCGCTCGCGCTCTTCGCCGGCCTCGGCCTCGAGCGCGCGCTCGCCCGGACGCCGCGGCCGGCGCGGCCCGCGGCGGCGGCCGTCGCGGCGGCGCTCGTTCTGGTCACGGGAGCGATGCACGGCGCGCGGGCCGATCGGAGCGGCTTCCGTCTCGCGGAGCGCTACGGGCAGGACCTGCTCGCCTCGCTTCCGCGCGGCGCCACGCTCGTCCTCGACGGGGACAACGAGACCTTCCTGGCCGCGTACGAGTCGCGGCTCGCCGGCGTGAGGCGCGACGTGACGCTGCGTCACCGGCGCGGCTACCTCTTCGGCGACGCGTACGGCCTTCGCGGCGTCCCGCGCTCCCGGTGGGTCGACCTCGCGGATCGGACCGACCTCGCGGGGATCGAGCGGGGAGGGCCTCCGGTCTTCTACACGTCGCCGCCGGCCGGCCTCGTGGCGGCGGGCGTCCGGTTCACCCAGCGAGGCATCGTCTACCGCGCCGGCGCGCCGGGCACGGCCGGCGGAGGCCCGGGGGGCGCCGCGGTCGAGGAGGCGGGGTGGGTGCTCCCCGACTCCTGGCCGCGATCGAGCGACCTGCTCCCGGGCGGCCCCGGACGCTACGACTACGTGACGCGGAAGATGGCGGTCACGTACTCCGACGCGGCGGCGCGCTGGTGCTGGGATCGGGGCCGGGTCGACGAGGCGCTGCCCTGGTTCCAGGACGCCGCGCGGGTCGGATTCGACTTCCCGGGGGCACACCTGAATCTGGCGACGGCGGCCGCCGCGTCGGGAGATCCCGACCTGGCGCTGACCGAGCTGCTCCGCGCGTGCTCGATCGCGCCCTACGACCCGGAGCCCGCGGCGCGACTCGCGGTCTTCCTGGCGTCGGCGGGCCGGGCGCGCGACGCCGCGCTCTGGTTCGAGAAGGCGTTCCGGGTCGAGCCCGGACGCGCGCTCGCCGCGGACGCGGCCCGCGCCTGGAGCATGGCGGGCGATCCGGAACGGGCGCGCGTCTGGACCCGGCGCGCGGCCGCGTTCGTCCGCGCGGAGGAAGAGTCGAGCGGCTCCCCGGTCGCGGGCGCGGGGCAGGGATGAGCGCGCGGGCGGCCGGCTTCACGCTCGTCGAGGCGGTGATCGTCATGACGCTCCTCGGCATCCTGGCGTGGGTCGCGTATCCCAAGCTCACGGCGACGGGCGAGATCCGCCTCGACGCGGCGGCGCGGCGGGTCGCGGCCGACCTCCGGTACGCGCAGAGCCGCGCGATCGGGACGCGCGTCGTCCACGGGCTCCTGTTCGAGACGGGCGCGAACCGCTACACGGTCTACGCCCCGACGGTCGCGACGCCGGCGGTCGATCCCGGGGACCGGGCGAAGCCGCTCCGCGTCGACTTCGCGCGGCGCACCGAATACAAGGGCGTCACCCTCGTCTCGGCGACCTTCGGCGCCACGTCGGGCGTGTCGTTCGACTACTTCGGCGTTCCTCGCGACACGTCGGGCGTCGACCTCGCCGCGTCGGGGCGTGTCGTGCTGACCTATCAGGGGCTCTCCGACACGGTGCTCGTGGCGCCCGGAACCGGAAAGGTGACCGTCAAGTGAGGCGCTCCGAGTCGGGATTCACGCTCATCGAGGTGGTGCTGATCCTCGTCATCGCGGCGGTCGCGGTCCTCCCGCTCGGGATGCTCTTCGCGAACACGTCGATCCGCTCGGGAGACGCGCGGAACGCCATGGTCGCGGCGGAGCTCGCGCAGGCCAAGATGGAGGAGATCACGGCCGACAAGAACTCCCCCTCCCGGGGGTTCTCGTATCTGGTCGCGGCGAACTATCCATCCGAGGCCTCGGTCACGGCGTTTCCGGCGTACGCCCGTTCGGTCTCGATCGCCCCCGACTCGTCCTACGACGGCATCACGTTCCGGACCGTGAGCGTGACCGTGACCTGCGGGAACATCCCGCCGGTCACGCTGACGACGTGGTTCACGAGCTACTGATGCGCGCCGTGGGAGGGAACGCCGGATTCTCGCTGGCCGAGCTCACGATCGTGATCGTGGTCGTCTCGGTCGCGGCGTTCCTCTTCGCGGGGATGTTCCTCGAGGCGGTGCGGTCGTACCAGTACGTGGACGCGGAGAAGGGGATGCTGCAGGAGGCGCGCTACGCCGAAGAGCGGATCGCGCGGGAGCTCAAGCGGGTGCAGAACAACACGAGCATCACGGCCGCGACGGCGCGGACCTTCACGTTCGTCGACCGGGACGCCGCGACGGTCAGCGTCTCCTGGAGCGGCGTGAAGGGGACGCCCCTCCTCTACACCAAGAACGGCGCCGCGCAGGAGCTCTGCTCCGGCGTCGACTCGCTCGCGTTCGCGTACTGGAAGGCCGACGGCTCGGCCGCCGCCCCGGTCGTCGCGCCGTCGGCCACGGACATCTGGCGCGTCACGGTCTTCCTGAGGCTCGCGAACGGAACGCAGACCGTGAGCGCGATGACGGCCTCCTTCGTGAGGTCCCTGTGACCGCCGCCGCGACCCACGCGCGCCCCCGTCCCGACGCGGGGTTCTCGGTGGTGCTCGCCGTCGCCTCGATCCTCGTGCTCCTCATCCTCGGCCTTTCGATCGCGACGATCGTCATCGAGGACTCGGACCTCGCGGTGAACCACGTCCGATCGAACCAGGCGCTCTACGCGGCGCACGCGGGCGTCGAGTACGCGGTGCTGAAGCTGGCCTCGAACGGCGCCTGGGGCGGGCTGCCCGCGCCGGGTAAGACGGTCGGGGCGGGGTCCTTCTGGATCGCGGCTCCGGACTCGCTCGACGAGACGGGGGCGCCCCTGCCCTCGGGGCAGAAGCGGATCGTGGCGACGGGCGTCGTGGGGGACGCCAAGCGGGAGGTCCAGGTCCACGTCTCCTCCGGCGCCATCGTCACCGTGGCCGGGAGCGGGTCGGCGGGATACACGGGCGACGGGGGCGCGGCGACCGCGGCCCAGATCAAGAACCCCGAGGGGATCGACATCGCCGGGAGCGGCGACGTCTACCTCACCGACAGCGACAACAACGTGATCCGCAAGGTGGACGCGATCACGGGGATCATCACGACGGTGGCCGGGAATGGAAGCCCCGGCTACACGGGGGACGGCGGCCCGGCCACGTCGGCCCGGCTCAAGTTCCCGGAGGACGTTTACCTCGCGTCGAACGGCGACCTCTACATCGCCGACACGGGGAATCACGTCATCCGGAAGGTGGTCGCCGCCACCGGCGTGATCACGACGATCGCCGGGAACGGGAGCCCCGGCGCGACCGGAGACGGCGGCGCGGCGACCGCGGCGCGCCTCAATTCGCCGCGCGGCATCGCCGTGGCGTCGAACGGGGACCTCTACATCGGCGACCGGTCGAACAACAAGATCCGGAAGGTTACCGCGGCGACGGGGATCATCACGACGTTCGCGGGAACGGGAACCGCGGGCTACTCGGGCGACGGGGGAGCGGCGACCGCGGCGAAGCTGAAGCTCCCGCAGGGAATCCACCTGACGGCGGCCGGCGACCTCTACGTCGCCGACGCCGGCAACAACGCCGTCCGGAAGATCTCGCCCGCCGGGATCATCACGACGTTCGCGGGGACCGGGACGGCGGGGTACACGGGCGACGGCGGCGCGGCGACCGCGGCGCGCCTCACGGCGGCCGAGTCGGTCCACCGCGCTTCGTCCGGGGACATCCTCATCGCCGACACCGGGAACAGCGTGATCCGGAGCGTCAGCGCCGCCACCGGGAGGATCTCGACCGTGGCCGGGACGGGCGTGGCCGGGTTCTCCGGCGACGGGGGGGCGGCGACGTCGGCCAGGCTCGACACGCCGCGCGGCGTGGACGTGGGAGCGGGCGGCGTCTTCTACATTTCCGATCGGAACAATCAACGCATCCGGAAGGTCACCGGCTCGCTCGCCGTCGTGGCCTGGGTGGAGACGAGGAGATAGGGAGGCCGGACATGGACGGCTCGAAGCGACAATCGCGGTGGATGGATCTGGCCGAGACGCGCATCCGGGCGCCGCGCGCGCTCCGCGAAACGGGACGCGCCCTCTGGCGGCTCGTCGCGGCGCCGTGGCCGCATCTGGTCGGCGTCGACCTGAGCGACACCTCGGCGAAGATGGTGCGCGTGCTCCGGCGCGGGGGCCGGATCGCGCGCGTCCAGGCGGCGGAGCGCCCGATCTCCGCGACGACGAACGCGGTGGAGCGCGAGGCGTCGATCGCGTCGGCCCTCCACGACCTCACGCTCAGGCTCGGCGTCCGGGGGGCGCCCGCCGCGACCTCGCTCACCGGGCCCGACGTGCTCGTGCGCCGTCTCTCCCTGCCCGAGATGCGGCGCGCCGATCTCCTCCCCGCCCTCACGCTCGAGTGCCGGAAGCACGTGGGATTCCCGATCGAGGACGCGGAGATCCGCTATCAGATGGTCGGCCGGTCGGAGGGCCCGGCGGGTCCGACGATCGATCTCCTGGTGGCCATCGTGAAGCGGAAGGCGGTGGAGGACCGGCGCGCGCGGCTGCTCGAGGCCGGGCTCAGGCCCGTCGCCATCACGCTCCATCCCGTCGGGCTCCTCGCGCTCCTCGACGAGGCCGGCGACGTCCGGGCCGGCGAGGTGGTCGCCTACCTGGACATGGGGGCGAACGAGAGCCACATCATGGTCCTCAAGGGGCGCGAGATCCGCTTCTCGCGCGAATTCGGGATCGGCGGCGCCACGTTCACCGACGCGCTTCGCGCCATCGTGGTGCCCGGCCGGGGCACCGTGGAGCTCTCGGCCGAAGAGGCCGAGGCCCTCAAGCGGGCGCACGGCATCCCGACGGGAGAGGAGGAGGCGTCGTCGTCCGGGCGCGTTCCGCTCGCGTCGATCGGCGTCATGATCCGCCCGATCCTCGAGCGGCTCGTGCGCGAGCTCTGGAACTCGTTCGACTACGTGAACGAGCAGTACCTGGGCGAGTCGGTGTCGCGGGTCGTCCTCCTGGGCGACGGATCGCGCATCCGGAACCTGTCCGAGCACCTGACGGGTGTCCTCAAGATCCCGGTCGAGCGCGCCGATTGTTCCGAACGGGTGATGCCGCGCTCGGCGGGCCCCGCGGTCGACGTCTCGGATCTGGGGCTCGGCCTGGCGCTGGTCGGTCGCGAGGCGCTGAACTTCCTCACGCCGGCCGGCGCGGGGTGGCCGTATCGCGTCGCGGAGGCGGTGCCTCAGCGGGTGGCCGCGGCCGCCGCCATGGCGCTCCTCCTGTCCGTGTCGCTGCCGGCCGAGGTGGTCGTGCTGCAGGAGCGCCAGCGCGTCGGAACGCTGCGCGGGCACCTGGAGGAGCTGAAGCCGGAAGCGGAGGCGATCCGCCGGTTCCGCGCGGCGCGCGAGGAGGAGACGCGCGTTCATGACCTCCTGGCCCGCCTGTCGGGCGGCCAGGTTCTCTGGTCCTACGTGCTTCGGGACCTGAGCCATCGGGTGGGTCCCGAGGTCCGTCTCACGTCGCTCGAGGTCTCGGCCCCGAGTCCGGGCGCGCCGGCGAACGCGGCGGACCCGGCGCCGGGACGCGAGGTGACGGTGGCGGGGCTCCTCGACACGCGGCGCGCGCGGCCCGAGGAGGTGCTGGGTGAGCTGATGCAGTCGCTCTCCGAGTCGCCGGTCTTGGAACAGGTTCGGCTGACCGATTGCCAGGCGGTCGGCACCGGGTTGAGCTCGTTCACCCTGACCGCGCGGATCGCGGAATAGAGGGGACGTGGGACGTTCGATTCGACAGCCGTACCTCGGCCACGTGGTGATTCTGGCCGCGCTCGTGGCCTCGACCGGCATCGCGAGGACCGCGTTCGTCGCCCCGCGGAGTCGGGAGGCGGGTTCGCTGCGCGAGGAGCGCCGTCGTCTGGAGGGGGAGCTGGCCGACCTCCAGCGCGGCTTCCAGGACATCGAGGCGTGGAAGCGGGCGCATCCCGGCCAGGACGTCGCACAGTTCACGTCGCGGCACGCGAGGCCGGCGCGCTCGATGGTGGCGACCTACCTTCGCGAGGTGGCCCCGATCGCGGACCGGGGCAAGGTCAAGACGGAGTTGATCCAGCCGGCCGGCGGATGGGAGGACGTGTCGGTCACCGACGCGTCCGGCCGCGTCGAGACGTACCGCAAGGCGGAGCTTCGGTTCCGCCTCACGGCGCCCTACCGCGCGCTCGGGGAGTACCTCGCCGCGGTGGAATCGATGGACCAGTTGGTGGTGGTCCGCGCGGTGGACGTCGCGTACGACGCGCGCGCCTACCCGGACCTGACGGCCGACGTCACGATCTGGCTCTACGGCACGCCCTGACGACCGAGGGAAGCGATGGACTGGTGGCGGGAACAGGCGAAGCGGGGGATGAACGGCCGGACGTACGTGCTCCTCGGCCTCCTCGCCGCGACCCTCTTCTGGATCCAGTCGCTCGACGAGCGCGAGAAGGCGCTCCGGGAGCGGGCTCGGGCCGCTGGCGGTCCGCCGCCACCGTCCGTGGCGGCGATCGCGACGCCGGGAAAGACCGAGCCGTCGACGCCGACCGCCGAGGGGTGGGGGCGCGATCCGTTCGACCAGCGGTTCGGGAAGGGGCCGCTGGACGAGGCGTTCGCGCGCCGGTCGCCCGCCCGCGCGGCCCCGATCGGGCTCGTGCTGCAGGGCGTGATGAACGGTCCCAGCGGGCGGACGGCGCTGATCAACGGAGAGATCTACCGGGAGGGGGAGCGCGTCGGCTCCCGCGAGGTGCTGCAGATCGGAACGCGATCGGTGCTGCTCCTCGACGACGGAACCGTGACGACGCTCACGCTCAAAGGAGACGGTTCATGAATCGGTTCCTCGCCGCGCTCGCTCTCGTCGCCGCGCTCGTGGCGTTCTCGGGCGAGGCGCCCGCCCAGCCTCAGGGACGGGCGACGTTCAACTTCAAGGAGGTCCGGGCGCAGGACGCGCTCCGCCTGATCGCCGCGCAGTTCGGCGTCGGCACGGTGATGGGGAAGGACGGCGGCGGGACCGTCACCGCCAATCTGACGGGCGTCACCTTCGAGGAGGCCGTGCGCTACGTCTCCGAGGCCGCCGGGTGCGACACCCGCTTCGAGGGGAACGTGCTCCTCGTGAATCCCGCGGGGTTCGTCTCGCGCGTCTTCCCGCTCGACTACCTCGACCCCTCCGCGGCGGCGGCGGCGGTCCGGAAGGTGCTGAGCGACAAGGGATCGGCCGAGCCGTTCTCCGGCCGGGTCGGGGCGGCGACGGGACTGGAAGGCGGCGCGGCGCTCGCCGAGACGCAGAACGGCGCCCGCGCGAACGCGCTGATCGTGACCGACACGCCGGCCCGCGTCGAGCGGGTCGCCTCGGTGCTCCGTCAGATGGACGCCCGTCCGGGCCTCGTGGCGATCGAGGCGAAGCTCGTCGAGACCACGCTCGGCAAGGACGAGAAGCTCGGCGTCGACTGGCAGCTCCGCGCGAGCGCGACCGGGGCGGTCCTCCCGACGACCTTCCCGTTCCCGAAGACCCAGGGGTCGGGCGACTTCACGGCGGAGCCGAACCCGAACAACCAGGTCGGCGGCGTGGGGCCCTCCTTCCCGCCGGGGCAGACGTTCCCCTACGCTTCGCCGAGCGACTTCACGTTCGGGAAGCTCTCCTTCCAGGAGTTCTCGGTCGCGATGGACATCCTGAAGGAGACGTCGAGCACCAATCTCGTCTCCGCGCCCCAGGTCACGACGCTCGACAACCAGCAGGCGGAGATCGTGGTGGGCACCGTCGTCCCGATCGCCAAGTACGAGCGGCTCAAGGAGACCGGCACGCTCGAGATCACGGGCTACGACGAGAAGAAGGTGGGCGTCCGCCTCCTCGTCACGCCGCACGTGGCCGAGGACTCGTCCATGGTCCTCACCGTGAGCCCCGAGCTGAGCGAGATCGTCGAGTACCGGGGCCAGTTCAACGAGCGCCCCGTGACGTCGACGCGTTCGGCCACGACGCAGGTCGTCGTGCGGAGCGGGGAGACCGTGATGATCGGCGGGCTGATCAAGACCGTGGACATGAAGGTCGTCCGCAAGGTGCCGTTCCTGGGCGACATCCCGATCCTCGGCGCGCTCTTCAAGCACACGGCCACGCAGCAACAGAAGGTGGATCTCATGATCTTCGTGACCCCGCATCTGCTCGGGATGTAGGGAGGAGGGAGCGAACGTATGAGCCAGGATCAGCCGCGCGCCCGCGTCCTCGTCGTCGACGACGAGCCGGATCTCGTCCGGATTCTCGAGTTCGGCCTGAAGGCCGCGGGCTACCAGGTGGAGGTGGCGTCGGACGGACAGGAGGGATTGAAGAAGGCGCGCGATCTCAAGCCCGACATCATCCTCCTCGACCTGATGCTCCCGAAGCTGGACGGGTACAAGGTCTGCCGGCTGCTCAAGTTCGACGAGCGCTACAAGCACATTCCGATCATGATCCTCTCGGCGCGGACCCAGGAGGGCGACCAGACGCTCGCGCACGAAATGGGGGCCAACCACTTCGTCACGAAGCCGTACGACTTCCAGGAGATCCTCGGCCACGTCGCCTCCCTGCTCAAGGCGTCGGCCGCGTCGCGCTCCTAAATCGACCCTTGACCGGGGCCGTCCCGGCCCGTAGCGTTTCGTGACTGACCCGAAACGCACCCTCAACGACACGGGACGACCCTTGAATCGCGCTTCCGGCTCCGCCCCCTCGACGAGCGCCGCTTCGGCGGCCGCGCCGCGGATCTACGATTCCATCCTCGAGACGATCGGCGAGACGCCGCTCGTCCGCATCCGGCACATGGCGCAGGACTGCAAGGCGACCGTGCTCGCCAAGGTCGAGTACTTCAACCCCGGCGGCTCGGTGAAGGATCGCATCGCCGTGGCGATCGTCTCTGAGGCCGAGGCGAAGGGTCTCCTCAAGCCGGGCGGCACCATCGTCGAGGCGACGTCGGGCAACACGGGGACCGGCCTCGCGATGGTGGCGGCGGTGAAGGGATACCGGGCGATCCTCTGCATGCCGGACAAGGTGAGCATCGAGAAGATCAACCTGCTCAAGTCGTTCGGCGCCGAGGTGATCGTGACGCCGACGGCGGTGCCGCCCGACTCCCCCGAGTCCTACTACGAGGTGGCGCGCCGGCTCGCGCGGGAGATCCCCGGGGCGTACCTCGCGAACCAGTACTTCAACCCGACGAATCCCGAGGCGCACTTCCGCAGCACCGGCCCGGAGATCTGGAACCAGACCGGCGGGAAGATCGACTACTTCGTGGCGTCGCTCGGCACCGGCGGCACGATCAGCGGGACGTCGCGGTACCTCAAGAGCAAGAACCCGAAGATCAAGGTGATCGGCGCCGATCCGGTCGGCTCCATCCTGAAGGACTTCTTCTACACGAAGCAGATGGTCCCGGCGAAGACGTACAAGGTGGAGGGGATCGGCGAGGACTTCATTCCGGGCACGACCGACTTCTCGGTGATCGACGAGATCGTCCAGGTGAACGACTTCCAGTCGCTGAACACCGCGAGGCGCCTCGCCCGCGAGGAGGGGATCCTGGCGGGCGGTTCCTCCGGCACCGCCCTGACGGTCGCGCTCCAGGTCGCCCGGCAGGCGAAGGAAGGGGAAACGGTCGTCGTGCTCATCCCCGACACGGGCGAGCGCTATCTGAGCAAGGTCCACTCGGACGAGTGGATGCGCGACAACCGCCTTCTCGATTCGAGCGCGGTCACCGTGGGCGACGTGGTGCGGGGCAAGCGAAACCACGTGCCGACGCTCGTCTCGGTGAACTACGACGAGACCTGCTCCCGGGCGCTCGACCTGATCCGGGAATTCAACATCTCGCAGCTTCCGGTCCTCAAGGACGGGAAGGTGGTCGGCTCGGTCACGGAGGGCGCCCTGCTCCAGACCGTGCTGAGCGGGAACGCGCAGGGCGACACGCGGCTCGAGTACCTCCTCGAGAAGCCGCTCCCGACCGTGCCCCTGGACGCCCATCTGCCGCGGGTGATGAAGCTCCTCGCCGCGAGCAACGCCGCCGTGGCGGTGGACGAGTCGGGGCGGCCGGCCGGCATCCTGACGCGCTTCGACCTCCTCGAATACATCACGACCTAGCCGATGGGCTTCTCGACCGACGCGATCCACGCCGGGCAGCCGCCCGACCCTTCGACCGGCGCCATCTCGATCCCGATCTACCAGACCTCGACGTACGTCCAGGAGGAGCTGGGGAAGCACAAGGGATTCGAGTACGCGCGCACGCAGAACCCGACGCGCCTCGCGCTCGAGCGCTGCCTCGCGACGCTCGACAAAGGGGAATCCGCGTTCGCGTTCGCGTCCGGGATGGCGGCGATCTCGGCGGTCGCCGGGCTCCTCCGCTCGGGGGACCACGTCGTCTCCTCGAACAACATGTACGGTGGGACCTTCCGGTTCTTCGACCAGGTCATGGCGAACTACGGCGTGACGTTCACGTACGTGGACACGTCGGACGCGGCGGCGGTGGCCGCGGCGTTCCGGCCGAACACGAAGCTCCTCTACGTGGAGACGCCGACCAACCCCTCCATGATCGTCTCCGACCTGCGCGCGCTCTCCGCGATCGCGCGGGAACGGGGCGCGCGCCTCTGCGTGGACAACACGTTCATGACCCCCTACTTCCAGCGTCCGATCGAGCTGGGCGCCCACCTCGTGGTCTACAGCACGACCAAGTACCTGAACGGGCACAGCGACATGGTCGGCGGCGCGGTCGTGGTGAACGATCCTCCCTCGGCGGAGCGGCTCCGCTTCCTGCAGAACGCGGTCGGCGCGGTGCCCGGCCCCATGGACTGCTTCCTCGTGCTGCGGGGGCTCAAGACGCTCGCGGTCCGCATGGACCGGCACGAGACGAACGCGCGCGCGATCGCCGCGTGGCTCGCGACGCACCCCAAGCTCTCGCGCGTCTACTACCCGGGCCTCCCCGGCCACCCCGGTCACGAGCGGCACAAGGGCCAGGCGTCCGGATTCGGCGGCATGATCTCGTTCGACACGGGGAGCCTCGAGCGGGGCGCCGCGGTTCTCAAGCGGACCCGCCTCTTCGCTCTGGCGGAGAGTCTCGGCGGCGTGGAGAGCCTCATCAGCCATCCCGCCACGATGACCCACGCGTCGGTGCCCCGGACGGAGCGGGAAAAGGCCGGGTTAACCGACGGTCTGGTAAGAATTTCCGTAGGAATCGAGGATCTCGAGGATCTCCGATTGGATCTCGAGCGGGCTCTCGCGGCGCTCTGACCCAAGAAGCCCCTTGACACCCCCCGCCGGCCGCCTTAGTGTGCGGCACGTTCTGCCCCGAACCGGTTTTTCAAGGGGGGGTTTGGAACGATGCGACGATCGACAACTATTCCTCGGCCAAGCACCGCTGCATCCAGTGGTGTTTTGCTTTATGGGGTGTCAGGGTTTCGCAAGGGACGCGGGGTTCGCGTAGAACCGAAGTGCATGGAAGGGAGGTGAGAGCAGAATGAAGAAGCTTTTGACCCTCACGCTGGTGTTCGTCTTCGCGCTCGCGCTGGTGTTCGCGCTGGGCTGCAACAAGAAGCAGGAGGAGCCCGCCAGCAGCACGGAGAGCGGCATGGAGCAGACGACGCCGCCGGCCGGCGGGATGGCCGATTCCACGGCCGCGATGCCGGATACGTCGCATGGTACGGGTGCGATGACGGGCCACTAAACCCGACGGTGCCTGCCCGTTCCGACACGGGCGAACGCTACTTGCTTCGATCGGGATTACGGCAGGACGCATAGAGTAGCGCGCAGTAGATGGAGGGGAAGCAGGCGCATCCGCGCGTTGCTTCCCCTTCCGTTTGTCCGGCGGCCGGCGCCGCCGAGAGGGGAGGGCGGGAATGGCGGGAGACAATTCGTTCGACATCGTCTCCGACGTCGATCTGATGGAGGTGTCGAACGCCGTCCAGCAGGCGGTGAAGGAGATCCGCCAGCGCTTCGACTTCAAGGGAAGCGTCAGCGAGATCACCCTCGAGAAGGAGACGCTCACCCTTCTCTCGGACGACGAGTCGCGGCTCAAGGCCGTGATCGACATCCTCCAGGGGAAGCTCGTGAAGCGGGGCGTCTCGCTCAAGGCGCTCGAATACGGGAAGATCGATCCGGCCGCCAAGGGTGCGGTGCGGCAGGTCGTGACGATCCGGAAGGGAATTCCGTCCGAGAAGGCGAAGGAGATCGTCAAGTTCATCAAGGGGACCGGGGTCCGGGTCCAGGCGCAGATCCAGGAGGACCAGGTGCGCGTGACCGGCAAGAAACGCGACGACCTCCAGGCGATCATCCAGGCCGTGAAGGGCCGGGACTTCGGTCTTGATCTCCAGTTCACGAACTACCGTTCGACGTAGGCGGTCGCGGCCCCGCGGCGCAACAGCGCTCGCGCGCGCGGCGGCGTTCGCCCTCGGGGCCCTCGCGGTCGCGCTCGCGCTTGGGGCGGCGCCCGCCGCGGCGCGCGAGTGGCCGGCGCCGGTCGGGCACGTCAACGACTTCGCGCGCGTCTTAGACGCCGCGTCGGCCGACTCGATGGAGTCGCTCGCGCGCGAGCTTCGCGAGAAGTGCGGCTCGGAGCTGGCGGTCGTCACGCTGCCCGACTTGGGGGGCGAGGAGATCGAGCCGGTCGCGACCGACCTCTTCGCGGCGTGGGGCATCGGGCGGAAGGCGGAGAACGACGGCGTCCTGATCCTGCTCGCGGCCGAGGAGCGGCGGGTTCGGATCGAGGTCGGGTACGGGCTCGAGGGAGCGCTCCCCGACGGACGCTGCGGCGGCATCATCCGGCTCGTGATGGGCCCCGACCTCTCGGCCGACCGGTTCGGGCCGGGGCTCCTGCGCGGCGCGCGCGCCGTCGCCGCCGTGATCGCGCAGGAGAAGGGCGTGACGCTGACGGGAGTCGCGGGCGTGGTCCCGCCTCCCCTCGCGGGGGAGCGGGGCGGAAACGGGAGCGCGTTCCTGACGCTCCTCGCCCTCGCGATCCTCTTCATCACGCTCGCGCGCGTCGGCGCGATGGGCTCGCGCCGCCGGTTCCGCCGGGGAGGGTTCTTCGGCCCCTGGGGCGGGTTCGGCGGCTTCGGCGGCATGGGCGGATTCGGAAGCGGCGGGAGCGGCGGCGGGTTCGGGGGATTCGGCGGCGGCATGAGCGGCGGCGGCGGCGCGAGCGGGCGCTTCTAGCGGGGCGCGTCGAGGAGAGGGGCATGGCGAAGAAACGATTCGATCCGATGGAGGCCGCGCGCGGGGCCGTGCTCGCCGCGGAGCGCGCGGTCGGCGACAAGCTGATCGCGGCGATGGTCTACGGGAGCGTGGCGAGCGGCGAGTTCCACCCCGATCATTCCGACGTGAACGTCGGACTCGTGTTCACGGCGCTGGGGAGCGGCGAGCTGACCGCGCTTCGGGGCGCGCACGAGGCGTGGGTCGAGCGGCGCGTGGTGCGCCCGCTCCTCCTCTCGCGGAAGTCGCTCGAGCAGTCGCGCGACACCTTCCCGCTCGAGTACCTCCTGATCCGCGAGCGGCACGTGGCGCTCCACGGCCCCGACCTCTTCGCCTCGATCGCGATCGAGCGCGCGCCGCTCCGCGCCCAGGTGGAGCGCGTGCTTCGGGCGCAGGAGCTGGGCTTCGCGGTGTCCTACGTCGCGCTGGCGGGCACGCCGGACGGCGCGCGGCGATGGGCCGCCCAGGCGTCGAGCGCCATCGCCGCGTCCGCGTCGGGGCTCCTCCACCTCACGGGCGAGGCGATCCCTCCGACGCGCGCGGCGCTCGCGGAGCGGTGCGCCGCTCGCCTCGGCATCGACCGCGAGGCCCTCGACGCGCTCTTCCGCCGCGACGGCGCGACGATTCCCGCGACGCGGGTGCTCGACGCGGCTCAAGCGCTCCTCTTGAAGCTCCTCGACGAAGTGGAACGGCTCGACGGCGCGCGATGAGGGCGCCGTCGTCTCATCACCCCGGAAGGAGGGATCGATGGCCTCACGCATGAACGCGTGGATCGTGATCGCCCTGGCGCTCGGCATCCTCGTGGTGGGCGCTCTCTTCGTGGCGCTCTACGTCCGCGCCACGTACAACGACCTGGTCACGCTCCAGGAGCAGACGAACACCGCCTGGGCCCAGGTCGAGAACCAGCTCCAGCGCCGGTTCGACCTGATCCCCAATTACGTCGAGACGGTGAAGGGGTACGCGAAGCAGGAGACGACCATCTTCACGGAAATCGCCGACGCGCGCGCCCGGATCGGCTCGGCGCAGAGCGTCCCGGACAAGATCAACGCCAATAACGCGCTCTCGGGCGCGCTCTCGCGCCTGCTCGTGATCGTGGAGAACTATCCCGAGCTCAAGTCGAGCGAGAACTTCATGCGGCTCCAGGACGAGCTGGCCGGCACCGAGAACCGGATCGCGACCGAGCGGATGCGCTACAACGAGGCGGTGCGGACGTACAACATCCGGATCCGCCAGTTCCCGGCGAACCTGGTGGCGTCGTCGTTCAACTTCGAAGCGAAGCCGCTCTTCGAGGCGCCCACCGCCGCGAAGGAGGCGCCGAAGGTGAAGTTCTAGCCGCGGGCGCGCCATAGGGCACGGGGCGGGCCGCTTCTTTCGGCGCGCCGGCCCTTCTGCTATGCTGCGTTCGCCGCGCGACGCGCGCGGCGAGGTTGGGAGGGCTCCCCGCACGGGGAGCCCGGGAAGTCGGTGCGAATCCGACACGGCCCCGCCACTGTGAGCGGTGACGAGAACGGCTTCATGCCACTGGGGAGACCCGGGAAGGCGCCGTTCGAGGACGACCCGCGAGTCAGGAGACCGGCCCACCCTCGCGCCTCACCCCATCCTTCGAAAGGGAGGACCATGGGACCGCTCCGCCTCCGCTCGTTCGCTCCGCCGATTCACGCCGCGCTCCTCACGCTCTGCCTGACCGCCCCCGCCCGCGCCGCGGAGGACGCGCCAGCCGATTCGGTGCCGCGCTACCGCCTCGATCCGACGGTGGTCACGGCCGAACGGCTCCCCGTGCCGCTTTCGCGCGTGCCATCCGACGTGACCGTCATCGGGCGCGACCGGCTCGACCGGGATCAATCCTTCTTCCTCGCCGACGAGCTCCGCCGGGTGCCGGGGCTCGACGTCCAGCGTTCGGGCTCCCTCGGCAAGCTGACCGACGTCCGCCTTCGCGGCGCCGATCCGCGCCACACGCTCGTCCTCTTCGACGGAATCCCGCTCAACGGCCCGTGGCTCGGCACGTTCGACTTCGCCGACCTCCCGGGCACGGGATGGGGCCGGGTCGAGGTGATGGGGGGCCCCGCTTCGTCGCTCTACGGATCGGGAGCGGTGGGCGGCGTGATCCAGGTCCTCTCCCCGGCCGGCGACGAGGGCGCGGCGGACCGGTGGCGCGCCTTCTCCGAGGCCGGCGCGGACGCCACGTACCGCCAGGGCGCGGAGTGGGAGGGAAGCGCCGGCGCGGCGCGCCTCGGCGCGCACGCCAGCTACCTCCGATCGGACGGCCTCGGCGCGCGCGACGGCTACTCCGGCGTCGCGACGCAGCTCCACGCCGACGTCGCCCGGGGACCGAACCGGATCCAGGCGAGCGCGATCGCGACCCGCGGCGGGAAAGAGGTGCCGTACGACTACCGATGGGACTCCTCCGACTTCTCCACGCACGAGGTCGCCGACCCGAACAGCGAGGAGACCGACCGCATGGTCGCGGGGCGCGCGACCGTCACCCACGAGATCGGGTCGCGCCTCGCGCTGGAGGGCGAGGTCTCGGGCCTCCTCGGCCGGATCCTTTTCGAGAACGGACCCGACGCCGCGACGACCGACTTCGTCGACACGCGGCTCGACAACTCGCGCGGCATCGCGTCGATTCGCGCCCGGCTCCATGACGTGGGCCCCGCCCAGGCGGTGCTCGGCGCCGAGTACCGGGGCGAGAGCGTCCACCGCGCCGACGACTCGCAGTACGGCGGGTTCCCTTCGGTGTCGGACGTCCGCCGGGGCGTCCACTCGCGCGCGCTCTACGCCCAGGCGCACGTCGAGCCGTCGGCGCGGGTCACCGCGGATCTCGGGATCCGCCTCGAGGATCACGCGCCGTACGGCGCGATCGGCGTCCCCCGGGCGGCGGTCGCCCTCACGGTCCGGGAGATCGGCCTCAAGCTCCGTGGCGGCTATGGCCGGGCCTTCACCGCGCCCACGCTGACCGATCTCTACTATCCGGGCTACAGCAACGAGGCGCTCCGCCCCGAGCGGTCCCGCACGTGGGAAGCGGGAGCCGACGGATCGTGGGCTGGCGGCAGGATCGAAGCGCACTTCACGTGGCACACGACGCGATTCCTCGACCTGATCGAATCGAGCTCGTTCACGGGTCCGGAGAACGTCGGCCGCGCCCGGATCGAGGGGGAGGAGGCGTCGCTCGCCGTCCGGCCGGTGACGCGCCTCGCCCTCCGCGCCACCGCGGCCAACCTCGTCGCGAAGAATCTCGAGACCGGCGCGCGCCTCCCCAAGCGGCCGCGCCACCGCGTGGGCGTCGCCGCCGACGCGACCGTGTCGCGCGGCGTCCGCGCGACGGCCTCGCTCCGCTTTACCGATCCGAGCGCCGACCCGTTCGCGTTCCACGATCCTTCGGGGCGCTTCCTGAGCGGCGACACGCCGGGCTACGCCGCGCTCGACCTGGGCGCCGCGCTCTCGCTCGCGCGATGGATCCCGGCCGAGGCGCGCGTCCGCGTCGACAACGCGCTCGATCGCGCCTATTCGGAGGTGCGGGGCTATCCGGCCCGGGGGCGCGCGGTCACGGTGGGCGTGACGTTCGCGCCGTAGCGCCGGCGGGCCGGGGAGGCGGGGCTTCATAACCGTTTGACACGCCGGGGGCGCGGTGATTTGCTGTGGCGCTGAGTCCGCGCGCCCGGAGCCTCGCCCCCGGCGCCCCTCGAGTCCTCCAACCTCAAACGGAACCATGACCTACGAGAATCTGACCGTCGAGACCCGGGATCGCGTCGCGCGCGTGACGCTGAATCGCCCGAAGGTCCTGAACGCCCTGAACGAAAAGACGATCCGCGAGATCCACGCCGTCTTCGCCTCCCTCCGCGACGACCCCTCGGTCGGCGTGGCGATCCTGACCGGCGCCGGCGAGAAGGCGTTCGTCGCCGGCGCCGACATCAACGAGCTCGCGGTCATGTCGCCGCTCGGCGGCGAGGCGTCTTCGCGCCTCGGCCAGGCGGCGCTCACCGAGATCGAGTCGCTCGGCAAGCCGGTCATCGCGGCGATCAACGGCTTCGCGCTCGGCGGCGGCCTCGAGCTGGCCCTGGCCTGCCACATGCGGTTCGCGTCGGAGAACGCGAAGGTCGGGCTTCCCGAGGTCGGCCTCGGCATCATTCCCGGCTACGGCGGTACCCAGCGGCTGCCGCGGTTGATCGGTCTCGGCCGCGCGCTCGAGCTGATCGTGACCGGCCGCATCATCGACGCCGCGGAGGCGTTCCGCCTCGGGCTCGTGAACGCGGTCGTGCCGCAGGCCGACCTCCTTCCCCACTGCGAGAAGGTCGCGGGCGAGATCCTCGCCAAGGGATCGATCGCGGTGCGCTGCGCGATGGACGCCGCGATCCGCGGCCTCGAGACCGACCTCGAGCACGGCCTGGCCCAGGAGTCGACCTACTTCGGGCTCCTCTCGGCGACGGGAGACATGCGGGAAGGCCTGAAGGCGTTCCTCGAGAAGCGCAAGCCCAACTTCACCGGCGCCTGAACGGCGCCGCGACCCCGGAGCTTCCCCCATGGAACGGGTGGCGATCGTCGCGTCCGCGAGGACGCCGATCGGAAAATTCCTCGGCAGCTTCGCCGATCTTCCCGCGGCCGCGCTCGGCACGGTCGTCACGCGCGCGCTCCTGACGCGGAGCGGCTTCGCGCCGGCGGACGTCGACCTCCTGATCTACGGCTGCGCGCGCCAGGCTGGGGGCGGACCCAATCCGGCGCGCCAGATCCTGATCGCCTCGGGGATCCCGGAGGAGCGGACCGCCTACACGCTGAACCAGGCCTGCGCGTCGGGGATCGCGGCGATCCTCCACGCGGCCGACCAGATCCGCCTCGGGCGCGCGCGCGTGGTGCTCGCCGGCGGCGCCGAGAACATGACGCGGGTTCCCTACTACCTCGACCGCGCCCGGCTCGGCTACCGGCTCGGGAACGCGCCCCTGGTCGACGGCATGTACCGGGACGGCTTCCTCGATCCGATCTGCGGCATGGTCATGGGGGAGACGGCGGAGAAGCTCGCCGACCTCTACTCGATCGGCCGCGCCGAGCAGGACGAGTTCGCGCTCGAGAGCCAGCGCCGGGCGGGAGAGGCGGCGCGCGAGGGGCGCTTCTCACGCGAGATCGTCCCGGTGACGGTGGCGGGACGAAAAGGGGAGACGGTCGTCTCCTCGGACGAGCACCCGCGGCCGGACACGACGCTCGCCGACCTCGCCAAGCTCCCCGCGGTCTTCCGCCAGGGCGGGACGGTCCACGCGGGGAACTCCTCGGGGATCACCGACGGCGCGGCGTCGCTCCTCGTCGTCGCGGAGTCGGTGGTGAAGGAGCGCGGGCTCGTGCCGCAGGCGTGGCTCGGCGAGAGCGCGCTCGTCGGCGTCGACCCCTCGATCATGGGGATCGGCCCCGTGCCCGCGGTGAAGGAGGTGCTCCGGAAGACGGGCCGCTCGCTCGACGCCTACGAATTGGTCGAGCTGAACGAGGCGTTCGCCGCGCAGGTCCTGGCGTGCGACCGCGAGCTCCGCTTCGACCGGAAGCGGCTCAACGTGAACGGAGGCGCGATCGCGCTCGGCCACCCGATCGGGTGCACCGGCGCGCGGATCGTCACGACGCTCCTTTACGAGATGGAGCGGCGTCAGGCCCGCCTCGGTCTCGCCACGCTCTGCGTGAGCGGCGGACTCGGGGTCGCGCTCGAGCTCGATCGAAACGGCGTTTCCTAGGGAAGGGAGGAACGAATTCCATGGCGATGAAGACGATCGGCGTCGTCGGATGCGGCTTGATGGGCTCCGGCATCGCGCAGGTGAGCGCCCAGGCGGGTATCACGACCTGGGTGCGCGAGATCGATCAGGCGGCGCTCGACAGGGGGATGGGGCGGATCCGGAAGTTCCTGGAGGACGGCGTCGCCAAGGGGAAGGTCACCGCGGAGGACCGCGACAAGGTCCTCGCGAACTTGAAGGGAACGACGAAGCTCGAGGACCTGAAGGGCTCCGAGCTGGTGATCGAGGCGGCGGTCGAGAACCTCGATCTCAAACGCCAGCTCTTCACGGCGCTCGACCAAATCGTGGCGCCCGACGCGATCGTCGCGAGCAACACCTCTTCGCTCTCGATCACGGAGATCGCGGCCGCCACGAAGCACCCGGAACGGGTCCTGGGCCTCCACTTCTTCAACCCGGTCCCGCTCATGAAGCTGGTCGAGATCATCCGCGCGATCTTGACGTCGGACGCCGCCTTCGCGCGCGCGCAGGGGTACGTGATCCAGATCGGGAAGACGCCCGTCCTCTGCCAGGACACGCCGGGCTTCGTGGTGAACCGGCTCCTGGTGCCCTACCTGCTCGACGCCGTCCGCGTGCTCGAATCGGGCATCGCGACCCGGGACGACATCGACAACGGGATGAAGCTCGGATGCGGCTATCCGATGGGTCCGCTCACGCTCCTCGACTTCGTGGGGCTTGACACCACCTATTACATCGCCAACATCATGTTCGAGGAGTTCCGGGAGCCGCGCTTCGCCGCGCCCCCCCTCCTGAAGCGGATGGTCCTGGCGGGCCACCTGGGCCGCAAGTCGGGTCGCGGTTTCTACGACTACACCAAGAAATAGGAAGGCGGACGGACGCCATGGCACGTGAAGAAGTCGTCATCCTGAACGGAGCGCGGACGCCGATGACCGAATGGGTCGGCGGCCGGGCCGGAAACGGCAAGCCGGGCGGGGCGCTCAAGGACGTCTCCGCGATCGATCTGGGCGCCGTGGCCGCGAAGGCGGCGCTCGAGCGCTCGAAGGTCCCTCCCGACATCATCGACCACGTCGTGATGGGGAACGCGCTCCAGACGAGCGGCGACGCGCTCTACGGCGCGCGCCACGTCGGCTTGAAGGCGGGCATCCCCGTTCCGGTCCCGGCGCTCACGGTGAACCGGCTCTGCGGCTCCGGGATCCAATCGGTGATCTGCGGGGCGCAGCTCCTCCAGCTCGGCGAGGCGAACTTCGTCCTCGCGGGCGGCATGGAGAACCTGAGCCAGGCTCCGTTCGTGATCCGCGGCGCGCGCTCCGGGCTCAGGCTGGGGCAGGGCGCGCTCGAGGACTCGCTGATGGTCTCGCTCAAGGACAGCTACTGCGGCCTCTTCATGGCGCAGACGTCCGACAACCTCGCCCGGCGCTACCAGATCTCCCGCGAGGAGCAGGACCAATTCGCGCTTCGGTCCAACACCGAGGGGCGGCGCGCCATCGACTCGTGCGTCCTCTCCGAGGAGATCGTCGCCGTGACGCCGCCGGGGCGCGATCCGAAGCCGGTCGACAAGGACGACCACTGCTTCGACGGCGCCACGCTCGAGGGGCTCGCCAAGCTGCCCCCCGCGTTCGGGAAGGACTCGTTCGTGACCGCCGGCAACGCGAGCGGGATCGTCGACGGCGGGGCCGCGCTCGTCGTGACCACGGCGCGGCACGCCGAGAAGCGGAACCTCTCGCCGATGGGGCGGATCGCCTCCTGGGCGGTCACGGGCGTCGACCCCGAGACGATGGGGATCGGACCGGTGCCCTCCACGCGCGCGGCGCTCAAGCTGGCCGGGCTCACCGTGGACGACGTCGACCTCTTCGAGATCAACGAGGCGTTCGCCGGGCAGTACCTGGCCGTCGAGAAGGAGCTGGGCAATCCGCGCGAGAAGACCAACGTGAACGGCGGCGCCATCGCGCTCGGCCACCCGCTCGGCGCGACGGGAACCCGCCTCGTCCTGACGCTCCTCTACGAGCTCAGGCGGCGGAAGAAGCGGTGGGGCGTCGCGAGCGCGTGCATCGGCGGCGGCCAGGGGATCGCCATCGTGGTGGAAGCGCTTCCGTGACGAACCCGAGCGAGCGCGATCTCATCTACGACTGGAACGTGGGCGACGAGCCGCCGCCCCGGCCGCCGCGGCGGGTCCAGGTCGTGGACGAGACGCTTCGCGACGGGCTCCAGTCGCCCTCGGTCGCCGACCCGCCGATCGAGGACAAGATCCGCGCGCTCCACCTCCAGGCGCGGATCGGGGTCCATGGAAACGACATCGGCCTGCCGGGGGCCGGTCCGCGCGCCAAGGAGGCGGCCCTCGCCCTCGCGCGCGAGATCGCGCGCGCCAAGCTCCCGATCGAGCCCTACTGCGCCGCGCGAACCCACAAGAACGACATCGACCCGATCATCGACATCACGCAGAAGACGGGGATCCGGATCGAGGCGGCCACGTTCATCGGCTCGAGCCCGATCCGTCAGTACGCGGAGGACTGGGACCTGGACCGCCTGCTCCGGCACACCGAGGAGGCGGTCACGTACTCGGTGAAGAACGGGGTCCCCGTCATGTACGTGACCGAGGACACCACGCGGGCGCGCCCCGAGATCCTCCGGCAGCTCTACGCCACGGCGATCCGGTGCGGCGCCCGCCGCGTCTGCGTCTCCGACACGGTCGGCCACGCGACGCCGGAAGGGGCGGCGCGGATCATCCGCTTCATGCGCGGCGTCGTCGACGCGACCGGGGAGACGATCGGCGTCGACTGGCACGGGCACCGCGACCGCGACCTGGGCGTGGCGAATGCGCTCGCGGCGCTCCTCGCCGGGGCCGACCGCGTGCACGGCACGATCCTCGGGGTGGGGGAGCGCGTCGGGAACGCGCCGCTCGATCTCATCCTGATCAACCTGAAGCTCCTGGGCTGGCTCGATCCCGACCTGACCACCCTGCCCGAATACGCGGCGCTCGTGTCCCGCGCGTGCCGCGTCCCGATCCCGCACAACTATCCCGCGCTGGGGCGGGACGCGTTCCGGACCGGGACCGGCGTGCACGCCGCCGCGGTGATCAAGGCCGAGAAGAAGGGGGACGCGTGGCTGGCCGACCGCGTCTACTCCAGCGTCCCGGCGGGAATGCTGGGGAGGAAGCAGGAGATCGACGTCGGGCCCATGTGCGGCGAATCGAACGTGATCCATTGGCTGACCGCGCACGGGCACGCGCCCGAGCGCCCGCTCGTCGAGCATCTCTTCGCGCTCGCCAAGCAGCGGGACACGGTCTTCGAGGACGACGAACTGGAAGCGGCGGTGCGGGACTGGAAGCGCGCCCCGAGCGGAGCGAAATCCCATGGCTAAGACGTACCGGATCGCGGTCCTGCCCGGCGACGGGATCGGACCCGAAGTGACCCGCGAGGCCCTCGCGACGATCGAATTGGCCTCCGAGATCCGCGGGTTCACGGTCGAGCGGATCGACTATCCGTTCGGCGCGGAGCACTACCTGAGGACGAACGAATCGTTCCCCGCCTCGGCGCTCGAGGAGATGCGCGGGCACCACGCGATCCTCCTCGGCGCGATCGGCGACCCGCGCCTCCCGACCGGCCTCCTCGAGCGCGCGATCATCTCGGGGATCCGGTTCGGCCTCGATCTGTTCGTGAACCTCCGCCCGATCCGCCTCTTCCACGCCGACCTCTGCCCGATCAAGGGCAAGGGCCCGGACGACGTCGACCTGATCGTGGTGCGCGAGAACACCGAGGACGTCTACGCCGGGATCGGCGGCTTCCTGAAGAAGGGGACGCCGGACGAGGTCGCGGTGCAGGAGATGATGTTCACGCGGAAGGGCGTCGAGCGCGTGATCCGCTACGCCTTCGACCTCTGCCGAAGCCGCGCGAAGCGGAAGAAGCTCACGCTGGTGGACAAGGCGAACGCGGTCGGCGCGATGGATCTCTGGACGCGCGCGTTCGACGAGGTCGGCCGCGAGTATCCGGACGTGAGCCGCGACCACGCCTACATCGACGCCGCGTGCATGTGGCTCGTGAAGAACCCGGAGAGCTTCGACACCGTCGTCGTGTCGAACATGTTCGGCGACATCCTCACGGACCTGGGCGCGGCCATTCAGGGGGGCCTCGGCGTCGCCGCCTCGGGAAACATCCATCCGGGGCGGGTCTCGATGTTCGAGCCGATCCACGGCTCGGCCCCGAAGCACGCCGGTCGGAACGTCGCCTCGCCCGTGGGCGCGATCCTCGCGGCCCAGATGCTCCTCGAGCACGTCGGGGAGCGGGAGGCCGCGGACCTGATCTACGAATCGGTCCGCTCGCTCTTCGCCGGAGGGCGGCTCCGGTCGGCCGGCACCGACAGCGGCGTCTCCACCACCGAGCAGGGGGCCTGGGTCCGCGAGGAAATGCGCCGGCGCGCCGGCGCTCCGGCGCGCGGCGCTTGACCGGAAGGCGAAATTCTGCTATCATTTGCGCTCGTCGTCACAGAGGTTCGGAAGAACGTGTCGGTCAACGGCGGTCCGCCGAGATCCCCCCTCCGGCCGCGGCACGCGGCACAAGCCGGCGTTCGCCGATCTGACAGGTAACGAACCGAACCACCCGCCCGACGCTCCTCGGGCGGCGCAGAGAAAAGCCGCGCGGCTCCGCGTGCGGCCGGGGGAGTCGTCCTTACAGCTCAGGGCTTCAGGTTGGATCGATCGGGACACCCATTCGTTCCCACGTCTGAGGAGGCAATCATGAAGTTCGCCGTACGGCTTCTCACGATTCTGTTCGCGGTCGTGGCGATGGCTGGTTTCGCAGGGACGTCCCACGCTCAGTACATGTACCTCGACACCAACGGTGACGGGGTCAACACGACGGCCGACGTGATGAACGCGAACGGCGTCGCGACGAACGTGAGCGTCTACCTGCACACGGACCAGAACGCC
>DASVDZ010000063.1:0-3164 GCA_036380835.1 Candidatus Eiseniibacteriota bacterium | reverse complement strand
TTCGCGAGATCGCCCGCCGCGGGCACGAGGTCGCCTCGCACGGGATGGATCACAGGATGCTCGGGGAGTTGACGCCCCATACGTTCCGCGCCGACGCGCGCGAGTCGCGGGCGCTCCTCGAGGATCTGGCGCAGGCTCCGGTGCTCGGCTATCGCGCGCCCAGCTACAGCGTCCGCGCCGAGACGCTCTGGGCGATCGACGTGCTCGCCGAGACCGGCTACGCGTACGACTCCAGCGTCTATCCGATCCGGAGACGGCGCTACGGCTACCCCGAGGGCCCGGTCGCGCCCGCGCGGATCGCCGGACCAGCCGGCGCGACGCTCGCGGAGTTCCCGCTCCCGACCCTCTCTCTGGGCGTCGCGCGCCTTCCCGTGCTCGCGGGCGCCTACCTTAGGCTCCTGCCGGCCTGGATCTCCCGCCTCGCGCTCGACCGCCACGTCTCCCACGGAGCGCCGTTCATCCTGAACGTGCATCCCTGGGAGATCGATCCGGACCAGCCGACCGTCGGCCCCTCGCGGCGCGCCACGTGGACCCACTACGCGGGGCTCCGTCGCACGGCGCCGCTCCTGGTCGCGCTGCTCGGCAGGACGCCGTTCCGCTCGGCGGCGTCGCGCCTCCGGGAGCTCGGCCTGCTCCCGGGCGGGGAAGCGAGGGAGGCCTCCTGATGGAGGTCCTCCTCCTCGTGGCGGGCGGCCTCGCGGCCGTCCTGGCCGGGACCCTCGTTCTCATCCTCAGCCCGGGAAGGCTCGTCTCCTTCCTGGCGGCCGCGGCGCTCGCGCTCCTCGGCGTTCTCCAGTTCGGCCTCGCCCGCGCCGTGTGGGAGCTCACGGAGTGGAGCCGCACGGTCTGGTTCGCGCTCGCGCTGGCGCTCGCGATTCCGGTCACCGCGCTCTGGCTCTTGCTCGCGCTCTTCGTGGGCCGGCGCGGGGGAGCACGAGGCTTCGGTCTCTGGGGCCCCTATCTCATGCTGCAGACGATCCTCGGCCTCGGCGCGCTCGCCGCCGCCGTCTTTCGGCGGGACATCGACGTCCCGCAGCTCTCGCGCATCGCGCCGGCGTTTCCCCTCCACGGCGACGACCGCGCCATCCTCTACGTCGTGCTCCTGAATCTCGGCCTCGTGGCGGCGCAGTTCGAGGCGACCCACCTGTCGCTCCCGCGCCGCTACCGCCACGCCTTCCGCCCGGCCCTGGCCGGCGTCCTGATCGCGATCGGGTTCTTCGGCTACGTCATCTCGACCGGCCTCCTCGCCGGCTCGTTCGCCATCGGCGACATCGCGCTCGGCTCCATTCCGGTGATGACCGTCTCGCTCCTCCTCCCGCTCTCCTTCATCCGCGGCCGCGTGGGGGAGGCGCGCGCGATGCGGAACCGCCACCCCGTGTCGGCGACGACGTCGATCCTGATCGCGGGCGGGTTCCTCTTCGGGACGAGCGCGCTACTCTGGCTCACGCACGAGCTGGGATTGAGCCTCGGACGGGGACTCTTCGTGCTCACGATCGCCGGACTGCTCTTCGCCGTCTTCGCGCTCGCGATCTCGAACCGGATCCGGCGCCGATTCCAGCGCATGCTCGACCCGCTCTGGGCCGACCCGCGCGCGGCGGGGAGTCGCCTCGCCGCCGGCGCGCTCTCGCCGCTCGAGAAGGCGCGGTCCCTGCGGGAGCTCTGCGACATGATCCCGGCCAACGCGCGCGAGGTCGCGGGGCTGGATCCGGTCACGCTCTTCCTCGCCCGGACCGACCCGATCGCGTTTCGATCCGTCGCGAGCACGCTGGAGCCCGGTCCCTGCGTCTCGGTGCTCGAGACCGAGCCTCTCGCGGTGGAACTCCGGCGTGCGCGTCGTCCGATCTACCTACGTGGGCGCACCGACGATCTCGAGTACGTGTCGATCTACGTGGAGAACGGGGAGCAGATCGCCGCATGCGAGGCCGCCTGCGCGATTCCGCTGGCTGGCGAGGAGGACCTCGTCGGATTCCTTCTCTGCGGCGCGGATCGAAAGCGGGGGATGGTCACGCGCGAGGCCCTTGTCCTCCTCCACGCGGCTTCGCGACGGTACGCAGCTCACTTGGAACGCCTGATTCGGCAACAGGGAGCCGAACAGTAAACGATTGACGTCTCATATCGCATCATGTTAAATCATTGTTATGCAATATGTTATAGAAACAAAACAAAAACGTGCTGCGCGCATTGAAATTTGCATTGACAGTGACTAGCGTGGGCGATACTCTTATGTGCAGTAAGTGAAGCGGGCACAGGGTCTCAACAAGATTGCTGTTGACCGGTGTCCGCGTGAAATGGAATAATGACACACGTGGATCGAGGCGCATCGAGTGCGCCCTCGGTCTAAGGGCTGTATCCCGGAGCAGGAAACGGAAGAGGAGCCGAATCGTGTCGCGTACCCGTCCGCTGATCGCAATGATGCTTTTCGCCGCATGCGCCGCGTTCACGGCCGCGCCTGCGCGCGCTCTTCCTGCCCTCCAGATCTACAGCCCCGACGCGGTCTACGACGTGAACCTCGAGTCGTGGATCATCACCGACACCGATTTCGAGCTCTGGGTCGTGGGCGACGTCGGCGGTAAGGGCGAGATCGACAACGTCGATCTCGCGGCCTCGTTCTACGGAACGACGGGCGCCGTCACCGTGTCGCCGCTCCCGTCGGGCTCTCCACTCGCTCAGGATCTCAACCCGGATCTGAATCGACCCGGGTACGCGGGCTTGCTCAGTCACGAGGAGTTCGCGAACGCCGACGGGCATCTCTACTGGACCATCGGCGACTTCACGCAGACGTCGGACGCGATCCAGGACTATCAGCCCGGCGAGACGGGGACCGGCACCGGCGAGATCAAGAAGTTCATGATCCACGTTTCGGGATATGACGCGGTCCATTTCGACGCCTTCGACCACTACTACACGGGCGCCGGCGCGCACGTGCAGACCCACTACGTCTTCGCGCCCTTCTCCCACGACGCCACGTCCGAAGGTGGCGGGAGCGGAGGCAGCGGCGGAAGCGGCGGTAGTGGCGGAAGCGGTGGCAGCGTGCCCGCGCCGGGAACCCTGTCGCTCTTCGGCACCGGCTTGGCGGGGCTCTTCGTCTCGCAGCGACGCAAGAAGTAGCTTCCGACGTCGAGTTCTCGGGGCCGTTCCGATTCACGATCGGAACGGCCCTTTTC
>DASVDZ010000062.1:0-7744 GCA_036380835.1 Candidatus Eiseniibacteriota bacterium | reverse complement strand
GGAGCAGATGCTGCTCGCGCGCATCCGCGAGGCGGGCGCGCAGGCGGCGATCGTCACGGCGGCGAAGATGTGCGAGCCGGGCCTGGAGGAGCAGGTGACGTACGTGCGCGCGCTGGATGCGGCGCACGTGCCCTACTTCGTGAGCGAGTTCGAGGAGAACATGACGAGCTTCGACCACCTGGAGATCCAGCTGGAGACGTTCGTCGAGAACCTGATGTTCGACTGAGGAGCGCCGATGACGCCGAATCGAGTCGAGGAGGAAATCGTCGGGCGGGGCAACCGCGAGGGCGCGCGCCTCTTCCGCGAGTGGTTCGACGGGCTGACGCGGGCCGCGGCCGAGGGGCAAGGCGGGGCGTACGTGTTCGTCATGGGGAGCCTCGTGGAGTTGCTCCGCGTCTTCGACCTCCCGATCGTCTTTCCGGAGATCAACTCGCTCCAGACGGCCGTGCGCAAGGTGGCCCACGAGTACCTGAACGAGGCGGAGGATCTCGGGTACTCGCCCGACATCTGCGGCTACGTGAAGGCGGACGTGGCCACCCAGCGGCGGAACGGGGAGCTGCCGATGGGGCGGATTCCGAAGCCCAAGATCGCCGTGCTCACGAACGCGTGCAACACGTACATCAAATGGGCGGAGATCTGGGAGCGGATGTACGGGATGCCCGTCTCGGTGCTCGACGTCCCGGGATCGCGCGCGGACGGCCTCTCGCCGGGTCCGGGCGACCGCGACTTCGAGAACGACCGGCGCTACGTGACGGCGCAGCTCCGGGAGCTGATCGAGCTCTTGACGCGAGTGACGGGGACCCGCTTCGACGTCGATCGCCTTCGCGAGCACCTCACGCACGCGAACGCCATGAGCGCGGGATGGAAGCGCGTCCTCGAGCTGAACCGGAGCCGCCCCTCGCTCTTCAACGGCCTCTCGGACGGGACGATCTATCTCGGCGTGTCGAACGGGTTCCGCGGGGCTCCCGAGGGCGCCGCGTACTTCACGCAGCTCGTCGAAGAGATGGAGCTGAAGCGCGATCGGGGGATCGGCACGCTGGTGGACGAGCGGTTCCGGCTCCTCTTCGTCGGCGTGCCCTGCTACCCGATCTTCCGCCGCTTCACCGAGCTCTTCACCGAGCACGGCGGCACGTTCGTCCATTCCACCTATCTCTGGTTCGCCTCGGGCGGCTCGAACCTCGGGTTCCAGTACGACCTGAGCCGCCCGGTCGAATCGCTGGCGGAGGGGCTGCTCCTCGGCGTGCGCGACTCCATGGACAGCATGTTCTTCCAGACTCGCGCGCTCGCGACCATGATCGACGACTACGCTGCGGACGGCGTCGTGTTTCACCCGATCAAGAGCTGCCGCACGGTCTCGACCGGCCTCGCCGACAACCGGCGGGCCCTCATGGAGCTCCGCGACGTGCCGAGCCTGTTCGTCGAGTCGGACATGATGGACCGCCGCGTCGTCTCCGAGGCGCAGCTCAAGAATCGGGTCGACGCGTTCTTCGAAGGGCTCGAATCGCGGCGGCGCGTCGCGGAGACGGCGCGCGGCTGACCGGAGAGAGGAGGAGCGAATGGCGTACGGCGCGGGCGTGGACGTGGGCTCCACGCAGACCAAGGCGGTGATCCTCGACGAGGCGGGCGTCGTCGTCGGCCGATCGCTCACCCCGACCGGGGCGAACGTGATGCGCGCGGCGGAGACCGCGTTCCAGGACGCGCTGTCGGGCGCGGACCTGCGCGAGGAAGAGGTCGAGTTCGTCGTCGGGACGGGCTACGGGCGCTACAAGGTCACGTTCGGCAACACCCAGGTGACCGAGATCAGCTGCCACGGTCGCGGAGCGGTGCACCTGTTCCCGGGCACCCGCACCGTGGTCGACATGGGCGGACAGGACACCAAGGCGATCCGCGTCTCCGCCCGAGGGGAAATCCTCGATTTCTGCATGAACGACAAGTGCGCCGCGGGGACCGGGCGGTTCCTGGGCGCGGCCTCGGCCGCCCTCGACATCCCGCTCGAAACGCTCGGCCCGACCGCGCTGCGCGGCGAGCGGCCGGTCAAGATCAGCACCACGTGCACCGTCTTCGCGGAAACCGAGGTCCTGTCCTGGCTCGGGAAGGGGAAGAAGATCGAGGACATCCTCCTTGGCGTGCACCAGTCGATCGCGTCTCGATCGGTGGGGCTCCTCTGGCGCGTGGGCGTCGAGCCGGAGGTGACCTTCACCGGCGGCGTCGCCCGGAACGTCGCGATGATCGCGTCGCTCAACCGCGAGCTCGGCCTCGCGGTGAACGTGAGCGAGGAGTCGCACTACATGGGCGCCATCGGCGCCGCGCTCTTCGCCCGGGACCACATCCTGGCGAGCCGCGCGCCGGCGCGCGAGCGGAGGGCGGCCCCGTGAGCGTGACCGCCGGGATCGACGTCGGATCGACGTACGTGAAGGCGCTCCTGCTCCGGGACGATGGCTCGATCCTCGGCCGCGCGATCGAGCCCACGGGATTCCGTCTCACGGAGGCCGCGGCCCGCGCGCTGGACGCCGCGCTCGCCTCGACCGGCGCGGTGCGGGACGACCTCGACTACGTCGTCGCCACCGGATTCGGCCGGCATCAGGCCACCTTCGCCGACATCCACGTGACCGACATCACCGCGGCAGCGCGCGGCACGACGCTCCTCTTCCCGAACACGCGGACGGTGCTCGACGTGGGAGGCCAGACGATGAAGGCGAGCCGCCTCGACGAGGGGGCGAAGGTGAAGTCGTTCCGCCTGAACGACAAGTGCGCCGCGGGGACGGGCGCGTTCCTCGAGAAGACGGCGCGGTACATGGGCTATTCGACCGAGGAGATCGGGCCGCTGGTCGCGACCTCGAAGGAGTATCCGGCCATCTCGGGCGTCTGCGCCGTCTTCGCCGAGTCCGAGGTGATCAACCACCTCTCCCAGGGGGTCGCGCCCGCCGACATCATGCACGGCGCGATCGTGTCGCTTGTCTACCGCTCGGTGCAGCTCATGAAGCGCGTGAAGATGGAGCCCGAGTTCACCCTGATCGGCGGGATTCTCCGCTTCGAGACCATGGCCCGGGTCGCCCGGGAGGCGCTGCACGCCGGCGTGAACGTGCCGCCGGGGGACTTGGTCCAGTTCGTCTCCGCTCTCGGCGCGGCCCGGCTCGGGCACATCCGCATGGCGCAGCTCGAACGGGACGGGAGCGACCGCGGCGCCGCCGAGCCGCCGCACGCCGCGTCGGGCCGCCCGGGAGGCAACGGATGAGCGAGGAATCGGCGCCGCTCGCGGCCGTCGTGCGCGGGGAGGCGCTCCGAGCCCACGCCGAATCGCGGATCCGCTCCGATCCGGCGCGGATCGCGGACGGCTGGGAGCGCCGCTTCGTCGTGGAGGCGCGCCGGGTGGAGGAGTACGTGCGCCTCTACGAATCGGCCGGATTCGAAGTCGCCGCGGATCCGGTGCGAGCCGACCAGGCCGAGGAAGCCTGCGGCGATTGTCGCGTCGTGCTGGCGCTCCAGTTCCGCGTGGTCTACACGCGCCGCAAGGCGGGTCCCGAGCCCGACTGACATCGCGCGCCGTCCCACCCCGCCACGGCCGCGCCGTCCATTTCTTCCAATGCTTCCCCCCCGGATCGCGCGTATTCTCACCTGTCCCGCGCGCCGTCGGCGCTCGCTCGCCAGGAGCGGACGCCGCCAGGGTAGGACCCCGCGTGGAGATCGGAGATCGGATCGCTTGAAAACGGCTCGGGCGCTTCATCCCCAGGACCAGATCGCCCACTACCGCATCGTGAGCCCGCTCGCCGCGGGAGGCATGGGCGAGGTCTATCTGGCGCAGGACCAGACGCTGGAGCGGAACGTCGCGCTCAAGATCCTCCCGCCGGAGCTCACGCGGAGCGAGGACCGGGTGCGCCGCTTCATCCGCGAGGCGAAGTCGGCGTCCTCGCTCAACCACCCGAACATCGTCACGATCTACGAGATCGGCCAGGAGGAGGTGCGACCCGCCGAGGGCGCGCCGCCCGCCGACGCGGAGTCGAGCTCGGTCCACTACATCTCGATGGAGCTCGTGTCGGGCGAGACCCTGGGCGCGAAGATCCATCAGGAGAAGTCCGACCTCCGCACGCTCCTCGGCTACCTCGCCCAGGCGGCGGAGGGCCTCGCCAAGGCGCACGCGGCGGGAATCGTCCATCGCGACCTGAAGCCGAGCAACATCATGGTCTCGAAGGACGGGTTCACGAAGATCCTCGACTTCGGCCTCGCCAAGCTCACGGAGCGGGGAATCGCCGAGGGGGACGCCACGTCGGGCGCGACCCAGGCGGAGGAGGGGACCCGCGCCGGCGTCGTGCTGGGGACGGTCGGCTACATGTCGCCCGAGCAGGTGCAGGGAAAGGCGGTCGATCACCGCTCCGACATCTTCTCGTTCGGGACGATCCTCTACGAGGCGGTCACGCGGTCGAAGGCGTTCGCGGCCGATTCGGACGTCGAGACGATGCACAAGATCCTCCACGACAAGCCGCTCCCCGTGGAGGATCTGAACGCCTCCGCTCCCGCCGAGGTGCGGCGCCTGATCCGGCGCTGCCTCGCCAAGAATCCCGAGCAGCGGCTCCAGTCGGCGAAGGACCTGGCCCTCGAGCTGCGCGAGATCGTCGACGAATACGACTCGCTCTCGCCGTCGGGGTCGTCGGCGACCCCGGCGTCCGCCGCCGTGGCGGCCCGCTCGTCGCGACGGAGCGCCGTCCTGATCGGGGGGGCCGTCCTGATCGCCGCCATCGCGATCGCCGTGGCCGTCTGGGGCCTTCGCCGCGGCGGGAACGGGTCCAACGCCGGGTTCCAGCGGATGCAGATCTCCACGCTCACGAGCGTCGGGGACGTGCGCGACGCGGCCCTCTCGCCGGACGGCCGCTATCTGGCCTTCGTCACCGGCCCGTTCGGACACCGGAGCGTCAAGGTCCGCCAAGTGGCCACGGGAAGCGACGTCGACATCGTCTCGGACCGCTCGGACGAGCCGCGCGGCCTTCGGTTCTCGAACGACGGCGACTACCTCTACTTCCTCGGGCGCGATCCGGACTCGCCGAACTACAGCGCGCTCTTCCAGGTCCCCTCGCTCGGCGGCTCCCCGACGAAGCGTCTGTTCGACGTCGACACGCGTGTGTCCTTCGCCCCCGACGGGAAGCGGGTTTGCTTCGTGCGCGGCCTCCCGCAAGCGCAGACCACCGTGCTCGTGGTCGCCGACATCGAATCGGGCCGGGAGCGGATCGTGACGCGGACGCAGGGGGAGGACGTGATGCTCACCGAGGCGCCCTCCTGGTCGCCGGACGGCGGGCGGATCGCCGTCATCCAGCTTCGGAAGACGCGATCCGGGCGGTCTTTGCCCCAGGTCGCAATCTGCCGCGTGAAGGACGGCCGCCTGGAAGCGCCGCCCGCCGTCCCGTGGCCGGTGGCCCAGGATGTCGCGTGGCTTCCCGACGGCAGCGGTCTCGTGATTGGCGGGCTCGACCTCACGGGGACGCCCGTGGCGCAGGTCGGGATCCTCGATATGCCGGGAGGCCGATGGCACCGGATCACCAACGACCTCAATCAGTACGCCACGCTGAGCGTCGCCTCGGACGGCAACACGATCGCCGCGATTCAGAACCAGCGGACGGTGAACATCTGGGCGGCGAATCCGACCGCGGACTACGACGCCCGCCCGCTCACCTCGGCGACCACCAGCGAGAATGCGGTCCAGGTCTTCTCGCCCGGAGACGACGGTACGATCTTCTTCACGGCAACACGAGGTCAACGCCCGGTGGTCTTCGCCCTCGCGCCGGCCGGCGGGGAGCCGCGGGCGATCACCCCGAGCAAGGGATTCGCCACGAACCTGCGCACGGCGGGGAAATCGATCTTCTTCGTTCGATTCGACGAGCCGGATCTCGTCGCCCGCCTGTACTGCGCCGATCTGGACGGAGGGAACGCACGGCCTCTCGCAGAAACCGGAGGGCCCGCGACCTTCGGGCCGAGCCCGGACGGATCGGCGGTCGTCTTCACGCGACTCGACAAGCCGGGCGAGATCTGGACCGTGCAGTGCCGAGGAGGAGAAGCGCGCTATTTCGCCAAAGGTGAGGGCATTGGCCTGGGCTATTCTCCCGACGGCTCCGACGTGGCGGTCAGCGACCTGCGCGAGGTGGACGGCCGGCTCCGGACGGTCTACACGATCGTCCCGCGCGACGGCGGTGCGCCGGTCGCCTCGGTCATGACGCCGCCGGGGGGGCTCTCGCCACGATGGTCCCCGGACGGTCACGGAGTCACGTTCGTCCAGATCGGGCGCGATTCCTCGGCGCTCTATCGCATTGGGATCGAGGCGTCGGCGCCGGCGCTCCTCTTCCGCTGGGCTCACGGCGGCATCCTCGGCTACGAGTTCTCGCCCGACGGCAAGCGCGTCGCCCTCGTTTGCCTCGACCGCGGTCGGCCGAACGTCTGGGTCGCGGACGCGGCCGGCCGGAACGCGAGGCAGGTCACCGACTTCAAGACGGGCGCGATTCCGGACGTCACATGGACGCGCGACGGGAAGCGGATCCTCTTCACGTACGGGGAGTCATCCTCGGACGTCGTCCTGATCAAGGACTTCCGCTAGCCCTCGGCGTCACCGCGCGTCGGCGCGAAGCACGCGGCGGATCGAGAGGTCGCCCCGGACCTCCCGCTGCCAGTCCCGCGCGGCGTCCCGATACTTGTGCATGGCGAGGGTGAACGCGGGGTTCCCGTCGAGCCGCTCGCGCGAGGCGAGGGCTCCCTGGAAGACGACGAGCGTGCGCTCGTCGTCGAGCGAGCGGATCGCGACCGCGCACCGCGCGTCGACGCGGCCGAGGAGCAGGCGCGCGAGCGGATGATGGAACTCCTTCCAGCCGGTCACGAGATCGCCCTGGGACCGGTCCCGGCTCTGCACCCTCCAGTCGTCGGCCTCGAGGCACCGCTCGGCGGCGTCGATCACGTCGGCGGCGGGGGCGGCGAGCGTATCGCGGCAGGGCTCGGCGAGCGAGACGATCCAGCCGCTTCGACCGCCGATGGCGCGCGCGGTGTCCGCGGGTTCGGCCAGGCCGTCGACGGAAGCGGGCGACGCGCCGGAGCCCGCGAGCAGTGCCAGGGCGAGGGGCAGGATGCGGAGGGCGATGACGGGGTGGGACGTGGGTGAGGTGGGACGTCGGTCAGGCAACCGGGTCCTCCGCTCCCCCCGGGGCGATGCATGTGGTCCGGCCGCGCTGCCCGGACGTCGTGTGTCTGATACCGCGGAACGCCGTCGCCGGTTCCCGGAATGTCGCGTCTAGACGATGCGGAAGTCGACGCCCTGCTCGCGCAGGAAGTCCTGGGCGCCGGGGCCCTGCAGGTAGGCGAGGGTCGAGAGCGTGCCGGCCTCGAGACAGGTCCGGCCGAGAACGGTGATCGCGCGCGGCGGCGCGTCGACGGGCCATCCGGTCTTCGGATTCAGGATGTGGCCGAGGCGGCGGCCCTTCCAGAGCACGTACCGACGCGCGTCGCCGGTCGTCGCGAGGCCGCCGCGCACGAGCTCGATGCGGAAGAGCGCGGCCTGCCCGGTCCGGTCGGGATCGTCCACGCCGACGATCCACGGGCGCCCGCCGCGCCGCGGGCCGCTCGCGAAGAGATCGCCGCCGAAGTTGACGAGGTGCGCGCTGGCGGTTCGCGCGCCGATGAGCCCGGCGGCCCGGTCGACGGCGTACTCCTTCCCGATGCCGCCGAGATCGATCTCCATCCCGGCGGGCATCGTGAGCGTCGCGTCGCGCCAGGT
>DASVDZ010000061.1:0-13016 GCA_036380835.1 Candidatus Eiseniibacteriota bacterium | reverse complement strand
CACAGCTGCTCGGGATTCATCTCGCCCAGGCCCTTGTAACGCTGCATGTGGATCCCCTTCCGCCCGACCTCCTCGAGCGCCTTCTCGCGCTCGGCCTCGTTGTACGCGTAGCGCACGTCCTTCCCCTTCGCGATCCGGTAGAGCGGCGGCATCGCGATGTAGACGTAGCCGCGCTCGATCAGCGGGCGCATGTGGCGGAAGAAGAACGTGAGGAGGAGCGTGCGGATGTGCGCGCCGTCCACGTCGGCGTCGGTCATCAGGATGATCCGGTGGTAGCGAGCCTTGTCGGCGTCGAACTCGTCGTCGATGCCGGTGCCGAGCGCCGTGATGATCGTCCGGATCTCCTCGTTCGAGAGCATCTTGTCGAGCGAGGCCTTCTCGACGTTCAGGATCTTTCCCTTCAGGGGGAGGATCGCCTGGAACCGCCGGTCGCGGCCCATCTTGGCCGAGCCGCCGGCCGAGTCGCCCTCGACCAGGTAGATCTCGCACTGCGCCGGATCGGTGAGCTGGCAGTCGGCCAGCTTCCCGGGCAGGGAGCCCGAGTCGAGGATGCTCTTCCGCCGCGCCAGGTCGCGCGCCTTCCGCGCCGCCTCGCGCGCGCGGGCGGTCTGGATGCACTTCTCGACGATCTTCTTCGCGACCGCGGGGTGCTCCTCGAAGAACGTGCGGAGCCCCTCCCCGACGACCGATTCGACCGCCCCCTTCGCCTCGGTGGTGCCGAGCTTGGCCTTGGTCTGCCCCTCGAACTGCGGATCGTGGAGCTTCACGCTCACGACCGCGGTCAGTCCTTCGCGCACGTCGTCGCCGCCCAGATTGACGTCCTTGAGGTTCTTCGAGAGCCCCTCCCGCTCCGCGTAGTTGTTGATCGTTCGCGTCAGCGCGGAGCGGAAGCCGATCAGGTGCGTGCCGCCCTCGACCGTGTTGATGTTGTTCACGAACGAGAAGACGTTCTCCACGTAGCCGTCGTTGTACTGGACCGCCATCTCGACCGCGATCCGGTCCTTCTCCTTCGAGTAGTAGATCGGCTGGGGGTGGAGCACCGTCTTGTTCTCGTTCAGGTACTTCACGAACGAGACGATGCCGCCCTCGTACTGGAAGTCGTGCTTCTTCCCGGTCCGCTCGTCGAGGAACTGGATCCGGATCCCCTTGTTCAGGAACGCGAGCTCGCGAAGGCGCTGGCTCAGCGTGTCGAAGTTGTACTCGACGGTCTCGAAGATCTGCGGATCGGGCCTCCAGGTGACCGTGGTCCCCTGCTCGTCCGTGTCGCCGCGGACGGCGAGATCGGTGTTCACGATCCCGCGCTCGTAGCGCTGGTGGTAGCGCTTCCCGGAGCGGCGCACCTCGACCTCGAGCCACTCGGATAGCGCGTTCACGACCGAGACGCCGACGCCGTGGAGCCCGCCCGAGACCTTGTAGGAGTTCTCGTCGAACTTGCCGCCCGCGTGGAGCGTCGTCATGACGACCTCGACGGCGGGGCGGTTCTGCGCGGGGTGGACGTCGACGGGAATGCCGCGGCCGTTGTCCCAGACGGTGACGCTCGAGTCGGCGTGGATCGTGACCCGGACCTCGTCGCAGAAGCCGGCCAGCGCCTCGTCCACCGAGTTGTCGACGACCTCGTAGACCAGGTGGTGGAGTCCGCTCTGCCCCGTCGAGCCGATGTACATGGCCGGGCGCTTGCGAACCCCCTCCAGGCCCTTCAGGACCTGGATGTTCCGCGCGTCGTAGGAGTGTCCGTCCGTGGCTGGCGTCAAGGTGACCGCATCCTCACCGTTCTGGCTCAACTCGTTCCTCCTTGCACCGCATCGGGACGAGCCGAATGGACCGAAGCCGCGATTCGGCCGGCAGCCGCCCGTTCAGATCGTCCAGAATCCCCTGGCGGAGCACCGCGAGGTGCCCCATCCAGACCGCCCCCTGCACCTCCACCATCAGCTCCCGGTCCCGCACCCCCACGGCGCGCGTGCGGCGCCCCACGTCGGGCCCCACGATCTCGCTCCAGAGGTCGGTCGCCTGGGCGGCGTGGAACCGCGTCTCCAACTCGAGTCCCGCCAGCACCTCGTCGAGGACGGAGGCGATGGGGCGGAACGCGCCCCCGCGCGACGGACGCGACCCACCGGGCCGGCGGGGGCCCGGGGCGCTCCGGTTCACGCGGCGCTCCTCTCGATCGCGATCGACTCGATGGCCATCTCCGTGAAGCGCTCGGGCTGCGCCGTGAGCGCCCGGCACGCCGTCACCACCGTCTGGCTGTCCTCGGGGATCAAGCCCAGGATCGGGCCGATCCACCTCGCGTCGAGCTCCGATTCCGGATCGTCGAGGAGCACGACCGGCGCCTCGTCGAGACGTTCCGCGAAGACGCGCGCCACGGCGAGGCGGAGGAGGATCGAGTAGAGGCGCGAGTATCCCCGCGACGCCCCCTCGCCCAGCTCGCGCCCCGCGATCCGGCACTGGAGGCGAGCGCGATGCGGGCCGTCCCCCGTCCAGCCGAGCCGCCGGTCGCGCGCGCGCATCGCCTGGAGCCGCGCCGAGCGCTCGTCGGCGGTTCCATCGCCCGCGCCGAGGTACTCGAGCGTCGGCACGAGGCCGGGATCGACGAGCGCCGCGAGGTTCCGCATGCCGCGGTTCAGCTCCGCGGCGAGCGCCTGGCGACGGCGGTCGAGCTCGAGCCCCGCGCGGCCCAGGATCACCTCCCAGACCGCGATCTCGTCCTCGTCCACGGGCCCGCGCGCGCCTTCCTGAATCAGGCGGTTTCGCTGCTTCAAGGCCGCCGTGTAGTCGCGCAGCGCGCCCACGTAGGCCGCCTCGAGCTGGCAGAGCGCGATGTCGAGGAACCGCCGCCGCGCGGCGGCTCCGCCACCGAAGACCGACACGTCCTCGACGGAGAAGTGGACCGTCGGGAAGCGGCCCAGGAGGTCGGTCAATCGCGCCAGCGGCTCTCCGTCCACCCGTATCTCCCTCGCCCCTTCCCGGGATGCGCGCGCGACGATCTCGCGCGTGACGCCGCCCCGTCCGGCGATCACGCCCCGCAACTCGAAGGCGCCCGCGTCGCTCGCGATCAGCTCCCGGTCGCGCGCTCCGCGGAAGGAGCGCCCCAGGGAGAGGAGCACCGCCGCCTCGATCCAGTTGGTCTTGCCCGATCCGTTCTCGCCCAGGAGGAGCGTGCTCTCCCCCCCGAGCACCGCCCTCGCGTCGCGGTGGTTTCGGAAGTTCCGCAGTTCCAGCGAGAGAAGCCTCACCGGCGCGCGATCAGCCCGCGAGGCGAAGCGGCATGACGAGGCAGAGCAGCCCCTCGAGCGCCGGCGTCGCCTTGGCGTCCGGCGGAGGCGTCGGCAGGAGGAGCCCCGCGGTCACCGCCGTGTTGAGCTGGATCGTCACCTCGTCGGAATCGATCGTGCGGAGGATGTCGAGGATGTAGCTGGCGTTGTAGCCGATGTCGAGATCCTCGGCGTCGTAGCTCACGTCCAGGTCCTCGGTCGCCTCGCCCTGGTCGGGGGTCTGCACGATCAGCTTGAGCTTGTCCCGGCCGACCGAGAACTTGACCTGCCGCGTGAGGCTGTCCGAGAAGACCGAGACGCGGTCGAGCGCCGACGCCAGCTCCTCGCGCTTCACGTGGAGGTGCTTGGTGTTGTTCTTGGGAAGGACCTGCTCATAGTTGGGGAACGGCCCCTCGATCAGCTTCGTCACGAGCGACGCCTGCCCGATCGTGAACCTCGCGTGGTTCCGCGACAGCTCCACGTGCACGGAGTCGGCGCCTTCGGTGAGGAGCCGCAGCAGGTGGTTCAGCGCCTTGAGCGGAACGATCACGTCGCCCTTGAGGGACCCCTTCACCGCGCCGGGGTGCTTGAGCGTGGCGCGCGCGAGGCGATGGCCGTCGGTCGCGACGAGGCGAATCTCCCCTTCCGCGATCTGGAAGAGGGCGCCGTTCAACGCGGGGCGCGTCTCGTCCGTCGAGACGGAGTAGATCGTGCGCTTGATCATGCGCTCGAACTGCCTCGCGTCGATCGTGAGCGTGGTGTCGGGCGTGACCGTCGTGCGCGCCGGGAATTCCTCCGGTCGGATGCAGAGAAACTTGAACCGGCCCGTCTTGCTCACGACGTTCAACGTCACGTCCTTCGCTTCGAGCTTGAGTTCTTCCTTGGGGAGCTTCCGGACGAGCTCGAGCAGCTTCTTCGCGGGAACGGTCAGCGCCGATTCGCCTTTCACGTCGGCGTTCGCGCGCGTCGTGATCGAAAGGTCCAAATCGGTCGCCGTCATTTGAAGCCCTTCGCTCGTCGCTTCGACCAGAATGTTCGAGAGAACGGGAAGCGTCGTGCGGCTCGGAACCGCGCTCGAGATGAGGCTGAGCGCCTGCTGCAACTCGGTCTGCGCGACGGAGAATTTCATGGCCACGTCCTGGGCAATCGTCATTTCCGTAAGTCCTTTTGGCGTAAAGGGGTTGCGGTCGCGTCGGGGTGGCTTTAGGGTCCGTTGGAATTATAGGTTTTGGAGGCTCTCGGGACAACAGGAAACCCTGGGATAAGGGGTCTATTTTCCACGGTCTTCCGTTGACCTATAGAGAACCTTTGGCTCCGTAAATAGAAGCCGTGGTCGTAGGCACGGTGGAGTCTGGGGAGAATGGGGCGCACCGAGCTTATAAGATAAAGTGTCCCAATTGCTTATTGATTTCTGGTGACCCGTGGTGGCCTGGGGATGGGAGGGGGATAACTGCGCGGTTGTCCACGGTCGCGTCGCGTCGATTGCGATCGGCGGAAGAATGGGCCATTGTCCACAGCCCGTCCACAGCCTCGTGCCGGCGCGCCGTCCACGCTCAGAGGGAGATCGATCCGACATGTCCGACCCGCGAAGCCGCCAGCTCGCCAAGACCATCGTCCGCCACTCGTGCCGTCTTGAGCGCGGCGAGACGGTCCTGATCGAGGCGTTCGACGTCGCCGATGGGCTGATCCACGATCTGGTCGACGAGGCGTTCGCGGCCGGGGCGATCCCGCTCGTCTACCTGCGGGACAACGCGCTGATCCGCCGGATCCTCCTCCACGGGAACGACGCGCAGCTCGCCAAGCAGGCGGAAATCGAGCTCTTCCAGATGAAGCAGGCGCAGGCGTACGTCGGGATCCGGGCCAGCGAGAACGTCGCGGAGCTCGCGGACGTGCCGCCGGCCCACATGGCGCTCCAGGCGAAGCTCCTCTGGAAGCCGGTCCATTCGGACTATCGCGTGCCGAAGACGAAGTGGGTGGTGCTCCGCTACCCGAACCCCGCGATGGCGCAGCTCGCCAACATGAGCACGGAAGCCTTCGAGCGGTTCTACTACGACGTCTGCTGCGTGGACTACGAGCGGATGGAGGCCGCGATCCGCCCCTTGAGGGCGCTCATGGAGCGGACCGACCGCGTGCGCCTCACGGCCCCGGGCACCGATCTACACTTCAGCGTGAAGGGGATCGGCGTCGTCTCCTGCCACGGCGACAAGAACATCCCCGACGGCGAGTGCTATACGGCGCCGGTCCGCGACTCGGTCGAGGGAACGCTCGCGTACAACACGCCCACGCTCTACCAGGGGACGTCGTTCCGCGACGTGCGGCTGACGTTCGAGCGGGGCAGAATCGTGAAGGCGGAGGGGAACCCGGCCGACCGGCTGAACCAGATCCTCGACCAGGACGAGGGGGCGCGTTACGTGGGCGAGTTCTCGCTCGGGTTCAACCCGAAGATCCTCCACCCCATGAACGACGCGCTCTTCGACGAGAAGATCGCCGGGTCGCTCCACTTCACCCCGGGCCAGGCCTACGAGCAGGCCGACAACGGGAACCGCTCGCAGGTCCATTGGGACATGGTCCTGATCCAGCGGCCCGACTACGGCGGCGGCGACGTCTGGTTCGACGACACGCTCATCCGGAAGGACGGCCGGTTCGTGGTGAAGGATCTCCTCGGGCTGAACCCCGAGGCGCTGGGCGCGGCGTAGCGGATTACCCGCTCAGCTTCCCCATCAGCTCCTCGACCACGCCGCGGATCTCCCGGTCGCTCCCCACCAGCCCCTCGATCTTCTGGCAGGCGTGGAGCACCGTCGTGTGGTCGCGCCCGCCGAACTTGGCGCCGATCTCCGCGAGCGAGAGATCCGTCATGGTGCGGGCGATGTACATGCCGATCTGCCTCGGGAAGGCGATCGTGTCGGTGCGGCGCTTGCCGCGGAGCGATTCATCGCTCACGTTGAAGTGCCGCGCGACCAGGCGCTGGATGTCGTGCACGTCGAGGCGGGCCAGGTCGGGCTTGATCTGATCGCGGAGCACCTCCTGCGCGAACTCCACGGTCAGCGCCGAGTCGGTCAGGTCGGCGAACGCGAGGAGGCGAGCGAGGGAGCCCTCCAGGTCGCGGATGTTCGTCTTGATGTTGCTCGCGAGGAGGAGCGCGATCTCGTTGGGGATCATGCGGCCCTGGAGCTCGGCCTTCTTCTTCACGATCGCCACGCGCGTCTCCAGATCGGGCGGCGACAGGTCGGCCACCACCCCCCACGTGAACCGGGAAACGAGCCGCTCCTCGAGCGCGGTCATCGAATTGGGCGGACCGTCGCTCGTCAGCACGATCTGCTTGTGCGCGTCGTGGAGGGCGTTGAACGTGTGGAAGAACTCCTCCTGCGTCGACTCCTTCCCCGCGAGGAACTGGATGTCGTCGATCAGGAGGAGGTCCACCGAGCGGTACCGCGCCTTGAATTCGAGCGTCGTGGCGTGCTGGATGGAGTAGATCATCTCGTTCATGAACTTCTCGGCCGAGACGAAGAAGATCTTCGCGTGCGGCTTCTCCGCGCGGACGAAGTGGCCGATGGCGTGCATCAGGTGGGTCTTCCCGAGCCCGACGCCGCCGTAGAGGAAAAGCGGGTTGTAGCGCTCGCCGGGGCTCTGCGCCACCGCCTGGCAGACGGCGTGCGCGAATTGGTTGCTGTTCCCGACGATGAACGTCTCGAACGTGTTCTGCGGGACGAGCGCGCTGGCATCGCGCGTGGGGAGCGGCCCGTAGGTCCCGCCGCGCTCGAACCGCTCCGGCTCCGGCTCGGTCCGCACGTGGTAGGAGATCCCCACCGCCTGGCCCGCGGCCGCCGCGACCGACGACTCGATCAGGGCGCGATAGTGCTGGTCGATCCAGTCCACGTAGAACTGGCTCGGCACCTCGAGAACGAGATTTCCCCCGTCGTTTTCCAGCGCCGCGAGGGAGCGAAACCAGGTCTCGTACGTCTGCGCGGGCAGGTTGGTCCGGATGCGTTGGAGCGCACGCTCCCACAGCTCGCTGGCGGCCATCATCTCGATCATCTCCCCGTCCCCATTAGCTCACACCCTCTCCACGCACTATCCACACCATTATCCACAAAACGTCAAGGGCGCAACGGATTGCGTGTAAATCCGTTACGCCCCGCATTCATGATGTCGGGTGCCGCTCGTGCCTGACTCCATTTCGACGTCTCGGGTGAAGGGCGCGCCGTGCGCGCTGGGAGATCGTGAGGCAGGCCCGCGATGCGGTGAAGGGCTCCGCAGCGGGGGTCTGCCGAGGGGCGGAATCTACGTCCGGTGATGACGGTCACGCAACGAAAAATTCGACGACACCCGGCGCCGGGGAGAGGGCCATTCCCTTGACCCCCGATCGAGGCGCGGGTAAACTCCGTGGCTCGCGTCGATTCGCAGCCGATCTCAAACCAGTCGAGGTTCTTCGAACGTGAAGCGCACCTTTCAGCCGCACAACCGCCGCCGGAAGAAGGTCCACGGGTTTCGCGAGCGGATGAGCACCCGGGGCGGGCGCGCGGTCCTCAAACGGCGCCGCGACCGGGGCCGCAAACGTCTCACGGTCTAGCACGACCGCGCCCGGCGTCTTGGCCATGGCCGGCGGGGCCTCGCCTCGTGATCGCCGCCTCCGCGCGGGGTGGCAGTTCCGCGAAGTCTACAAGACCGGAAAGTCCTTCCACGGGTTCCTGATGACGCTGGTGAGCCTGGGCAAGCCGGAGGAGCATTCCCGCGTCGCCGTCGTGGCGAGCCGGAAGGTGGGCCCGGCCGTGCGCCGCAATCGGGCGAAGCGGCTCATTCGGGAGGCGTTCCGTCTCCTCCCCGCCGAACGGCGGGACGAGCCCAAGTGGCGCGTCTGGATCGCCCGCGCGGCGTGCTCGCGCTCCACGTTGCGCGACGTCGCGGCCGAGATGAGCCGCCTCATCGGACAGGAAGCACGATGACCTCGAGCACCTTGGGGACGCGCGTCGTTCGATCGGGCTTCGGCCTACGGTCGGTCGCGCTCCTCCTCGTCGGCTTCTATCGCGCGGCGATCTCACCATCGCTCCCCCGGACCTGCCGCTTCACCCCCTCCTGCTCCGCGTATGCGGAGGAGGCGCTGCGCCGGCACGGGCTCCTCCGCGCGCTCGGGCTGATCGTCCGGCGCGTCGCGCGTTGCCATCCCTTCCACCCCGGAGGCCACGACCCCGTGCCCTGAGCGGGGCGTTCCGAATATGGATCGAAAGACCTTTCTCGCCATCCTTCTGATCATGACCGTCCTGCTCGTCGACCAGGTGCTCTGGTCGCGCTGGACGAAGCCGCGCCATCCCATCGCGCCGGCGGACTCGATCGCGGCGACGGGCGGTGGGACGGGCGTCCCGACCGGCGCTCCCGCCGCTCCGGACGCCGTGGCGCCCGGCGGAGGGGCTCCGGGTCCCGGCGTCCGCGCGGGGAACGCCCCGGCCACGCCGCCGTCCCTGGCGGTGGCCGGCAAGCCGAGCTCGATGGCGGGACTCCCCGGCGAGCGCGTCTTCGAGGCGCGCGTCCGTCCGGCTCCGCGCGAGACGTTCACGCTCGAGACCGGCCGATTCGACGCCACCTTCTCGAGCGACGGCGGCGCGATCTCCTCTTGGGTGCTCGACCAGTACCGGGACCCCCTGCTCAAGGAGCCGGTCAACCTGGTGCCGATCGGCCAGAGCGCGATGCACGTGGTCGTCGGGCTGACCGGCGCCGCGTACGACTTCTCCAACGCCACCTTCTCGGTGATCGGGTCGAACCCCGCCGAGGGGTGGGTTTCCTACGCGGCGCAGGATTCGGTGCTGGGCATCCGGGTCACGAAGACGTACCGGCGCGCGCGCGATCCGCAGATCCTGGACGTCGAGGTCCGCGTCTCGGCACCGGCGGACCTGGGGCCGCTCCGCTACCGCATGGGCTGGGTGAACCCGCTCCCCCTGACCGAGGTGAACGCGAAGCCGCTCGAGCAGACCGCGGTCGCGTATCTGGGCGACAAGCTCGAGACGGTGGACGACCGGCGCATCACCAAGGAGGGCTCGAAGCGGCTCGAAGGCAACGTCCGGTGGGCGGGCGAGCGGAGCAAGTATTTCCTGGCCGCGCTCATCCCCGACTCCGCGACCGTGTCCGAGGTGGTCTTCCTCCCCGGCCCGGAGAAGCGCCCCTCGGTCTGGCTCGCGGGGGCGGCGCCCCCGGGCACGGAGATCGTCCGGCACGCGCGGCTCTACGCAGGGCCGATCCACTTCGACGCGCTCATCGCGATCGGCGCGGGCCTCGAGGAAGTCGCGAACCTCGGGTGGAAGTGGATCGTCCCGGTGAGCGCGCTCCTCCTCAAGTCGCTCACGCTGCTCCACGGCTTCGTCCCGAACTACGGCATCGCCATCATCCTCATCTCGCTCCTGACCAAGCTCATCTTCTATCCGCTCTCGCAGTCGAGCCTGCGGACGATGAAGGTGATGCATCGGCTCCAGCCAGAGGTGAACGCGATCCGCGACAAGTACGCGGACGATCCGGCCAAGATGAACCAGGCGATGATGAGCCTGTACAAGGAGCACAAGGTGAACCCGATGGGCGGGTGCCTCCCGATGCTCCTCCAGCTGCCGGTCTTCCTGGCGCTCTACCAGGTCCTGCTCCACGCCATCGAGCTGCGCGCGGCCGGGTTCGTCGGCTACATCCAGGATCTCTCCGCCCCCGACGTGCTGGCGCGCGTCGGCTCGGTTCCGATCCACCTGCTTCCGATCCTCATGACGGGAAGCACGTTCCTCCTCCAGTCGCAGACCCCGGTCGATCCGCGGCAGCGATTCATGATGTACGTGATGCCCGTGATGATGCTCTACATCATGTATAATCTGCCGTCGGGCGTGATCCTTTACTGGACCGTCAACAACCTCGTTTCGGCCCTGCAGCAGTACCTGGTCAACGTTGCCGAAGACCGGAAAGCGGCGGCGACGGCGTGAGGGTCCGCCACCGCCGGAATCCACGAACCCGGATCCAGAGCCCATGAGCGACAAGACTGGAATCGAAGTCGACGGCGAGTCGTTTCAAGAGGCCGTCCTGAACGCCTCGGTGCAGTTGGGCGTCAAGGCGGGCGAGCTCGGAATCGAGGTCCTCGATCCGGGCGCCTCCGCGGAGTCGAGCACCGGGTTCCGTCCGGTCAAGATCCGCGCCTGGCGCCGCGAGGCGAACGTCACGCCCGAGGGGCTTCCGCGGGACGGCGGGGCTCCCCGCCGCGCTTCGTCGTCGGACCGCGGCGGATACGACCGCGGCGGCGGATACGACCGCGGGCCCCGCCGGAGCGAGCGCCGCGTCCCCGTCTCCTACGGGCCGCCTCCTCCCCCGATGGATCCCGAGAAGATCACCCCCGAGCTGGTCGCCGACGTCCGCGCGATGGCCGAGGGGATCGTCCAGCACATGGACTTTCCGGCGACCGTGGTGGCGGAGAAGACGAAGCACGGCATCCGCGTCGCGATCGACGCCGGCGAGCGAGATCAGTACCTGATCGGGCCCGACGGCGAGACCCTGTCCGCGCTCCAACACCTGATCGGCCGGATGATCCGCGCCCGGACGCCGAACGAGGCGCCGCCGCGGCTCGAGGTGGACGTCGCCGGCTACCGCGACCGGCAGATCGAGAGCCTGCGCGAGATGGCGCGCGAGCTGATGGACGAGGTGCGCGACACCGGCGAGGAGGTCACGACGGGGCCGCTCCCCGCGAGCGAGCGCCGCATCGTGCACCTGGAGGTGGCCGAGGTCCCCGGCATGGAGACCGTCACGATCGGCGACGGCTTCTACAAGCGCATCGTCATCCGCCGCGCGTCGGCCGACGCGGCCGCGAAGAAGAACGGCTGAGCGGCGCCGTGCGGAGCGCGATTGACGGTGGCAAACGACACGATCGTCGCGCTCGCCACCGCTCCCGGCGAGTCGGCGGTCGCCGTCATCCGGCTGAGCGGCCCGTCGGCGCTCGCGCTGGCCGCCCGCCGCTTCCGCGGTAGGCGCTCCCCCGAGGAATCCCCCGGACACCGCATCCTCTTCGGCCGTTTCGTCGGCGGGGACGGAGCGGCGATCGATTCCGTGCTCCTCGCCGTCTTCCGCGCTCCCCGGTCCTACACCGGCGAGGACGTCGTGGAGATCTCCTCCCACGGCGGCGCCGCCGTCCCCCGCGCGATTCTCGAGGCGCTCGTGGCCGGGGGCGCCCGCCCGGCGCGGCCGGGAGAATTCACGGAGCGCGCGTTCCGAAACGGAAAGCTCGATCTCGCCCAGGCGGAAGCGGTGGCGGCGCTCGTGCGCGCGCGATCCGAGCGCGCGGCACGCGCGGCCGAGGCGACGCTCGGCGGGGCGCTGACGCGCCGCGTCGCGGCGCTCGACGCCGAGATGGTGTCGCTCTCCGCCGAGGTGGAGGCGCGCATCGACTTCCCGAACGACGTCGGCGAGCCGATCGACGGCGCGGCGCTCGCGGCCCGATGCGCGGCGATCGAAGCGCGCGTCGCCGCGTGGATCACGGCGATTCCGAGCGCGCGCCGGCGCGACGACGGCGTCCGCGTGGCGCTCGTCGGCCGGCCCAACGTCGGGAAGTCGAGCCTCCTGAACGCCCTCGTCGGCTACGACCGTGCGATCGTGAGCGCGTCGCCCGGCACGACGCGCGACACGGTGGAGTCCTCGATCTGGCTCGACGGCGTCGAGCTCCGTCTGATCGACACCGCGGGATGGCGCGACGCCGGCGACGCGGTCGAACGCCTTGGCGTCGAGCGGACCGAGCGCGCGATCGAGGCCTGCGACCTGACGGTGCTCGTGCTGGATCGCTCGGGGACGGAGGAGGAAGAGGACGGCGGATGGCTCGGCGGCCGCTCGCTCGCCGGGCGTCCGCTCGTCGTGGCCTGGAACAAGGCGGACCTCGCGCCCGTGGCGGCCGGCGGGGGCCACGGGGACGGAGGCCGCGGCGACGGGGATCCCGGGGGTGACGCCGGGGATCGCGGGGGCGGAGGCGACCGTCGGTTCGCGCGGCCTCTCGCCGAGGTGGAGACGATCGCGATCCGACCCGGTGGCGCGGAGCCGCTCCTCGCCGCGCTTCGCTCGGCGATGCCGCGCGTCCTCGGCGAGCACGCGGGCGAAGAGCTGCCGACCACGAGCGCGCGGCAGGAGGCGCTCCTCGTCGAGGCGCGCGACGCCCTCCGTCGCGCGGAGACCGGGCTCCGCGCGGACCATTCCTACGATCTGGTCGCGGTCGACCTGGCCGACGCGCGGCGCGCGCTCGGCGAGGTGGTCGGTCGCGGCGTCGGGCCCGACGTGACCGCCGCCGTCTTCGCGCGATTCTGCGTCGGCAAATGAGCGGGCGCCGCTTTCCGCTCCTCGTGATCGGCGCCGGGCACGCGGGCTGCGAGGCGGCGTGTGTCGCGGCGAAGCTCGGCGTCGAGGTCGGCCTCGTCACGATGAGCCTCGACTCGATCGCGCACATGCCGTGCAATCCCGCGATCGGCGGGCTCGCGAAGGGACACCTCGTCCGCGAGATCGACGTGCTGGGCGGCCTCATGGGGCGGATGGCCGATCGAGCGGGGATCCAGTTCAAGATGCTGAACCGGGGTCGCGGCCCGGCGGTCTGGTCGCCGCGCGCGCAGCAGGACAAGGCGCTCTATCGCTCGATCGTGCGCGAGCACCTGGAGCGGGCGCCCGGAATCACGCTGGTCCAGGCGATGGTGACGTCGCTCGTCGTCGAGGGCGGCGCGGTGCGCGGCGTCGCCGCCGCGGACGGCGGCGTGATCGAGGCGGACGCCGTGGTCGTCACGC
>DASVDZ010000060.1:0-3729 GCA_036380835.1 Candidatus Eiseniibacteriota bacterium | reverse complement strand
CCCGAGCCGGCGCTCCGCTTCACGAACACCTTCGTCGCGACCGGCACCGTCTTCGACGCGCCCGACTACCGCGCGATGATCGAGCACTGCCACGGCTGCGGCACCTGCCGCGACTACTGCCCCGTCGGGAGCACGACGCTCCGCGAGCCCCACTCCGCGCGGGCCAAGGCGACGCTCCTCATGGAGGTGATCCGGGGCGAGCTGGACCGCGACCTCCTCACCGAGAAGCCGTTCAAGGAGGTCATGGACTCCTGCTTCAACTGCCGGCTCTGCCTGAGCGAGTGCCCGAGCCAGGTGGACATCCCGAGCCTCGCGGTCGCGGCCCGGCGCGAGTTCGTCGAGAAGCGGGGCATGCCGCTCCGGAACTGGATCCTCGGGCGCTCCGAGGCGGTCGCGCGCGTCGCGACCCTGGCGCCGGGAGTCGCGAACCTGGCGATCGGGAACCCCGTCGAGCGCGCGGCGCGCGAGTCGATGGGGAAGATCGCGGGCCGCCTCGATCTCCCGCGTTTCGCGCGGGCGTTCCCGACGGGGGACGCGGCGTCCCGCCGCGCCATCGCGCTGCCGCTTCGCCCCGCCGAGCCGGGCGCCGGGCCGGCCGCCGCGGGGGTCGCGGGGGCCGCGGGGGCCGCGGGCTCGCCCCGGAGCCGCCCCGGCGATCCCCCGGCGGCGCCCTACGCCGCGCACCGCGCGCCGTGGGAGACGCAAGCGCCGGGCGGGCACGCGCGCCTCGGGCCGCTCCCGGCGCGTGACGTGCCGATCACCAAGCGCGTCGCCTACTTCGCGGGCTGCTTCGCGCGCTTTCACGACCCCGAGGGGGAGGCGATCGCGACGGTCAAGGTGCTCGAGGCGAACGGAGTCGAGGTCGTGGTGCCGGAGCAGCGCTGCTGCGGCATCGCGCTCGTCACGATGGGCGCCGAGCGCGCCATGCGCGCGGACGCCGAGCGGAACGTGCGGACCCTCCTCCCGCTGATCGATCGCGGATTCACGATCGTCGCGAGCGCGCCGTCCTGCGGGCTCGCGCTGATCGAGGACTACCCGCGCGTGCTCGGCACCGAGGAGGCGCGCCGCGTCTCGGAGCACACCGTGGACGTGCACCGATACCTTTGGGCCCTGTACGAACGGGGCGAGCTGAACCAAGACTTCCGCGAAGTCAGGCTTCGGGTCGTCTATCACAACGCCTGCCACGCGGTGGCGCAGGGGATCGGGGAGGAGCCGATCCGGCTCCTTCGTCTCGTTCCCGGTGTCGAGGTGCGGCCGATCGAGGATTCCTGCTGCGGGATCGCCGGAACCTACGGCATGCGCGCGGAGAACTACGACCGCGCGCACGCGATCGGGGAGCGGCTCTTCCACGCGATCGACGGCGAAGCGCCGGAGGCCATCCTCACGTCGTGCGGCACCTGCAACATCCAGATCGCGGACGGGCTCAAGCGTCCCGTCACGCACACGATGGCGATCCTGCGTCGCGCCTACGGCGTCTGACGCGAGACGCGGACCAGGAGGGAAGAAACCGATGCTGTTCTACGGCCTGGAGATCCACACGGCGATCGTCCACTTCCCGATCGCGCTCGGCATCGTTGGCGCGGTCGCGCTCCTCGCGTACGCGATCTTTCGATGGGGATGGCTGCGGTGGTTCGCGCCCGTGCTCCTGACGCTCGCGCTCCTCGGCGCCGGAGGCGCGTACTTCAGCGGCAAGTCGGCGGAGGATCGCGCCGAGCACGCCGGCGTGCCCGACCGGGCGATCGACGAGCACCAGGACGCCGCCCTCTGGGGCATCGGCGTGCTCGCGCTGGCGACCCTCCTCACGTGGGCGACCGTGCCGCGCGGGCGAGGCATCTGGATCGCCGTCATCCTCGCGCTCATGGCGGGCGCGGCGCTGGCGCGCGCCGGGCATTTGGGCGGGAAGCTCGTGTTCGAGTACGGCGCGGGCCGCGTGCCCGGCTCGCCGGCGGCGGGGGTGAAGGCGGGCGCGGCGGCCGCACCGGCCGCCGGCGGCGAAGCCGAGGAGCACGACGGGCGCTCGGAGGGGCACGAGCACTAGGAGGCGCTCCGTGAATTCGTTGCGCCCCGATTGCGAAATCGGACCAGAGCGTCTATACTTGGGGACTGCCGCCGAATCCCAGAGTCTTGAGGAGAGCGTTCCCGTGATCCCAGCGACGCAAATCAAGGTAGGAAACGTCATCCTCCACGACGGCAAGCCCTGCCGGGTCACCAACGTGCTGCACGTCACGCCGGGGAACTGGCGCGGCATGGTGCAGACGAAGATGGTGAACCTGGTCACGGGGTCGAACGTCGAGCACCGGTTCCGGTCGGAGGACAAGGTCGAGCGCGCCGATCTCGACCATCATCCGCTCCAGTATCTCTATCGCTCGGGCGACGCCTTCACGTTCATGAACACCGAGAACTACGAGATGGCCAACGTCTCGGCCGACTCCCTGGGCGACGCGGTCCAGTACCTGGTCGAGGGGATGATGGTCGAGATGTCTTACTACGAGGGGAAGCCGGTCGCGGTGGACCTCCCCATGTTCGTGGAGCTCGAGATCGCCGAGACCGACCCGGTCATGAAGGGCGCGACCGTCTCCTCGTCGCCCAAGCCGGCCAAGCTGAGCACCGGGCTCATGGTCAAGGTGCCGCAGCACATGTCGGTGGGCGACCGGGTCAAGATCGACACCCGGGACGGGAGCTTTGTCGAGCGGGTCTAGCGTCCGCGTCCACGGCGCCGACCTCTTCGTCGAGGCCCAGGGCCAAGGCCCGGGCCTCGTCTTCGTTCACGCCGGGATCGCCGACTCGCGGATGTGGGACGGCGTCTTCGAGCGATTCACCGGGACGCGACGCGCCGTCCGCTTCGACGTCCGCGGCTTCGGCCGCTCGCCCCTCCCGCCCGGGCGGTTCGCGTATCACGACGACGTGGCGGGCGTGATGGACGTCGCGGGCGTCGGCCGCGCCGTCCTCGTCGGCTGCTCGTTCGGCGCCTTGGTCGCCGTCGAGACCTGCCTCGCCCATCCCGATCGGGTGGAGGGCCTCGTGCTGATCGCGCCGGGGCTGGGGGAAGGGGGCGCGTCCGAGGAGATGCGCCGCTTCATCGAGGACGAGGAGGCGGCGCTCGACCGGGGCGACCTGGACGGCGCGACCGAGCTGAACCTCCGGATGTGGGTGGACGGCCCGGCGCGCGCGCCCGGCGCGGTGGACCCGGCCGTCCGCGAGCGCGTGCGGGCCATGCAGCGCGCTGCGTTCGAGATCCCGGTGCCGGACGGGGTCGAACGGACGCGGCTCGACCCCCCTGCCGGCGAACGCCTCGCCGAGATCGGGGTGCCGACGCTCGTCGTGGTGGGGGCGCTCGACGTCCCGGTCATGCTTCGCGTCGCGGAGCGTATCGAGCGGGAGGTGCCCGCCGCGCGGCGCGTCGTCGTTCCCGGCGTCGCGCACATGGTCTCGATGGAGCGCGCCGACGAATTCGTGGCCCTCCTGGAGGAATTCATCACGGGCGGCCGCTAGCCGGGTGCTAGAATCGCGGGCGCGGGGGGATCGTCCCCAGACTCCCGCGACAGCCCGGCACGAGAACACCGCCATGCGCCGCTTGCTCGCACTCTCGATTTGCCTGCTCTTCCTCGGCGCGCCCCGCGCCAAAGCATCCATACCCTCCGAGTACGTTCCCGCGAGCCTCGTCTCGGTGTTCCTCGAGAAGGGCGATACGCTGATGGCCCTGGCCGTGGAACCGGCGCCCTACCAGAC
>DASVDZ010000059.1:0-6961 GCA_036380835.1 Candidatus Eiseniibacteriota bacterium | reverse complement strand
GCCGCGGGCCCGCCAGCGCCGCGCCAGGTCCGCCGTGAGATCGTTGTTCACCCCTTCGTCGCCGGTGGTGGTCACCACGGTGAGGCGCTTCGCCGCCGGGGCCCCGCGGGCGGCATCGTCGAGGAGCGAATACCCCAGCCGGTAGACCTCCGCCAGCCCGCGGCTCGCGAACCGAGGGTAGCACTGGCGCGGCCCCGGAAGACCGGCGCGGAGCCTTCGATCCCACCAGACGAAGAAGTTGGGCGAGCGAAGGAGCGCGCCCGTCAGCCTCCTCGCGATCGCCCCCGGCATGCCGCGCGGCGCGAACGAGGGGGCGAGGAGCACGGCGCCGTCGACGTCGGGGCGATGTTGCGCGAGCCATCCCGCGAGCACGGCGCTCGACGAGAGGCCCACCACGGTGACGCGCTCCCCGAGCCCGTGCGCGATGTCGACCGCCTCCTCCCCCGCGCGCGTCAGCTCCTCGGCCGTCAGAAGGCGGAGCGCCGGACTCATCCGGTCCGCCATCCCGTGACGGGGGATCCGCGGCACGAGCACGTTCACGCCGCGCCGCGAGAGGTCGGCGGCGAGCGAATCGAATTGCTTCGGGCAGTTGGTGAATCCATGAAGGAGGACGACCACGCGCTCGGTCCGCCTTCCCGCGCCGAGGACGCGCGTGCGGCAGAGCGGGTTCACGTCCGGGCCCTCGCGTGATCGGATCGCGTCGACGCGGGCGATCGCGTCCTCGTACGTGGGCGAGGGCCGAGGAGGCTCGAGCGGCACCGCGCGAAAGGCCCCGAGCGCGACCCACGCGCCGGCGATCGCCAGACCGCCCGCGGCCGTCACGAAGAGCGCTCTGCGATGGAAGGGGCCGCTCATCGCACGGTCAGAGATCGATCGAGAGGATCGTCAGGGCGCGCTTGCGGAATCCTGCCGCCGCCCAGTAGCTCAGGGCGCCCTCGTTGTCCGTCTCGACGAACACGAAGCAGCGGCCGATCCCTTCCTTCCCGAGCCCGGAGAGGCAGCGCCGCGTCAGCTCCGCGGCGAGGCCGCGACGGCGCCACTCGGGCGCGACCGCGACGCGATAGAGGATGCCGCGCCGCCCATCGTGACCGCAGAGAACCGTGGCCACGATGCTCCCACCGCTCAGGGCCACGAGCGAGAGACCACGATTCCGCTCCAGGAAGCGGCCGATCGCCTCGTCCGTGTCGCCCGGCCCCGCGCCGAGCCCCTCGGTCGCGGCCCAGAGGCGGCGCGCCTCCTCGAGATCGCCCGGCCGGAAGTCCCGGATCTCCCACTCGGTCACGGTCGCCCCCGCGTCATGATCACGGGCCCGTCTGGAGCGTCTCCTGGGAGGAGACCGCCCGCCACCGGCCGTGCCGCCTCACGAAGACGTCGGTAAACGCGACGCGGGCGCTGTCGCCGGGAGCCGCCCCTCGCAGTACGTTCACGCCCGTGACGACCGCCGCGTTCCATCCGTAAACGCGCACCCTGAGCCCCTCGAGACGGATCGTGTGGTATCGCCCGCCCGCGGGCGGGCCCGAGAGGACGGACAGCTTCGACCGGACGGCGCCGCGGAAGGTCACGTCGGTGTATTCGTCTACGAGCAGCCGGTCGAGGAACGCGGTGTCGTGCTTCTCGATCGCCGCGCCCCAGCGGCGCTCCAGGTCGGTCAGCTCCGCCGTCTCGCTCCGGCCGCAACTCGGTGCGAGCGCGGCGAGCGTGAGGAGGAAGAGGGCGATGCGCGACGGGGAGGCCGATGCCATAGGGCGCGAACATACCAAACGACGCGTGTCCGCCCCACTCCAGGCTTGATTTCCAGCGCCCGGTGCGCTACATTATCTGACGCAGGTCCCCCAAGCTCCGGCCATTTCCGTACCCGTCAGCCTCGGCCGCCCAAGTACTGGAACGCGGCACCGCATTCGACTCGTCGAACGGCGCGTTCGGGCTCCGCATCGTGGGCAGCACCGACAGGGACTTGGGGGACATGACACTCCGATCGCGCCGTCGCACCGGCATCGCCCGCCTTCGCCGATTCCTCCTCCTATCGCTCCTCTTCGCGACCGCGGCCGCTCCGCTCAACTACCGATTCGTCGACCTCGGGGCGCCGGACGGCGGCTCGAGCCGGACGATCGCCCTCAACAGGGACGGCCTCGCCCTGGTCATCGCCGACGCGGCCGCGGGGGCGAGCCGCACGTTCGTGAGTCGCGGCGGCCCCGCCACCGATCTGCGATGGCCCGGGCGCGGCGAATTCATGGGGACCTCGCTCAACGATCGAGGGCAGGTCGCGGGAACTGGATTCGCCGCGGGCGACCGGTCGCGCGCGTTCCTCTGGGATCGCGGCGCTTTCACGCAGCTCGCCACGCTCGGCGGGACGATGAGCGAGGTCCGCGGGATCAACAACCGCGGGGAGATCGTCGGCGGCAGCTTCCTCCCCGGCGACGACTGGGAGCACGCCTTCGTCTGGAAGGACGGGAAGATCCGCGATCTCGGAACGCTCGGCGGCAGCTACAGCATCGCGGTCGCGATCAACGATCGCGGGGAGGTCGCGGGCGAGAGCCGCACCAACTCCGGCGATCTCCATCCCTTCTTCTGGCGAAACGGCGCGATGAAGGACATCGGGACCCTGGGAGGGAACCGGATCTGGGTCGCGGCGATGAACGATCGCGGACAAGTCGTCGGCTCCGGCCTCACGGTGGACGGGGAGAAGCACGCGTTCCTCTGGCGGGACGGCGTCATGACCGACCTCGGCACGCTGGGAGGCTCGGAGAGCGGCGCGACGGCGATCAACAGCCGGGGCCAGATCGTCGGGTACAGCTCGGTCTCGCCCGGGACCACGCACGCCTTCGTCTGGGAACGGGGGAAGATGCGCGATCTCGGGACGATGGATGGCCGGTTCCGGGAAGCGGTCGCCACCGACATCAACGATCGCGGCGTGATCGTCGGCAGGGCCTGCTGCGGCGTCGGGGACGACGTCGGCGTGGTCTGGTGCGACGGCGCCATGATCACCGTGGGCGAGGTCGCCGCGTCGAATCCGGTCGTTGTGAACGAACGCGGCCAGATCGCGGCGACCGGCCGGAAGACGGCGCACGCCGTCCTCTGGTCGCCCGCGGGCGCGGGCGGTACCACGCAGGCGCTCTCGGGCCTACAGTGACGTCACGAAGCCGATGACCAGCACCCCGAAGAGCAGGGCGAGGATCGGCAGCAGTACGGCGAAGGTGAGGAGCGCGAACGCGCTGATCTCCGGTGGGGCATGCACGTGACGGAACATAGGCACCTCCCTGGAGGCGAGGCTCATCCCTGAGGGGGAAGGCCCCCTCCATCCCGAATATCGGTGCAGAAGCCGTACCGCTCCACCCTTCATCTGCACGTTCGGCCTACCCCTTGGCATGCCACGGCTTAGCGGTATCGATCAGGCGCACGAATCTGCCCGAGGCGGTCTCCCTGCCCAATCCATCATGACGACCTGACAGGCGGCATGACAGGGACGTCGGTATGGGGGCGGGTGGTCCGCGCGGCCCACTGTCCCTGGCGTCCCCTGCGCGTTACGATCCGCCGCATGAAACCCGCCCTCCGAGCGCTCGCCTCGCTCAAGCTGACGGTCGTCCTCATTCTGATGATCGCCGTCGCGCTCTCCGCCGGCACCATCATCGAGTCGCTCCACGGCGCCGAGGCCGCGCGCGCCGTCTACTACGCGCCCTGGTTCTTCGGCCTCCAGGGCCTCTTCGCGCTCAACATCGTGATGGCGCTCTGGGAGCGCTGGCCGCGCGATCGCTGGCGCATCGGGTTCGTGATCACGCACGTCTCCATGCTCCTGATTCTCGGGGGCGCGCTCATGACGGCGGCGTTCAAGATCGAAGGCCGGCTCCCGCTCTGGGAGGGCCAGAGCGCCGACTGGATCTACCGCGGCGAGTCCGAGGAGACGGCGGTCAAATACAAGCTTCCCTTCGCCCTGCGACTTGACGCGTTCGAGATGGACTTCTATCCCGGCACGATGCGCCCCGCGATGTTCCGGAGCCGCGTCACCGTGATCGGAGCGCCCGGAGGCGCCGGAGGCGCCGCGATGCCGGAGCGCCGCGCGGTCATCGAGATGAACCGGCCGCTCTCCTACGGGGGCTTCCAGTTCTTCCAGTCGAGCTACCAGCAGGAAGGCGGGCGCGAGATGTCGATCCTTTCAGTCTCGAAGGACCCCGGCGAGCCCGTCGTCTTCTTCGGGTACGGGCTCCTGGTCTTCGGCATGCTCGTCGTCCTGACGACCCGGATCGCGCAGCGACGCGAGGCCGGGCGATCGAAGGGCGGAGGCACGATCCGCCTCGCGGGAGGGAAGGGCCACGCGGCGGCGTGGATCGCGCTGATCGGCGCCGCGCTCGCCGCCACGGTCCCGCCCGGCGCGAGGGCGGCGACGGCGGCGCCGGCCGTGGCCATGGCCGCCGGGCGAGTCCCGTCCTCCGACATGGTCGAGGCGCTCCGCCGTCTTCCCGTGCAGAGCGACGGCCGCGTGATGCCGCTCGACACGCAGGCGCGCGACGACGTGCGGACCGTGACCGCCGCGCGCGAGTGGAAGGGGATGGACCCCGTCGCGATGGTGGTCGGTTGGACGACCGATCCTCAGGGCTGGCTCGACGAGCCGGTCGTGCGGATCGACGGCGACGACGTCGCGTCGCTCGCAGGGCTCCCCGCCGGGACGCACTACGCGAGCTATCGCGCCTTGGCGTCGAGTCGCGCCCTGCTCCAGGCCATCTCGCTCTCGCGGCATCGCGAGGAGGCGGGCCACAAGCCGTGGTCGTTCGACAAGCACATGCTCCAGGTGGAGGAGCGGCTCGGCACGCTCGATCGCTACCTCGGCGGCGAGGCGATCCGCGCGATCCCGGCCGCCGACGCGCGCGGCGCCTGGCATCCTCCGACGGACGTGACCACCCCGGAGTCCTGGGCGGCGCTCGGGGCGCGGATCCGTCCCACCGCGCCGGCCTACTACCCCAGCGTCGCGGCCATCGAGCGGGAGATCCGCTACAACCAGGTGAATCCGGTCCGCGTCGCGTGGATCCTGCTCCTGCCGGCCGCGATCGCCGCCGGGCTCACGCTCTCGCGCGGGCGCCGGTGGCTCGCGTGGATCGCCGCGTTCGGCACGCTGCTCGGCTTCGCGGTCATGACGTGGGGGATCGCGACCCGCTGGCAGATCGCGGGACGGATCCCGGCCTCGAACATGTACGAGTCGATGCTCTTCCTCGCGTGGGGCGTCGGTCTCTTCGGCGTCGTGTCGCTCGTCTTCCGGAACCGGATGCTCGTCTTCAACGCCACCGCGATGTCGGCCCTCGTCGTGCTGCTCCTCGACCGGCTGCCGATCGATCCCTTCATCCATCCGATGCCGCCGGTGCTCTCGGGCACGCCTTGGCTCGCGATCCACGTCCCGATCATCATGGTGAGCTATTCGGTTTTCGCGATCGCCACGTTCCTCGCGCACGTGGTGTTGGGCGTCTTCGTCTTCGCGCCCGGCCGGCGCGATCTCGCCGAACGCTGGAGCGACCTCCTCTACTGGTACCTGATCGTTGGCTCGATCCTCCTGATCGCGGGCATCATGACCGGGTCGATCTGGGCCGCGTCGTCGTGGGGGCGGTACTGGGGCTGGGATCCGAAGGAGGTCTGGTCGCTCGTCGCGTTTCTCGCCTACATGGCGATCCTGCACGCGCGATTCGACGGCCAGATCCGGTCGCTTGGGGTCGCGGTGTCGTCGATCGCCGCGTTCTGGACGATCCTCATGACCTACCTCGGCGTGAACTTCGTGCTCGCCTCGGGGCTCCACTCCTACGGGTTCGGAAGCTCGAACCTCGTCTTCGTGATGGGGATCATCGCGCTCGTGGAGGTCGCGTTCGTGGCGGCGGGGTGGCTGGCGCACCGCAACGCGCGATCCGATCCGCGCCGGCCGATCCAAGGCTGATCGCCCACCCTCCCACGCGGCGCCCGCCGCGGTTGTCATGCGCCTTAGGGACCATTGAGAATCGCGACGACTTCGACGTAACATCATGCGCGAAATGACTTTCGCGTGACGACTCCCCGATCTCCCGGCCGCGCCCGCAGTGGGCGCCCGAATTCCAGTTTCCCAGAAGCCTCCCCATCGCGATCCGGCTTCACGATCCCGTGCCCTGTCGCCCCCGCACCGGAAGGAGCACAGCGATGAGCCGTTCCGTTCTCCAGAGACCTTCGCACCGATTCCGGAAGCCGCCAAGGCGTCGCCTCGTCGATTCGCTCCAGACAGCGCTCCTCTCGGCCGCCGCCCTCGTGCTCCTGCCGTCGGCGTCATCGGCTGCCTCGCCGCCCGAGCCGGTCCCGGTCGCGCGGTTCTCGAGCGTGGCCCGCGCGGGCCCGTTGCCTCAGCCGGCCCTGTCCCCGACCAGTCGGATGCAGTCCGGCGCCGACGCCTCGGTCGAAGATCGGGGACGTCAGTTGCGGCTCCGCCCCGGCTCCCTGGACGGCGGGACGTCGAGCCGATCGCGCGGCGACTTCGTCTCGCTCTCGGGGAACAAGGTGAGCACGGGTATGACGCTCTACTATCTCTATCCGGGCGCGTGCACGCAGAGGTACCTCGGCACGTGGAGCCCGCAATCGAACCGCACCTGGGACGATCTGAACAGCTACGCCATCGGGACCCCAGGACCCTACAATGTCGCGGACGAATCGCTGGACGAGACCCTCTGGCACGCGTACGACGCCTCGATGACGCCGGCCGACCAGCGTCCCTCTGCCCTCGACGGCAACCGAAGCATCTGGTGTGGAAAGTACGACCCCAACTGGGTCCGGCACGTCGGGTACCCCAATCGGACGTACCAGATTCTCTACATCGACACCGGAGCTCATGCGGCGGACTATGTGCTGACGTTCATCCATCGATTCGGCGTCGAGAAGAACGGCGACTTCATCTACCTGATCGGAGGAGGTGGCGGGGCCACCGATCCCATCGGGAACTCGCGGAACTCCCTTGATGCCGTGA
>DASVDZ010000058.1:0-17153 GCA_036380835.1 Candidatus Eiseniibacteriota bacterium | reverse complement strand
CGACGGCGGATTCGGTTCCTCCTACCTGGCGCGCATCGTCGGCCAGAAGAAGGCGCGCGAGATCTGGTTCCTCTGCCGCCAGTACGACGCGAAGCAGGCGCTCGACATGGGGCTCGTGAACGCGGTCGTGCCCCTCGCGCGGCTCGAGGAGGAGACCGTGGCCTGGTGCCGCGAGATGCTCGCGATGAGCCCGCTCGCGCTCCGCTGCGTCAAGGCGGCGATGAACGCCGACTGCGACGGGCAGGCCGGGCTCCAGGAATTGGCCGGGAACGCGACGCTTCTCTTCTATATGAGCGAGGAGGCCCAGGAAGGGCGGAACGCCTACCTCGAACGGCGGAAGCCCGACTACTCCAAGTTCCGCCGGCTGCCCTAGCCCGTGTCCCCCACCGCCGAAGCGGCCGCGCGTCCGTCGCGGGCGGCCGCCTGGCTCCACGCGGTCCGCGTTCCGACCCTGGCCGCCGCCGTCGTTCCGGTGGCGGTCGGGAGCGCCCTCGCCGCGCGGCACGGCCTCTTCCGCGCCGGCCCCGCGACGGCGGCGCTCCTCGGCGCGCTCCTCATCCAGATCGGCACCAACCTCGCGAACGATCTCTACGACTTCCGGAAGGGCGCCGACACCGAGCACCGCCTCGGACCGCCGCGCGTGATCGCCGTGGGCTGGCTCACCGCGACCGAGGTGCGGGGGGCGATGATCGCCTGCTTCGCCCTCGCGGCCCTCGCGGGAGGCTACCTGACGGCGGTCGCGGGCTGGCCGATCGTGGCGATCGGGGTGGCCTCGATCGCGGCCGGGGTCGGCTACACCGCGGGGCGCTGGGCGCTCGCGTACCACGGGCTGGGCGATCTCGCCGTCTTTCTCTTCTTCGGCGTCGTCGCGGTCGCCGGCACCTATTACGTCCAGGCCGGCACGGTCCATCCGCTCGCGATCACCGCGTCGATCCCGGTCGGAGCGCTGGCCACCGCGATCCTCGTCGTGAACAACGTCCGCGATCTCGAGACCGACCGGCGCGCCGGCAAGCGCACGCTCTCGGTGCTCCTCGGCCGGCGGGGGACCCGCGTCGAATACGGCGCGCTCCTCTTCGCCGCGTTCGCCACGGTGATCGGCCTCTGGATCCGCGGCCGCCTCTCGTTCGGGGCGCTCCTGCCGCTCGCGACCCTGACGCTCGCGATGCGCACGTTCCGGGTCGTCGCGACGCGCGAGGACGGCGCCGCGCTCAATGGCGCGCTCCTCGACACGGCGCGCCTCCACGCTCTCTTCGGGCTCCTCTTCGCCGCGGGGATCCTGATTCCATGAGCGTCACGTCGGTGCGCCTCCTGCCCTATTCGCTCCCGCTCCGCGATCCCTGGCCGACCGCCGAGGGGCCGGTCCGGGAGCGCCACGGATGCGTGATCGCCATCGAGGACGCGGACGGACGGATCGGATATGGCGACACGGCGCCCCTCCCCGGCTTCGGCCTCGAAACGATCGCGTCGAGCGTCGCCTCGCTCCGGCTCGCCGCCCGCCGCCTGATCGACCTGCCGGCCGAGCGATTCCTCGAGGCCGCCGCGAACCTTCCCTACCTGGCCCAGGTCGCGGCCTCTCCGGCGGCGCGCCACGCCATCGACCTGGCGCTCCACGATCTCGCCGCCCAGCGCGCCGGGGTGACGATCGCGCGCCTCCTGGGAGGCGACGCGGCGCTCGCGTCGGTCCCGGTGAACGCCACGATCCCTCGCGTCGAGCCGGAGCGCGCGGCCGCGCTCGCGCGCGAGGCGGTCGCGACGGGCGCCACGACGATCAAGATCAAGGTCGGCGGGGCGCCGCTCGCCCTGGACCTCTCCCGGCTCCGCGCCGTGCGCGACGCGATCGGCCCCGGCGTGAAGCTCCGCCTCGACGCGAACCAGGCCTGGAGCGAGCGCGAGGCGATCGAGGCGCTCACGGCGATGCGCGTCTACGAGATCGAGTACGTGGAGCAGCCGCTGCCCGCCGCCGAGGTCGAGGGCATGGCGCGCGTCCGGCGCGCGGCGGACGTCCCGATCGCCGCGGACGAGGCGGTGCGGAACAAGGAGGGGGCGAGGCGCCTCCTCGAGTCGGGCGCGGCGGATCTCCTGATCGTGAAGCCAATGGTGCTGGGCGGGCTCCACGCGGCGCGCGCCGTCTGCGACCAGGCGCGCGACCTGGGCGCCGACGTCGTCGTGACGTCGCTCGTCGAGAGCGCGGTCGGACGGGCCGGCGCCCTCCACCTGGCGGCGTCGCTCGGGAAGACGGGCCGCGCGCACGGGCTCGCGACCGGGACCGCGCTCGCGCGCGACGTGGCCGAGGGGCCGCGGGTCGAGGCGGGCTCGATCGCGCTCCCCGCGGGCCCCGGCCTCGGCGTCCGTCTCGACGACGCGGCCCTCTTGGCCGCGACCCGCGTGGAGGCGGCGTGACCGGGTACGATCCGATCCAGTTCTGGGCGACCGCGCGCCCCGACCGGGTCGCGCTCCGGAGCGCGCGCGCGACGTGGACCTACGCCGAGGTCGACCGCGCCGTCTGGGCGGCGGCCGACTCGCTCTACGCGCGCGGCCTCGGATCGGGCGAGCACCTCTCGCTCGAGTTCGATCCCGAGGACGCGGCCCACTTCGCGGTGACGCTCCACGCGCTCCACCGGGTCGGCCTCCTCCCGGTCCTGATCGGCACCACCTCGACGCCCGGCGAGCGCCAGGCGCTCCGCGAGCGCGCGCAGGTCGAGTTCACCCTCTCCGCGGACGACATCGTGCTGGAGGCGCCCTCGGCCGCGCCCAAGCCGAGGGCCGTGAAGAGGCCCCGCCGGAAGGCGGACCGCGGCGGCGGCTTGGCGACGCCGGACGCCGCGCCCGAAGAGGAGCCGGAACCGCTCCTCGATTCGGACGGCGAGCCGCTTCTCACGCGGCGCCTCGACGCCCCCGCCGCGATCTGCTTCACCTCGGGAACGTCGGGAGCGGCGCGCGCCGTGGTCCTCACGCACGGAAACCTCTTCTGGAGCGCGATCGCCTCCGCGCGGAACCTCGGCGTCCGCGAAGACGACGTCTGGCTCTGCCCGATGCCGCTCCACCACGTCGGCGGTCTCTCCATCCTGACCCGCTCGGCCGCCTACGGCACGGCGGCGCTGCTCCACGAGCGCTTCGACCCGGACCGTGTGAGCGAGGCGATCGACCGGGACGGCGTCACGCTCGTCTCGCTCGTTCCGACGATGCTGGCGCGCCTCCTCGCCGCGCGCCGCGGACGCCCCTTCCCGGCGCGTCTTCGCGCGGCGCTCATCGGCGGCGGACCGAGCGACCGCGCGACGCTCGAGGCGGCGGCGGCGCTCGGGCTTCGCGCGCTCCCGACGTACGGCATGACCGAGGCGGCGTCGCAGGTCACGACGCTCCCGCTCGCCGAGTGGCCGCGCGGCCTCGGCACGGCCGGGCGCCCGCTCCCCTTCGTCCGCGTCGAGATCCGAAACGAGGACGGACGGCGCGTGACCCCTGGGGAGGAGGGGGAGATCGTGGTCCGCGGCCCGACCGTGATGGCGGGGTACCTCGGCGATCCCGAGGCGACCGCCGAAGCCCTGGAGGGGCGCGCGCTCGCGACCGGCGACGTCGGAACCTGGGACGGCGAGGGCCGTCTGATCGTGCTCGACCGGCGGGTGGACCGCATCGTGACCGGGGGCGAGAACGTCTCGCCGCTCGAGGTGGAGCACGCCCTCCTCGCCCACCCGGCCGTGCGGGGCGCCTGCGTCGTGGCGCTCCCGTCCACCGAGTGGGGCCAGGAGGTCGCCGCCGTGGTGGAGTGGAAGCCGGGCCGGTCGGCGACGCTGGAGGAGCTGCGCACCCACGCGTCGGGAGCGCTCTCGGGGTTCAAGCTCCCGCGACGGCTGATGGCCGTCGCCGCGCTCCCGCGGACGCCCTCGGGAAAGCTACTTCGGAGGCTGGTGCGCGACCGGTTCCTGGACGAGGTGGCGAAGCAGAAACATCCGTAGGTCGTCGGGGATCGGCGTCGGCTTCATCGTCCCCCGCTCCACGAACGCGTGCACCGTCTTCACCTCGGCGCGCAGGTCGCCCTCCCCCCCCGGGCCGGTGACCCGATAGCCGAGATGGAACGACGCGCGCCCCACGCGCGTCACGTCGACCCGCACGTCGATCCGCTCCCCGTGGCGGATGACGCCCCGGTAGTCCGCCTCGCTGTGCACGATCGGGATCAGGAAGGGCGCGCCGGAGAAGATCCACGCGCGATCGACGCCGGCCGCGCTCCAGAACTCCTCGTACGCCTGGTGGGCGTAGTCGAAGATCCGCCCGAAGAAGAGGACGCCCGCCGGATCGACGTCCTGGAACCGGACCGGGTAGGGGGCGCGGACGCTCATCGCCCGTTCCGCGGCGGGACCGTGCCCACGTAGACGTACGCGATACCGCCGGTCAGCGCGCGCGTCGCGACGTCGCGGAACGCGCCCGTCCCGCGCATCAGCCCGGCGAAGAGGTCGCCCGCGGGGAACTCGGAGGCCGTCCGGTCGAGGTACTCGTACGCGGCCCGCTGCCCGCTCACCCAGCCGCCGATCCGCGGCAGGATCGTCCGGCTGTAGAAGCGGAAGAGGGGGCCGAGGAGGATCCCGCCCGGCTGGCCGAACTCGAGGACCACGACCCGGCCCCCGGGCTTCACCACGCGCGCCATTTCACGGAGGCCACGCTCCGGATCCTCGACGTTCCGGATGCCGAAGGCGATCGACGCCACGTCGAACGCGCCGTCGGCGTACGGAAGCGAGAGGACGTCGGCCGTCTCGAACCGGACGGGTAGCCCCGCGCGCGCCGCTTTCCCGGGTGCGACCGCGAGCATCTCCTCGCAGAAGTCGCTCCCGACGACCGCTCCCGACGGGCCGACCGCGCGCGCGAAGGCGAGCGCCAGCTCGCCGGTTCCGGTCGCGCAGTCGAGCACCCGATCGCCCGGGCGCGCGCCGCTCGAGCGCACCGCGGCGCGCCGCCATCCGTGGTGCATGCCGAAGGAGAGGATCTGGTTCACGCGGTCGTAGGACCGCGCGACCGACGCGAACATCGACCGGACGTCGGCGGAGGCGGGCATGGGCGAAGTCTACCACGGCGGCGCGGCGGCGCCTTTGACCCCCCGGCGCCCCCGGGGTAGACTGGAGCCATGCCGATCATGACGATTCGACCCGACTCCGCGCCGGGCCCGAACGGCCGTCCGCGCCGCCGCTCCACGGCGGTCCGGATCGGCGACCTCACCATCGGCGGCGGGCACCCGGTCGCCGTCCAGTCGATGACCAACACCGAGACCGCCGACGCCGAGGCGACCGCGGCCCAGGTGATCGCGCTCGCGGGCGCGGGCTCGGAGCTGGTGCGCGTCACGGTGAACACGCCGGAGGCGGCGAAGGCGGTCCCCGAGATCGCGCGCCGGGTCCGCGACGCCGGGCTCGCGACGCCGTTGGTCGGCGACTTCCACTTCAGCGGCCATCTCCTCCTCACCGAGTTCCCCGACTGCGCGCGCGCGCTCGACAAGTACCGGATCAACCCGGGGAACGTCGGCCTGGGCGACCGCCACGACGAGCACTTCAAGCGGATCATCGAGGTCGCGGTCGCGCACGAGAAGCCGGTCCGGATCGGCGTGAATTGGGGCTCCCTCGACCGCGAGCTCCTCACCTCGCTGATGGACGAGAACGCGCGGAGCGCCTCGCCGAAGCCCGACCGCGACGTGACGCTCGACGCGATGTTCCAGAGCGCCGTCCGCTCGGCGGCGCTGGCCGAGTCGTTCGGCCAGCGGCACGACCGGATCGTCCTCTCGGCCAAGGTCTCCGGCGTCCGCGATCTGATCGACGTCTACCGCCGCCTCGCGGCCGAGACCGACTACGCGCTCCACCTCGGGCTCACCGAGGCGGGCATGGGGACGAAGGGCGTGGTCTCCTCGACGGCCGGCCTCTCGGTGCTCCTCCTCGAGGGTATCGGCGACACGATCCGCGTGAGCCTCACGCCTACGCCCGGCGGCGACCGGCGCGAGGAGGTCTACGTCTGCCAGCAGATCCTCCAGTCGCTCGACATCCGGCACTTCACGCCGCAGGTGACGTCGTGCCCCGGGTGCGGGCGGACGACGTCGTCCTTCTTCCAGGAGCTGGCGGAGACGGTGAACGCGCGGCTCAAGGAGCGGATGCCGGCGTGGCGGGCCGCGCATCCCGGCGTGGAGGAGCTGCGCGTCGCGGTGATGGGGTGCGTGGTGAACGGGCCGGGCGAGTCGCGCCACGCGCACATCGGCATCTCGCTTCCCGGGACGGGCGAGCACCCGAAGGCGCCGGTCTTCGTGGACGGCGCGCTCAAGACGACGCTCAAGGGCCCGCGGATCGCGGAGGACTTCCTGGCCCTGGTCGAGGAATACGTCGCGACGCGGTATCGCGGCTAGCGGCTCTTCCTGGCCTGGCGCCACCGCGCGGGCGTCGGCGCCTCCTCCTCCCCGATCCAGTCGAACGTCCCCTCCCGCGGCACCGCGACGGCTTCCTCCTCCGGCTCGCTTCCCGACTCCGCGGCGAGCGCCACGGCGGCGACCACCTCGCGCCTCAGATCGGTCACGTAGATCCGGTAGCGGTAGACGAACCACGCGGTGATTCCGATCTCGAGGTAGACGACCCCGAGCAGGAGCGGGTGGATGCGCGTCAGGACCAGGATGGAGACCGAGAGAACGAGGCCGTAGACCGATTCGACGAGCGCCGGGCCGCTGAACGCACCCCACCGCGGCGTGTCGTGTCCCTGCTCCAGCCGCATCGCGACGCTCCGGATCAGGAGATGGAGCACGATCGCGAACGCCGCGATCATCAGCTCGAGGCCGGAGCGGAGCGCCGGAAAGAAGTCGAGATCCGTCGGGCGCGGCCCGAGGCGGAAGGCGAGCGCCGGCCCGACGTACGCGAAGATGGCCGACGCGAGGTGGAAGACGATCCGATACGCGCGCGCTCCCTTGAGGAGACCCGCGAGCGTGACCGAGAACGCGACCACCAGGACGAGCGCGGCCGGCGGGAGCAGGAACATGCCCGCGAGGAAGAAGGCCGACGCGAGCGAGTAGGTGACGAGCGTGCGGTTCCGCCCGGGAACGATCAGCGGCCAGATGAGGAGCGCCGCGGCGGTCGCCGCGAAGACGGCGGCGAGTTGCCAGACCGGGCCCGATCCGCGGTTCTCGTGACCCGCGATCGCCGCGAGGAGAAGGCTCGCGACGGCCAGCGCCGTCCGGAACGCGACGAGCTGCAAGTAGCGGCGAGGATTCAGGGTGTTCCACCTCCTGTCGGGGCGGTCTCGCCCCACAGGAGAATTATCGGCTTCCCGGCGCCTCTCCTTTAGGGTATAAGGTCCAATCGAATCGTCACTTAGATATCTCGAACGGGCGCCCCCGGACGGGTCGCGGGAGACGAGCGCGTGGCTCCATTCCTGATCGGCTTCTCGGCGTTCAGCTCCATCTCCTCGATCGCGCTCATCCTCTATTACCTGATCGCCCACGCCGACCATCTCGCCTTCCGCATCGTCTCCTGCATGCTGCTCCTCGATCAGGGCATCGTGACGCTCCTCTACCTGCGCCTTCCCGTGACCGTGCCGCCGCTCGGGATCGGGATCCGGATCGGCGCGGGCGGCGTGCTCGCGGTGGGCCTGGTCCTTCTCGTCTGGAACGCCGCCGGCCGGCCCGAGGGGCCCGATCCGACCACGATCGCGCTCGCGGCGCTCATGATCGCGCTCGGCGCGCTCACGATCCGGCCGCTTCCCCGGGTCGGCCCGCCCGATTCCCGCTAAAGCGGAACCGCTTCCCCGCCGATATATGGATGTCGCGCGCCGCGGCGGAGGCTCGCCGCCGGCTCGCCGGGGGCGCGCGCGCCGCGCGTTCTCGAATTCGGACGTCCGTAAAGGGGGGTAGTGAATGCGGGTGGAACAGCCGGAATCGGAGGGACTCCTCGCGCGCGTGGAGCGCCTGGAGCGTCAGAACCGGACGCTCAAGGTGGCGGGATCGATCGCGATCCTGGGCGCGGCATCGGCGCTCCTGCTCGGCGCGGCGACGCCGAACAAGTCGCTGGAAACCGACATGATCCTCATCAAGGACGCGAAGGGGACGACCCGGATGATCCTCGGCATGGCCGACGAGGGCCCGGCGATCACGATGCTGGACGAGAAGGGACGCCTAAGGGCGAACATCGGCGTGAACAAGGACGGCCCGGAGTTCGACTTCCTGGACGATTCGGAAACGCCGCGCGTCCAGATCCTGCTCGACGGGAAGCAGGTGCCACGCTTCAACATGGTCAACGAAAAGGGCGAGCAGGTCTCGGTCCGCCCCTAGCCCGATCCGACTCGGCGGGGCGCGCGGTGCTTGGGCCGCGCGCCCCGCGACGATCGATCAGCGTTCCGCCGTCGTCGCCGCCCTCCAATAAGCCTCCGCCTCCGCCATCCCCTCCTCGAACGTCCGCTTCGGTTCGTAGCCGAGCTCGCGCCGGATCCGCCCCGCGTCGAACCGCGTCTTGGAGTAGGCGCCGGCGGGCAGCTCCTCCCTCGGGATCACGTCGAGCGGCGCCGTGCCGAACCAGCTCCGAACGCGGTCGGTGTACTCGCGCCACGTCATGTGCCCGTCGGCCAGGGTGTAGACGCGCCCCGCCGCGCGGTCGCTCTCGAGGGCGAGCAGCGCCGCGTCGACCAGATCCATTACGTGGACCCACGGAAGGGTGTCGAGCCCGTCGTCCCTGAGCTTCACCTCGCGATCGCGCACGCGCGCCGGCACCCGGACGGCCCAGGTCGACGTCGGGTGCGCGCCCAGGATCGCTCCGGGGCGGAGGATGGTGGCCGAGAGGCCACGCTTCATCGCCTCGAGCACGATCCGGTCCCCCTCCGCCTTCGTGAGCCCGTACGGCTCGCCCGACTCCTTGAGCGGCGCGTCCTCGTCCGCGACGTCGAGGCCCGACGCCGCGTAGACCGAGACCGTCGAGATCTGGACGTATCGCCGGACCTTCGCGGCCAGCGCCGCCTCGACCATCGTGCGCGTGCCGTCCGTGTTCACGCGACGAACCGCGTCCAGGTCGGGCCCCGCCGTGGCCGCGGCGTGGAGGACGTAGTCGACACCGCGCGCGGCGGGGCCGGAGACCTCCGGGAGGACGAAGTCCCCCTCGATCTCCTCGACGAGAGGCGACCGAAGCTCCGGCGCCGCGCCCGCACTCCGGACGATCGCGCGCACGCGCCAGCCGATCGAGACCAGACGCCGGGCGACGCGGCTCCCGACGAATCCGTTTCCGCCGGTCAGGAGGACGAGGGGGGTCTCGGCGCGCGTTTCGGTCATGACGGGGTCACCCTCGGAGCAGGTATTCGACGGTCGTGACGACGCGCACGACCTTGTAGAGCTGTGACGATTCGGACATTCCGGCGCCGCCCGCGTCGCCCGTCGCGTCGCGCGGCAGGATGACGAAGACCCCCTGGTTCGCGCTGTGGATCCCGCCGAGGCGGCTCTTCGAGTCCTTCGCGAACTGCTCGGCCGCCTTGCGCGCCTCCGCCGTGGCCTGCGCGATCATCTCGGGCTTCAGGTCGTTCAAGCGGCGGAAAACGTAGGAAGGGCCCCCGGGGCCCCACTCCGGCCCCGAGGAGAGGACGACGCCCGCGTTCACCAGGGCGCCGACCTTCTGGCTCGCGGCCTTGACCTGCTCCGGCTGGAGGGAGCGCACCATCACCGTCTGCTGGATGATGAAGCGCGGCCCCGTTCGGTTTGGCGGATTGTACGGGTTCGCCTGGACGTCGGTCACCTTGAGGCCCTGCAGCTCCACCTCGGAGGAGTCGATTCCGTTGTCGAGGAGGAACGCGTAGACCTTGGTGACGTTCTGGTTGATCCGGTTCTGGGCGCGCGAGAGATCCTCGTCGGCGACCGCGAGCTGGATCGGCCAGAGCGCGAGGTCGGCCTTCACCTCGCGCTCCGCGACGCCCTTCACGGTGACGAAGCGATCCGCGGTGCGGATGTTGGTGAGGCCGTTCCCGACGAACCAGCCGCCGAGCGCGATTCCGAACGCCACGAGAAAGCGTCCGAGGGGCGACGGCCCCCGCCGATGATCGTCGCCGTTCATGCGGGCGATTGTACGGGGTTTCCCCACGGTGGCAACGGGGAAGGCGGCGGGCCGCGATTCCAAGGCGACAGCGGGGCGGCCCGGGGTTTATAACTCTAGCGGGGCGTTCGGACCGCGGCCCCGCAACCACAAGGAGATCGCCATGAGGCATCGGATTGCAATCCTGGCCCTGGCCGTGGCGATCGCAGCCGCCCTCGGCGGCTGCGCCACGACCTACTACGACCAATCCCCCGCCACCGAGAGCTACGACGACGCCGACTACGGCTATTTCTACGACGCGCTCTCGCCCTACGGCGCCTGGTACAACGTCTCGCCCTACGGTTGGTGCTGGACGCCGTACGACGTGCCGGTGGGATGGCACCCCTACACGGACGGCGAATGGGTCTACACCGACTGGGGATGGACCTGGCTCGCCGATGAGCCCTGGGGCTGGGCGCCCTATCACTACGGGCGCTGGACGTATGACCACTACTACGGCTGGATCTGGGTGCCCGGAAACATCTGGGCGCCCGCATGGGTCGCCTGGCGCTACGGCGACGGATGGGTCGGCTGGGCGCCGCTCCCGCCCGACGTCGGCTGGCAAGTCGGCGTCGGCCTCGACTTCGGCTCCTACGATCTGGACCGCGACCTCGGGCCCTACCGGTGGAGCTTCTGCCGGGAGGCCGACTTCACGACGACGCGAGTGCGCACCGTGGTGATCCCGCGGAGCCGGAACGTCACGCTCCTCAGGACGACGCGGAACGTGACGCGCTACGCGGACCGGGATTCACGCGCGGCCGAGCGCGGCTTCACCGCGACGGTGCTCGAGAACGACCTGAAGCGGAAGATTCCGCGCTACGATCTCTCGGACGCGCAGGCGGTCGGCCGCGATCGTCCCTCCGTGATCCGCGGCAACGTGGTCGAGGTCTACCGACCGACAGTCCGTGATCGCGCGCCGACCGAGACCCGGGAGCGGCCGGACGTCGGAAACCGGCCCGGCGAGCAGCAGCGTCTCGACGAGCGAAACAGGGCTAGGACGGAGGCGAGGGCCAAGCGGAACCAGCAGAACCAACAGGGCCAGACGCAGCCCCCCGTCAACCCGCCCGGCCGGAGCCAGATCGAACAGCCTGGCGAGCAGAGACAGCGAGCGAAGGTGGAGGCCACCCCGCCGGCCGCGAAGCCCGAGCCGCCTCCCGCGGAGACGAAGGCCGATCAGCAGCGGCAGGAGGCGGAGCGCCGCTCTCTCGAGGAGCAGATCCGGACGCAGCGCCAAGAGCTGAAGAAGGAGCAGCAGAGCGAGCTGAAGCAGCCGCCCCCCGGCGTGTCGCGCGAGGAGCTGCAGCGACGCCACGAGGAAGAGCTGAAGGCCCAACAGGAGGTCGAGAAACGCGACCGGGAGCAGCTGCAAAACCGCGAGGAGCTGCAGCGCCAATGGCGCGAGCAGCGCGCTCAGGAGCAGCAGAAGCAGCGGGAGGAACAGCAGCAGAAGCAGCAGGAGAAGCAGAAGGAGCGGCAGGATCAACAAGACCGCCGGGACCAGGGCCAGCAGGACAAGCGGGATCGCCAGGACCAGCAGGACCAGCAGAACCAGAACCGGCAGCGCGACCGCTAGGGACCGACCGTGCCGGACGATCCGGCGGGGCCGCTCGGGGCCGAGAGCCCCCCGGCTCCGCCGCGACGGCCTCCGGCTCCGCCCGAGCCCGCGCTTCCCGCGAAGAACGTGCAGCCGGTCAGGGTGGGGGCCGACGTCCCCCACCTGTAGAGGCTGTAGCTGACGCCGCCGGCGCCGCCCGAACCGCCCCCGCCGTGTCCGCCGGAGCCACCGGCACCGCCGGCTCCGCCGGTTCCGCTTCGATAGGAGCTCCCGTCGGTGACGCCGACGCCGCCGGGGCCGCCGCCACCACCGGCGCCGCCCGTGCCGCCGTTCCCGCCGGTCCCTCCGCTTCCGGCGAGGGCCGACGTGAACTGGCAGCTCGTGAATCCGGGCGAGGAGTTGACGAGGAGCACGGCGAACGACGCGCCGCCGCCTCCGCCACCCTGACCCGGCGACGCGCCTCCTCCACCGCCGCCGCCAGCCCCACCACCACCTCCCAAGACCGAGATGCAGCTCAGGCTGATGTCGAACGTTCTCGCGGGACCGCCGCCGCCGCCCGACGGGCCGCCACCGCCGCCCGCGCCGAGTGTTCCAACGTTGCCGGAGTACGAAACCCAGTCGGCGCCGCTCACGAACCCTCCGGCGGGCCCCGCCACGGCGTTCACTCCGTTCGTCCCCACGCATCCGGTCCCTGTGGCCGCGGAGCCGTTCGTCCCGTTCGACGGGTTGCTCGAGCAATCGGGGCCCGACACGCCTCCCGATCCGCCGGCGCCGCACGCGAGCTGGTTGCCGGGGTTGCCGGCCGTGAAGCCGGCGTCGCCGCCGTTCATCCCCGCGGTCGCCGCGACACTCCCGCCCGATCCGCCGGCGCCGCCGATGCCGCCCTCGCCGCCCGACACCGTGCAGTAGCTGAAGTTGCAGTCGTACTGCCCGTCCTGCCCCGTGCCGCCAGGCTGTCCGGCGCCGCCGTTCGCTCCGTTCGCGCCGTTCGCGCCGTTCGCGCCGCGGCTCGCTTCGAAGATGCAGTCGACGAATTGCACGGCGGAGCCGATCTGCACGCCGCGGAACGCGATCGAGCTCGCGCCGGGCGTGGCCGGCATGTCGGCGCGGAAGTCGAACCCGCTCACGGAGACGGCGAACGCGAAGCTCTCCGCGGTCGCCGGGATCACGCCCACCTGGACGACGGAGTACGCGCCGGGGGTCTTGGTCCATGACGCCGCGTCGAATCCGCCGCGATACGTGATGCCCGACCGGAAGGTCGGGGACTCGAAGTAGGTGCCGCTCGCGACGAGCACGAGCGGGATGCAATCCGCCGCCTGGGCGAGGGTGATCCCCTCGGCGATCGTCTTCGCCGGCGCCTGGCGCGTCCCGGGATTGCCGAGCACTCCCGTCGTCGCCGAGACGTAGACCGTGTCCTGCGCCGAAACCTGCACCGTGCAGACGGCCGAACCGATGGCCCCCTTGTCGTCGGTCACCGTGAGGCGCGCGCGGTAGGTGCCCGGGGAGTACGTGGTCACGGTGTTGGAGATCGTGGGGCTCGAGAAATCGATGATCCCGTCGTCGTTGAAATCCCACTCGTACCGGACGATGGTCCCGTCCACGTCGCTCCCCGATCCGATCAGGGTGTAGTTCTGCGCGTAGCACGCGCCGGAGACCGAGGCGGTCGCCGTGGGCGGGATGTTCCGGTTCAGCTTGAGCGTCGCGCTCCCGATCGGCACCGAGTCCCCGGCCGCGGCGAGCGAGCCGGTGAGCTGGGCGTCGAGATAGCCCGGGTGCGTGCCGCGGACGGAGTAGGAGCCGATCGGCACGTCATGGAGCGCGAACCCGCCCGCCGCGTTCGTGACGCCGACGTTCGAGGTCCCGGGGATGTAGGCGACGGTTCCGAAGTGGCTCGACGCGTTCTCGAGCGTGAAGGTGCCGCTCAGCGTGCCGGTCGGCGTGAGCGCGATGTTCACGAATGTGGTCTCCGAGGACGCGGCGCCGGAAACGCTGGCGGTCTCGGACCCGCCGAGGTGGTTCGGCTGCTTCGCCGTGACCAGGTAGGTGCCGGCCGCGACGCCGGCGAAGGCGTAGCGGCCCGCCACATCGGTGGTCGTGACGCGAAGGTCGGAGCCGATGCCGGAGGCCGGCGCGGCGCCGGTCGCCGCGGCCCGGATCATCCGGGCGACCGTGGCGCTCGTGCCGTTCGCGACGCCCTCCAGCGTGACGATCGCGTCGGCGACGCCCGTTCCCTCCGACGCGATCGTCCCGGCGACGACGGCTCCCGGCGCCGCGGCCGGGACCGGCCCCGCCGGGAGCGGCTTCGTCGGCGCGTTCCGGCCGCAGCCGACGAGGGCGACGAGCGAGGAGGACGCGAGCGCGAGCGCGAGAAGGCCGGCGGCGGCGACGACGGGAACGCGGAAGCTCGAGGGCATGGCTCTCTCCGGGGTTCGTTTCAAGGGAGACAGACGAATCGGCGAACGCGGCGTTCCCTGCCCGCTTCGAGAAGAACGTAGTAGACCCCCGCCGGCAGACGCGCGCCGTGCGCGCCCCGGAGGTCCCAGTCGATGGTTCTCACGCCGGCGGGAAGATCGCCCGCCGACCAGACGATGACGACCCGGCCGCGGACGTCGATCACGGCGAGCCGCGCCGCCCCTTCCCGCGGCATCGTCCAGGAGAGCCGGACCTGATGGACCGCCGGGTTCGGCCACGGACGCTGGAGCACGAGGCCCCCGGTCGCGATCGAGACGGGGACCTCGGTCACGGTCCCCGAGACACGGACGCCGGGGACGTACGCGACGGCGTAATCGTCGACGCGGATCTCGAGGTCGTAGACCCCCGGCGGGACGAAGTAGACGCAGAACGAGCCGTTCCATTCGGTGGCCGCGTAGAGTCCCGTGTACGCGCCGGCCGGCTGCCGCACGAAGACGCCCGCGCGCGCGATCGGGGCGGACGTCGCGGCGTCGCGCACGACGCCGCAGATCGTGCCCGCGACGGCGGGAACGGGGGCGAGGGCGAGGGAGAGCGCCGCGGCGAGAACGAGGGCGGCGGCGGGCGCGAGGGTGGCGGCCCGCGCCATGGCGGCAGCGATTTCTCCGGCTCGGGAAGGGTGGCCCATAACTCCAAGAACGCAGTCGGGGGCCCGGGGGGGACACGCCCGAGGCGAATTTCTTCGCCCCGCCCTGCGAGTCGCGGCCAATTCAGGTGGGGGCGGCGCCTGCCGATAAGAGGATCATGCGATCGATCCAGGTCCTGGAGGGGCCGCCCGCGGGCATCCTGGCCCTGGTCTTCACCCTGGCGCTGGCGGCCGGGTGCGCCCAGGACCGCGCGGGGGCAGCCGGGGCTCCGAGCTCAGGCGCCGATTCGGTCGCGACGAGGGCCCGGGCCGGCGCCGCGGCGACGGCTCCCTCCGGAGGCGCGGCGCGCGCGGTCATGCGCGCGTTCGCCTTCACCCAACAGGACACGATCCGACTCTCCCCCGAGGCGCCCCCGCCCGAGCCGACCGCCACCTACGCGTCGCTCGAAGCGGTGCGGGACACTGTCGAGGCGATGGCCCGGCGCGGCGTCGCCCTCGGCGACACGGCGGTCCACGTGAGCCTGCAGGCGGTGACGTTCCAGTACCAATGGGTCGACGCCTCGGCGTCGGGGTGGGCGATCCACGCCGTCGTGACCGACACGTCGGCGTGCCCGGTCGACTACGTCGAGCACGCGCTCGAGGCCGCCGGGTGGGCGCCGCGCTACGATTACGGGGCCGACGGCCCCGACGGCACGGCCATGGGCTACGTCACGAAGGAGTACTTCTGCAAGATCGAGGGGCGCTGGGACGGAGGCGACGACTCGGACACCACGTACGTCCCCGCGCCGGGCTGCGAGATGATGGTGACCTGCGTCAAGCGCCGGCTCGACGACGTGGCGCCGAAGTACTAGCTTCCCGAGACGAGCGCCGCCGCGCACGTCGAGGTCCCGCCGCAAGGGATTGGCGAACGTCTCGCCCGCCGCGGCGACCGCAGCCTCCGAGGACCAATTGAGAGCCGTGGACGCCTTCCTGATCCTGCTCGGCGGTGCCTGGTGCGCCCTCGCGGCGCACGAGGCGGGGCACCTCCTCGCCGGGCGATTCGTGGGCTTCCGATTCGGATTCTTCGCCCTCGGCCCCGTCTGGCTGGCTCGAGTGGGTCCCCGTGTCCGCCTCCGATGGAATCGGCTCCCCGCCGCGTGGGGCGGGATGGCGCTCGCGTACCCCGTCGACACGCGCTCGCTCTCCGCGCGGCTCGCCTTCTGCGCCGCGGGCGGACCGCTGGCGAGCCTCGGGCTCGCGGCGGTCGCCTTCGCCCTGGCCAAGGCGCTCCCGGCCCCGGCGATCGAGAGCCGACTCGCGATGGCCGTCGCGATCATGTCCGCCTCCGTGTTCGTCGCCACGGCCCAGCCGTTCGGGACGGGCGTCGGCGTTCGAAGCGACGGCGGGCGCATCCTCTTCTTCGCGACGAACCGGAAGAAGGCGGACGCCGAGGCCGCCCTGGTCGCGCTGATGGGACAAGCCGCCGCCGGAGTCCGGCCACGCGATTGGGACCCGAGCCTGGTACGGACCGCGGAGACCATCCGATCCCCCGCGGCTGTGGCGCTCGAGGCGAAGACGTCGATTCTCCGCCACCACCTCGATCAGGGGAACCGCCCGCAGGCGGAGGCCATCGTCGACTCGCTCCTGGCGGGGTATGATGCGGCTCCCGCCGCGACCCGCGGCGAAGCGGCGGCCGAGATCGCCTTCTTTCTGGCGTTCTTCCGCCGGGACGCGGCCGCCGCGCGAAGGTACCTGAAGGACGCGAGGACGCCGCTGGCCGAGCGACACCGGCTCCTCCGCGCCGAGGCGGCGGTTCACCTGCGCTCGTCGGCGCGAGCCGAAGCGGTGCGCGCCGTCGAGGGGGCCGAGGCCGCCCTCGAGCAGGCGCTGGTCGAGGTGACCGACCTGGACCGGGACCTGGTGGCGGCCGTGCGCCAGGAAGTGAGCGATTTGTCTGGCGAAGGAATTCGAGGTGAGCGAGACGTGAGGCGCGAAAGAGGGGGCGAACGATGAGCCGGATATTTCGAAGGGGCGGGGTCGGCGCGATGATGGACGAGTACGAGCGGGCCGCCGCCGAGCTGCCGGGGTTGCTGCTCCGGATCAGCGACGAGGAGTTCGAGCGGGTTCGCGATCTCGAGACTCCGGACGAGAACTGCCGCTCGATCCAAACGGTCATGCGGCACGTCGTGCGGGCCGGCTACGCGTACGCCAGCGACATCCGGACGGCCTTCGGGACCGAGACCCAGCGGACCGACGTGCCGCTCGCGAAGCGGCTCGAGGTTCCGGACCGGATCGCGGCCATGCTCGCGTACACGGCCGCCACGCTCGAGGGCAAGTGGGAGATGCCCGACGCCGAGATCACGGCCCTCAAGATCCACACGCCTTGGGGCTCGGTCTACGACCTGGAGCAGATGCTCGAGCACGCCATCGTGCACGTGCTCCGCCACCGCCGCCAGATCGAGCGCTTCCTGACCGAGCCGCGGTTCGCGGGCCGCGCCACGGCGTAGCGGGC
>DASVDZ010000057.1:0-8793 GCA_036380835.1 Candidatus Eiseniibacteriota bacterium | reverse complement strand
CCGATCACGATCGACGAGGGGACGAACCGGCTCCTCGGCGACGACCCGGCCTCGATCCTTCCCGCCGCGGAGGCGATTCTGGGCGGCCAGACGCCGCCGGCGCGGTCGCCCCGCCTCTGGGACGGAAGGGCGGGGGAGCGCATCGCCGCGGTCCTGGCGGCGTCCATGGGGGGCGATTGACGGAGGCCTTTCCCGGCTGGTACACTCTTGGGTCCAAGTCTATGCGAGCGAAACGGATCAACGGATGCCGGCGGCCGAAGCCGGAGCGTGGACGGGGGGTGGCCCGAGCGGTTCTGGGGGTCGCCCTGTCGGCGCTTTTCCTCCTCGCGACGGCCGGCCCGGCCCGGGCCCAGGCGACCGGGGGATCCGAGTACCGGATCGGGCCCGGCGACGTGCTCCGCGTGGAAGTGACCGGCCACGCCGAGCTGTCGCAGACGGTGACGGTCGACGCGCAGGGCGGCGTGTCGCTCACTTCGGTGGGCGCGATCCGCGCTTCCGGCAGGACCCCCGATGATCTCGCCTCCGACATCTCCCGCCGCATCGCGCTGACGCAGCGCGAGACGCCGCAGGTTCGCGTCACCGTGCTCGAGATCCATCGCCAGAGGGTCTTCGTGCTCGGCTCCGTGCTCCTTCCGGGCGCCTACACGTTCAAGCAGGATCCGACGGTATGGGAGGCGATCTCCGAGGCGGGTGGAGCCTCGGACGACGCCGATCTGTCCGCCGTGGAGGTGATCCCCGGGGGCGGGGGGGACCGGGCCGGGACGACGTACGACGTCGCCGCGGCGATCCGCTCGGGAGACTACAGCTCGATGCCCCGGCTCAAGCCCGGCGACACGATTCGAGTCCCACGGTTCGGCGGTGCCTCCGGAGAGGGTCAGCTCGTGTTCGTCCTCGGAGCGGTCTCCGAGCAGGGACCGCACGCGCTCACGCCTCCCGGGGACCTGATCAGCGTCGTCACCGGCAGCTCGCCCTCGCCGGACGCCGACCTCGCCAAGATTCAGATCGTGCGGCGGACCGGCGGTAGGATCATCCAGATGAAGGTGAATGCCAATGACTACCTGTCCGACGCCCAGGGACAGGGGAATCCCCAGCTGCACCCGGGGGACACGATCTACGTGCCGCGCCAGAGCCATGCGAGCGTGCTCTCGATCTTCCGTGTCGTGTCGCCGCTGATCGGACTGGTCACGTCCATCGTGTACCTCTCCTCCCGATGACGGAGCGCGAGGGCGCGTCGCCCATGGAACCGACGTCCCAGACGGTCGATCTCCGCGACCTCATCTGGCGGGTCCGGCGGTATTCCTGGTTCCTCTTCCTGCCGCCGATCGCGGCGCTCTGTCTCGCGAGCGTCTACTACAGAACGAGCCCGGTCATCTACCAGTCGCAGGTCATCGTCTCGTTGGCCGATCAGGCGAACCTGGGCCCGGCGCTGCAGCCCATGGTCAACGCCGACCGGGACCGGGGATCGAGCGGGCAGCGCATGGCGCTGGTGGACCGGAAGATCCGGAGCCGCGCCTTCCTCTTCTCGCTCGTTGACCGCCTCGGACTCCTGAGCGACGGCGCGATCGTGGCGCAGGCCGAGGCGGCCTCGCGTCGATACCCGAACATCACCCCGCAGGAATTCGCGAGCCGCATCGCGGGCGCCGCGATCGACCGCCGGATCCGGGTCGTGCCGATGGAGGGAGGCTTCGTCGGCATCACGGCGACCGGCGCCACCGCGGAGAGCGCCCAGCGACTCGCCGGAACGATCACCGATCTCCTGATCGAAGAGAGCCGCAGGTCGAGCCTCGAGCGCGTCCAGGCACGGGGCGAATTCAGCCAGGACCAGGTGGCCGTCTACCAGGAGCGCCTCCGCCAGTCGGAGAATTCCCTTCAGGCCTACCAGGAGTCGATCCTCAAGCGATCGTTGCAGAACACGCCGGTCAACGAGACCAACGTGGGCGACGCGCGCAGTCTCCTCCACGCCATCGACCAGGAAATCGACCAGACGCGGGATCGCATCGACGTGGCGAAGCTGCAATGGACGCGCGACCGTCCCGACGAGGCCCCTCCGACCCTGGCGAGCCGCGACAGCGACGAGCTGCAGCGGCGCCTTTCGGCCGCCGAGATCAGTCTCGCGCAGGCGTCCATCTCGGCGCCGCGCCCCGACGCGGCGGGCCAGGACACCCAGTCGAACATCTCGGCGCTCCGTCAATCGCTCTTCCTCGAGTTCCAGAGCCTGGCCGCAGCGCTCCCGGGCGATCTCTCGGATGCGGCGCGCAGCGCGATCGCCGGCATCGCCACGGATCGCGGCATCCTCCGGTCCCTGCAGAACAAGCGGGAGCGCATGAGCGCGTGGATCGATCAATTCGTGCGCGGCGTGGAGAACTCTCCGAAGGAGAAGATGGAGCTGGCGCGCCTCCAGAACGCCGTGGAGTCCAACCGGGAGTTGCTCGGATCCTTCCAGCACGAGGTGCAATCCACGCGCGTCTCGGAGGCGCTCGCCTCGAGCGCCATGGGGCTCCAGCTGACGGTCGAGGACCCGCCCCAGTTTCCGCTTCATCCGTCGTCACCCGATCCTCTTCGCATCTTCGGCGCCGCCCTGCTCCTGGGACCCCTCCTCTCAGCGGGCGTCGTGGTGGCGTTCGAGAAGTTCTCCATGTCGATCCGCACGGTCGAGCAGGCGGAGATGGAGCTGGGCAAGTCGGTCCTCGGCACCGTGCCCCGGATCGAGGGGCTGACCCGGCGCGGCAGCTATATCGCCCGGAACTGGGCTATCCTCTCGATCGTCGTCGTCCTCCTGCTCACCGGGCTCTTCCACGGCCTGAACGCGACGATCATGAGCGAACGGGCGCACCAGCGCTCCGGCACGTCGCCGACCGCACCCTAGCGTGACCCGGTCCCGGCCGAAGGCCGTACATACGCTCTTCGATGCCTACGATCCCGACCTGCCCGTCGTCACGGAGGTGCGCCGCCTGCTGCAAAAGCTGGCTCGCCAGTCGCAGCCCGGTGAGCGCAGCGTGTTCCTGATCACGAGCGCCTCTCGCGGCGAGGGCAAGACGACGATCGCAGGGCTGCTCTCCCTCGTGTCGGCGCTGGTCTTTCGCAAGCGCACGCTCCTGATCGACGCCGACTTGAGGCGGCCCGCGATGCACGATCTGCTCGGGCTCTCGCAGCGCCCGGGCCTGTTCGACGTGCTCCACGGAAAGGTCTCGATCGACGTCGCCATCCGGGCGACGCCGGTGCCGGCGCTCTCGGCGTTGACGAGCGGCCGCGCCACGGGGCCGATGGGGGAGGCGTACGACGACGACGAGTTCCAACGACTGGTGGCCTCGCTTCGCCCGCGCTACGACCAGATCTTCATCGACTCCGCTCCCGCGGTGCCGGTCATCGAGCCCCTCATGATGGCCGAGCACGCGGACTCCATCCTCATCGTGGCCATGGCCGGGCAGACGCCCGTGTCCATGGTCCGCCGACTGCGCCAGGTCCTCGCGCCCGTGAACGGTAAGGTGGCGGGGGTCATCCTGAACAACGCCTCCGAAGGGCTGCCGTACTACTACGAGTACAAATACTACGGATACGAACGAACCGGGACGGGCCGCACCCGCCGCACCCGGTCCACCGAACCGACCGGCGGAGCATCCGCCGGCGACGACGACGCGACAGGAGGAACCACGTGAAGCCCAAGGCGCGGCGATCGACCGATCTGCTCGGTCGGTTTTGCGACCGCATCGACCACAAGAGAGCCCGGATCGGCGTCATCGGTCTCGGCTATGTCGGCCTTCCCCTGGCGGTGGAATTCGCCAAGGCCGGATACCCGGTCACCGGATTCGAGATCCACGCCAAGCGCGCCGCCACGCTGAACGCGGGGCGGTCCTACATCCAGGACGTCGCGACCCAGGACGTCCGAGACCTCGTTCGGGCCGGCCGGCTTCGGGCGACGCTCGACTTCAGCGACCTCAAACGGATGGACGCGATCGACATCTGCGTGCCCACGCCGCTCCGGAAGACGAAGGACCCGGACGTTTCCTTCATCGTGGCGGCGGTCGAGCAGATCGCTCCCCGTCTGACGCGCGGCCAGCTCGTCGTGCTCGAGAGTACGACGTATCCCGGAACCACGGACGAGCTCCTCCGGCCGATGCTCGAGGAGCGGGGGCTCAGGGTGGGGAAGGACTTCTTCCTCGCCTTCTCGCCGGAGCGCGTCGACCCGGGCAATCCGGTCTACCAGACCCGGAACATCCCGAAGGTGGTCGGCGGCTCGACCCCCGGATGCACGAAGGCGGTCAGCGCCCTCTACGCCGCGATCATGGACCGGGTCGTTCCGGTCACCTCGACCCAGGTCGCCGAAACGGTCAAGCTGCTCGAGAACACGTTCCGCAGCGTGAACATCGGCCTCGTCAACGAAATGGCGCTGATGTGCGACAAGCTGGGGATCGACGTCTGGGAGGTCATCGAGGCGGCCGCCACGAAGCCGTTCGGCTTCATGCCGTTCTACCCGGGCCCGGGTCTGGGCGGCCACTGCATCCCGGTCGATCCGTTCTACCTTTCGTGGAAGGCCCGCCAGAGCGGCTTCGAGGCGCGCTTCATCGAGCTGGCCGGCCAGGTGAACGGCGCCATGCCGTATCACGTGGTCCGGCGCGTCGCCGAGGCGCTGAATTCGCGGCGGCGGTCGGTTCGCGGCGCGCGCGTGCTGGTGCTCGGCGTGGCGTACAAGGCCGACATCGACGACGTTCGCGAGTCGCCGTCGCTCGACATCATCGAGATCCTCGAGAAGGAGGGCGCCCGGGTCGCCTACTCGGATCCGTACGTCCCCTCGATCCAGCACGGTGGCCACCTGCTCCGATCGGTTCCCCTGCGACCCGGCACGCTCAAGGCCGCGGACTGCGTCGTGATCGCCACGGCGCACAAGGCCTTCGACTACCGGCTCATCTCGAAGCACGCGCCGACGATCGTCGACTGCCGCAACACGCTGAAGGGACGCCGCACCCGCAGCGTGTTCCGCCTCTAGCCCGTGGGCCGCTACCTCGTCACCGGAGGAGCCGGCTTCATCGGCTCGCACATCGCGGCGCGGCTCCTCCGTGAGGGCCACCACGTGCGCGTGCTCGACAATCTCTCGACCGGCCGCGCGTCGAATCTGGACGCGATCCGGGCGGCGGGCGACCCCGGCCGATTCGACTGGATGGAAGGGGACATCCGTTCCCTCGAGACGTGCCACGAGGGCTGCCGCGGCGTCGACTTCGTGCTGCACCAGGCGGCACTCGCCTCGGTCCAGCGATCGATCGAGAATCCGGCCGACACGACGCACGTCAACGTCGGCGGCACGGTGAACGTCCTCACCGCCGCCCGCGCGGCGGGGGCGCGCCGCGTCGTCCTCGCGAGCTCGTCTTCGGTCTATGGCGACACGCCGACCCTCCCCAAGCACGAGGAGATGATCCCGGCCCCGCTCTCGCCCTACGCGGCGAGCAAGCTCGCCGGCGAGCAATTCGTGCGGGTCTTCGCCACGACGATGGAACAGCCCGCGATGTCGCTCCGCTACTTCAACGTCTTCGGGCCGCGGCAGAACGAGGCCTCGGACTATGCGGCGGTGATCCCGCTCTTCATCACGGCGATGCTCCAGAAGCGGCGGCCCCGTCTCTTCGGGGACGGCGAGCAGACCCGGGACTTCACGTTCATCGACGACGTCGTCGAGGCGAACCTGCTCGCCTGCACCCGCGGCGACGGCCGGGGAGCGGCCGTGAACATCGCGCGGGGGGACCGGATCTCGCTTCGGACGCTCCTCGCCTCGATCGGACGGCTGACGGGGACCGACCCCGATCCCGAAGTGCTCCCGCCGCGGCCGGGCGACGTTCGGGACTCCCAGGCAGGCGTCGAGAGGGCTCGCCAGCTCCTCGGCTTCCGCGCCGCCACGTCGTTCGACGAGGGGCTCGCGCGCACCGTGGAATACTTCCGCGGGCTCCGTTGACGCCGCCGGCCGAAGATGGCGCTCCGCTCCATGCAGACGCAGATTGACTTCGCCGAGCCCGGCTCCGCGGCGGGTTGGGACGCCTACGTCGACGACCGACCCGACGCGACGTTCTTCCACCGCCGCGGATGGTCCGCCGTGCTCGAGCGAACGTTCGCCTACCGCGACCATTCCCTCGTGGCCACGCGCGGGGGCGAGGTCCGCGGCGTGCTCCCGCTCCTCCTCGTCCGGAACCTTCCGACCGGACACTCGCTCGTCTCGACCCCCTTCGGCGTCTACGGCGGCATCGTCGCCGACGAGGAGGAGACCGCGCGTCTCCTCCTCGACCGCGCCCGCGAGTGCGGCGAGCGCCTCGGCGTCCGCTACGTTGAGTTGCGGCAGACGACCCCGATCGGCGACCTTCCGGTCAAGAACCTCTACGTCACGTTCAAGCGACCCATCTTCCCGACGTCGGACGAGAACATGGCGGCCATCCCGAGGAATCAACGGCGGTCGATCCGGCTGGGATTCAAGAACGGTCTCTCGAGCCGTGTCGGCGACTTCGATCTTTTCGACCCGTTCTACGACGTGTATTCTGAGAGCGTTCGTAATCTCGGTACGCCGGTGTTCCCGAAGAGCCTTTTCGAGAATCTCCTGCGCGAATTCGGCCCCGCCTGCCGCATCTTGGGAGTCTTCCACGAGGGACGCATGGTGGCCGGGGTCATGACGTTCCTGTTCCAAGACCAGGTGATGCCCTATTACGGCGGGGCCGTGCGTGACGCCTTCCGCCTCTCCGCGAACGACTTCATGTACTGGAGCCTCATGATCCACGGCATGGAGCACGGGTTCCGGGTCTTCGACTTCGGCCGGAGCAAGGTCGACAGCGGGTCGTACCATTTCAAGCGGCACTGGGGATTCGAGCCGACCCCGTTGCCGTATCAGTTCCTCCTGATCCGTCAGCGATCGATCCCCGATCTCTCCCCGAGGAATCCCAAGTTCGCGGCGGCGATCCGCCTCTGGCAGCGCATTCCGCTCCCCGTGACCCAGTGGATCGGGCCGAAGATCATCCGGTACTTCCCATGACGCCCACCGAGCCACAGGAGGGCGCCGCGACCAAGGTGTCGGTCGTCGTGCCGCTCTACAACGAGGAGGAGAACGTGGAGGAGCTGCACGCCCGGATCGTGAGCGCGCTCGACCGCTCGGGCCACCCGTACGAGATCCTCTTCGTGGACGACGGGAGCCGGGACGGCACCGTCCGCATCCTGCGCGACATCGCGGCGCGCGACCGCCGCGTGCGCGTCATCAAGCTCCGGCGGAACTACGGGCAGACGCCGAGCATGCGCGCGGGCATCGACGCCGCGACGGGCGACGTGATCGTCACGATGGACGGCGATCTCCAGAACGACCCGGAGGACATCGCATCGCTCGTGGAACACCTGGGCCGGGGATACGACCTGGTCGCCGGGTGGCGGCGGAACCGGCAGGACGCGCTCATCAGCCGGAAGGTGCCGTCCAAGATCGCGAACTGGCTCATCGGCAAGGTCGTGGCGGTGCCGATCCGCGACAACGGATGCTCCCTCAAGGCCTACCGCGCCTCCGTCATCAAGCAGACGCCGCTCTACTCTGAGATGCACCGCTTCATCCCGGCCATGGTGACGGCGGGAGGCGGGCGGATCGCGGAGGTTCCGGTGCGTCATCATCCGCGGCTCCGCGGGACCTCCAAGTACGGGATCTCCCGGACCGGGAAGGTCCTGCTCGACATGATCACGGTGAAGATGCTCGTGGCGTTCTCGCAGCGGCCGCTCCACTGGTTCGGCCTCCTGGCCGTCCCCCCGGCCGTGCTCAGCGTCTTCGCGGTCGCGGTCCATGTGCTGATGATCGTCGATCCGCGCGTCGCCGCCGAGGCGGTGCTGCCGTCGGTCGCGGCTCTCTTCGCCTACCTCTCGATCCACATGATCATGCTCGGGTTCCTCGGAGAGCTGATCGTCCGGACGGGCCGCTCGCGGCCCTTCCGGTCGGTCACGCGCCTCGGGCCGTGAGCGCGCGCCCCCCGATCCGCGAGGTCGCGCCGGCCTCGGGCGTCTCGTACGTCTGGACGTTCTCCCACGGGGACGCCGACCTCGAGGAGACGCTCGCGCGCTACCTCGCCGCGATCGCGGCCATCCCGGTCACGAAGGAGCTGATCGTCGTGGACGACGGGGTCGGTCCGCCGGTTCAAGAAGCCCTCGTCGCCCGGATGCGGGGGGCGTCGTTCCCGACGTCCCTCTACTACCTGCACCGCGGGGGAGGGGAGGCCGCCGCGCTCCAGACCGGCCTGCGACAGGCGTCGGGGGAGGCGATCGTGATCCTCCCGTCGTACCGCCAGGTGGACGAGGCGGAGATCGCGCGATTCACCGACGCGATCCTGGAGGGGTCGCTCGACTACATCGCTTCCTGGCGGAACCCGAGGGTCGACTCCTGGTCCGGGCGGAAGCTCTCCCGGTGGTTCAACGGCATGACCTCGCGCGTGACCGGCATCGAATTGCACGACGTCACGTCGGGGCTCCGAGCGATGCGGCGGAAGGTGGTCGACGAGGTCCCGGTCCAGGGGGATCTCTACCGGTTCCTTCCGGCGCTCGCGGTGATGCAGGGCTTCCGGGTCGGCGAGCTGTCGGTTCGCCACGTCTCCGAGCGCGTCCGTCGCGGCGATTACCGGCCGGGAATCTTCGTGCGGCGCTTCCTGGACCTCCTGTCGCTCTTCTTCCTCATCAAGTTCACGCGAAAGCCGCTTCGATTCTTCGGGCTCCTCGGCACCGCGGTGTTCGGGCTCGGAGCCGCCATCCTTCTCTACCTGGTCGTGCAGCGGTTCCTCGGGATCGCCCTCGCCGACCGGCCCC
>DASVDZ010000056.1:0-11856 GCA_036380835.1 Candidatus Eiseniibacteriota bacterium | reverse complement strand
GCCCCCCTTTCTGCGGACGACGGCCAGGGTCGCGATCCGACGCGCCGGTCAGGCGGTGGGGAGTCAGAGGATCGCGCGGGTCAGGCTGAAGTATAGATTGGTCCTCGATACGAGTTGAATCCCATTCACGCGCTGATAGACCTGAAACTGGACCAGCGCGCTGAGCGACGTCCGCCCTCCGAGGCCGAGCCTGAGCCCGGGGCTCGCGTAGACGACCGTGCCTCCGGTGTTCGACGCCTCGGAATCGGTGTCGCCCACGTCGTCCTTGGCGTGGACGCGCAGGTTGGTCTGGAAGAGCGCGGTGAGCGCCGGGATCAGGGGAACCTCCGTACCGGCGTGCGCGGTCAGCTCCGAGCCGACGCGGTAGCGCTCGGTGCCCCGGCCGTTCACCCGGCCGCTCAGGCTGAGGCGGAGCGGAATCTCCGATCCGGCCGCGGGTCCGCTCCCGAGGCGCCACTCGCTTCCGACCCCCGCGAGGAAGTCCCACGATCCCGTGCCGAGACGGGCGGGCGGCTCGGGCTGATCGCCGTCCACCTCCTCGACGTTCCGGGCGCCGGTCGGCGCCTTGACGCCGGCGCTCGCGTAGTAGCGCGCGCCGCCTGCGGCGCCGGGGCCGAATTTCCGGACCGCCAACGCCTGGAGGTCGCCGATCCCGCTGTAGCTCCAGCGCTGGTATTCGGGGCCGCCCGCGCCGTTGTGGATATGCTCGTGCGTGCGGCTGACGAAGGGAAGCGTCGCCGAGAACGACCAGGCGCCGCCGGCGGGGCGATAGGTTCCGCTGGCGGTCGTCATCCGGTTCACGGTCCGCACTTCGTCCTCGGGCGCCGAGATGGCGCCGACCGCGGCGTCGCTCGTGCCGACGCGCGGCTGGTCCTGGTCGATGTACTGCTGGGTCAATTCGAACGAGAGCCCCGACTGGTCCCAACGGGACGCGTGATCGAGGGGGCAGCTCTCGGAGCCGCAGCTGGCGGCGGCGGTGGACGGGTACGTGACGAGCACGATCGCGAACGAGATGACGAGCGGCGCGACGAGCGCCGCGACGGGGCCGCGCATGGCGAACCTCCTCCGTGGTGGTCGAGGAAAGCGACGGGACGGGCGCGGGGGGCGGAACGCGCTAGACGCGCGGAGGAGGGACGCTGGGCTCTGAAGCGGGGCCGCGCGGCGCGAGCTCCGGACCGCGACGGGCCCGATCGCCGGCGGGCGGCGCGATGGTGCGGGCCGCGACGGCCGGGAGCATCGGATCGAAGACGTGGGGCGCGGGTACGGGCTGGTTCGCGGCGCACCCGGGCGTCGTGAGGCAGGCGGCGTGGGGCGCGCCGCGGTCGGCCGAGGCGCCGGAGGCGGTCGCGCCGGTCGCCGACATGCCGTCGCAGCCGCCGTGCCTCGCGCAGTCGTGCCCGGGCCGGCAGCAGGCCATGGCGCCGCAGCACGCCGGGGCCGGGCGCGCGGCGGACCCGCCGGCCGCCCGGGTAAGGGATGGGCCGGGCAGGTAGGTCACGACGAGCAGCGCGACGAGCGCGACCGCGGTGGACGGACGGGACAGGACGCTCACGCCGATGATCGTATCACGACGGAACCCGAGGCGCGTCAGCGGGGGCCACTCCCGGAGGAATCCCAGGCCCGTTGTTGGGCGCGGATGTACTCCACCAGGCCCGCGCTCCGGATCGCGGCGTTCCGGACGATCCCCTCCTCGATGTTCGACTGCTGCCTTGGGGAGAATGGCTTCTTCTTGAGTCGGGCCAGCACTTCGGCCGCGCGCCGGCTACCCGTATACGAGAGTCCGTTGATCGCGGTCTTGCTCAGGTAGAGATCCCGCTCCGCCCCGTGGTACCGCCCAAACGTCCACGGAATGGCCTCCCAGAACTGCGGGCTGACCCCCGCGGCCAGGTAGTCGATCGCTTCTCGAGTTCGCAGCGTGCCCATCACCGACTGAACTGCCATCAGTGCCTGAAACGTGTCGAGGTCTACTTCTCCACGGGGCCGATGCCAGGAGAAGTCGAGGAGGATCCCGAAGCTCTCGGGCGCGCCGATGAAGGCGATCGCCGCGATGATCGCGGAGCGCTCCGATCGGTACTGATCGTCTTCCAGAAGCTGATGAAGAATCGGAACCGCCTCGGGCCCCAGTGCGTGAGCGTCCTCGTACGGGACGCCATGTACGAAGATCTGATCGAGAAAGGCGAGTACCTGCGCTCGTTTCGTGGAGTCGGGTGGGGCTGCGGACCCCCCACTCGCCGGCGCCGCTTCACTCCCATGCGCCATCCGGGAGATTGCTCGGAGGAACTCCGCCTCCGATACGCGAGTGCCGGGGTCCAGTGCTCGAGGGTATATCTCAATAGCCGGTTCTGCGGCCGGTCTCCGCCCCACTCGCATGCCCGGTATCTTTTCTATCGTGGGATACCCGTGACTAGCCTCGCCGTTGAACGGAGCCATGACAGCGATGTGGCCACCCACGATACCGACCAAGGGCATGCGGCTATGCTCATGCACGATCATCATCCCCGTCAGGGAATCCCTGATCACGGGAAAGCACCCCTGGTTCAATCCAATAATCGGTGCAAACCACGTGCCCTCAGTGCCCTGATTCAACGCGAGGACGACGCATCGTTCGCCAGACGCGAACTCGGGCATGCCTACGACCGCGGTGTGCCCCTGGCGGGAGTACCCACCCGCTAAAGTGAGCGTTAGACTCCGCCCGGAGTGGGTGCCAACGACAATCGTAAGATCCTCGAACACGACATCGGTTAATGCGCGGCCGCGGCTCGTTCGGTAGTTCACCTCACGTACGGTTCCCGCGAACGCAAGGGAGGCCGCCTTTGCCATGGACTCAAGGGTCAGCGGGGCTGCCTCGTTGGCTCTTGAGGCAGGGGGCGCGATGAGGCCGCCCAGTATTACGAGGCTGGCGGCCAGCTTCCCTACCTCGATCACGTTGGAGCCCCCCCTTGACTCTAGGAAGGGTAACACTCCAATGAACAGGCCGGCTCCCCACAGTTCGCCCCCCTTGACCCCCTCGCCCCCAGGTGCCACAGTCCACGGTCCGTCTCGGAGGGGGAAGATCCATGGAACGCGGCACCGTGAAGACGATTACCGTGGTCGGCGCGGGGGTGATGGGGCGCGGGATCGCGCTCGTTTCGGCGCGCGCGGGCTTCCGCACCAACGTCGTGGAGCCGAGCCGCCAGGCCCTCGATTCGGCGCGCGCCGAGGTGGAGAAGATCCTCGCCCGCTCGCGCGAGAAGGGGGAGATCGACGAAGGGGCCGTGGCCGCGACGACGGCGAACCTCCACTGGGCGCCCGGGCTCGACGCCGGGGCGGGCTCGGACCTCGTGATCGAGGCCGTGCCGGAGCGGATCGACCTCAAGGCGGAGATCTATCGCGGCATCGCGCGCCATCTCCCGCCCCACGCGATCGTCGCCACCAACACGTCGTCGCTCGGCATCACCGAGCTGGCCGCGACGTCCGACCGTCCCGCGCGCTTCCTCGGCATGCACTTCTTCAACCCGGTCCACCGCATGCGCCTGATCGAGCTGATCCGCGGCCTCGAAACCTCCGACGAAGCGCTCGCGATCGCCGAGGCGGTCTCCCACGCCATGGGCAAGGAGACGGTCTTGGTGCGCGAATCGCCGGGCTTCGTCACGTCGCGGATCAACGTGCTGATCGGGAACGAGGCCTTCGCGATGCTGGAATCGGGCGTCGCGTCGGCGCGCGACATCGACAAGGCGCTCAAGCTGGGCCTGAACCATCCGATGGGCCCGTTCGAGCTGGTCGATCTGGTGGGCCTGGACACGCGCCTCAGCATCCTGGAATACTTGCATCGCACCCTCGGCGAGAAATTCCGCCCCAATCCCCTCCTGGTCCAGTACGTGAAGGCCGGGCGGCTGGGGCGGAAGGTGGGCCGCGGGATCTACGACTATCCCAGCACCGCCTAGCCGGCCGGAGGCCCCGATGAATCCCAGCGACACGATGCCCGCGACCCTGCTCCGATCCGGCGGCCGCCTCCTGATCGGCGCCGAGTGGCGCGAGGCGGCCTCCGGCAAGCGCTTCCCCACCGTGAACCCGGCCACCGAGGAGCCGATCGCGGAGATCGCCGAGGGCGACGCCCCCGACGTGGATCTCGCGGTGCGCGCCGCGCGCGAGGCGCTCGACGGGGCGTGGGGAAAGATGCCGGCGGCCGAGCGCGGGAAGCTCCTCTGGAAGCTGGGCGACCTGATCCTCGGGCACAAGGACGAGATCGCGCGGCTCGAGACGCTCGACACCGGAAAGCCGATCGCGGAGTCGTCGAAGATCGACGTGCCGCTCGCCGCCGACCAGTTCCACTACTTCGCCGGCGCCGCGACCAAGCTCGAGGGGCACACGATCCCGGTCAGCGGCCCCTACTTCAGCTACACGCTCCGCGAGCCGATCGGCGTCGTCGGCCTGATCGTGCCGTGGAACTTCCCGCTCCTCCTCGCGGCGCGGAAGGTGGCGCCGGCCCTCGCCGCGGGCAACACGGCGGTCCTCAAGCCCGCCGAGGAGTCGCCGCTCACGGCGCTCCGCCTCGGCGAGCTGGCGCTCGAGGCGGGGCTCCCGCCGGGCGTCCTCAACGTGATCCCCGGCTTCGGCCCCACGGCGGGCGCCGCGCTCGTCGCGCATCCCGGCGTCGCGGGGATCGCGTTCACCGGCGAGACGGCGACCGGCCGGCTCATCATGCAGAGCGCCGCGAAGACGCTGAAGAAGGTGACGCTCGAGCTGGGCGGCAAGTCGGCCAACATCGTGCTCGAGGACGCCGACATGGAGACGGCGGCGCGCGGCGCGATGGCCGCGATCTTCTACAACAAGGGCGAGGTCTGCACCGCCGGCTCGCGGCTCTTCGTGGCGAAGGGCGCCGAGGAGGCGCTCGTCGCGAAGGTCGTGGAGCGCGCGGCGAAGCTGACGCAGGGCGATCCGCTCGATCCCAAGACGCGGCTCGGCCCGCAGATCTCGCAGGGCCAGATCGACCGGATCGCGCGCTACGTCGAGATCGGCTCGAAGGAGGGCGCGCGGCTCGTCACGGGGGGCGAGCGCGCGACGGTCGGGAGCGGCCGCGGCTACTTCTGGAAGCCGACGATCTTCTCCGGCGTGAAGAACGAGATGACGATCGCCCGCGAGGAGATCTTCGGGCCGGTCCTCTCGGTGATCGCGTTCGACGACTTCGATCAGGCGATCGCGCAGGCGAACGACTCGCCCTACGGGCTCGCCGCCGCGGTCTGGACCCGCGACGTGAAGCGCGCGCACTTAGCCGCGCGCCGCCTCCAGGCGGGCACCGTCTGGATCAACACGTACAACCTCTACGACGCCGCGTCGCCGTACGGCGGCATGAAGGCGTCCGGCTTCGGCCGCGAGTCGGGGATGGCGGGCCTCGACTTCTACACCCAGACGAAGAGCGTCTGGGTGGACCTGAGCTGACGCCCGGGGCGCCGGTGCTCTCGGTGATCGTCCCGGTCTACGACGAGCGGGAGAGCCTGCCGCCGCTCGTCGAGGAGCTGCGCGCCGCCCTCCGCCCCCTCGGCACCCCCTACGAGATCGTCCTCGTCGACGACGGCTCGACCGACGGGAGCGAGCGCTGGGTGGCCGACGCCGCGCGCGCCTCGAAGGATGTCGTGGCGGTCCTCTTCGAGCGGAACGCGGGCCAGAGCGCCGCCTTCGCCGCGGGATTCGCCCACGCGCGCGGCGACGTGCTCGTGACGATCGACGGCGACGGCCAGAACGATCCGGCCGACATCCCACGTCTCCTCGAGGCGCTCGAGCGCGCCGACGTCGTCTCGGGCGTGCGCGCCGACCGCCGCGACGACTGGAAGCGGCGTCTCTCGTCACGCGTCGCGAACGGCGTGCGGCGCGCCGTGATCGGCGACCACGTGACCGACATCGGCTGCTCCCTCAAGGCGTATCGCCGCGCCGCGGTCGAGGGAATCCCCTTCTTCACGACCGCCCACCGGTTCCTGGCGGGGTTGTGCGAGTTGCGCGGCGCTCGGGTCGTCGAGATTCCGGTGCGCCACCGGCCCCGGGCCGCCGGCGTCTCCAAGTACGGCATGGGCAATCGCCTCTTCCGCGGCATCCGCGACCTCTTCGGCGTGCGGTGGCTCCGCTCGAGGCTCCTTCGATATCGCGTTCGCGAGGTGATCCATGGATAGATGGTTCTCGTCCGCGCCCCTCTGGTACGTGGTCGGCATCCTGGGGCAGATCCTCTTCGGCTCCCGCTTCTTCCTCCAGTGGATCGCGTCGGAGTGGGCCAAGAAGCCGGTCTTCCCGCGCGCGTTCTGGTACCTGAGCCTGGTCGGGGGGATCGCGCTCTTCGCCTACGCGATGCACCAGAAGGATCCGGTCTTCGCGGTCGGCCAGGGCACCGGCGTCCTCGTCTACGTGCGGAATCTGATGCTCGCCCGGCGGGAGCACGCCCCCGAGCCGGTCTCGGCGTGATCCCCGCCTGGGCGCTCGCCGCGCTCGCGCTCGTCCTCTCCGCCGGCGTCCTCGGCCTGATCGAGCCGACCGAGACCCGCTACGCGGAGATCGGACGCGAGATGCTGGCGACGCGCGACTGGCTGATCCCCCGGCTGAACGGGATCGCCCACTTCCACAAGCCGCCCTTGGCCTACTGGGCTTCCGCGGGCGGAATGGCGGTCGCCGGCGTGAACGAATGGGGCGCGCGGATCGGCGCGGCCCTGGCTGGCGCCTTTCTCCTCTGGTGCACCGCGCGCATCGCCCGGCGCCACGCGGCCGCCACGGCGATGGCGTCGCTCGACGCCTCGGACGAGCGGGCGCGGGGCGTCGAGGCGATGCCGGGGCTGACCGCGGCCGTCGCCCCGCTCCTTCTCGCGTCCACGCTCCTTTTCTTCGCGCTCTCCCACCAGCTCGCGAGCGACATCTTCCTCGCCGCGTGCGTCGGCGGGTTCTATGCGGCCTATTTCGCCCCGGAGGGCCGCGGCCGCGTCTGGACCTACGTCGCGCTCGGCGCCGGGTTCATGGCGAAGGGGCCGGTCGTCTTCGTGCACACCCTGGTTCCGCTCGTCGTGCTCGCGCTCCTCCGCCGCGACCGCGCGCTCCTCCGTCCCCTCGGAAGCCGGCTCGGCTGGCTCGTCTTCGCGCTGATCGCGCTCCCCTGGTACCTGATCGCGGTGGCGCGAACGCCCGGACTCGTCTCGTACTTCCTCGGGAACCAGCTCTGGGAGCGCTACGCGACCACCATCCATCGCCGCCCCGGCCCCTGGTACTACTTCCTCCCGGTGGTGCTCGCCGGCGCGATCCCCTGGACCGTGGCCGCGATCGCGGGGGCGCGCCGCGCCGTCCGCGGCCAGATCGGAGCGTTGCTCGTCGCCTGGCTCGTGGTGCCGGTCCTCTTCTTCTCGACGTCGGGCTCCAAGCTCCCGGCCTACGTGCTCCCCGAGTTCCCGGCGCTCGCGATCGTGGCCGCCGCGGCGCTCGCGGCCCGCGGCCGGATCGCGGCCTACGGCACGGCGGCGCTCCTCGCCGCGCTCGCGGCGGTGATCGAGATCGCGGGGCCGCGCGGCCTCGCCCGCGCCGTCGGCGCGACGCACGCCGCGACGCTGCCGCTCCCGCCGCTCGCACACGTCGCGACCGCCGCGTTCGCGGTCGCGGCGATCGCGTGTCTCTACCGCTCGCCGCGGGCCGCCTGCCTGGTGGCGCTCCTCGGCTTCTACGGCCTCCTCGGGGCGGCCAAGACGGCCGAGGGACCGCTCGGCTCGCCCAAGGCGCTCGCGGGGCTCCTCGAGCGCGCCCACGGCGAGAGCGAGCCGATCGTCGAGATCGGCGCGTTCAACGCCGGCATCCCGTTCTACCTGGGCGAGCGGGTCCATCTCGTCGACGTGCCGCGCGACGTCGATTTCGATTCCCCCGAGGCGCTCCGGCAGGAGATGCTTCCCGCGACGGAGATTCCGCGAATGGTCAAGGCTTCCGGCATCGTCTGGGTGCTCGCGCCGGCCGGGCGCGCCGAGCGGGCGGCCGATTCGCTGGGACTTCGCATCGAGCCGGTCGCGCGCTGGCGGGGATCGGAGCTCGTCGCCTTCGTGAAGTAGGAGGGAACCATGTCCGCCCGCTCCACCGCGTCTCCCGTCTCGGCCGCCGCCTCCGAGGTCCTCCTCGAGCGGCGCGGCCGCGTGCTGCTCGTCACGCTGAACCGCCCCGACTCGCTCAACGCGCTCACCGTGAGCATGCGGGAGCCGCTCCGCGTCGCCTTCGCCGACGCCGCCTCCGATCGCGACGTGCGCGCCGTCGTCCTGACCGGCGCCGGACGCGGGTTCTGCTCCGGCGGCGACATCGCGTTCATGAAGGAGGTCTTGGAGAAGGGCGGCGACTTCGCTTCGTTCCGTCCGCTCGTCGCGGCGGGCCGCGACATCGCGCTCGCGATCGCGGCGTGCGACAAGCCGGTGATCGCGGCCGTGAACGGCGCGGCGGCGGGAGGCGGGATGGGCCTCGCCCTCTCGTGCGACGTCCGCTGGGCGTCCGAGAAGGCGAAGTTCGCGCAGTCCTACGTGCGACTCGCGCTCCACCCGGACTGGGGCTCCCTCTACGCCCTCCCGCGCATGGTCGGCGCGTCGCGCGCGCTCGAGATGATGTGGACGGGCGACCCGGTCGACGCGGCCGAGGCGCTCCGCCTGGGCATCGTGAGCCGCGTCCTTCCCGACGCGTCGCTCCTCGCCGAGACGGTTGCCTTCGCGGAGCGGCTCGCCCAGGGGCCGTCCGAGACGTACGCCGAGATCAAGCGCTCGGTGCGGGAGGTGATGGGGAGCGACCTGGAGGAGGTGCTCTCGTGGGAGATCGACGCGATGGAGCACTGCTGGAACACCCGCGACGCGCGGGAGGGGATCGCGGCCTTCCTGGAGAAGCGGGCGGCCAAGTTCGAGGGGCGATAGGCTATACTCCGGGCACGCGATCCAGGCGATCACCGACGAACGGAACCCGCAAGGAGGTACCACCCGTGACTCCCGAGACCATGACCAAGCCGGCCGCCCAGGGGCTTTGCGGCTACCGGGTCGAGAGTGGCATCGCCATCCTCGAGCTCTGCGATCCGCCCGCCAACACGTACACGTACGAGATGATGCGCGAGCTGGACGACGCCATCTTGAAGGCGCGCTTCGACGAGAGCGTGCACGTGATCCTGCTCCGCGGCGCGGGCGAGAAGTTCTTCTGCGCGGGCGCGAACATCAAGATGCTCCAGACCGTGAACCCCTACTTCAAGTACTACTTCTGCCTCCACGCCAACGAGACGCTGAACCGCCTCGAGCAGACGCCGAAGCTCGTGATCGCGGCGCTGAACGGGCACTGCGTCGGCGGCGGCCTCGAGATCGCGATGGCGGCCGACGTCCGGATCGCGAAGAAGGACGCCGGCAAGATCGGCCTCCCCGAGGTGTCGCTCGGCGTGCTCCCGGGCACCGGCGGCACGCAGCGCCTCGCGCGCCTCGTCGGGAAGTCGCGCTCGATCGAGATGATGACGACCGGCGCCACCTTCTCGTTCGAGGAGGCCGAGACCTGGGGCCTCGTGAACCACGTCTGGCCGGCCGATGGTTTCGACGCGAAGGTGATGGAGTACGCGCGCCAGTTCGTCCCGCCCGGCAAGGCGTCGAAAGCGGTGGGGCGCATCAAGCGCGCGGTGCAGTCGGGCCTCGAGGTCTCGTTCAGCGAGTCGCTCGCCATCGAGCGCGAGCTACAGCAGCAGCTCTTCCAGAGCGACGACGCCAAGGAAGGGCTGACGGCGTACGTCGAGAAGCGTCCGGCCAAGTTCACCGGCAAGTAACCGGGCCGCGCGCATGACGCCTTCCCTCGCCCCGCGCGAGCGGATGGTGCTTCGCGCCGCCCGCGAGATCCAAGAGGGGGAGACCGTGTTCGTCGGAACGCGGCTCCCCCTTCTCGCGTATCTGACGGCCAAGGCGACGCACGCCCCGCGCGCCGTCGCGCTCTACGAGAACGGGCTGATCCGCGAGGAGGCGGCGCGCGAGCTCCTCTTCACGATGGGCGACCCGCCCAACATCCTCGGCGCGACGATGGCCGGAACGACGCTCGACGTGATGGGGATGATGGCCGCCGGGCGCGTCGACCTCGGGCTCCTGGGCGCCGCCGAGGTGGATCGCTACGGAAACCTGAACTCGACCCAGGTCGCCGGGACGCGGCTCCCCGGGAGCGGAGGCGCGGCCGACATCCTCTCCCTCGCACGCCGCTGCGTGATCCTCGCGCCGCAGGAGAAGCGGCGCCTCGTCCCGCGCGTGGCCTTTCGCACGTCGCCCGGACGCGGCGACGGCCCCGGCTGGCGCGCGCGGACCGGCCTCCCGCCCGGCGGCCCCGCCGCGATCGTCACCACCCACGGTGTCTTCCGCTTCGATCACGTCCTCGAAGAGGCTTATCTCGCCGAGATTTACGAGGGGCTCACGGTGGATCACGTCCTCGCCGGCATGTCGTGGGAGCCGCGCGTCGCGCAGCCGATCGGCCTGACGCGCCCCTTCGGCGACGACGAGATCGGCGCGCTCCGCCGGATCGACCCCGACGGCTTCTGGACGGGCACCCCAGCCTAGACTATCCTCCGCGGGTAATCTGGGATTGGCGTTTCGTTTCACTGGGGGGAACGACCATGAAGCGCACTCTTGCTTTCACCATGATCGGGCTCGCGCTCGCCGCGGGCGCGGCGTCCGCCGCACCGATCGGCGTCGGCGTCGGCGCGTACGGGGGCGTCAGCTACCCGATCGTGCAGGACGACGTCTCGAGCGGCTCGGTCTTCGGCATCCGCGTGCCGGTCAAGCTCATCCCGCTCGTCACCGTGGAGCCGTACTACCTCTCGTCGGCGCTCGGCGACGGCGAGGTGACGCTGGGCGGCGTCAAGTACACGCGCGCCGGCTTCGACAACAAGGGGTTCGGTTTGAACGCCATGCTCGGCCAAGTGACCGGCATGGGGTTCCACTTCTATCCGCTCGTGGGCGTCGGCTCGCACAAGCTGACCCGCTCCGGGACGCCGGACATCAAGGAGACGGCGTACAACTTCGGGCTTGGTTTCGGCATCGGACCGGCGCCGAAGATCTCGATCCAGGTTCGCGGCGAGCTGAACATGGTGGTGACCGGCGACACGTCGCGGAAGTTCGCGAACGCGACGGCCGGCCTGACGTACGACCTGTTGCCCTGACGGAGGCGCGCGATGAAATCCCTGCGAATCATCCTGCCGGCGCTGGCGCTCCTCTTGCTCACGCCGGGCTGCATCCTGACCTCGGGTCAGATCATGATCAATTTCGACCTGCCGGACGTCGACGCCACGAGCCCGACCGGCCTGACGGGCCAGCAGATCGACCTGAACACGGAGAGCGACTACAAGGACCACAAGGACCAGCTCAAGGATATCGTCGACTTCGCGGTGCTCGGCACGTTCAACAACACGGGCGGCGAGGACGTGGACGTCGAGGTCTACATGACGCGGGACCTGACGACCTACACGGACGAGACGACCGTGAAGACGAACGGCATCCTGCTCTGGGGACCGTTCAAGGTGCCGGTGAGCGGGTCGAAGAGCATCGACTGGGACGGCTCGGCCGCGCTCTTCAGCGCCGCCGGGAAGAAGGCGATCCTCGACGAGGCGAAGGGGGACGGGAGCTTCACGCTCTACGTGGTCGGGAAGGCCGGCACGTATGCGTTCAACGTGAAGGACGGCATCCTGGCGCTCGTCATCGACGTGGGGATCTGACCGACCGCTATGGGAGGACGAGGACTCCGGTGCCGTTCAACTCGTCGTTCTTGAGGCGTCGGAGTCCTTCGTTGGCCTGCTCGAGCGGCATCGTCTCGACCCGCGGGCGGATCGGGATCGCGGCGGCCTCGCGAAGGAGCCCCTCGCCGTCCTCCCGCGTGTTGGCGGTC
>DASVDZ010000055.1:0-4696 GCA_036380835.1 Candidatus Eiseniibacteriota bacterium | reverse complement strand
GAGCTTCACGCTCTACGTGGTCGGGAAGGCCGGCACGTATGCGTTCAACGTGAAGGACGGCATCCTGGCGCTCGTCATCGACGTGGGGATCTGACCGCTCCACGGAGGGCGGTCACCGGAGGCAAGGGGCCGACGGGGGCTTCATGCTGTACGCCGTCGGCACGGTGGGACAGACCTATCAGTTCCGCCTGAGGCGCGCTCGTACTGGTGCTCGATACGGGCCTCTAGGGCACGGGCTGGAGTGCGGCAGCGCCCCGCGGCGATCACGCCGAGCCGGGGAGCGCGCGGACCGCTAACCCCGCGTGCGACCCGGCCGCCGAGGTTGACAGGCGTCGGCGTGCGGCGCATCCTCGGCGCCAAGCCGCTGGGGGTCGACCTCCCCTCGACCGTCATCTCGAGCGCGACCTCCGTCCTCCCTTCCCGGGACGACCTAGGCTTTCCTGACGAGGTAGCCATGCCCCGTACCCCGGCGCCCCATCGACCTCCCCGCTCGATTCCGCCGCTCCGAAGCGTTCGAAGTCGTGCCTCCACGCTATTCGTCCCGCTCCTCTCGCTCCTCGCCGCGACGGCGAGCGCCGAGAACTGGCGTGCGATCGATCCCAAGGATCGCGCCGCTACGATGGGCTGGGTCGATCCGCGTTCGGACGCGGAAATCGTGAACTGGGAGGTTCGGTTCGAGGACTCGGGGGATCGCGTCTCGATCCACTCCGACGTCTCCCAGTACATCCAGCTCAAGGTCTTCACCGGGCGGGGGCGGACCGACTACGCACAGATCACGATTCCCTCCTCCGCCGACTACAAACTCATGTCGTTCGCGGCACGAGCGGTCCATCCGAACGGCTCGATCGTCACGATCGACCGCTCGAAGATCTTCGAGCGGACGGTCGCCAAGCGCCACGGGAAGAAGACGCGGGAGTGGTCGTTCGCAGTGCCGAACCTCGAGATCGGGTCGATCGTCGAGTATCGCTGGACGGAGCGACACTACGAGCACCTGGCCCACTACGTCAGCCTCCAGCTGCAGCAGCTGCTGCCTGTCCGGACGACGGAGCTGTGGATCAAGCCGTACCCGTACGAGGATCCTCGCATCCAGATGCACGTCCGGTATTTCCACATGAGCCCGCCGGCCTTCGCCGCCGAGTCGGGCGGCTGGCGGCACGCCACGCTCTCGAGCACGCCGGGGTTCCGCGAGGAGCCCGACATGCCGCCCGAATCAGACGTCCGGCCGTCGATCCTTCTCTTCTACACGCTGGGACCCGAGGAGGAGACCCAAGACTTCTGGCACGACATCGCCGCGGAGTGGCGGTCGGCATACTCGCTCGAGACCAAGCCGGACAAGGAGACAGGCCAGACGGCCATGCGTATCGCCGCCGGAGCAGCGAACGCAGACGAGGCGATCGATCGCCTCTACGCGTTCTGTCAGAAGGAGATCCTGAACGTCCTCGACGACGCGTCGGGCGTCACCGACGCGGACCGGGAGCGCGCGCCCGAGAACAAGCGGCCCGCAGACACGCTGAAGCGTCGGCGCGGAGCCGGCGACGACATCGACGAGCTCTTCTGCGCGCTGCTCACGGCGGCCGGCGTGAAGGCGCACCTGGCCATCGCCCCCGATCGGAGCGAGGCGTCGTTCGACCCGAAGGAGCGGCTCCCCTATCGCCTGACCCAGATCTGCGTCGCGGCCTGGAACGGCACTCGGTGGCGCATCCTCGATCCGGCGATCCGCTACGCCCCCGCCGATGGCCTTCCCTGGTGGGAAGAGGATGTGAGCGCGCTCGTGCTCGACGACGGGAAGGTCGGGTTCGTCCACACCCCGATCGCGGACCCGTCCGCATCGACCGATCGTCGGACCGCGACGCTTCGCCTCGCGGAGGACGGCACACTCGAGGGGGACGTGGTGTGTTCCTCGACGGGGCACCGCGGCGCGAACGAGAAGGAGTCGAACGACCAATTGTCGCCGGACGAGCGGGAGAGGTCGCTCCGGGAATCGCTCCAGAAGCGGATGCACGGCGCAGAGGTGACCCAGGTCTCGATCGAGCTCGACCCCGACGCGGCGAAGCCCTACGTCGCCCGGTATCACATCCGCGTTCCCGGGTACGCCCAGGCGGTGGGGCGTCGCCTGATCCTCGAGCCGTCCTTCTTCACGCACGGCCACCCGCCGGTCTTCTCCTCGTCGGAACGACGTTATCCCGTCCAGTTCGACTACCCCTGGAGCGAGGAGGACTCCGTGGTCATTGCCCTGCCCGCAGGGTATGCCGTGGAGGCGCAGGAAGCACCGAAGCCGCTGTCGATCCGCAGCGTCGCGTTCCACACGACGTCGATCTCCGCGGCGCCGGAGGGCGGCCTCATCATGTACCGGCGATCCTTCCGGTTTGGCGAGAACGGGACCCTGAGTTTTCCTCAGAGCGAGTACGCCGCCATTCGCCACGCGTTCGACGATTTCACACAGCAAGACGCGGCCACCCTCACCCTCGCGCGCGCGTCCGAGAACTCGTCCGGGGGCTCGGCCGCCTCGGGAACGAAGCCATGAGACGCGTCGCAAGACGCCTCGTCCCCGCGGGGATTCTGGCGTCGGCGCTCCTCCTGACCGCGCTCGACGCGCCCGAAGCCGAGGCGAAGCGCGATCCTCCCGAGTGGGTCGTCGAAGCCGCGGCGGCGCCGATCCGGTTCAACACCGCGCACGCGCGGGCCGTCCGGCTCCTCGACGAGTGGTCGGTCGTGGTGGACGGGGACGGCGTGGCGCGACGGGTCGAGCGCGGCGCGATTCGGATCCTGTCGGCGGAGGGCCGTGATGACGCCGTCGCCCGGTGTCGCTACATCGTCAAATCGGAGGTGATCAAGTCGTTCCAGGCCTGGCTGATTCGGCCTTCCGGCGACGCGGAATCGATCGGGGAGGATCGGATCGACGACCACGACGCGGACCGCACCTCCGTGGTGAGCGAAGTGCGCGTCCGGAGCGTGAATGCCTCCGGCGACGTCCAGCCGGGAATGATCTTCGCGTACGAGATCCGGGCCGAAGATCGGAGCTGGCTCAAGGACCTCGCATGGATCTTCCAGGCGAAGATCCCCATCGTTCGCTCGCGCCTCACGATTCGCGTCGAGGGCGGATGGTCGGTGCGGGCGACGACGTTCCACCACGACCCGATCGAGCCGTCGCGGGCCGGGAACGAGTGGACGTGGGAGATGACGGATCTACCCGGCCTTCCCGACGAGCCGATGGCGCCGCCCGATTTCGCGGTGGGACCGTGGCTGGCCGTGAGCATCATGCCGCCTGCCGGGCGCACTCCGAAGTATGCGCGCTCGTTCGACCAGTGGGAGTCGCTAGCCTCCTGGCTCCAGGAGTTGGCCGAACCGCAGGCGACCGCCGACGAAGCGATGCGACGGAAGGTCGAGGAGCTCACGAAGGGAAGGGCCGCCGATCGCGACCGCGCGCTGGCGATCGCGGAATACGTACAGCGCGTCAACTACGTATCGATCGCGCTCGGGCTGGGACGAGGCGGCGGCTACTGCCCGCGCCCCGCGACGGAGGTGTTCTCGACGTCGTATGGCGACTGCAAGGACAAGGCGAACCTCCTACGCGCGATGCTCCAGGAGGCCGGGATCCCGTCCTGGCTCCTCTTGGTCTGCTCGGAGGACCCGACGTATGTGCAGGAGGCCTGGCCGTCGGCCCAGCAGTTCGACCATTGCATTCTCGCCATCCGGGCGTCCGACCAGGACATCGGCCCCATCGTCGATCATCCCGCGCTTGGCCGCGTCCTCCTGTTCGACCCCACGGACCCGTACACGCCATTCGGCGATCTGCCGCCAGACGAGCAGGGAGGCTGGGCCCTCCTCGTCACCGACCGGACGCCCGCCCTCATTCGGACGCCGGTCCTTCCGGCCGACGCGAGCGGGATCGAGCGGGCCATCGAGGCCACGCTGAACCCGGACGGGGCGATGACGGCGCGCGCCGAGAGCCGCTGCATCGGACATGCGGCCCGGAGCGCGCGCGCCTCCTACCACACGACGTCGCAGCGCGACTACTTCGCGGCGATCGAACGCTGGATCGGGGAAACGACGCCCGAGGCGCACATCGACCGAATCGATCCGGTGGACCGCCCCCACGAGGGTCGCTTCGACCTGACCGTCGAGTTCGACGCGCCCCGATACGCGCGGGCGCTCCAGAACCGCCTCCTCGTATTCCGGACGTCGCTCCTCGGCGCGTGGGATCGGATCTCGTTCGACAGGGCGACCCGAACGCTGCCGATCCGGTTGGAGCGGTACGCGATTCGCGAGCGGACCCGGTTCGCGCTCCCCTCTGGCTTCGCGGTCGACGAGGTCCCCGATTCCGTTCGCCTCGAGACGTCGTTTGCGTCGTACTCGCTTCGATACGAACGGCGAGAGGGGGAGATCGTGGCGTCACGCGAGCTGAGGCTCGACCGGAAGACGCTGCCGCCTTCGGACTACGCCGCGGTCCGGTCCTTCTTCGATCGCGTCCACGGAGCCGAGCAGGCTCCGGTCGTACTCGCGCGGGAGTAGCGCGGCCCGGCGGGGGCAAACGCTTCAGGGAATCAGCACCCCCGTGCCGTTCAACTCGTCGTTCTTGAGGCGTCGGAGTCCTTCGTTGGCCTGCTCGAGCGGCATCGTCTCGACCCGCGGGCGGATCGGGATCGCGGCGGCCTCGCGAAGGAGCCCCTCGCCGTCCTCCCGCGTGTTGGCGGTC
>DASVDZ010000054.1:0-14852 GCA_036380835.1 Candidatus Eiseniibacteriota bacterium | reverse complement strand
CCGCTCCCCGCGCTCGAATCGGAATGGCTGGAGCCGGACGGCCTCGGCGGATTCGCCTCCGGCACGGTCTCCGGAATCCGATCCCGGCGCTACCACGCGATTCTCCTCGCCGCGACCACGCCCCCCACGGGGCGCGTCGCGCTCGTGAACGGCCTCGAGACGCGGATCACGACGCCCCACGGCTCGTTCGACCTGAGCTCGCACCGCTACGTGCCCGACGTCATCCATCCCGACGGGATGAGCCGCATCGAGTCGTTCACGATCGATCCCTGGCCCCGGTGGGTCTATCGCCTGGAGGACGGCACGCGCGTCGAGCAGCAGCTCTTCGCCGTGAACGGCGTTCCGGGCGCGGTGATCTCCTGGAGCGTCGTGGAGGGCTCCGCCAACGGCGTCCACCTCTCGGTGCGCCCGCTCCTCTCGGGACGTGACGCCCACGCGCTCCATCACGAGAACGGCGCGTTCCGGATGGACGCGTCGGTCTGCGACTGCTGCGTCCACTGGAGGCCGTACGACGCGCTCCCGTCGGTCCTCGCGGTGTCGAGCGGCTCCTACGTGCACCACCCCTTCTGGTATCGGGGCTTCCTCTACAGCGAGGAGCGGGCGCGCGGCCTGGACGACGTCGAGGATCTCGCCTCCCCGGGCGCGTTCCACTTCGACCTCGGAAACGGCGAGGCGGTCCTGCTCCTGAGCACCGAGGACGGCTTCAAGGCTCTCTCCGAGGTCGACGCCGGGCGCCCGTCGGGACTCCCGAGCTTCCTCGGCGCGCAGAACGGCGATCTGGTGAACGCGGTGCGCGCGCTCAGGGAGCGCGAACGCGAGCACCGGCGCCGGTTCAAGACGCCGCTCGACCTGGCGGCGGACGAATACGTCGTCCGCCGAGGCGAGGGCCTGACCATCATCGCCGGCTATCCATGGTTCACCGACTTCGGCCGCGACACCTTCGTCGCGATACGAGGTCTCTGCCTCGCCACCAAGCGGTTCGACGAAGCGCGTCGCGTTCTCGTCGAGTGGGGAGGAGCCGTCTCAGAAGGAATGCTGCCGAACCGGTTCGCCGAGGCGGGCGACCATCCCGAGTTCAACTCGGTCGACGCGTCGCTCTGGTACGTGATCGCGGTGCACGACTACCTCCGCGCGATGGCGGCGGCACGGCGGCGCGTTCCGGCCGCCGACCGGAAGGCGCTCGAGGCGGCGGTCGAGGAGATCGTGGCCGGATACGCCGCGGGAACGCGGTTCGGGATCCGGGTGGACGACGACGGGCTCCTCGCCGCGGGCGTCCCCGGGGTCCAGCTCACGTGGATGGACGCCAAGGTGGGCGACCGGGTGGTGACCCCGCGGATCGGAAAGCCGGTCGAGGTGCAGGCGCTCTGGCTCAACGCGCTACGGGTCGCGAGCGAGTTCTCGTCCCGGTGGGCCGACGAGTACGCGCGCGGCCTCGCGTCGTTCGGAGCGCGCTTCTGGAACGAGGAGGCCGGGGCGCTCTACGACGTGGTGGACGTCGACCACGAGGGAGGGACCGTGGATCCGACGATCCGCCCGAACCAGATCTTCGCCGTGGGCGGCCTCCCCTACGCGGTCCTCGAGGGGAAGCGTGCCCGGCGCTTGGTCGACACCGTGGAATCGCGGCTCCTGACGCCGCTCGGCCTCCGAACGCTCGCTCCGGAGGAGCCGGGCTACGCGCCGCGGTGCGAGGGCGGCGTCGCCCAGCGCGACGGCGCCTATCACCAGGGGACGGTCTGGCCGTGGTTGATCGGCGCGTTCGTCGAAGGGTGGGTGCGGGTGCGCGGCGACACCGCCGAGGCGAAGCAGGAGGCGCGGGAGCGTTTCCTCGTGCCGCTCTTCCGTCACATGGGGGAGGCGGGTCTCGGCCACGTGTCGGAGATCGCCGACGGCGACGCCCCGCACACGCCGCGCGGGTGCCCGTTCCAGGCGTGGTCGCTCGGCGAGGTGCTGCGGCTCGACCGGCAGGTGCTGGCCTAGGCCCGCCGGCTTCGAGCGATCACCCGCCGCCGGCGCGCCCGATCAGGAAGGACAGGAGCAGGAGGCCGAGCACGATCGCCGTGAGCCAGGTGTACGCCCGATCGCGCACCCGGGCGAAGTGCCGCACGGAGACCGCGACCCGGAGGACGGGGGTGGCGATCAGGACCAGGAGGCCGAGCATCGCGATCGCCTGACCCTTGAAGGCGAGCACCCGGGTCCCGACGTCGCGCAGCGTGTGCGCGCCGTCGCTCGGCCTGAGGAGGCGCGGGAGCGCCGTGGCGTCGCCCCAGTAGTCGGGATGGTGGAAGAGCGAGACCGCCATCCCGATGACGACCAGCGCGAGGCTTCCGAGGACGCCCGCGCGGAGCACCACGAGGACGGCCTCTTCCAGTTCGCCCGGTTCGCCGCCGCGCGGCCCCGCGAGCGGCGGCAACCCCTCGTCGCCGCGCCTCATCGGATCCCCTTTCGGAACATCTCGAACGCCACCCAGAGGAGCACGAGCACGAACGCCGCGCGGATCAGGCGGCCGGGAGCGTGCAGCAGGAGGCGGGAGCCCAGGAACGAGCCCGCCAGCACGCCCAGGCAGACGGGCCCGGCGACGAACGGGTTGATGTCGCCGCGCGCGAAGTAGACCCCGGCGCTGGCCGCCGCCGTGACGCCGATCATGAAGTTGCTCGTCGCCGAGGAGACCTTGATCGGAAGGCGCATCGCCACGTCCATCGCGGGCACCTTGAGCGCCCCCGAGCCGATGCCGAGAAGCCCGCTCACCGCCCCCGCCACGACCATGAGGCCGAGTCCCAGCGCCGTGTTGACGACGCGATACTCCACGCGCACCCCCTCCGCGGCGTCGTGATAGGCCGCGTGCAGGCCGAAGCGGTCGGCGAGGCGATCGGGCGAGGGAGGCGCGTCGGCCCGCGACGTGAGCCTAAGGAACATGGAGACGGCGGAGTAGGCCATGACCACCGCGAAGACCAGGAAGAGCCACCGCGAGTTGACAACGCCGGCCAGGAATGCTCCTGTTAGCGCGCCCGTGGTCGTCCCCAGCTCGAGGAACATGGCGACGCGCAGGTTCGCGAGATGCTCGCGTACGAGCGAGACGGCGGCGCCGCTCGACGTGGCGATCACGGAGACGATCGACGCGCCGATGGCGTAACGGATGTCGAGGCCGAAGCCGAGCGAGAGAATCGGGACGAGGAGGAGGCCGCCTCCCAGCCCCAGCATCGAGCCGAAGAGCCCGGCGCCGACGGAGACGGCGGTGAGAATGCCCCAGAACCCGAGCGGCGTCATCGGTGCCGGCGGCGCGCGAGTCGGCGGCGCACGGAGGAATCGAATGCGTCGAAGCGGCACATGGCCGGAGCATTCTGGGGCAAACGTCGCGCGAGCGAAAGGGGAGACGCGATGACGACCGCGATCGAAGCCGCGTCGCCGCTCCCGGTCGCGCCACGTTCCTCCACGCCGCCGGCGCGCGCGCGCGACCAGCGGGTGCGCCTGGGGCTCTCGCTCGCCGTCGCGGTCCAGGGCCTGATCGATCTCTTCTCGGCGCTCCTCTCGCATCCGCCCGACCGCCTCCTCGCCCTCCGCCGCCTCGTGCCGACCACCGTGATCGACTCGAGCCGCACGTTCACGCTCCTGGCGGGCGTCCTCCTCCTGATCACCGCCTGGGGGCTCCGCCGCGGCAAGCGGCGCGCCTTCGTGGCGGCGCTCTTCCTCTGCGCGCTCTCGGTGCCCGTCAACCTCCTCAAGGCGATCGATTTCGAGGAGGCGACGGCGGCCTCGGTGCTCCTCTTCGCCCTCGGCGTGAGCGGCGACGCTTTCCGCGTGAAGAGCCGCGAGCTGACCCTGGGCGCGGTGAGCGCGCGCGCCGTCCTCCTCGCGGCGGGCCTCGCGGTCTACGCGGTGGCCGGCTCCTACTACCTGGAGGCGCACTACGGCCACGACGCCTCGATCGGCCGCGCGGTCGCCGAGGCGGCCTACCGCCTCTTTGGGATCGGGTCGCCGGCGCTCCATCTTCCCGCGCTGCTCACGATGCACGCTCATCGCATCGTGACGTGGTTCTTCCGCTCGCTCGGCCTGATCGGCTTCTCCCTCCTCGTGGGCGTCGCCCTCGCGGCGCTCCGCCCGGTCGCCCACCGGGGGCGACACCGCGCCGAGCGCGCGCGGGTCGCGACGCTCCTCCGGGAGCACGGCGATTCCTCGATCGGCGCCTTCGCGCTCGACCCGGACTGCGACTACTTCTTCAGCGCGACGGGACGCGCGGTGGTCGCCTACCGGTTCGAGTCGAACGTGCTCCTCGTCCTCGGCGATCCGATCGGCCCGGAGGAGGAACAGGCGTCCCTCCTCGCCGCCTTCGAGGCCTTCTGCCGCGACCACGACTGGTCGTTCGCCTTCTTCCAGGCTCGCACGGAGCGCCTCGGCCTCTACCGCGCGAGGGGCTGGCGCGCGATCCACATCGGGGAGGACCCGATCCTCCCGCTCGAACAGTTCTCGCTCGAGGGCTCGGCGATGGGCGACGTTCGGCGGTCCCTGAACCGCCTCCGCGAGGCCGGGTACCAGGTCCGCTCCTACTTCCCCGACGTGAATCCGTTCGACGGGTCGCACGAGGTGGGCGGACTTCGCGACCAGATCGGCGCGATCTCGGCGGAGTGGCTCCGGTCGCAGCACGGCGGCGAGAAGGGGTTCGCCATGGGACGATTCGACACACAGCGACTCCGGGAGTCCTGGCTCGCCGTGGCGTGGGATCCCAGCCGCCTTCGGGCCGATGCGTTCGTGACGTGGGTGCCGGTGTGGGGCCGGCGAGGCTGGGCCCTCGACCTGATGCGACGCCGCGCCAACGCCCCGCCGGGGTGCATGGAATTCCTGGTCGCCTCCTGTGCCGAGGCGGCGCGCGCCCGCGGCGACGCGCTCCTTTCACTTTCACTTTCCGCCCTCGTCAAGGCCGAGGGAGATGGTGCGGAACCCGCCGACCGGGCCCGCTCCTTCCTGATGGAGCACCTGGCCCGTTTCTACGACTTCCAGGGGCTCTTCCGGTGGAAGTCGAAATTCCAGCCCGAGTTCGAGCCTCGATACCTGGTCTATCCCGACCCCCTTTCCCTACCCCGCGTGGCGCTGGCCCTGGTCCGCGCCCAGAGCCCCGGCGGGCTCCTGACCTACTTCAGAAGGGCGGCGTGAGAAACGCGGGATCTGGAACTCGCGGGGAAAGGCGGTGTATGCTCGGCGTAGCGCGCACCGGCATGGAGCCGGGCCGCCGGAGATCTCGATGAAGAAGATGCGGTGGTTGGCGGTGGCGATCTCGGTGGGCTGTCTGGTGGTATTGGGCCAGCCCGGCCAGGCGCAGGCGGCGACCCATCACGGCCTGTCGCACGCGACGCCGCGCGCATCACTCCACCGGTTGCATCGCGCCGCGCCCGCCTCGGCTCCGCGCCCGGCCCGCCGCGCGCCGTCCCACGCCGCCTCCCGCGTCGCGAACCACGCCCGCCCTCACGGCGGCAAGAGCCGGAACCGCCACCAGAATTCCTCGCACGCGGCCAACTCGAGCGCGAGCATCGACCAAGCGCTGATCCTGTCCCGACTCGCGCTCGAGCAGGCTTCGAGTCATGACCTCTCGTTGAACCAAATGCTGGAGAGCCGCGGTCCGCCGCGGGCGAGCCCCCGACGCATCCTCGCCCGATCCGGGCTCAATCCTCCCCCGACCGCGCTCCTCTCCAGCTCCAAATACCCTTCGCAGCAAGCACCGAACACCCCGGGCTCCACCCCCAACTCCGTGTTGTCGCAAGTGGTCAGACCCCGGCCCTCGCTCGCGAGGCTCTTTGGGTCCCCCCACGCCGTCCGTATTGAGGGCTCGGCGGCGTGCCATGTAACGCCCTCGTCAGGAGGAGTTTCAGCATGAAACGGATGTCCCTCTCCCAGACGGCGTGGGCCGTGACGATCGCACTGTTGGTGCCGGCCGCCGCGTTAGCCACACCGGCGACGACCCCGACCGCGGCGAAGACCGCCAAGAGCACGACGATGAACGCTCAGGCGACTTCGGAGGCGGGAAAGGCGTCGGAAAGCACGACCGCCAAGAAGTCGACCATGCACCACAAGTCGCACGCCGCCAAGGCGTCGACGAAGGCGGCGCCGAAGGTCGATCTCAACAGCGCGACCAAGGAAGAGCTGATGGCGCTTCCGGGCATCGGCGACGCGATCGCGGACAAGATCATCGCCGGCCGCCCGTACAAGAGCAGCGCGCAGCTCGTTTCGAAGAAGGTCGTGACGAAGGCGGAGTACGCCAAGTTCCGGTCGAAGGTTGCCGCGCACCAGGCGACCGCGGAGTCGAAGGCGCCGGAGCAGGCCACGCCGCCCGCCGCGGACAATTCGAACTCGAACGCCACGCCGGAGAACGGCACCGGCAAGTAACCACGTAACGAGATGACCGGTCCCGCGCCGCCGCGAGGCGGCGCGGAGGCCGAGGCGGTTGCCGGCCGGGCCATGCCCGTGCGTACGGTTGCTGGGGTCCGTGCGTCGGGCGCCGGCCGGCGCCAACGATCACGGTCGGCCTCCATGTGGTACCTTTCGCTCTTCCCCCCATTCTCGCGATAGGGACCATGACAGAGGAGGTACCGACCGTGATTCGTCTTTCGCTCCCACCGGGCCGCGCGCTCCTGGCCGCGGCGATCGTCTCGCTCTGCACGCTGACCGCTCCGTTCGCCTCGGCCGCCGACAAAGCTACGCCGCCCGCGGGCAAAGGACCGGCCACCGGGAAGGCGGCCCCGACGGCGGGCGCGCCCCAGGACGCCATGATGGAGGCGATGATGAAGTTCGCCACGCCCGGCCCCGAGCACGCCGTGCTCAATCCCCTCGTCGGGAAATGGAAGGGCGTGACCAAGATGTGGATGGCCCCCGGCGATCCGACGGTCAGCGAGGGAACGGTCGATCGGTCGTGGGTCATGGGCGGCCGCTACCTCGTGGCGAAGCACACGGGCGAGTTCGGCGGGATGCCGTTCGAGGGGATGGAAGTCCTCGGCTACGACAAGATGCACGGGATGTACGTGAGCACGTGGATCGACAACATGGGCACCGGAATCGGCATGAGCGAGGGCGGCGTCTGGGATGCCTCCGCCAAGACCCTCACGGTCAAGATGTCGTTCGACGATCCGGTGACGGGTCAGAAGACGGCCTTCCGGAACGTCACGAAGATCGTCGACGACAACACCCACGTCTTCTCGATGATCGGTGTCAAGGACGGCAAGGACTTCACCCAGATGGAGACGACCTACACGCGGATCCCGTAGGTGCGGGGGCCCCTCTTCGTCGCGATCGCCGTCACCCTCCTCACCTGGTCGTCGGCGTATGCCGCGATTCGCCACGCGGTGCACGGCTTCCCGCCGGGCTCGCTCGCCCTGATCCGCTTCGCGACCGCCTCCGCGGTGCTGGCCGGCTACGCCGCGGCCGCCCGCCGCGGTTTCCCGCGGGTGGAGCGCCGGGACCTGGTCCGCTTCGCGCTCCTCGGCATCATCGGGGTGGCGATCTACCACGTGGCGCTCAACGCGGGCGAGCGGACGGTCGGCGCGGGAGCGGCGAGCCTCCTCGTCAACACGGCCCCGCTCTGGACCGCGCTCCTGGGCTCGCTCTTCCTCGGCGAGCGGCTCGGCGTGAGCGGCTGGGCGGGGCTCCTGCTCGCGTTCTCCGGGGCGGCGATGGTCTCGATCGGATCGGCGGGAGGGCTGCGCCTCGAGGGAGACGTCGGGTTCGTCCTCGTGGCCGCGCTCGCCACGGCGATCTACTTCGTGATGCAGAAGCCGCTCCTCCGCCGGTACGGAGCGATCGAATCGACCTGCCTCGTGATCTGGCTCGGCACGATCCCGCTCTTCGTCTTCGCGCCGGAGTGCCTTCGCGCGATCCGGACGGCCACCCCCACCGAGATCGGCGCCGCGCTCTACCTCGGAATCGCGCCCGGCGCGATCGGCTACATCACCTGGACCTATCTCCTCGCCCGGATGCCGGCCTCGCGCGCGGCGAGTCTTCTCTACCTCGTTCCCCCGCTCGCGTTCCTGATCGGATGGATCGTGCTCGGCGAAACGCCGGGGTGGGCGATCCTGGCCGGGGGCGTTCCGATCCTCGTGGGCGTGGCGCTGGTCAACGCCGGGCGTCAGGCGGCGGAGCCGCGCGCCGAGGGTAGTACCGCGTCCCGCCCGGAAGCGGCTCCGGATCGCTGAAGCCCGGCACCGCGTCGCGCCGGTCGATCCAGTCGACCCACGCGCTGTCGCCGTCCACGGCGTTCCGCGCGCGCGCCTGCGGCGAAAGGAAGATCCCCGCGACCGCGTGATCGCGAACCACGGCGCCGAGGTCGCGGGAGAGGGGGAGGAGGAGCGCCGGCCGGTCGAGGTGCCACGCCACCCAGTCGGGAACGTCGCTCAACACGAGCGCGCTCGAGTCGGGGCGCTCGGCGGCGATCCGCGCGGCCAGGGCCGGGGCCGTGGCGGGCGGGAGCGGCGGGAAGAGGCGCGCCGCGGCGCGCGCGTCGAACGCCACGGTGACGAGCCGTTCGCCAATCAGGAGCGCGAAGAGCAGGGCCACCATCCTCCGCCCGCAGAAGCGGTCGAGCGACGGGGTCGCCGCGATGCCGATCAGAACGCACGCGAGCGGCGCCACGGGCGCGAGGAACCGGGGGCTTCGCTCGAGCGCCGCGAACGCCACGATCTGGAGCGCGATCGCGGCGACGAGCGGGAGCGCGGGCCGGAGCGGCGCGTAGCGGTTCTTCGGCTCCCGGAGGAGGAGCCCCGCCATCGCAAGCCCCACCGCGATCGGCCCGATACCCGCCAGGAAATCGACGCCGAACCCCGCGACGTCCTTGAGCCACCGGAACGCGAAGTGGAGCGGATGGTGGACCACGTACCCGAGGATTCCCGGCAGCGCCTCCCCATACGCGCGCGTGGAGGCGTAGCCCGGATATTCCGCGGTGTAGAGGAGCATGGGGTTCCCCTGGATCGACGACGCGGCACCGGTCGTGGCGTGGAGATAGATCGGCCACGGGAGACAGAGCGCCGCGAGGACCAGCGCGAACGCGGCGCCGCGGCGCGCGCCCGCGCCGGAGCGGGCGCCCTCCTCGGCGTCCCCCCGCGACCACGCGGCCCAGATCCAGAGCGGCGCCATGAGCGCCGCCTCGCCGCGCAGGTACCAGGCGGCCGCCGCCGGCAGCGCGGCCAACGCCGCCGAGCGGACGCGCCCGCCCCGAAGGAGAAGCAGCCACGCGAGGAGCGCGAGCGCCGCCGCGGGCGTCTGGTTGAGCCCCACGCTGTACGGATCGAGGAGGAGGGGGCTCGCGATCGCGGCGGCCGCCGCGATCGAGCCGACGCGTGTTCCGCCGAAGTGGGCACCGAGGAGAAAGACGAGCACGACGATCGCGACGTGGGCCTGGATCGCGATCAAGAAGAAGAGCCGCGGAAGATCGAACCCCATCCGGAGCCCGATCGCGGCGCGGACGGCGTAGAGCGGCATCCGCCACCGGACGGGAAAGGGTGGCGCCTCGTCGCGCCCGAGATGGACCGGATACGTGTAGAGCGACGTGAAGCCTTGGCCGCGCGCGACCTGCCGCGCCTCCTGCGCGTAGTCCCACGCGTCGTTCACGGGGGCGATCGACCGGTACGTCGCCGCGGCGAAGACGAGGGAGGCGGCGAGCGCGGCGATCCCCCAGATCGACGCGACGCCGATATGGAGCCGCGAGCGGGTCACGCCGTGGAAGATAGGCGATGGCGGGGAAAATGAAACTCCCCGCCGTTGCATCCGACGGCGGGGAGGCATTTATCCGCGGTCTTGCGGGCCGCGGGTCGATCGGTTCCAGAGAGGCTAGTCCGACGCGGCGGCCCGGTAGGAGGTAGGTCCGGGTAACCTTCTCGAACTAGGGCGATTACTCGCCATTCTCTCTGCCTATTTAGACCGCATTCGGGCCCAAAAAGTTTCCATTCTTTATCGGTCCGTAAGTCATGGCAGGAAAGCCGGATACGCGATGTACGGCACCCCCCAGGCGGTCGAGTTGTAGTCGTCGTCGGTTTCGTTCTGGAGGGTGCGCGCGTTGATCACGTCCACGGCCGCGTGGTGTACGCCGAGGTCTTGAACCGTCCAGAGGGCCGTGTAGATCCCGTCTCCGGCCACGGCGTCGCCGTTTTGCCCGTTGTCCCACATTCGGATCCTCACGCGATCGAACGGTCCGGGAAACGCGTGATCGTCGGTCGGCACGTGCAGGTAGACGAACTCGGACGGCCGATAGCCGGCGTCCGTGTTGGTCACGTGAGCCTCCACCTTCACCTGCGTGCCATTTCGGAAGAGCGGCAGCGCCGCGTCGACGTCACGCCGCAAGCGTAGGAGCGCCGTCGGATCGGTGATGGTGATGCTCCGGCTCCCGCCGGTGAACGTCACGGAGGTGATGTTCACCGTCTGGCGGCTCGGGTCGATCATCGTGAATTGGCTCGGCGAAACGGCGAGGAGGCGCCAGCCGAAGACCGAATCGGTGGACGTCGTGTCGGGATGGAACCAGATCTTCCGGAAGAGCGCGTAGCGCGTCACCTGATCCCGGAGCGGCTTCTTCCCCGGGTTCCGGAGTCCGTCGTCGGTCCGGTCGACGTAGAACCAGCCGTCGAACTTCACCGTCACCTTGACGAGCGCGCGGCCGCTGTCCGGGGGCGTCAGGAACTCGACGGTCCGGGTCGGCGGATGGTCGGGCGGGATGCGACGGCGTCCCCACGAAACGGGGGACGTGGCTCCGGTCGTGTCGGTCGCGACGATCTGCGAGCCGCCGGACGACGTAGCGGTGGCCGTCGTGGCCTGCCCCAGAAGCTCCCCGCCGTCATCGGTGAACGCGACGTCGAAATCGGGGGTCGAGGCGATGAGATTCTGGATGGCCGTCTTGTCGGCCGCGGTCTGCTGGGCGGCCGAATCGAGCGCTGGTCGCGCCGGGTTCTGCGTACCGCAGCCCCCGGCCGCCAGGACGGCGAGAAGGGATAGAACCAGGGTGGTCGCGCGCTGCCGGGACATGGTGATCGCTCCTTCTCTTCGGGTCGGCTCTCGTGCTGGGAGGGCTCGAGGGGGAACGCTCCTGGGTCTCTCCTCCTGAACAGCACTCGGTGTGCCATTTCTCCCACCCACCGGGCTGCCCCCCGCAACGCGTTTTCGCTACTACCGTTACGCGGGAGTGCGGAAGCCTCCCCGCGGCGATCCGTCGCCGGGGATCTGTTCCCTAGGAGTCACGCCGCGACGCCAACCGTCCACACCCCCAGAGGAGAAGGCTCACGATGAGCCCAGGGTAGATCGGCTCGAGGCCGAGGGGGTAGGCGCCGTGGCCCACCCGGGCGTAGAGGAGCCATCCCAGGGAAAGGAGGCCGCCGGCCGCCATCGAGGCGAAGGCGAAGCGAGGCGGCATCCGCCAGCCTTCGCGGTACGAAGCGACCAGGGGGACGAGGAGAGCCGGCACGCCGACGGAGCCGACGTCGTGCCACAGATCGACGGCGGAGCGGAAGAAGAGCGCGAGCCCGAGCGCCACCAGGGCGGTCGCGGCGAAGCCGGCCTGCACGTAGCGGTTCAGCCGTGATTCGTCCGCCTCGCGGCGCCACCGCCAGACGAGATCGCGGCCGAAGTTCACGCCGCCGATGAACGTGTAGCCGTCCACCGTCGACATCACGGTCGCGAAGAGGCCGAGGTAGAAGAGCCCCTTCACCACCGGGGGCAGGAAGCGGACCGCCAGCTCGGGGTAGGAGGCGACGGGGTCGGCGAGGTCGGGCATCAGCGCGCGCGCGTACATCCCGGTGAAGGTCGTCAGGAAGTCGAACAGGACCCAGAACCCGATCGAGATCCAGACGCCGGTCCGCGCCGTCCGCTCGTCCTCGGCCGCGAAGGCTCGCTGGTAGAAGGTCGGCTCGACGAGGGTCTGGAGCGCGATCAGGTACCAGACGAAGACGTACTGCGGCGCGTTCCCGCCGTGCCAGACGAAGTGCGTCGCGGGAAGATGGGAGCGCAGGAATTCGATGCCGCCGTAGCGGAACGCGAGGAGCGGCAACGCGACCAGGAAGCCGCCGAACATGAGGACGAACTGGAGATTGTCGGCGCGCACGACCGAGTGGAGGCCGCCCCGGAAGGAATAGAACGTGGAGACCGCGGTGCCGAGCACGATGCAGAGCCAGAGCGGCCCGCCGAAGATGAGCTGGGCCAGGACCCCGACCATGAGGACGTACGGCGCGGGCGACGTGAGGAACTGGAGCACGACGGCGCCGAGGAGCGCCGGCCCGCGGCCGTACGCATGCGCGAGCTGGTCCGGGACCGTGTAGAAGCGGGATCGGCGCGCGAGTCGCGCCAGGCCGAGGGCGAAGAGCGCCGCCCCGACGTAGTACGGCACCCCGAAGACGAGCCAGTTCGAGAGCCCGTAGCGGTAGGAGTACTCCCCGACGCCGAGCACCCCCCCGTACCACGTCGTCACGAGCGTCGCGACGAACGAGGGGAGCGAGAGCCGCCGGCCCATGACGAGGTACTCGACCGCCGGGCCCCGCGCGACGCCGAAGAGGCGGACGGCCAGGAAGAGCAGGAACCCGACGTACGCGCCGATCAGCGCGAGGTCGACGGGGCCGAGCGCGGCCCCCGCGGCGTGGCTCAGAACTCCGCCCGGAGCGAGACGAAGACGCTCCGCGTCGAGGCGGGGTAGAAGTACGGCACCTCCGCGTAAACGTAGCCCGACGTCTCGTACTCGAGGCCGGTCAGGTTCATGCCGCGGACGTCGAGCGCGAGGCGTTGCTCCCCGAGGAGGGCCGTGCCGAGGATCGCGGTCATGTCGAGCGACACGGCCCCGTTCAGGACCGCGTGCTCCTCGACGAACTTGTGCTGGTAGCCGGGCGCGAGGCGGAGCGCGGGATCCTTCCGGTTGTCCTCGGAGTTGTCGAGGTACTGGCGCCCCGTCTCGACCACCGAAAGGGTCGCGCGCGCCCCGCGCACGCCGTAGCCGAGCGTCACGTTCGCCATCCGGTCGGGGAATCCCGCGATCGCGTTCCCGCCGTAGTCGTTGAACGTCGTCGCGTCCACGTACTCGCGGTAGTCGCCGAAGCGGTTCCGGCTCAGCGTCACGTTGCCGGACAAGTCGAGGCCGCTCCTGTGGCGGGCGGCGAATTCCGCCTCGATCCCCGTGTGCGTGGATCGGGCGGCGTTTCCGGTGATCGGAACGCCGAAGCGGTCGATCTGCCCGCTCGGCACGATCTCGTTCGCGAATTCGAGGCGGAAGCCGTTCAGCCGGACCCGCGCGTCGCCGGCGCGCCACCCAATTCCCGCCTCCCAGTCGTTCAGCCGCTCCGGATCGATGAGCGGGTCCTCGTAGACGTGGTTCGCCGGATCGAGCGTCCCGAAGAGCGGCACGCTCGTCGGGTCGTCGGGGCGGTAGATCTCGCTCAGGATCGGCTCGGTGCGCGTGTGCGCGAACGACGCGAACGCGTTCCACCGGTCGCTCACGTTCCAGTTCACGCCGAGCCGCGGGTTCAGGAACGAGTAGTCGAGATGGAAGTCGTAGCCGTTGTAACGGTCCCGCCCGATCGCGTAGCGCGTGTGCCGCCACTGGAGGCTCCCGGTCACCTTGAGGTCGGGCCTCAGGTCGTACGCCTCCTGCGCGAAGCCCGAGAGGACGTTCACGCGGCCGGTGTAGTCGTAGAACACGGCGTTCGGGATCGTCCCTGGGGGCGGCGCCGCCGCCCACGTCATCTCGCCCCAGTGGCGTCCCGTGTGCTCGCGCCATTCGCCCCCGAACGCGAGCTCCCCCTTGTCGTGGCGGATTCGCGCGCGCGGCACCCAGCCGTAGTGGCGGTTCCGCACCCAGAGCCGCTGCGTCATGTCGGAGGCGACGACGAGAAAGCGTCCGTTCGGCTGGAGCGCCGGCGCTCCCGTCGAGTCGGTCGCGTAGTAGCCCGCTGGATAGAGCGAGTCGGAATCGATGTAAAAGGTCGGCAGGTGGCGCGACGCGAAGTCCTGGGGCCCGTAGGGAAGGTCGTCGTAGTAGCCCGAGCCCGGGAAGTAGAAGGCGGACGACGTGAGCGACGCCCGGTCGGAGAGCTTCACGTCCTGAACCAGCTCGTAGTGGGGCTCGAAGAAGTTGTCGGTTTCGTTCTTCCAGTCGAGCGGGTTCACGCGGCGGTCCTGGCCGGCGTCGCCGGTGATCCGCCCGTCGAGCGCGGAGCGGTCGACCGCGTAGTAGGCGAGGTGGAGCCGCTCGGGGCCGCCGTAGAGGTTCACGCGCGTCGTCATCCATGAGTCGAGCCGCGCGGCCGAGAAGGCGTAGGACCAGAGGTCGGTCCACGACTGGTCGCGGTAGCCGTCGCTCAGGATGCGCGAGTAGCGTCCCGAGAAGGCATAGCGGTCGTCCAGGATCCCCGACTGGTACTGGAGCGCGAAGCGCCGCGTGTCGTAGGTGCCGGCTCCCGTCTCCACGGCGACCCGGCGCTCGGTCGGCACGCCGAGCACCTCGAGGTTGATCGAGCCGCCCACCGCGCTCGCGCCGTAGAGCGCGCTCCCGACGCCGCGCTGCACCTGCACGTCGGACGCGCTCGCGAGGAGATCCGGATGGTCCACCCAGTAGACCTCGTGCGACTCGGGATCGTTCAGGGGGATGCCGTCGATGGTGACCGCGACGCGTCGTTGGGCGAAGCCGCGGATCTTCACGTAGGAATAACCGACGCCGTTCCCCGCGTCGGAGTAGGCGTAGACGCCCGGCGTCTCGGCGAGGAGCATCGGCACGTCCTGCGCCCAGTAGCGGTCGCGGATCTCGCCGCGGCTCAGCTCGGTGAACGCGACGGGAGAGCCGCGCTCGGTGGCGCGCGTCGTCGTCACCTCGATACCCGGAAGCGGGAACGCGCGGGGGGTGAGGCGGATGGTGA
>DASVDZ010000053.1:0-4740 GCA_036380835.1 Candidatus Eiseniibacteriota bacterium | reverse complement strand
ACGGCGCCGGCCCTGAGCGTCGCGAGCGCGGTCATCGGCGCCGTGTCCCCCTCCTCGCGCCGCTCCGGGGCAGGGGCCTCGAGCCCCTCGATGGTCACCTCGCTCCACGCGAGATCCTCGAGCGTGACGCGCACGACCCGGTGGTTGTTCGTGTCGGCGACGTAGAGGACGTCGCCCGCGACGTGGAGGCCGCCGGGCTCGAAGAGCGCCAGCGCCCCCTCCCGCTCGCTACCCGGCCGTCCGTCGCCGAGGATCGTCCGAATGTCGAGCGCCGCGGGATCCAGCTCCTTGATCTTGTGATTGTAGGTGTCGGCCACCAGCACCTTGTCGCGCCAGGCGGCGACGCCGAGCGGATGCTGGAGCTTGGCCTTCGCGGCCGGGCCGTCGACGTCGCCGAAGTGGAAGAGCCCCTTGCCGACGAGCGTCTGCACCTGCTCCGCGGCCATGTCGATCCTGCGAACCGCGCTCACCTCGCTGTCGGCGAAATAGACGAAGTTGCCCGCGAGCGAGAGCCCTGACGGCTGCGCCAGCGCGGCCGTCTCGCACGGACCGTCCACGATGTTCTCTCGCCCCGTGCCGGCCCAGGCGCGGCAGAGCGCCACCGGCAGGTCCATGCGCCAGATCTGGTGATGGCCCGCCATCGCGATGTAGCAGGTGCTTCCCTCCGCCGCGAGGTCCCACGGCGAGTTGAGCCCCTGCGCCGCGCCGCGCTTGCCCCCGGCACGATCGTAGGATTGCTCGCCCGTCCCCGCGACGGTCGCGACCTCCCACGTCTCGAGGTTCACCGAGCGCACCATGTGGTTCTCGGTGTCGGCGACGAGGAGGAGGCCGTCCATCAGCGCGAGACCCTGAGGGTGATGGAAGGTCGCCCGTTCCGCGGGGCCGTCGTCGCGGCCGACCCGGCCCGAGCCGACGACCGCCACGAGGCGGGAACGGCCGCGCTCGTCGGGAAGCGTCGCGACGACGACGCGGTTGTGGTTCGAGTCGGCGACGTAGAGGCGCTCCGACGCCGGATCGGCGAGCACCTTCCCCGGAAACGCGAGGCCGGTGGCGGCGCGCACCGACCGCTCGCGCTCGAAGCGCACCGGCTCCGCGGCCAGGATCCCGGCGGCGCGCGCCTCCTCGAGCGCCTTGCCGATCGCCTCGTCGAGCACGTGGCGATTCCCCTCCCCCGCCACGCCGCCGACCACGCGCCCGTCGGCGCCGATCAGGACGAGGGTCGGCCACGACTTCACCGTGTACTCGCTCCAGAGGCGCATCCCCTCGTCCACGATCACCGGATGGGCGATCTCGTAGCGGCTGATCGCCGCGCGGACGGTCTGGCGGTGCCCCTCGTTCTCGAACTTGGCGCTGTGGACGCCGATCACGAGGAAGGGCTCGTTCCGGTACTTCTCCTCGAGATACGCGAGGTCGGGGAGGACGTGCATGCAGTTGATGCAGCAGTAGGTCCAGAAGTCGAGCAGGACGACGTGGCCCCGGAGCTCCTTCCCGAGCAGGAGCGGCCGGTCGGTGTTGAGCCAGGCGAACTCCGGCCTCAGCTCGGGCGCCCTGGGGTTGGCGTTCATGGCCCACAACGATACAGGATTTCGCCCTATAATGGGGGCCGATATACCCTTGGCGCCAGACCGCCGCCCCATCCCGGAGAACCCCGTGGGACTATCCCAACACGAAATCGACGAGATCCTCGAGGCAGAGGCCGACCACGACTGCGCCGGCGTCGGGGAGAACAAGATCTGCGTGAAGATCGTCGCCATCGCGGAGCTTCCGACGCGATTCGGCCTCTTCCAGATCGCCGCGTTCTGGAACAACCGTGACGCGAAGGAGCACGTCGCCGTCATGAAGGGCCGCGTGTTCGGCCAGGAGAACGTGCCGACCCGCATCCACTCGGAGTGCCTGACCGGCGACGCGCTCGGATCGCTTCGCTGCGACTGCCGCGATCAGCTCGAGGTGGCGCTCCGGGGAATCGCGCAGCACCCTTGCGGGCTGGTTCTCTATCTCCGGCAGGAGGGCCGAGGGATCGGCCTCCTCAACAAGATCCGCGCCTACGGGCTCCAAGATCGCGGGCTCGACACCGTCGAGGCGAACGAGGCGCTTGGATTCCGCGACGACGAACGCGAGTACTCGATCGCCGCCCACATGCTGATGAGCCTCAAGGTCCGGTCGATCCGGCTCCTCACCAACAATCCGCGGAAGATCGACGACCTCTCCCGGTTCGGGATTCGGATCGCGGGGCGGCTGCCGCACGTGATCCCGCCCAACGACTACAACCGCTTCTACTTGGAGACGAAGGCTCTCAAGTCGGGCCATTACATGGACTTTTCCGGAAAACCTCATCTACAGGAGCAGGGAGAAACGGTGGAAGTGGAGGGTATGAAGTAGGTGTCTCCGGCAAAGCGCGCGGCCCGGGACTTCCATGCCACGGCGGGCCCGGAGGCCGTCCCCGACGACCTGATTCTCGGCGAGCTGGTCGACATGGCACGGCGGTATCCGGAGCGAGGCCTGCTTCAGTTCGGCGGCATGGTGGGAGCGCATCAGTACCGGCGCCTCTACCGCCTCCTCCGGTCGCTGGTCCCGGAGGGGGCGACCATCCTTGACTGGGGCACCGGGAACGGTCACTTTTCCTACTTCGTGCAGCGTTCGGGAAGGAAGGCGGCGGGATTCTCGTTGCTCGACGGCGCCTTTCGCGCCTGGCTTCCCGATCCCGAGTATTCCTTCCGCCAGGGGGACGAGGCCGACCCGGTCGGCCTCCCCTACCCCGACGGGGCCTTCGACGCCGTGGCCTCGGTGGGCGTGCTGGAGCACGTCCGCGAGACGGGCGGCAGCGAGGAGGGGAGCCTGCGCGAGATCGCGCGGGTGCTCAAGCCGGGCGGCGTCTTCGTCTGCTACCACTTTCCGAACCGATGGAGCGTGATCGACGCCTTGGCCCGGCGGGTGCCGGGCCGGCACCACCACGTCTATCGCTACACGCGCTCCGACATCGTCGCGCTCGCGCTGCGGTCGGGGCTCTCGCTCGAGCGGGTCGAACGCTACGGGATCCTGCCGCGGAACTTCTCCGCGCGGCTCCCCGGCGCGCTCGCCCGGTCGAAGGGCGTGGCTGCGGCGTGGGATTTTGTGGACGGCGCGCTGGCCGCGCCGCTCTCGATGTTCTGCCAGAACTACCTGTTCGTCGCGAGAAAGGACCCGAAATCGAATGAGCCCGCGATTCCACGCTCGGCGACCTGAGCGGCCGTCCTCGCGGGCGGCGCGCGCCGCCTTGGCCCTGACGTCGGCGGCCCTCCTCGCGGCCGCGCCCTGGCCCGCGCCGCGCCGCGTCGCCGCGCAGGACGGGGGCGGCCTGCTCGACAACATCCGCATCGGCCTGCCCAATTACATCCAGGGGGGCGACATCGCGCGCCCCCGCGTGATGTACCGCGACTCGCTCGTCTCGCTGAACGACCTCTGCGCGGTCCGACACGCGCGGCTCGATCCCGAGCGGGACCCCGTCTACGTGAACGGGCTCCCCATCGGGTTCTGCTGCACCCCCTGCCCCGCGATCTTCTCGATGAACCCGGAGCGCTATCTGCTCGATCTCAAGCTCACGTTCCAGGACCCGGTGACGCCCGCGCGGAAGGCGATCATCGATTCCTCGCGGAGGATCAAGATCGGGCAGGACATCTATTTCTTCTCGAGCGTGGCGACGATGCGCCGGTTCCGCCGGGAGCCGCTCCGCTACTGCGGGAAGCTCACCGACCCGGTCTCGCACGCCCGGTTCCGGCCCGCGCCCGCGTCCCCTCACGTCCTCTTTCGCGACCGGGACTACTGGTTCGCGGCCGACTCCACGAAGGCCGCCTTCCAGACCTCCCCCGATCGCTACTTCGAGCGGCAGACCGGGACGTGAGCGGCGTGCCTCCGGAATCCGCCGCGCCGCCGGCCCCGCCCGTTCGCTCGCTCGAGGAGATCGGCGAGCCCGCGGTGCGCGCCGCGCTCGAGGCGCACCTGGCGCGCCCCGAGACGCTCGGCATCCTCCTCTGCGGCAGCCGCGCGACCGGCTGGGCCGCCCCCGACGGCGACTACGACGCGTTCCTCTACGTGACCCGCGGGCGCTACCGCGCGCTCGACTTGGACGCGACGCAGATCCGGATCTTCGCCGAAGGGGAGACGCCGCGCCGCATGATCGGCGACTTCTCCGTCTTCTCCGACGAGGTATTCGAGGAGGCGCTCGCCTCTCCCCTCGACATCGATCACTGGCCGTACGTGGACGGCGTGGTCCTCGCGGACAAGACCGGACGTCTCGAGCCCTGGCGCCGGCGCCTGGCCGCGTTTCCGGAGGAGCGGTGGAGGGAGCGCGCGATCCACAAGTTCGTCCAGCTCGTCGTGGCGTACCACGAGGCCGTGCTCGCCGACGTCCGCGGCTTCGACGCCGCCCGTCAGCTGAACCTGTTCCGCGCCGCACTGGCGGGGGTGAACCTCTGGTTCACGATGCGGAAACGCTGGGCGCCGCCGTTGAAGTGGTGGACGCGCGAGGTCGACCGCCTCGAGATCCGCCCGGACACGCGCGCCGCGCTCGAGGGCGCGATCCTGAATCCGACGATCGAGACGGCGACCCACCTCCGCGATCACCTGAAGATCGAGCTTCGATACGCCGGCGTCGCGGAGGTCGACGACCTCCTCCGCGCCTTCTTCAACACGTTCCTGCCCGAGCGTCGCGCGGCCGTCTACCGGGATTCGTATCTCTGACCCGTGACCACCACGCCGCCGGGC
>DASVDZ010000052.1:0-38697 GCA_036380835.1 Candidatus Eiseniibacteriota bacterium | reverse complement strand
CGACATGAGCCTGTCGGCGCAGGCGAAGGTGTTGAGGATGCTCGAGGATGGCGTGGTGACACGGATCGGGGGCGCGAAGCCGGTGTCGGTCGACGTCCGCGTGATCGCCGCGACCAACAAGAATCTGGAGGCCGAGATCGCCGAAGGCCGCTTCCGCGAGGACCTCTACTACCGGCTCAACGTGGTGCCGATCCATCTGCCGCCGCTTCGGGCGCGCCGCGAGGACATTGCGCCCTTGGTCCAGCACTTCGTCGCGCGCCTGGTCGCGGAGCACGGGCGCGGGCCGCGCACCGTCTCGTCCGAGGCGATGGAGCGGCTCACCGCCTACTCGTGGCCGGGGAACGTGCGCGAGCTCAAGAACCTGATCGAGCGCCTCCTGATCATGACCGACGGCGAGTCGATCGAGCCTGGCGACGTGGAAGACGCGCTCCCGGCCGACGCGGGCGACGGGCCGCCGAGCGAGATCAAGGTGGCGCGCGACAAGGCGGAGCGCGACACGATCCACGCGATGCTCCGCGAATGCCAGTGGAACGTGAGCGAGGCCGCGCGGAGACTCGGCATGGATCGCGGATATCTCCATCGGAAGATCAAGCGCTATGGCCTCGCGCGCGACGGCGGCTCGTAGCCTCGCGGCGGCCCTCCTGGTCGCCGCCCTCGCGGTGCTCGCCGCCGGCGCGCGGGGGGCCGCTCCCGATTCGACCGCCGCGGACTCGGCCGCGGCGCCCGCGCCGCCGCCGGTCGCGGCGGGAGCGGCCGCGGCGCCGGCCGACTGGGACACACTGGCCGCCGGACTCCCCGAGCAGGTGATCTTCGGGTTCGCGCCGCGCCTCGCGTACGATCGCGCCGACGGCCCGCTCCTCGGGGGAGACGCCGGGTTCCGCCGCCGGAAGGACGTCGCCTCCCTCGTGCACGCGTGGGCCGGCTACGCCGTCTCGCGCGAGCGCGGCCTGGGCGGCGCCGGGTTCGAGATCCCGCTGGGCTACCGCGGGGTGTTCCGGATCGGCGCCGAGGTCTACCGCACGACCGCCACCCCGGACGACTGGATCGTCGGCCGCACCGAGAACACGTTCTTCGCCCTCTTCGCGCGCACCGACTACATGGACTGGTACGAAGCCGAGGGCGGCGAGGCGCGCCTCCGGTGGAATCCGGGCCGCGACGCGGCGTTCTCGATTCGCGCGCGGATCGAGTCCCAGTCCTCGCTCCGGACCCGGACGCGTGTGGCGCTCTTCGGGAAGGACGACCGCTTCCGCCCGATGCCTCCCCTTCAGGACGGCGACCTGGGCGCGTGGACGGTGGACGCGCGCGTCGGGCCCGAGACGCTGCCGCCGCGCGGCGGCACGAACGGTACGATCGCCTTCGAGCGGGCGGGCGACCCGATCGCGCGCGACTTCGTCTACTCCCGCCTCTCCGCCGCGGTCCGCACGCTGATCCGCCTCTCGCCGCACCAGACGATCCGCGCCCGGGCGCTCGTCGGCTCGACACGCGAGGGGAGCCTGCCGCCGCAGGCCGTCTGGCACGTGGGCGGCATCGGGACGCTCCGCGCGCTCGACTACAAGGCCTTCGGCGGCGACCAGTACTTCCTGGCGAACGCGGAGTACTACCTCCTCGCGCGGAAGAACCTCTACCCGATGGCCTTCCTCGATTGGGGCGCGGCCTGGTTCGGCCGGGACAACCTGTCGCGACAGAAGCCGGCGCTCGACGGCGGCGTGGGGCTTCGACTCGGCGAGGGACCGCTCCTCTTCACGCTGGGTCGCGACCTCGGGCGCTCGAGCGCGCCGCTCCGTTTCGGCGTGCGCCTGGGCGGGACGTTCTGAGGCGATCGATGGGACCGCGCGCCCGGCTCGCGGCGCCCGCGGGCGCCGCGCTGGCGGCCCTCCTCCTCGCGGGACTCGGCGCGGCGCCAGGCGTCGCCCTGGCCCGCGACGACATGGCGCTCTCGGTCGGGCCGGTCGAGTCGGTCGGCGGCGCGATCCGCGTTTCGTATCGCGTCGGCGATCCGTTCACGCCGCGTCTCACGGAGACGCTCTATCAGGGAATGCCCGCGACGGTCTCGTTCGAGGTCGGCCTCTGGAAGCGCCGGACGCTCTGGTTCGACAAGCTGGTGGTAGCGCTCAGGAGCGAGCACAAGGTCGTCTACGATCCTTGGGCGAAGGCGTTCCGGATCGGCGCGGGCGGGATCCCGACGCGGACCCGGAGCGTTCCCACCCTCGACTCCCTGACGTCGCTCCTCTTCTCGGAGCGACGCCTCCCGATCGCGCTCGCCTCGGCCCTCGATTCGACCGGCGCGTACTACGTGAGCGTGCGGGTGCTGATCCGTCCGCTTTCGCCGGAGGACCTGGGGGAGGTCGAGGATTGGCTGGCGGGGAACGTGAAGGATCCGGAGGGAGGATCGCACGGCCTTCCGCGGTACCTGCTCGGCCTCGCGGTCAGCCTCTCCGGCCTCGGAGACAGGACCGCGATCGGGCGAAGCGAGCGGTTCGTGCCGGCGCGGCTCGCGATGGCCGCGCCGGCTCCGAACCCCTAGCCGCCGGCGCTAGGGCGCGTCCGACGTGCCGCCGTCGCTCGTCGGGGGCGCCTCGGACGCCCGCGGCGGCGCGCTCGCGTCGATCCCCGAGACGGCCGGCCCGCCGGCGGGACCCGGAGTCGCGCCCCAGTTGGGCGAGCGCGGCCCCCACGGGGAGCGATCGCCCTGGAAGCGGGTCATCCACATCGCGCCGAGGCCCGCCGTCGTCAGGATGAACGAGAGCGCGCCCGCCGCGATGCAGAACGCGATGCTGAGCGGATGGAAGAAGAAGACGCCGACGATCCCGATCAGCTTCCCGGCCAGCGTGAGCAGCGCCACGACCGCGAGGCCCAGCAGGATCGACAGAAGGGGCGACGGCTCGCCGCTCGAGCGTCCCGCCAGCACGCGACGGCCCAGGTACATCGCGCCGTTCACGTAGCCGAGGAAGATCGCGAACGCCACGCCGAGCAGGAGCGCGATGATCGCGAGAACCAGCGCGACCACGAGCAGGAGCGCGAGCGGGATCCCGATGATCGTGATGCAGAGGATCACCACCGCGATCGCGTCGACCAGGACCAGCGCCACGATCCCGACCGGGATGATCAGCACGAGACCGGCCCACATCAGGAGCCCCCAGAGGAACGAGGCCCCGAACCGCTCGCCCAGCCTCCGCACGGCCTGCACCATCCGGTCCCGCACGAGGAGGAGCGCGATCCACGCGAAGAAGAGGGTGAGCAGGATCTGAACGAGCGTCTTGACCACCCAGGCGCCGGTGCTCAGCGCGCCGATGAAGCCGAGCGCTGGGAGCCACCGCGCGCCGTGACCGAAGTTCCACGTGCCGACCGAGACGTTGCTCCCGCCGACCGACGCGCTGTCCTCGGTGTTCACGCCGCCGCCGAGGCTCACCGCGTCCCCCTCCACCACGCCGTTCCCCTTCACGTGGACGGCGCCCCCCACCGCGATCGCGTCGCCGCGGACCCGGCCGAGGACCGTGATGTCGCCGCCGATCGCCACGACGTCGCCCTCGGCGATCTTGTCCGCGGGAATCTCGATGTCCTCGCCGAACCGCACCAGATCGTTGGCGTTCGAACGGTCGAACGCGTCGGGAATGTCGGGCGGCTCCGGCGGCGTGGGCGGCTCGGGGATGTCGATGCCCGACTTGCCGGCCTTCAGCGCCGCCTCCTGCGCCTTGATCTCGGCGACCTTCGCCTTCACCTTCGCGAGGGTCTTCTGCTCGGCCACGCGCACGTTGAAGCCGCCGTTGTCCGACCCGGTGGTGTCGGCCGGGCCCGCCGCCGTCGCGATTCCCGCCCCGACGCCGAACGACAGGGCGATCAGGATCGAGAGAAGGACGAAACCTCCATGGAGGCGCGAAGCGGCGACGCTCGGGGCGGTTCGCGCCTGTGAACTAGAGCGCCAGGCACGCATGGCCGATACCCCCTTCGTGGGTGCGGGAAGGCCGCAGGATCCAGTAGAACGCGACCCCCAGGGTGAGCAGGATGGCGCCGGTCCACATCGCGTCCGGAGTCCGGAGGGCGAGGATCACGACGCGGGGAATGTCCGAGAGCGAGCGGACCGCCAGCCAGACCTGGCGCGCGATCGGCTCGTAGAATGCGAGGTCCAGCGCGAGCCGCTTCGGCGCGCCGATGGCCACGTCGAGGCCCGTTTCCACGGCGTGCACGAGCCACGTCGCGGGATCGGGCAGGCCGAACGCCTTCGCGAGGCGCGGCCAGAACGCGATGCCGCCGACCGTGACCGCGAAGGAGATCGAAGCGGCGATCGCGCCGGTCCGCGTCCAGAGGGCCCTGAGCCGCGCGGGACGGGTCACGGTCCGCACCACCCGGTCCTCGAGCCACGCCGGAGCCTCGACCGAGGGGAGCCGCCGCGCGTGCGCCGCGATCGCGCGGTGGATCGCGAGCGAGGCGCCGCAGCGGGCGCAGGAGGTCGCGTGATCCTCGATCACGCGCGCCACCGACCGGTGGAGCTGGCCGTCCACGTAGGCGGTCAGCTCGCGCTCGCAGGCTTCGCAGGTCAGGTTGGTCTTCACGTCGTGTTTCCTCTCGCGCTCAATTTCCGTTTCAACGCTTCGTGCGCCCGGTGGATCCGAACCTTCACCGTCCCCAGCGGCATCGAGAGCGTCTCCGCGATCTCCTCGTAGGAGAGCTCCTCCCGGTACCGCAGATAGAGGACCGCGCGATAGTGCTCCGGCAGCTCGTCCACGAGCGCCGCGAACCGCTCCGCGGCCCACGAGAGCCGCATCCCCTCGTCGGGAAGCGGCCCCGGGTCGACCGCCTCCAGGGCGGGCCCGTCCTCGTCCGCCATGTCCTCCAGCGCGACCGGCCGTCGCTTCCGCCGGCGGATCAGGTCGAGCGACAGGTTCGACGCGATCTTGAAGAGCCACGACCGGAGGGGCCGGTTGGGATCGTACGTGTGCAGCGACTTGAGCACCCGCACGAACGTCTCCTGCGCCACCTCCGCCGCGTCGTCGGCGTTGCCCGTGATCCTCCAGGCCAGGTTCATCACCGGGACCTGGTAGCTCCGGACCAGCTCGCGATAGGCGCGCTCGTCCCGGGCCAGACACCGCCGAACCAGCTCCCGCTCGTCCAAGGTCACGCCGTTCGACTCGTCGCGGGACCGTCACGCACAGTACGCCCCGCAGGGCCGCCAAGTTTCATCCAAGCACCGGTATCCGGGCCCCGGGGGCCGTTCCCACGGGGAAGATATCCGGGCGCGGACCGTAGGCGGGCCGTCCCGGCCCCGTCAAGGCTTTTCCCTTGACGGAGCGTGGGATACCGCCCTAGCGTCCGAAGTCCCATGACCGAGATCGAATCGGTATTCGCCCGCGAAATCCTCGACTCTCGGGGCAACCCGACCCTGGAGGTCGAAGTCGCCCTGATCGGGGGCTCGATCGGCCGGGCGGCCGTCCCGTCGGGCGCTTCGACCGGCTCGCGCGAGGCGCTCGAGCTTCGCGACGGCGACCCGAAGCGATTTCTGGGCAAGGGCGTCCTCAAGGCCGTCGAGAACGTGAACGGGCCGATCGCCGAGCGGATCGTGGGCGAGAACGCCGGCGACCAGCCGGGTCTCGACCGGGTCCTCCTCGAGCTGGACGGCACCCCGAACAAGAAGAGCCTGGGCGCGAACGCGCTCCTCGGGGTGTCCATGGCGTGCGCCAAGGCCGCCGCCGACGCCCACGCCCTCCCGCTCTACCGCTATCTGGGCGGCGCCGGCGCGCGGACGCTGCCCGTGCCGCTCATGAACGTCGTGAACGGCGGCGCCCACGCGGACAACAACCTCGACATCCAGGAATTCATGATCGTCCCCTTGGGCGCCCCGACGTTCCGTGAGGCCCTCCGAACGGGGGCCGAGGTCTTCCATACGTTGAAGAAGCTCCTGCACGAAAAGGGACTCGTCACCGCCGTCGGCGACGAGGGGGGCTTCGCGCCGAACTTGAAGAGCAACGCCGAGGCGCTCGACTTCCTGATGCGCGCGATCGAGAAGGCGGGGTACCGGCCCGGGCAGGACGTCGCGCTCGCGCTCGACGTCGCCGCCTCGGAGCTCTTCTCGAACGGATCGTACACGCTCGACGGGAAGACGGGGATCGACGCGGCCGGGATGATCGCCTATTACCGCGGCCTCGCTTCCCGCTATCCCATCGTGTCGATCGAGGACGGCCTCGCGGAAGGCGACTGGGACGGCTGGCGGCGCCTCACGGCGGAGATGGGCCCCATGGTCCAGCTGATCGGCGACGACATCTTCGTCACGAACCCCGAGATCCTGCGCCGCGGCATCGACGAGGGGATCGCGAACTCGATCCTCATCAAGCTGAACCAGATCGGGACGGTGACCGAGACCCTCGACGCGATCGAGATGGCCAAGCGCGCCGCCTATACGACCGTGATCTCCCACCGTTCCGGAGAGACCGAGGACACGACGATCGCCGACCTCGCGGTGGCGGTGAACGCGGGACAGATCAAGACCGGCTCGGCCTCGCGGAGCGACCGGATCGCCAAGTACAACCAGCTGCTCCGCATCGAGGAGCAGCTGGCCGACGAGGCGCGCTACGCGGGCCCCACGGCGTTCCGTGGGGCGGGCGTGCACCCCGCCGAGGCGAGGGCCTGACGCCATGATGCGGCCGCCCTACCAGAGCCCTCCCAAGCCGCCCCGCCGCGAGCCGGGGCGCCGGTTCCTCCGCCTGCCGCCCGCGGAGGCGCGCCGGCGGCATCGCGGCCTCTGGATCGCCGCCGGGCTCGCCGCCGGATACCTGATCTGGTCCTTTGTCGGGAGCGACACCGGGGCCTTTCGGATCGCGGGCATGCGGCGTGAGAACGCGGCGCTCGAGCGGCGGAAGATCGACCTCGCGGTCCAGGTCAACGACCTGGAGCAGCGGCGGAAGGAGCAGGCGCACGACCCGATGCTCGAGGAGCGGGTCGCGCGCGAGCGCTTCCATCTGGTCAAGAAGGACGAGATCCTCTACCGCTACGACGAGTCCCGCGGCGACTCCCTGCCCTAGTTCCCTCCCCCGGTCGGCGCGCCCGCCGCGGCGAGCGACCCGGGACGGTCGAGCCTCATCCGGCGCAAGAGATCCTGGAATCGCGGGTATCCGCGCAGCGGATCGAGCCGAGGCGAGGCGGCGAGCCACGGCATCCCGCGATCGCGAGCCGTGAACGCCTGATCGAGCAGGTCGAGGGCCCGCTCGTGCTCGCCGAGGCCGGTCCGGATGGCGGCCAGCGCGTACTTGGCGACGTACCGTTGACCCGACGCGGCTTCGAGCTCCGCCAGGAGCCGGCGCGCCTCGTCGTTCCGCCCCGACACGGCGTACGCGTGCGCCAGGAGCGCCTTCGCGGAGAGCTCCCGGGGCAGGAGCTCGTGCGCGCGCCGGTAGGCCGCGATCGCCTCGTCGTAGCGCTTCAGCTCCTCGTAGGCACCGCCCAGGTTCCGCACCGCGGGCGCGAACGTCGGATCGAGCTCGAGGGTGCGCTTCTGCGCCTCCACCGCCTCCTCGAAGCGGCGCGCATAGAAGAGATGGAGCCCCACGCTCGTGTTCACGATCAGGGAGAGCGGGTCGAGCGTCCGAGCGATCCGGGACTCGGCGATCGCCTCGTCCGGCCTGAGGAGCGCGGAGAGGGTGTCCGCGTACCAGTGATGCGCCGACGCCGCGTTCGGCGCGAGCGCGAGCGCCCGCCCGAAGGCGGCGAGCGTCCCTTCCCAGTCCCAGTGCGCGTTGAACCGGAGGCCCCCGAGGGAGACGTAGGCATCCGCGAGCGCGTCGTCCAGCTCGAGCGCGCGCGCGACGGCGGCCTCGGCGCGCGGGAACGCCTCGTGGGGCGGAACGTAGTTGAACATCGCGAGCGTCACGTAGGCGTCGGCGATCCCCGCGTGGGCCGGGGCGTACTCGGGATCCTTGGCGATCGACCGCTCGAAGCACTCGATCGCCCGGCGCGCGCTCTCCTCCGTGCGGCGGCTCCAGTGGAACCTCCCGCGGAGATACTCTTCGTACGCCTCGGGGTCGACGCGATGCGCCCGGCCGAGCCGGGCGGCGTCCTGGGGACTCACGGTGACCCGGATCTCCTCGGCGATGGCCCGCGCCACCTCCGACTGGAGCGCGAGCACGTCGCTGACCTCGCGCTCGTAGCTCTTCGCCCAGAGATGGCGGTCGAGCCGGCCGTCGATGAGCTGCGCGGTGATCCGGACCCGGTCGGCGGATCGCGCCACGGCCCCCTCGACGATCCCGTCCACGCCCAGCGCGCGGGCGATCTCGGGGAGCGCCCGCGTCGTTCCCTTGTACTGCGCCACCGACGTCCTCGAGACGACGCGGAGGGTCCGCACCTGGGCGAGCGTGGCGATGAGCGCCTCGGTCATCCCGTCGGCGAAGTACTCCTGGTCCGCCGCGCCGGTCAGGTTCGCGAGCGGGAGCACGGCGATCGAGGCGATCAGGCCCCCCGAGACGCCTCCGGGCGCGCGGGCGTCCCCCCACGGCGACGGGGCCGAGGGGGCGACCGAGGCCCGCTCCCCGCCGTCGCCGCGGAGCCCGTCTCCCGCCGCCCCCGCCGAGGCGGGTCGGCGCGCCGGGTCCTTCTCGAGGAGCGCCAGGACGAGGCGCGCGAATCCGTTCGAAAGGGAAGGAGCGAACGCCTGGGGAGACCGCGGGGTCGTGTTCAGGATCTCGTTGATGAGGGCGGTGGCCGGCTCCGCGACGAACGGTCGGCGCCCGGCGGCCATCTCGTAGAGCACGACGCCGAGGGAGTAGAGATCGGTCCGGGCGTCGAGCGCCCGTCCGAGGAGCTGCTCCGGCGACATGTAGGCGATCGTGCCGACGATCGCGTCGCGCGCGAGGTCGTCGGTCGTGTCGCGGCTCGGCATCGCCCCCCGGGTGAGGAGCGCGAGCCCGAAGTCGAGCAGCTTCACGCGGTCGTGGGGCCCCACCATCACGTTCGCGGGCTTGAGGTCGCGGTGGATGATCCCGCGGTCGTGCGCGCCGGCGAGCGCCTCGGCGATCTGCCGCCCGAGCGCGCGGATCCGCGGCTCCGGGAGCGGCCCGCGGGCCAGGATCGCGTCGAGCGTCTCGCCCTCGACGAGCTCCATCACGAGGAAGTCGACGCCGTCGGAGGACTCGAGGTCGAACACGGTGCTGATTCCCGGGTGGTTGAGCTGCGACAGGGTGAGCGCCTCCTGCCGGATCCGCTCCCGGTCCTCGGCCGTCCCCCGCGGCACGCGGAGCACCTTGAGGGCGACGTCGCGGTCCAGGCGCTGGTCATGGGCGCGGTAGACCTCGCCCATGCCGCCGCCGCCGATCCGCTCCACGACGCGATACCTGGAAATCGTTCGTCCGATCATTCCCCGTCCTGTCCGCGCGGGGTTTCCTCCTCCCCGCGCCCCCCTTTCGATGCGCTCGGGGGCCGCGTCGGAAACCACTTTACAGCGATTGAGGGATGGGACAGTATCACGTCGCGGGGTGGAGCAGCCTGGTAGCTCGTCGGGCTCATAACCCGAAGGTCAGAGGTTCAAATCCTCTCCCCGCAACCAAAAACAACGTAAGGGGTTGGGCGAGACGCCCGACCCCTTTTCATTGGCCCGCGGCGCCACGGCGCCCGCTCACGGCATGCGCGCCGATTCGCGGAGGAGGCGCGCCACGGCCGCGCCCTCGCGGCCCCTCAACCCCACGCAATCGCCGACCGACTCCGAGAGCTTGGCCAGCTCCTTCAACGTGCCGGGCGGCGCGTGCTTCGGATCGGCGAAGAAGGTCTTCGCCTGCTCGAGCCGGGCCGCGTCACACCCCCCCGCCATGTAGGGGACGTAGACCGCGTACTCCGGCGGCATGCGCGAGGTGACCGAGTCGTAGTTCTCCATCCACCACGCCCACGTCTCGTCGCGGAATTCCGGGGTTCCGGCCATGACCGACGGGATCGTGAAGAGCTCGTGCGGGCGGAGGGGACCGTGGAGCGCGTAGTCGAGCGCGTCTTTGCGGAGCGCGGGGTCGTGGAAATTGCCCAGGGCGCTCAGGTAGTCCGGGCGGTCGGTCGGAACCTCGGTCGTCTCGAAGCGGCGGCGGAACTCCCCGAAGAGGGTCGAGTCGCCGTGGATCGCGGTGGTCAGGAGCGCGGTCCCGACCAGCGAAGGATCGACGCTCCCCCGGTCGTTCAGGAACGACCGCGCGAGGGAGTCGGCGACCGCGAGAACCGCCGCGTCCCGGCCGTCATCGGCCAGCCAGTTGATCAGCTGCGGGCGAAGCAGCGAGACCGCCTCGTCCTCGTTCGGTCTGCGCGCGATCCCGAAGCGGCGGAGCGCCGGCGTCAACGTGCGACGGACGAACGATGCGAACGGATCCTCCAGATCGGGGGTCACGAACGCGTTCTTCACGAGGCCGAGCCCCCCGAAGAGGGAGGAGACCACGAGCGGCGATTCGTCGTCCGCGAAGCCCCCGAGGATTTCGACGTACTGGTCGCCATGGATCGCCCCCGCGTCGAGGAGCGCCGACGCGTTCTCGATGACGCCGATCCGCTCGCGCGTGTCGAGCGCTCGGGGGGCCGCCGCGATCAGGCCGCGGAAGGAAGCGGCATCGAGGGACCACCGGTAGTATCCCGCCTCTTCCACGTTCGGATGCACCCACGCCGGGCCCGCGCCGCGGGGCAGCGCGACGGTCATTCGTCGCCGGTCGAGGACCACCGTCTCGGTGCGCCGCGTGCCACCGTCCGGCCAGGAGAGGGAGACCGGGATCTTCCAGAGGGCGGAGTCGGGCGCCGTGGCGCCGTAGTGGAGGAACCGCCGCTGGGAGAGGGTCACGCGTCCCGCGGGATCGACCGCCACGTCGACCATCGGGACGCCGGGCTGATCGAGGAAGCTTCCGAGCACGCCGGGCACGTCCTTCCCCGACGCCTTGGCGAGCGCGTTCCAGAGGTCCCGCCCCTCGGCGTTCCCCCAGGCGTGCGCCTTCAGGTACGAGACGATCCCCTTCCGGAAGACCTCGGGTCCGAGCCACCGCTCGGTCATCCCGAGCACGATCTGCCCCTTCCGGTAGGCGAGCACGTCGGCCGCCTCCAGCAGGTTCTCCATGTTCGTGACCGGCTGCCGGATCGCCCGGGTCGAGAGTAGCGCGTCGATGGCGTAGGCCTGCTGCCCCTCGAGGAGCGCGTTGGGGCCGACGGCGAGGTCCGGGTAGACCTGGCCGGCGATCTTGTCGCCCATCCACTCGGCGAACGACTCATTGAGCCAGAGATCGTCCCACCACTTCATCGTCACGAGATCGCCGAACCACATGTGGGAGATCTCGTGGGCGGTGAACGTGGCGAGCGTGCGCCGCTGCTCCACGCTCATCGTGCGCTCGTCGAAGAGGAGGAAGCGATCCCCATACGTGATCGCGCCCGGGTTCTCCATCGCCCCGGGAGAGAACTCGGGCACCGCGATCAGATCGAGCTTCTCGTAGGGATAGGGAATGCCGAAGTAGCTCTCCAGCGCGTCGAAGAGGGGCGGCGTCATCTTGACCGCGACCTGCGCCAGCGCGGATGCGCCCTGGACGGTGACGATCCGGCCGGGGACGCGAAGGCCCGGGATCGGTACGAACTCGAACGGCCCCGTCGCGATCGCGAGGAGGTAGGACGGGAGCGGCTTCGTTCGCTTGAAGACGACGGTTCGAACGCCGTCGGCGACCGTCTCCCGCTCGACGGGCGTGTTCGAGACCGCGCGGTGCCGCTCGGGGACGTGCAGGGTGATCTGGTAGGGAAACTTGAACGACGGCTCGTCCCAGCATGGAAACGCCTTCCGGGCGTCGATCGCCTCGAGCTGCGTGAAGGCGTACCAGTGACCGCCCGTCCGGAGCCGGTAGAGCCCGGCGGCGCGCCGGTCGAAGTCGTTCGAGAACTCGACCGTCAGCGTGTAGGACCCGGGCGCGATCGGCCCCCCGGCCGTCGCCGTCACGATCGCCTGGTCGCCGACCGTCGGGGTGAGCGCGACCTCCCCCTTCGGCCCCCGGAGCGCCACGCGGTGAAGGTCCATGTCCTTCGCGTGGAACCGGATGGCGTCGGTCGCCCGGGAGACCCGAAGCTCCACGCGCACCGATCCGCTGTAGTCGGCGGAGTCGGCGTCGAGCGTGAGATCGACCGACTGGAAGGTCGGGATCACGTCCGTCGGGAGCCGGCCGGCGGGGACGTCGGCTCTCGCCGGCGGCACGGCGGCCCCGGCGAGGAGCGCTCCGGCCATCACGACGGCCAGGATCGCTCGATTCGAGGCGCTTCGATCGGGACGCATGCGAATCTCCTGTGGGCGGGTCGGGATGGGGGCGCCGGCGTGGCGTCGCAGGCGGATACTATGCCACACGGATGGACGGAGAACACCCGGGTATGGTTGGTGATATAATGATAGGCAGGTCCGACAGCGCTCGGGGGCCGGGGCCGACACGACACCTCGCTAAGGAGAAAGAGGCCATGGATTCCGCAACGTCGCGGCGATGCCGCCGGGAGACGGGCACGTTGCTCGTCTCCGTTCTCGCGTTCTTCTCGTTCGCCGCGTCGGGTTGCGGCGGGGGCGCCAAGACCAACGCGCCCGTCAAGCCCGTCCCGCTCACCGTGACCGCCATGGGAGTCGGCGGCGCCGTACAGCGCTTCGCCGCCCCCGCGCTCGTCGCCGGGGTCGCCGCCACCGATACGATTCCCGTGACCTTCACGCAGGCGCTCCTCGTCGTCCGCGACGTCCGCTTCGTCCTGCCCGACGAGCTGTCGGGGGACGACGCCGACATGCTCGGCACGGGCGAGGGCGACGACGATTCGCTCGGCGTCGGCGAGAGCGATTCCACGGGGGTCGGCGAATCCGAGGACGGCGGCGGTCAGATCCGGTTCCACGGTCCCTACGTGATCGACCTCCTGTCCGGCACCGCGCAGAAGCTCGACACGCAGATGGTTCCTCCCGGCGACTACGTCCGGGTCCAGGGCCACCTCCAGCCTCTCCATTCGGGCGACGAGCCGGCGTCGGATCATCCCGACCTGGTCGGGTACACGGTCTGGCTCGAGGGCGACATCGCGGGCGACGGCGGCGGCCACTTCGTCTACAAGACCCCGATCAACGACGAGTTCCTGATCGGGGGCCGGTTCACCGTCGCGCAGGACACGCCGGCGACGGCTTTCGTCACGTTCGACCTCTCCCGTTTCCTGACGGACCGAAGCGGTCACTTCCTCGATCCCCGGATCGGAGACAACGACCAGGCGATCCGGCAGGCGATCCGCCACGCGATCAAGGCCGGCATGGACGAGAACCACGACGGCGCGATGGACGACGACATGCACGCCGAGGGCGATTAGTCCGGCTGCGCGCGTCGAGCATCCCCCTCCACGCCGGTATCTTGTTCGGAGGGAGCCCCATGCACGCTCATGACTCGGGGCCCGGGAGCCGGGCCCGCCGCGCCGCGGTCGGCGCGGCGATTTCCGTCTCGGCGATAGCCTTCGTGGCGTTCGCCGCGCTCGCGCTGCCCTACTCGGCGGCGCGAGCCTCGCTGACGGACGTCGCGGTGACGCCGGAGAGCCCCACCATCTGCGACTCCACCACGATCCGCGTCGCCGGCACGATTCCGGACAGCTGCCACCGGCTCCTTCGTTCCGAGATCCAAGGGCCGGTCCCCGATCCCTACGACATGGGGATCCTTCCCGCGTACCGTTTCCGCGCGGTGACGACGCTCCAGGAGGCGAATCCCGAGCTGGGGATGCCCTGCACCCTGGCGCCCGCGCCCTACGCCGTCGACTTCCCGATCGCGGCGCTGCCGTTCGGCCGCTACCACGTCGACGCGGTCGAGTACATCGTTCCCTATTCGCCCGACGGTTCCGCGGCGCCGACCGACTCGACCTTCCTCACGCTCTCGTTCACGGTCACGCTCGCGGACAGCTGCGGAGCGCAGGGCGCGTGCGTCCTCCTCTCGTTCCTCCCCGCGAACGCCCCGCCTGGATTCGACCCCGTGGTCGGATGCGCCGCGTCGGCCCTGCCGGGCGGCACGGGCTGCTTCGCCGTCGGGCTGATGAATCCCGTCCCGGTGGGGGGCGTTCAGCTCGAGTTCCAAATCGCCGACATGACGATGGGCCCGCTCCCGGCCGGCACGTTCACGCCGCTCTCGGTCGAGACGACCGATCGAACCAAGGACTTCACGCTCTCGTGGACCGCGGACGGCCCGAGCGTGAAGGCGATCCTCTACTCCGCTACCGGCGCCGCGATTGCGCCGGGAAACGGCCCGATCCTCCGCGCCTGCTACGGCGTGTCGGCCGACACGAGGGAGATCTCGTTCCCGATCCTCTTCGGGCCGACGATCGTCGCCGACTCGAACGGGGACGCGATCCCGTTCTGCCCCACGTTCGCGGTGATCCAGGGATGGTTCTGCGTCGGCGCCGAGGCGACGTGCGACCTGAACCGGGATGGGCGCTCCGACATCCTCGACGTCGTCCACCTCGTTCGTTGCGCGCTCCTGGGGGCCGGAAGCGACGCCTGCCCCGACTCGGTCGCCTCGCGCGCCGACTGTAACGGGGACGGCGCGCTCGACGTGCGCGACGTGATCTGCTGCGTGCGGAAGATCCTGGCCGGCGACGGCTTCGCGCCTCCGCCGGCGGGCGGCGGGGCCTCCGGAACGCCGACGCGGATCGGGTTCGCCGGGCCCGCCATCTGGACCACGCCGGTCGACGGACGGGCCGAGATCGAGATCGAGCCGGCCTCCGGCTTCGCGGGCGCGCAGTTCACCGTCGCCCCGAGCGAGGGCATCCGGATCCGGGGGCTGACGCTCCTTTCGGGAGGGAGCGGCGCCACCGTCGTGTCGCAGATCGCGCCCGACGGCGCGGCGCGGGCGATCGTCTACCTCTCGTCGGGCGCGGCCGCGACCGGGGGCGCCGCGGCGGCGGCGGGCGTCCCGCCGATTCGCCTCGCGGTCTCGCTCGAGCCGTCGGGTGGCTCCACGACCGGATCGTCGCTATCGATCGCGGCGGTGGGCGCCGCCGCGTGGAGCGCCGCCGTCGCGCCGACCGAGACGACGCGGCCGACGGCCGACGTCCCGGCCACCGCGGTATCGGCGGCCGCGGTCTACCCGGCCCGGCCGAACCCGTTCGCTTCCGAAACCGAGCTCTCCTTCGCGCTCCCCGCGCCGGCGCGCGTGTCGCTACGGATCTACGACGTGGCGGGAAGGCTCGTCCGGACGCTCGTCGACGGAGCGGGGACCGCGGGGGTGCACCGGGTGCCGTGGGACGGCCGGAACGAGTCGGGCGCCTCGGTCGGTTCGGGAATCTACTTCGTGAGGTTCTCCTCGGGCGGGATCACGCGGAGCGACCGGCTTCTCAAGTTGCGGTAACATCGGGAGGATGAATCAGCACGACCCGATCGTCCAATTCCTCCTCTTCGTGCTCCTGATGCTCGCCCCGTTCTGGCTCCTCGGCTGCTGAGCCGGGACGGGGCGCGACCGCGCCCGGTCATTCCTCGATCTCGACCCAGCCCCCGGCCTGATCGCTCATCCGCGCCGCGTCGAGGATCTTCTGGATCTCGACGCCGTCCGCGAACGTCGGCGTGATCGGCGCGCCGTCGCGGATCGCGGCCTTGATCTTCCCCGCCATCACGCGGAACGGCGCGAGGAGCGCGGCCTCGGGCGTCGCAGGAAGCGCCAGGTCGGCGGGAATCGGGATCGCCTCGTCGGTCCCGTCGCCCTTCGGCCGGTAGAGCCGGTCCCCCTGGATGGCCACGGCGTCCGCGTCGCCGAAAACCTCGAACCGGTCGCGGCGGGCTCGGGAGCCTCCGAAGAGATCGACGACGGCGATCGCGCCCGAGCGGAATTCGAGGACCATCGTGAAGCAGTCGTCGGCGCTGATGGCGTGATGCGCGACGCCGACGCCGGACGCGGTGGCCGCGATCGTCCGGAGCCGGCAGAGGACGCGCCGCACCGGGCCCGCCCAGAGGAGGAGCGAGTCGACGTGGTGGGACCCGAGCGCGCCGAGGAACCCACCGCCGCGATGGCGGTCGGAGAGCCACGTGAGGCGGCGCGACGGGTCGCGGGCCCAGCCGGGGATCCGATCCTGGATCGCGATGTGCTCGATCCGTCCGAGCACGCCGTCGGTCACGAGGCGGGTGAGCGCGGCGCGCGCCGGCTGGTAGCGGAACTCGTGGTTCACGACGTTCACGACGCCCTGCGAGCGCGCGAGCGCGGCCAGCTCCTTCGCCTGGGCCAGGTTCACGGCGAACGGCTTCTCGCAGAGGACGTGGCGCTTCCGCTCGAGCGCCGCCCGCGCCATCGGATAGTGGAGGTCGACCGGCGTCACGATGCTGACGAGATCCGCCTCGACCTCGTCCAGCATCCGCTTCCAGTCGTCACCGGCGAACGGGATGCCGTGCTGCTTCGCCACCGACTCGGCGTTCTCGCGGCGGCCGCTCGCCACGCCGACCAGGCGGAAGTCGGGGTCGAAGGCGAACGCGGGCGCGTGGACCTTGGCGCCGAACCCGGTGCCGATCAGGAGAACGCGGATGGGGGCGGGCGCGGGCATGGCGATCGATCCTACCCGATCCGGCCGCCGATGCGAAGCAAGACCGGTCAGGGGGCCGGGAAGCCCGGCATCCGCGTGACGTCCGTCGCTTGGTAGAGGTGGCGCCGCTCGTGCACCGCGAGGAGCGCGAAGGCCATGCCGAGGCTGAGCCGGAGCGCCGGCGTCACGGGGGAGACGACGCGCGCGCGCCCGAGGTCGAGCCCTCCGGCCGCGTCGATTCGCCGAGCGATGTCGTCGCCCAGGCGAACGAACGCGTGGAGGATTGGACCGAACGGCGGCGACGGCGCGGGCGGCAGGAACTGCCGGGGCGCCGGGAACCGGATCCGCGGAGGCGGCTCGAACGACCGGACGAACCACCGGCTGACCCACGGGTGGCGGAAGGGCGCCCGCCCGGTGAGGCCGCGCCCGCGGGCGCGCTCGATGCCGAGGTCGATCGCCTCGAGGTAACGTCGCGCGACGACCTCCATGTGGAGGAAGCACTCCGCGATTGACCAGGAGCGCGGACCCGGCCTCCAGAAGAGCTGCCGGTCGTCATGCCTCGCGGCGAGCTCGCGCGCCGCGCTCCGGTTCGCGTCGAGCTGCTCCTGACACCGGGCCAGGTCGTTCGCGGCCTCGACAACGAGCGATTCGTCCATTCCGATCCCGCGTGCTAAGGTGGCGTCGGTCCGATCCCCGTCTCCGAGGAATCCATGCCCCTCAACCCTACGCCTCCCGTCCCGGGCGCTCAACCGTGGGCCGGCGCGATCCCCTCGTACGGCTCCCGGTTCCTCTGGGGCGCGGGCACGTCCGCGCACCAGGTGGAGGGGGGGAACGACCGGAACGACTGGTCCGTGTGGGAGCTTCGTCCCGGCGCGATCGAGGGCGGCGCCAAGTCGGGCGACGCCTGCCTCCACTGGGCCCGCTACGAAGAGGACCTCGATCTGCTGCGCGCGCTGGGCATGAACGCGTATCGCTTCTCGATCGAATGGAGCCGCGTCGAGCCCGAGGCGGGCCGGATCGACGAGGGAGCGCTGGCGCACTACCGTGCGGTGCTCGAGGCATGCCGCGCACGGGCGATCACGCCGATGGTCACCCTCCACCACTTCACGAGCCCGCTCTGGTTCGCGGGCCGAGGCGGTTGGGAGGATCGCGGCAATCTCCCCCTCTTCGAGCGCCACGCCCGGCTCATCGGCGAACGGTTCGGCGACCTCGTCGATTGGTGGATCACCGTGAACGAGCCCGAGGTGCTCGGCTTCTACGCCTACTCGTCCGGCATCTGGCCGCCCGGCGTGTCGGACCGGTCGCGCGCGCTGACGGTCATCGCGAACCTCCTCGAAGCGCACGCGCTCGCCTCGCGCGCGCTCCGCGAGGCGGATCGGATCGACGCCGACGGGGACGGCCGCGCGACGATGATCGGGGTCGCGAAGCACTGGGTGCTCCTCGATCCGAAGCGGCGCTTCTGGCCGCTCGACTCCTTCGCGGCGCGCGTGCAGCACGCGGTCTTCAACGAGGCGGTGGTCGCGGCTTTGGCCGGGGGCCCGATCGACCTCCGGATCCCGGGCGCGAAACCCGCCGGCCGCCGCGTCCCGGCGCTCGCGGGCTCCTCGGATTTCCTCGGCGTGAACTACTACACGCGCTGGATGGTGACGCTCTTCGGCAAGGACTCGCGGAGCGCGCGGCGCGGCGCCCCGGTGAGCGACCTCGGGTGGGAGATCTACCCGGAAGGACTCGAGCGGGCGATCGCCGGCTGCGCGGAGCACGGGCTCCCGATGGTGGTCACCGAGAACGGAATCGCCGACCGGGAGGACCGGTTCCGTCCCGCGTTCCTCAGACAGAGCCTCGCCTCGCTCGACCGCGCGCGCCTCGCGGGCGCCGACGTGCGCGGCTACTTCCATTGGTCGCTGATGGACAACTTCGAATGGGCCGACGGGACCAAGGGGCGCTTCGGCCTCTACGCCGTCGACTTCGCGCGCCCCGAGGGGCCGCGCGTCGCGCGCCCGAGCGCGGCCGTCTACGCGGAGGAGATTCGGCGCCGGGCCTGATTCGTCCGCGCGGTCCCGGCCGTGCGGTGGTGTGCACCCCGGGTCACCCTGAGCCCGCAGAGCGCACGCTGCGGGTCCCGGTCCCGTTTTGGCCACCCGTGAAGCCCGCCCGCCACAGCGACTTACAGGCCCGGCCATGCCGGACCATTGGCACGGCCATTGCAATGACCCGTCCTGGAGACCCAATCCGGGTACAACTGAAGGGAGGGCCTGCAATGAAACGCATTCTCATGTTGGTCTTGGTGGCGGCCTCGGCCGCGCTGCTCGGCGTCTCGACTCCGGCGAAAGCCGCGACGAGCGTCGGCGTCAGCATCCACATCGGCGATCCGTATCGTGGCGCCTCGATCCACTTCGAGTCGGCGCCGCAGATGGTGCTGGTGCCCGACACGAAGGTCTATTACGTGCGGGACTACGACAGCGACATCTACCGTTATGGCCGGTTCTGGTACTTCGTCGAGGAAGGCCGTTGGTATCGCGCGGGCAGCTATCGCGGTCCGTTCTATCTGGTCCGCGAGGCGTCGGTGCCGCGCTCCGTCATGCGCATCCCGCCGCGCTATCGTCGGAACTGGAACGGCCCGCCGGCCCACGCGGTGGCCCGCGGCTACTACAAGGAGCGGAGGTACGACCGGCACGATCAGGAGCGTGGCCACGACCGCGGTCGGGGTCACGATCACGGCCGGAACGACTAGCCCGTGACGCGCGGCGAGAGCGCCGCGGGACGGAAACGAAGGAGAGGGGCTCCCGATCGGGAGCCCCTTTCGCGTTCCGGCGATCAGCCTCCCTCGGCGACGCGCGAGGTCTTCGAGGGCTCTTCCGGTTCCGCCTCGAACGCGAAGATCGCGCCGGGCGCATGGCGCGCGGCCATCCGTTCCCACCACGTCTCGATCCTCGGCCCCAGCCAGAACGACCCCACCGTCAGCACCATGCCCGCCGCGATGTCCACCACCCAGTGGTGGCGCAGATAGACCGTCCCGAGCACGAGCCCGATCCCGGAGACGAGCTGGATCGGAAAGAACCACCGGAGATGCCGCCACGCGAGGAGCACCGTGAGGATCGCGACCGCGCAGTGGAGCGACGGGAAGGCGCCGAACGCGGTCAGCGGAATGGCCGCGGGCGCGATGCGCGACTGATCGAGGAGCGCCGAGAAGCCATGGAGCGGAACCGCGAACTGATCGGGGATCGTGAGGCGGGGCGCGGAAGCGGGCCAGAGGACGTACCCGACGTAGCCGACGTAGAGACAGAGCACGATGCTGACCATGGTCTCCCGGAACGCGCGTCGGTCTCGCTTCAGCCAGAGCAGGAGCCCGAGGAGCGGCGGCGTGACGTAGAAGAGCCAGTAGCAGACCGTGAAGAAGTCGGTGAGCGCCGGGGTCAGGAACCGCTGGGCCCAGACGGTCGGCTCGACGCCGAAGAGCGCCACGTCCCAGCGGTAGAGCGCGGCCGTGATGTCGGGGCGCCCGTAGAACCGGATCAGGTCGTGGAGGTTGCCGTAGATGTTGGCGGCGAAGAGAAAGGGAAGCGAGTCGCGCGCCAGCTCCCACTGCGGCTTGGTTCGGACCACCCAGAGAAAGACGACGACCGATCCGACCAGCGTCACGAGACGCGCGAAGGAGTCGGGATAGTTCGCCGCCGCCGGGTTCACGGGGACCGAGCCGCCCGGTTCGAGGGAGAGCGCGGTGAGCGCGATCGCCATCGGGACGAAGAAGAGGAGCGAGATCGTCTCCTCGGGCCGGAAGGAGAAGAAGAGCCGCCGAAGGCCCCGCCCCATCCCGTTCATCCCCGCGCGGTCGCGCCCGCGGGCGCCTCCGCCGGGACGGCCGCGGCCAGCTTGAGGCGCGCGTCGAGCGCGATGACGGGCTGGTCCCCCGGGAACGCCAGGACCGGATTCAGGTCGAGCTCCGAGACCTCGGGATTCTCGAGCGCGAGGAGCGAGACGCGGTGGAGGAGGTCGCGGAGCCCGGCGAGGTTCACGGCCGGGGATCCGCGATAGCCTTGGAGGAGCTGGTATCCCCGGATCTCACGGATCATCTCCTCGGCGTCGCGGTCGGTGAGCGGCGCGACGCGGAGCGACACGTCCTTCAAGAGCTCGACCGAGACGCCGCCCAGGCCGAAGAGCACCACCGGGCCGAATCCCGGATCGCGCGTGGCGCCGACGATCGTTTCGACGCCTCCCGAAACCATGCGCTCCACCGTGACGCCCTCGAAGCGCGCCTTGGGCGCCGCCGCCTTGAGCCCCGCGGCGATCTCGTCGAACGCGCGCGCGGCCTCCTCCTCCGAGGCGATCCGGAGCCGCACGCCCCCGACGTCCGTCTTGTGGACGACGTCGGGGGACCGTAGCTTGAGCACCGCCGGGTAGCCGCACGCCTTCGCCATCGCCGCCGCCTCGCCGCGCGTCGCGGCGACCCGGATCGGGTTCGTGCGGATGCCGTACGCGCCGAGGAATTCCTGGAGGAGCGGCGGCGAGAGCCACGCGCCCGCCTCCCCGCGGGCGAGAACCGACCGCGCGCGGTCCGTCTGCGCGTTCGCGAGCGACGGGACCTTCCCCGCGGGCGCCGAGCGCCAGCGGCCGTAGCGGACGACGCGCGCGAGCGTGTGCGCGGCCGCCTCCGGGAACGCGTAGGAGGGGATGTGCCCCTCGTTCAACGACTGGAGGCTCTCCGGAACGCCGTGCGAGCCGAGGAAGCAGGAAAGGATCGGTTTCTTGCTCCCCGCCGTCCCGGCGAGAATCGCGCGCGCCACTTCCTGCGCTCCCGTCGCGAGCGGCGGCACGAAGATCACGATGATCGAGTCGACGTTCCGGTCCGGCACGAGGAGCCGGAGCGCCTTCTCGAAGGAGGCCGCGTCCGCGGAGGCGATCATGTCGACGGGGTTCCGCGTGCTCGCCTCGGCGGGAAGGAACGCCTTGAGCCCCTTCACCGTCTTGGCGTCGAGCGCGGGGAGCTCGAGCCCCGCGCTCTCACAGGCGTCGGCGGCCATGATCCCCGGCCCGCCGGCGTTGGTGAGGATCGCGACGCGCGGCCCTTCCGGAACCGGCTGCGAGCCGAGGAGGAGCGCGGTGTCGAACAGCTCCTCGATCGTGTCGGTCCGGATCACGCCGCTCTGGCGGAAGAGGGCCTCCACCGCCGCGTCGGACCCCGCGAGCGCGCCGGTGTGCGAGGAAGCCGCGCGGGAGCCGCCGGGCGTGCGGCCGCTCTTCACCGCGACGATCGGCTTCGTGCGCGCGACCCGGCGCGCGATCTGGGTGAACTTGGCCGGGTTCCCGAACGACTCGAGGTAGAAGAGGATGAGGTCGGTGTTCGGGTCCTTCTCCCAGAACTCGAGGAGGTCGTTGCCCGACACGTCGGCCTTGTTCCCCACGCTGACGAAGTGCGAGATGCCGAGGTTGAGCTGCCGCGCGTAGTCGAGGATCGCGAGGCCCAGGGCGCCGCTCTGCGAGGAGAAGGCGATGCGTCCCGGCGGGGGCTGGACCGGGGCGAACGTCGCGTTCAGCTGGACGCCGGGTTCCGTGTTGAGGATGCCGAGGCAGTTGGGGCCGACGAGCCGCATGCCGTGGCGGCGCACGGCGTCGCGTAGCGCGGCCTCCCGCTTCACGCCCTCGCCCCCCACCTCCTTGAAGCCCGCCGAGATCACGACGGCCGCCTTGACCCCCCGCTTCCCGCACGCCTCGACGGTCTCGAGCACCTGCGCGGCGGGGACGACGATCACCGCCAGGTCGACCGGCTCCGGCACCGCCTCGATGGAGGGATAGGACGGAACCGACTGGACGTGCGTCGCCTTGGGATTGACCGGATAGACGGGGCCCTGAAAGGGCTGGATCAGGATGTTACGAAGGAGGGCGCCGCCGATCGAGTCGAGCCGGCGCGACGCGCCGATCACGGCGACCGAGCGCGGGCGGAGGAGGGGTTCGAGCGAATGGCCCATGGCGGGCGGATTCTAGCAGAAACCGCGGCGCCGCGGCCCGTTCAGGGCGTTGCCTGAGCGCGCTTTCGGATCGACTCCACCTGCTGCGCGAGCGTCACGTCCTTCGCCGTGATGCCGCCCGAGTCGTGGGTGGTCAGCGAGAGCGTGATGTTCGAGTATCGGATGTCGACGTCGGGATGGTGATTCAGCAGCTCGGCGAGATGCGCGACGGCGTTCACGAAGACGATCGCCTCGGGAAACGTGGCGTGGGCGTACGTCTTGACGAGCATTCCGTTCTTCCGCTCCCAGCCCGGGAGCGCGGCGAGCGCCTTCGTGAGCTCGGCGTCGGTCAACTTGTCGGCCATGCTTCCCTCCTACCAGCGGCCCAGGAGGCCCGGGTCGGGCATCATCTCGGGGCTCCACGGATCGGGCAGGATCTCCACCTGGGTCTCCTTGCCCGTCACGCGGGTCACGACTTCCTTCACCTGAGCGACGATCTGTGGCGCGTAGGGGCAGAACGGCGTCGTCAGGAGCATGCGCACGACGTTCGGCTCGACGTCCTGGTCGATCTCGCGGACGAGGCCGAGCTCGATGATGCTCAGGTGGATCTCGGGGTCGACGACCTCTTCGAGCGCCGTCCTGATTTCGACTTCGGTGGCCATACGGTTCCCTTTCCTCGTCGGGCCGGCCGCGGCGGCTATTCCGGCAGCCCGACCCAGAGCTCCTCCCCGTCCACGCGGACGGGAAACGTGTCGACCGGCGTCACGGCCGGAAACGAGAGCGCGGCGCCCGTTCGGATGCTGAAGCGCGCGCCGTGGCGCGGGCAGATCACGACGTCGCCCTCCACGTCGCCTTCCGCGAGCGGTCCGCCGTCGTGCGTGCAGAGATCCTCGATGGCGAAGTACGAGCCGTCGAGGCGATAGACCGCGATCTTCCGGTCGTCCACGTCGAAGATCTCCGGGCGCCCCTCCGGGACGTCGGACACGCGCCCCACCTTGACGAAGCGAGCCACGGTCCCGCTCACTCGTCGTCCTCGCCGCTCCATTCGGCGACCCCGTAGACGCCGACCTTGAGGGTCTTCAGGGCCAGGAGCGCGCACTTGAGCCGCACCGGGCCGAGCTCGATTCCGAGGAGCTCGAGCACGTCGTCACGGCTCAGCCGCTTGACCTCCTCGAGCGTCTTCCCCTTGATCTCCTCGGTCAGCATCGACGCCGCGGCGCGGCTGATCGAGCAGCCGACCCCCGTGAAGCGGACGTCCTCGACCCGGCCGTCCTTCACCATCAGGTCCATCCGGATCTTGTCGCCGCAGAGCGGGTTCGAATCCTCGGCGCTGATGTCGGGGTGGTCGAGCGTGCCGAAGTTCCGGGGGTTCTGATAGTGGTCGAGGATGTTCTGGCGGAAGAAGTCGTCCAGGCTCATGGGCGAAAGGTCTCGATCGCCTTCCGGACGCCGGCCGCGAGCGCTTCGACGTCGGACGGCTGATTGTAGACGTAGAACGAGGCGCGGGTCGTGGCCGGGATGCCGAACTTGGTGTGGAGCGGCATCGCGCAATGGTGCCCCGCGCGCACCGCGACCCCTTCGCGGTCGAGCACCGCCGCCACGTCGTGCGCGTGGATCCCCTCGAGCGTGAACGAGACGATGCCGCCCCGCTCCGCGGCCGGAGGACCGTAGAGGCGCACGCCCGGAATCACGCGGAGCGCCTCCATGGCCTTCGCGGCAAGCGCCTGCCCGTGACGGTGGATCGCCGCGGGCCCGATCGCCGATACGTAGTCGATCGCCGCGCCGAGGGCGACCGTGTCGGCGATGTTCATGGTGCCGGGCTCGAACTTCCACGGCACGTCGTTCCACGTGCTGCCCGAAGTGGTCACCTCGCGGATCATCTCACCGCCCCCCATGAACGGCGGCATGGCCTCGAGGATCGCCCGCTTCGCGACGAGCGCGCCGGCGCCGGTCGGTCCGAGCATCTTGTGCCCCGAAAAGGCGAGGAAGTCGCAGTCGAGCGCCTGCACGTCGACCGTCATGTGGGGGACGCTCTGCGCCCCGTCCACCAGGATCAGCGCCCCGGCCGCGTGCGCCCGGCGGCCGATCTCGGCGACGGGGTTGATCGTGCCGAGCGCGTTCGACACCTGGGTGACGGCGACCAGCTTGACCGGCCCCGCGAGGAGCGAGTCCAGGCCCCTGAGATCGAGGCGGCCGTCCGGATCGACGGGGATCCAGCGGATCACCGCGCCCTTCTCTTCGGCCAGGAGCTGCCAGGGGACGATGTTCGAGTGGTGCTCCATCTCGGTGATCACGATCACGTCGCCCGGGCCGACGTTCCGCCGCCCCCACGCGTAAGCGACGAGGTTGATCGACTCGGTGGTGCCTCGCGTGAAGACGATCTCGCGGTCGGAGCGGGCGTTCAGGAAGCGGGCGACCTTGTGGCGAACGTTCTCGTACGCCTCCGTCGCCTCCTCCGCGAGCCGGTAGACCCCGCGGTGGATGTTCGCGTTGGTGTTGCGGTAGTAGTCGTCGAGCGCGCGGAGGACGGAGAGCGGCTTCTGCGTCGTCGCCGTGTTGTCGAGGTAGACGAGCGGCTTCCCGTAGATCTTCCGGTCGAGGATCGGGAAGTCCTTCCGTAGCGCCGCGAAGTCGACCGGCCGCTCGGGGGCGAGCGCCTTCACGTCAGTGCCCCGCCTTCCGCTCGATCGCCTCCGTCACGAGCGCCCGGAGCGATTCCGAGGGAATCCGCTCGAGCACCGGCTCGAAGAACCCGGCGATGATGAGGCGTTCGGCGTCCGGCCGGGTGAGCCCGCGCGCCATCAGGTAGAAGAGCTGTTCCTCGTCCACCTGGCCGACCGTCGCGCCGTGGGTGCAGCGCACGTCGTTCGCCTCGATCTCGAGGCTCGGGATCGAGTCGGCCCGCGCCTTGTCCGAGAGGATCAGGTTCCGGTTCGCCTGGTACGCGTCGGAGCGCTGCGCGTTCTTGTGGACGCGGATCAGCCCCTGATAGATCGTCCGCGCGCGGTCGCGGAGGGCCCCCTTGAAGAGGAGGTCGCTCACCGAGTGTCCGACGACGTGATTCTGGAAGGTGTGGAAATCGAAGTGCTGGGTCTCGTTCCCGAAGTAGCAGCCGGAGAACTTCCCCTCGCAGCCCTCTCCCTCGAGATGGATCTCCATGTCGGCCTTCACCAGCTTTCCGCCGAGCGCGGCGAACGTCCAGTGGAGCCGCCCCTCGCGCGCGATCCGGACCCGCTCCACGCCGAAGTGGAGCACGTTCCCCGCCCAGCGGTTCAGGGTCGCCAGGTGGAGGTCCGCGCCGTCGCCGACCGTCACCTCGGTGACCGGCACCACGACGCCCTTGCCGGGCTCGCCGGTCGAGAAGTATTCCTCGATGACGGACGCGCGCGCGCCTCGCTCGAGCGCCACGACGACGTGGGGGAAGATGGCGAGATCGGGAGTCGAGCGCGAGAGGAGGATCCGGATCGGCCGCTCCACCGTCACGCCCGCGGGAACGTGCACGAGCACGCCGCCCTGCGTGAGGGCCGCGTTGAGCCCGGTGAAGCGGCTCTCGTCCAAGCGAACGCTCGAGCCGAGGAGCCGCTCGAGCAGCGCGGGGTCCTCCCGCGCCGTCTCCGCGATCGACCCCACCGTCACGCCGGCCTTGGCGAGCGCGGCGTCCCGCTCGACCAGGACGACGGCGTCGTCCAGCGTCACCGTCAGCGCCGAGCGCTCTTCCGCCGGGCCGATCTCCGCGCGCAGGTCGGCGGGCAGGTCGGCCACCGAGCGGGCCACCGGACGGGCGCCGCGCTCGATCGCGAGCGCGTCCCAATCGAGGCCCGAGATGTCGGTGCGCCGCCACAGCTCTTCGGTCCGCGCCGGGAAGGGCGTCTTCTGGCAGTAGGCCCACGCCGTGGCGCGACGGCGGATCAGGAACTCGGGCTCGCTCGCGGCGCGGGCCCGTTCCACGATCGCGGCTTCGGTCAGGGCGCCGAGGCGGGCCGGAAGGCCCGCGGGCGCCGCTCCCGCGCCGGATCGCGTCATCGTCTCGGACTGGCTCACGTTCTCTCCCATTCGTACCGGGGCCGGGCGGCCTGGATCAGCCGACCGAGCCCTCCATTTGCAGTTGGATCAACCGGTTCATCTCGACCGCGTATTCCATCGGAAGCTCCTTCGTGATCGGCTCGATGAACCCGTTCACGATCATCGCGGTGGCCTCGACGTCGGTGATGCCACGGCTCATGAGGTAGAAGAGCTGTTCGTCGCCGATCTTCGAGACCGTCGCCTCGTGCCCGATCGAGACCCGATCCTCCTCGACCTCCATGTACGGATACGTGTCCGACCGCGAGTTCTCGTCGAGGAGCAGCGCGTCGCACCGGACGGTCGACTTGCAGTCGACCGCGCCCTTCGCGACCTTGATGAGCCCGCGGTACCCCGCGCGCCCGCCGTCCTTGCTGATCGACTTGGAGACGATGTTGGACGTCGTGCGCGACGCCGCGTGGATCGCCTTGCCGCCGGCGTCCTGGTGCTGCCCCTTGCCCGCGAAAGCGATCGAGAGGATCTCGGCGTGCGCGCCCGGCTCCATGAGGTAGACGCTCGGATACTTCATCGTCAGCTTGGAGCCGAGATTCGCGTCGACCCACTCCATGGTCGCGTCGCGATAGGCCGCGGCGCGCTTCGTGACGAGGTTGTAGACGTTGTTCGACCAGTTCTGGATCGTCGTGTACCGGCAGCGCGCGCCCGGCTTCACGATGATCTCGACCACCGCCGAGTGGAGCGAGTCGGAGGCGTAGATCGGGGCGGTGCAGCCCTCGACGTAGTGCACGTACGCGCCTTCGTCCACGATGATCAGCGTCCGCTCGAACTGCCCCATGTTCTGGGCGTTGATGCGGAAATAGGCCTGCAGCGGAAGGTCGATCTTCACGCCCTTCGGCACGTAAATGAACGAGCCGCCGCTCCAGACCGCGCTGTTCAGCGCCGCGAACTTGTTGTCGGTCGGCGGAATGATCGTCCCGAAGTACTGCTTGAAGAGATCCGGGTGCTCCTTGAGCGCCGAATCGGTGTCGAGGAAGATCACGCCCTTCGAGGCGAGGTCCTCCTTGATCTTGTGATAGACCGTCTCCGAGTCGTACTGGGCCCCGACGCCGGAGAGGAACTTCTGCTCTGCCTCCGGGATGCCGAGCTTGTCGAACGTGCGCTTGATGTCCGAGGGAACGTCGTCCCACGTCTTGCCGCTCTCGTCGACCGGCTTCAGGTAGTAGAAGATGCTCTGGAAGTCGATCTCCTCGACGGCGCCGCCCCAACGGGGAAGCGGCCGCTTCTCGAAGTGCTCGAGCGCCCTCAGGCGGAAGTCGCGCATCCACGTCGGCTCGCCCTTCATGGCCGAGATCTCCGCGACGACCTCCTTGTCGAGTCCGCGCCGCGACTTGAAGACGGGCGCGATGTCGTCGTGGAACCCGTACTTCTCCCTGTAGCCTTCGCGGATGTCGAGCGCCTGTTCGTTCATGATCGTGGCTCCTTTAGCGGAACGGCGCTAGGCCGCCTGGATGTCGCGAACCCATTCGTAGCCCTGGGCCTCGAGCTCGTGCGCCAGCTCGGGACCGCCCGACTTGACGATGCGTCCGTCCACGAGCACGTGGACGTGGTGCGGCTTGATGTAGTTCAGGATCCGCTGGTAGTGGGTGATGAGGACCACGCCCAGGTCGGGCCCGGCGAGCGCGTTCACGCCCTCCGACACGATCCGGAGCGCGTCGATGTCGAGCCCCGAGTCGGTCTCGTCGAGGACCGCGATCTCGGGCTTGAGCACCGCCATCTGGAGGATCTCGGCGCGCTTCTTCTCGCCGCCCGAGAAGCCGTCGTTGATGTACCGCCCCGCGAACGACTCGTCCATGCGGAGGAGCGCCATCTGCTCCTTCACGAGGGCGCGGAATTCCTTCGGCGGCATCGGCTTCTCCTCGCCCAGCTCCTTCCGCCGCGCCTGGAGCGCCGTGCGCAGGAAGTTGGCCACGCTCACCCCGGGGATCGCGGTCGGGTACTGGAACGCGAGGAAGAGCCCCTTCCGGGCCCGCTCGTCGGCGGTCCACTCGGCGACGTCCTCGCCCTTGAAGCGGATCGTCCCCTGGGTGACCTCGTACTTTGGATGCCCCATCAGGGCGTTCGCGAGGGTGCTCTTCCCGGAGCCGTTCGGCCCCATGATCGCGTGGATCTCCCCCTTCTTCACGACGAGGTTCAGCCCCTTGAGGATCGGCGTTCCCTCGACCGCGACGTGGAGGTCTTCGATTTGAAGCGTCGGCGTGGCGCTCATGATCTCCTTCCTTGCTCGTCCAAGCGCGCGGTTCGCGCGCGGTGAAGCGGGCCCGGGGGCCCGGCGTCAAAGACTGAAGCTCTCCCCGCAGCCGCACGACTTCTTGACGCGCGGGTTCTGGAACTGGATGCCGCTCCCGAGGAGCCCGCGCTGGTAGTCGACGACCGTGCCGTCGAGGAGGGCGAGCGACCGCGGATCGACGGCGACGACGAGGTCGGCGTACCGGAGGACCAGGTCGTTGGCCCTCGGGACCTCGGTGAAGCCCATGAAGTACGAATAGCCGGAGCATCCGCCCGCCTTGACCCCCAGGCGGAGCGCCTGCCCTTCCTTCCCTTCTTTCGCGCGGATCCGCTTCACCCATTCCACGGCCGCGGGGGTCAGGGAGATCGATCCCTGCGGCGCGTCGGTCGGGTGGGTCGGATGCTGCGTCCTTGTCTCGCTCATAGGTTCTCCGTGACGACGCGGAGCGGGATGCCGCCGCCCGGCGCCGGGCTCGAATGGAATCCCGCGACCAGCGCGGGCGGCTCCTGCACCCCGTGATCGACCGGGCAGTGCGGGCAATCGTCCGCGGTGGTGCGCGGCGGCCGGCATTCCTGGCACGTGTTCAGATACTCGAGGGAGCCGACCAGCTCCCGTTCCAATTCCCGGTAGCGCACCAGCGCCGCCCGCGTCTCCGCGAGGCGGGCGGCGAACGTGTCGCGCACGCGGTTCATCGCGTCGGGCCCGTAGTGCGTCCGCTGCCACGCGCGGAGCAGATCCCGGATCTGGTGGAGCGTGAAGCCGCTCTCCTGCAAGAGCTCGATCCAGCGGATCCGGGTGACGGCCGCTTCGTCGTAGAGACGAAAGCCGCCGTGGGAGCGGGCGGTCGGGGCCAGGAGGCCCAACTCCTCGTACAGGCGGAGCGCCCGCGCCGACTTGCCGCATTGCCTCGCGAGGTCACCGACCTTCAGGAGTTTCGTAGCTTCTTGCGACGTTTCCATCGTTCCTCCAGGGAGCATTCCTATCCGGATCGTACCCTTACGTTAAGGTAAAGGTCCAGAGGAAAGATCGGCCGGAGGGCGCTACTAATGTAGGGGGATTTGCCCACCTGGGAGAGGAGGGAGATGCGAGGCCGCAAGTAATTGGAAGTAAGTATGTTATGGAAATGACGCGAGACCCCGCAGCATCCCAACGTTCGGAGGCTCTATGAAGGCAGCTCGCAGCTTAGGCATCCTCATCGCGTTCGGCGCAGCACTCGGACTATCTACGGTCAGCTGCAACGGCGGGAAGAACCCGACGTCGCCGGGCGGCGGCGGGACCACGGCCGACGTCGTGATCCACGTGGTGAGCGGCGCCTTCAACCGTGGCGCCGGCGCGTACTCCCCCGACACGGCCACCGTGGCGGTCGGACAGACGGTACAATGGGTGAACGATGACGGGATGGCGCACACGGCCACCGGGACCGGGTTCAACGCGAGCATCCCCGCGAGCGGCGTCAGCGCCCCGGTCACGATCACCGGAGGCGCGGGAATCCGCGCCTATCATTGCGCCGTCGTGGGCCATACCATGACGGGCGCCCTGAACGTCACCCCCTGAGGTCCACTCCGTGAGACAAGCGCTCGTCTTCCTCCATGTCGCGGGCGGGGTCCTGTTGATCGGCGAGCTGCTCTTCGCCTCGCTCTGGCTCCGCTCCGCGATGTCACGGGGAGGATCGCCCGCCATTCTCCGCTACACCCTCGCCACCATGACCTGGACGAGCAAGTCGGTGGCGCTCCCCGCCATCCTCGTGAACCTGATCGCGGGCCTCGCGCTGCTCCATTTCGCGGGCGTGCACCTCGGGGGCGCGATCTGGGTCTGGCTCTCGCTGGCCCTTTACGTCGTGCTCTCGGGGCTTTGGCACGGCGTGCTGATCCCGACGCGGAAGCGGATGCTCGCACGGATGGAGGAGGCGGCGGGGAGCGCGGGAGGGGGCGGAACGGGAGCGGGCGCTGCGGGCGCCATCCCGGAAGAGACGCTCGCGATGGCCAGGCGATGGATCAGCGTGAGCGGCGCCGTGCTGGCGCTCCTCTTCGCGATCCTCCTCCTGATGACCTGGAAGCCGGCCCTCTAGATCGCGGCCGCTTCACCCTCGTCCCTTCGATCGTCGTCCACGTCACGAACGGCAGGAGCCGCCGCACGCCCCCGTGGGTGGCGAGTGGAGACGGCCGCTGGAGCCCGCCGAGGGGCGCCACGCGCGGGATTCCGAGCGCCGCGAAACGGGCCGCGAGAATCGCGCGGCGTGGCCCTCCCTCCTCCAGCGCGATCGCCTCCACGTAGCGCGCCTCGGGCGCGATCGCTCCCTCGAACTCCTCGGGCCCCTCGATCGAGTGGACGCGCACGACGCGATGCGTCGGCCCGGGCTCGAACCGCGCCCCATTCTCCGTGAGCACGGTCCACTCCGTCGTCCGCGCGGGGGCGATCAGCGCGGGGGCGATCAGCGCGGGGGCTCCGGTCACCGCGCCCGCGCCTCCGGGCACCCCGGCCCCGGCCGCCGCCTCGAAGAGCGCCTGGGCGCGCGCCATCTGGACGCTCGCCGCCTCCGATTCGGTCGGACGGCGGCGCGGCAGAGACGTCGACGCCGCGTCGAGCGCGCGGCCGAGCGCCACGGCGAAATCGACCGGCGCCGTGGCGCCCCCCCGCTCCACGTAGTAGGCGTGGGGCGAGAGACAGCCCCGCTGATCGTAGAGCGCCACGTCGAGCGCGGCGCGCTCCGCCAGCTTCGGGAGCGCGGCCCGCGCCAGGGCATGGCGGCCGATGTAGCCGATGCTCACCTTGGGGCCGTGCAGCACGAGCCTCGCGTCGGGCCGCGCCTGCCGCGCCAGGCTGGCGGTCGCGGCTTCCCCTCCGAACGCGAGCACCGCGCGCGCGTCGGCGAGCGCGGCGCGATCGAGATCCCCCGAGCCCCCCTTCCACCAGACCACCGCGAGACAGCTTCCGAGGTCCTCGTCCTCCTCCGCGATCGCGCGCGCGAGGAGCGGCGCCAAGAGCGGCTCCTGGGAGGAGGTCTTGGCGAGGAGCGCCGACTTGAGGATCAACGCCGAGACGAGCGGCCAGACCGGAACGGTCGGCACGTTGCCGGCGTAGACCTGGAACATCCACTCGGGACCGTGCGCCTGGCGGCCGACGCCGTCCGGCCCGGGCGTCGGGCGATCGAGCGCCGACGAGGAGCCGAGCTCGGAATCCACCCATCGCTTGAGCCCCCCGCGCGTGAGCGGGTCGAAGGCTTCGTCCAGCGAGCGTTCGACCATCGGCGCGGTGAAGCGGCCCGACCGCACGAGGGTCTCGACGGCGAACTGCCGGGTCGCGTCCCGTGGATCCAGAAAGCGGTCGGCCACGCGCTCGAGGGAGTGGAGGATCGACCCCGAAGACCGGGGCAGGAGCCGCTCGGCGCGCGCGCGGCGAAGCCCGTCGATCCAGCGCGTGATCCCGGCCGGCGTCACGTCCGGAAGGCGGTACTCCATCGCGTCGTGCGGCGGGCCGAATCGCTGCACCATCGTCTCCACGCCGACGGCGAGCCAGGGGGGCAGATAGAAGGCGTCCACGACGCCGGCGGCGGGGTCCGGCACGCCGTCGCTCACGCCTCCTCCCTCGCGAGGAACCGCTCGTACGGGAGCGAGCAGCCGCGGGCCTCGGCGCCCCGGAGGCGCCCTTCCAGGATCAGGTGGTCGTCGACCCGCACGCCGATGTCCTCGGTCTGGATCGCGAGCGGGATCTCGAGATTCGCGAGGTCGTAGTGGACAAGGAGGCCGCGCTCGCCGTCCCGCCGTTCCTCCATCGTTTCCGGATCGAGCACGCGGGTCCGGACCCAAGGCGGGATCCGCCACCCCGGCCTCGGCTCACGGCGCTCGTGCGCCGCGACGAGTCGGTCGTCGTAGAACTGGCTCCCCAGCTCGGTCATGCCGTACTCGTTCACGAGGTGCGTCGGCAGAATGCCGAGATGGCGGGCGAAGGCCGCCGCGACCTCGACCCGCGAGAACTCCTCCCGCTGCCCCTTCGCGCCGCCCGTGTCCATCGCGCGCGACCCGGGCGCCAGCCGGAAGGAGCGCCCTTCGGCCGCGAGCCGCTCGAAGTACGCCATATAGAGGAGCGTCGTCCCGAAGAGGAGGAGCGGCTCTTCCGCCGCCTCGGCGCGGGCGAGCGCCGCGTCGACCTGGTCCCATCGCGGTTCGCCGCCGAGGAGCGCCCACGTGGCGTCCTTGGCGAACGCCGCCATGACGCGATTCGCCATGAACCAGAGGGAGGAGCGAGGCGCGTCGAGCCGCGGCGGGCCGAAGACCACCGCGCGGAGCCGCGCGCCGTCGGGAAGCAGGTGCCGCTCGAAGCCGCGCCGGAGCGAGACCTCGTAGAGGCGTGGTGACGCGAGCCGGACGCGCCCCGGGCGCGAAACGCTCGTCCCGCTCGTCTCGAAGACGACGCCGGGCGCGCCCGGCACTCCGGTCACCTCGGGCGGCGCCGCGCTCAGGTCGTGCGACTTGAACGCCGAGGCGGGCACCGGCGGAATCTGGTGCCAATCGGCAACGCGATCCGGGTCGAGTCCGAGGTGACGCACGTACGCGCCGTAGGGAGGAATCGTGGCGCACTGCGCGCGAAACGAACGGAGGAGGAGGCTCTCGAGATGCCTCTGATCAGCTTCGGGTTGACGTGATCCCCACTTCACGCCCTCGATGAACGAGCGCGTGGTCTCCTCGATCGCCCCGATCGTTGGATCGTCGGACATGCTCAATCCATCTTCCGTGCCGCGAGAATCGGCATCCAGGGGTCCGCGAGGCGGATTCGGGCACCTTCACTGGCCCACCAACGAACGTAGGCGTCGTAGACGGCGGCTACGTCCTCCGGCTCCGATGCGTATTCGGGATCCCAGTCCATGGGAAGGGAGATTCCGCTCGCATGAGCCGAGTTCGACAGGAGCTCGATGACGCGCTTCTGCAAATACTCGTGTGGCGGCGCGCTGAGGGTGGGAGGAACCGCGCCCCGGAGAACCTCGAGTGACCGCGGCAGGGCGTCCTTCACCCCGCGTCGCGCCAGCGTGAGCGCGGCCCAAACACCCGGATCGCCGGGCAGCGGCATCAGATCGCGGAGCGCAGCCTGGCCGGCGACCTCGTCCTCGAAGCAGAGGTAGACCGCCGCCGATACGCGGATGTACGGATCCTCAGCCCGGAGGAGCGATGAGAGGAGCCTGGCGCGATCGCGGCCGCAGAACGCAGCGAAGTAGCCGCCCAGCGTGAGGCCCAGCCCGTCCCCCTCGCGTTCGACGTCCCGCGGATGCCACCGAACGAGATACTGCGCGACCCGCTCGGGCTCGAATTTCGTGAGCGCGACGAAGGCCTCCGATTCTTCGAGGCCGTGCTCCGGATGTCCCGTGGAGTCCGCGGCAAGCCGCGCCCGCCATCTGGTCAACGCCGAAGGGGTCGGCGGTCCCTTCATGTAGGCCGGCACCTCCGCTCGGACCGAGTCGCGCCCCACGCGAATCCGGAGGATTCGCACCACGAAATCATCGTACCGATGCCGATCGACGTGAATCTTGGCGGCCTGCAAAGCTTCCAGCTGCCGCAACGACTCCAGGCCCCCTCCCGTCAGGAAGACGCTGAGCGCTTGGCGGCCCTGCCCCTCTCCTCTCCCGGCATATGCCACGAGGCCGGCCACCACCTGTTCGAGCGAGTCGGGCGCGGTGGCTCGGCAAAGGGGCGAAGTGCGGAACAGCTGTTCACTCAAAGTCATCGCCGTGCGCTTTCCCGCAGCCTCCCACTGCGCGGCTGCGCGCAACGTCTCGATCTCGAGCCGACGTGCGTCCATCGCCACGAGTGGCTTGACCGCTTCATGGAACGCGTCCAACCGGGACGTCCTCCGGTCGTCGGTGTCGAGCGGGACGATTCCGAGGACCCCCGGCACCCCTCGGTCAGGAGGCGCCTCGGCCCGCGCGACGGGGGTCACGCCCCACGGGGCGAAGTAGTCCACGGGGATCCGCCGCCACGCGGTGGTCGACGCCACGCCGTGAAGGATCGACGGCCACTCTCCCTCGTTCCAATTCATGTTCGGGGCGTTCGCGACGATGAGGTACCGCTTCCCCACCAGCGCGAGGGGGTAGAGGCGAGTCCCGTAGTCCGTGGAGGTCGATTGGGCGATTCGAAGCCTCGAGCCGACCGGCGGCCCCTTCCAGGACTCGGTCACGCGGTAGTCCGCGACGATCCCGCCGGCGACCACGCATTCGGCGATGCCGATGAACTGGGCATCCGCGACGATGCACTGCCACGGAGGGAGGATGAAATCAGCGTCGCCTCTCCCGGGGCTCAGCACGAAGAACGCCACGAGCAGGGCCGCGACGCGGCGTACGACGGCGATCGATGGACCTGGCAGCGGGTCGCTCACGCGGCGCTCCCCCAGGCGATGCCGGCGGCCTCTTCCACGTCGCGGGCGACGCGCACGAGCGCGCGGACGGGGGGGCCGAACTCGAATCGCTTCGCCAGGAGATCCAAGAGCTCCTCCCAGTGCTCGCCGAGCAGCACCAGCGACTCGGGGCCGTCGTCGCGGTCGAGGAGGAGGAGCGTCCAGACCCAGAAGAGCTCGTTCATCGTGCCGACGCCGCCGGGAAGGACCACGGCGCCTCTCGCTCCGGTCAGGAGACAGCGGATCCGCGACTCGAGGTCGGGGGAATCATGGACTTCGTCCAGGTGCGTGTTCGGAACGCGCGTCTCGCCGAACCACGAGAGCGTGCAACCGACGACGGTTCCGCCTTCGGACTTGGCGCCGACGGCCACCGCCTCCATGACGCCGCCGTAGCCGCCGCACCGAACGATCGCGCCGCGCCGCGCGAGCGCCGCGCCGAGATCGCGGCCGAGGCGGTAGTGGGGGGAATTCCCCGCCGCCTGGCTGCTCCCGAAGACGACCACGGAAGCCTTTGTCATGGCGTCAAATATACTCTCTTGCCAGGCGTCGCGACAGGTGGCCGAAGGTGGAGTTGCCGGGAAGTGGCGTGGTAGCATGGCCGTATGAGCCCTTCCCCGGCGCTGCCAAGGAACGGGCGCCAGAATCGCGTCGTCCGGATCGCGCTGGCGCAGGTGAATCCGACCGTCGGCGACCTGCCCGGCAACGCGAGGCGCGTGATCGAGTTCCTCGGGCGGGCGCGCGACATGGGCGCCGAGATCGTGGCCTTCCCCGAGCTGGTCCTGACCGGATATCCCCCCGAGGACCTCCTCCTCCGCCCCGAGTTCATCGACCAGAACCAGGCGGCGCTCGAAGAGGTGACCCGGGCGACGAAGGGACTGACGGCGATCATCGGCTTCGCGCAGCGCGCGGAGGACGTCTACAACGCCGCGGCCATCGCGCACGACGGCGAGGTCGTCGGCGTCTGCCACAAGAGCCATCTCCCGAACTACGCCGTCTTCGACGAGGTGCGCTACTTCAGGCCCGGACGGAACCCGTTCGTGCTCAAGCGCGGTCCGCTCACGTTCGGCGTCAACATCTGCGAGGACATCTGGTATCCGTCGAACCCGACGCGGCTCGCCGTCTACGGAGACGCCGAGCTGGTGATCAATCTCTCGGCCTCCCCGTTCCACCTGGGCAAGAGCGTCGCGCGCGATCGCATGCTCGCCACGCGCGCCGCGGACGGCGTTTCGATCGTCGCGTTCGTGAACACGGTCGGCGGGCAGGACGAGCTCGTCTTCGACGGGAACAGCCGCGTCTTCGGCCCGCGGGGCGATCTGCTGGCGCGCGCCAAGGCGTTCGAAGAGGACCTCGTCGTGCTCGACCTCGACTTGAACGAGGTCTTCTCGGCCCGCCTCAAGGATCCGCGGAGCCGGAACGCGTCGCCGCGCGAGGACGGCGAGGACGAGGAGCTTCCGGTCGTCACGCTCCGGCCGGTGCCGGAGCTGCCGAAGCCGAAGCTCGAGACCCGGGCGTACGAGCCGGCCGCCGGGCCGGCCGAGGTCTACGAGGCGCTGATCCTGGGCACGCGCGACTACGTGCGAAAGAACCGGTTCGAGAAGGTCGTGCTCGGGATCTCGGGGGGCGTCGACTCGGCGCTCTCGGCGTCCGTGGCCGTCGACGCCCTCGGCCCCGAGAACGTGATCGGGGCCTTCATGCCGTCGCGCTTCACCTCGAAGGAGAGCGCCGAGGACGCGGCCGCGCTCGCGAGGAATCTCGGCTTCCGTCTCGTCACGCTGCCGATCGAGGAGGAGATGGCGGCCTACCGGAGCACGCTCGGCGACGTCTTCGCGGGCCTCCCCGAGGACACGACCGAGGAGAACATCCAGTCGCGGATCCGGGGCAATCTCCTCATGGCGCTCTCGAACAAGTTCGGGTGGCTCGTGCTGACGACGGGCAACAAGAGCGAGTACGCGACCGGCTACACGACGCTCTACGGCGACATGGCTGGCGGGTTCGCGGTGCTCAAGGACGTGCCGAAGACGCTCGTCTACGCGATCGCCGAGCACCGAAACGCGCGCGCCGGCGCGGGCGGCTGGATCCCGGTGCGGACGATCCGGCGACCGCCCACGGCGGAGCTCAAGGCCGGGCAGCTCGACACCGACTCGCTTCCGCCCTACGACGTGCTCGATCCAATCTTGAAGGCCTACGTCGAGGAGGACTGGGAGGTCGATCGGATCGTGGCGACCGGATACGATCGCGCGCTCGTGCAGCGGGTCATCCGCATGGTGGACCGCGCGGAGTACAAGCGGCGCCAGTCGCCTCCGGGGATCCGGATCACGCCGCGCGGGCTCGGCAAGGACCGCCGCCTCCCAATCACGAACGGCCACCAGCCCTGGCGGGACTAGCCGGACTGGCTCCCGAATCGCCGCGCGAGCCAGTCGGCGGCGGCCGTGACGTCCTCCTGGCTCAGCGCGTGACCGATTGGAGACCAGTGGAGCGTCACGTCCGCGCCCATCTCCCGGAGCATCGCCGCCCAGCGCTCCGTCTCCTCCGGTCGCGACAACGGGTCGAAGCGACCCGCGCCGAGGAAGACCGGCTTCCCCGCGAGGTTGGGCGGCGTCTCCGGAACGAACGGCGTCATCGCGCGGAGGAGCACGGCGCCGTCGAGCGAGCCGGGCTCCATGAGAAGGACGCTCCCGGCGATGTTGGCGCCGTTCGAGAATCCCACCGCGACGATCGGAACGTCCTCGAGCCCATAGGCCCCGCGCGCCGCACGGACGAACGCGACCAGCTCCCGCGTCCGGAGCTTCAGGTCCTCCACGTCGAAGACCCCCTCGGCCAGCCGCCGGAAGAAGCGCGGCATCGTTCCCTCGAGCACCCGCCCTCGCGGGCTCAGGAGCGCGGCGTCGCGGACGAGGAGCGGCCCGAGCGGGAGGAGATCGTTCTCGTCGCCTCCCGTGCCGTGCAGGAGGAGGAGCGCGAGCCGCGGGTCGCCGCCCGCGGCAGCGACGAACCGGTGCTCGAACATCGCCAACGCTTCCTTCTCGAGCACCGGTTGCCCCCTCCCTCGGCCGTCCGTCGGATCCTCGCGCGCCCCGCCGCTCCTAGGGGGAGAACGGCGTGTCGCAGTCGTGCGTGAGGTGCGATGTGGCGATGTTGAGGTCCACCGCCGTGTCCACGCCCGACCAATCCAGGTCACACCAGTAACAATAGAATCCACCCGGGGTGCTCAGACAGGCCGAGCAGACGTTGAAGTCGAGGATCGACACCACCTCTCCCTGATTGAGGACCGCGCCCAGCCCACCGACCACGTCCATGTTCTTGATGCGCAGGGCATAGGAGCCCAGCGGCGCGCCGGTGACGATCTCCCCCTTGAGTGGGATCGGGTTGCAGGGAGGCAGTCCGACGTAGACCGGAATCTCCTGATCCCAGTGCCCCCACTTGCGGAATTTATCGCGGAAGCCGACTCCGGGGTTCGCGGGATCTCCGCCCGTGAAGGTGATGTACGTCGTGCCGGCGCCATCCGTCGGCGCGTCGGCGAACACCTCGCGCACGTCGGGGCAGAGGGGCGAGACGTTCCAGGTGCTGTTCGAGATGATCGAGTCGGCTCCCGGGCCCAAGAAT
>DASVDZ010000051.1:0-27698 GCA_036380835.1 Candidatus Eiseniibacteriota bacterium | reverse complement strand
CTCGCTCGGGCGGCGCGTCTCGCCGGCGCCGGCGAGGAGGCGGCGGTCCGGATCGAGGGGACCGACAACATCACCGCCCAGCCCGAGTTCCGGTCGCCCGATCAGCTCCGGCCGCTCGTCGCGCTCCTCGCGGAGCGCGCGGTGCTGGGGCGCGCGCTCGAGGCGTTCGAGCCCGCCGCGGCGCCGCGCGTGTCGATCGGGCAGGAGAACGAGGAGCCCGCGATCCGCGGCTGCTCCATCGTCGGGATGGGCGTGACGGTCGGCGGATGGCGCGGCGCGGTCGGCGTCATGGGGCCGGTGCGGATGCCCTACCGGCGCGTGGTGTCGCTCGTGGCGTATCTCGGAGACCGCCTCGCGGAGTCGGCGGGATGATCCGGAAGAAAGGGTCGATGGAATCGAAGACGGAGGAAGCGTCTCGGACGGTCGTGGAGGGCCAGGCCGAGGCGGCCGGGAACGACAAGGCGGCCGCCGCGGAGGGCCCGCCCGACCCGCGCGAGGCGGAGATCGAGCGCCTCCGCGCGCGCGAGGAGGATCTCCTGCGGGCGCTCGCGGAGCTCTCGAACGCGCAGCGGCGCCGGAAGCAGGAAATGGAGCAGTCGCTCCGCCACGCGAGGGAATCGCTGATCCGCGATCTCCTCCCGGTCCTGGACGATTTCGAGCGCGCCATGGGCGCGATCCCCGGTGGGGACGACGATCCGATCCGCGCGGGCGTGGCGCTCGTGCGGGACCGGCTCGCGCGCCTCCTCGAGCGGGAAGGGCTGGAGCCGATCCAGTCCCAGGGGGAGCCGTTCGATCCCACGCTCCACGACGCGATCGCGACGATGCCCGCGCCGGAGGGCGTCGCGCCGAACACCGTGCTCGAGGTGGCGCAAGCCGGATACCGGCTCCACGATCGCGTCCTCCGCCACGCCAAGGTCGTGGTGGCCGCGGACGCCGGGGAGGCTCCGCTCTGAGCACGGTGCGCGACTACTACGAGGTGTTGGGGGTGGAGCGGACCGCCACGCCCGACGAGATCAAGAAGGCCTACCGCCAGCTCGCGATCAAGTACCACCCCGACAAGAACCCCGGCGACAAGGCGGCCGAGGAGCGCTTCAAGGAGGTCGCGGTCGCGTACGAAGTCCTCTCCGATCCGGAGAAGCGCGCGCGCTACGACCGGTTCGGCCACGCCCGCCCCGGCGCCCCCGGCGGCGGCTTCGAGGATTTCCGCGGATTCGATCTCGCCGACGCGCTCCGCGCCTTCATGCGCGACTTCGGCGGCGTGGGCGGCTTCGGCGACATCTTCGAGTCGGCCGGCGGCGGCGCGCGCGGCGGCCAGCGCGAGCGTCGCGGCAACACGCTCGAGATCCGCCTTCCGCTTACGCTCGAGGAGATCGCGAGCGGCGTCGAGAAGCGCGTCAAGGTGCGCCACATGCGGACCTGCGCGACCTGCAAGGGGACCGGGGCCAAGGACGGAACGCAGCGGAAGACCTGCACGCGCTGCGGCGGGTCGGGCCAGGTGCGCCTGGTCCAGCGCTCGATCTTCGGACAGCTGATCAACATCACGACGTGCGACCGCTGCCACGGCGAGGGAACCATCGTCGAGTCGCCGTGCCCCGCGTGCGGCGGCGAGGGGCGCGTCCGCCAACAGAGCGAGATCTCGATCCACGTGCCCGCCGGCGTCTCGAGCGGGAACTACATCCCGTTGAGCGGCATGGGGGACGCCGGGCCGCGCGGCGGGCCCGCCGGCGACCTGATCGCCCACATCGAGGAGACGGAGCACGCGCTCTTCGCGAGGGACGGCGACGATCTCGTCGTCGAGCTCCCGATCGGCGTCGCGCGCGCCGCGCTCGGGGGCAAGGTCGAGGTGCCGACGCTGGGCGGGGGACGGGCGCTCGTGGACGTGCCCGGCGGGACGAACACCGGAAAGCTCCTTCGCCTCCGCGGAAAGGGGCTCAAGAGCCTGCAGCGCTCGGGGCACGGCGACCTCCTCGTCCGCGTCGTCGTCGTGACGCCGAGCCGTCTCTCCGAGAAGGCGAAGAAGCTGCTTCATGAGTTGGACGCGCTGCCCGATTCCAAGGCCCCGCCGCCGCGCCGCCCGAGCTTCAGCGGCGACGAGCACTGAGCGCCGGACCGCCCGAGATGACGCGCGAATCGAGGCGGCCCGACACGCCCTTCTGGGTCGAGGCGCGCGCCGTTCACGGCGACCGGCTCACGCTCGACCCCGATGAATCGCACCACCTCCTCCACGTATTTCGCGCGGTCCCCGGCACCCGGTTCGAGGCGACCGACGGGGAGGGCGGTCTCTACCTCTGCCGCCTCGAGGCGGCAGACCGCGACCGGGCCGTCGGAGTGATCGAGTCGCGCGTCGAGGGCGCGGGGGAGCTCGCCTTCGCGATCCACCTCCTGGTGGGGCTCCCCGACGCCGGGCCGGCCGAAGCGATCGTCGAGCACGCGGTGCCCCTCGGCGTGGCGTGCGTCGACCTCGCGGTGGCGGCGCGGAGCGGGCGCCCGCCGCTCGAAGAGAAACGGCTCCTCAGGCTGAACCGGATCGCCCGAGCGGCCCTCAAACAGTCGCGGCGGACCCGGATGCCCTTGATCCGATCGTCCCCCTCCCTGGAGGCGGGGGTCGCGGCCCTTCCGTACGGGCAGATTCGGCTCGTGGCCCAGGCCGAAGGCGGCCGAATCGAACGCCCACCCGGAGGCGTCCAAGGGGTTGTGGCATTGGCGGTTGGCCCTCCAGGAGGATTTATCGAGTGGGAGCTGGGGGTGCTCCGGGGCGCCGAGTTCAGGCCTATCTCGCTGGGCCCCAGTCGATTGACGACCGAAACAGCCGCGATTTCGCTCCTGTCGACAACGCGCAATGCATTGCTATAAATAAGGTTGACCCCAAGTTGACAAAACGACGGGTCTGGGGTATATTTTGTAATGTTAGGCATAGATTGCCCAAACCCCTTAGGGAGGGCCGGCTTCGAACCTTCTAACATTAGTGAGGAGGCGATACACAGGATGCCCGGCATCAGGGTCAAAGAAGGCGAGTCCTTCGAAAGTGCCCTTCGCCGGTTCAAGAAGAAGTGCGAGAAGGCAGGAATTCTCGCTGATCTGCGTCGACACCAGCACTTCGAGAAACCGAGCGAGCGGCGAAAGCGGAAGCTGAACGCCGCGAAGAGGAAGATGTTGGCTCGTATGAAGTCGGCCGATTAGGGCCACCCGAGCGATACAACCAGGCGGGAAACCGGCTCCGGCCGGTTTCCCGTTTGCCTCCTGGGCCGGCCGCGGACACCGGCCCACACCCCCGAAAGAAGCCATTACCGAATTGGATCAGCGCCCGGCCACGGCCCCGACCCTCCCCCGGGAGGATGACGGCGCCCGCGACCACGCCCATTCCGTTCTCGAGTTTCCCGCCGTGCTCGGCGCGATCGCGGGCAGGAGCCGCTCCGCGCCCGGACGAGACCGGGTCCTGGCGATCGGGCCCTGCGCGCGGGCCGACTCGGCGCGCGACGCGCAGGAAGCGGTCTCCGAGCTGCTCGCGCTCCACGCGGCGGGCGATCCGCCGCCCGTGGCCGCGCCACCCGACCTCCGGCCGGTCCTGACGCGGCTCCGGACCGAAGGGGCCACGCTTCGGGGCGAGGAGCTCTGGCAGATCGCGACGCTTCTCGAGCAGGCGGGCGCCGTCGCCGCCTGGCTTCGGAAGGGCCGCCCCGAGACGCCGGGTCTCGGGCGGATGCTGGCCGCGCTCGACCCGATCGATCCGCTCCGCCGCGACATCCTCCGCGCCGTCGATCCGTCCGGCGCGGTCAAGGACGAGGCGAGCCCGGATCTCGCGAGGATCCGGCGGTCGATCCGTTCGCTCCGCGAGCGGCTCTCGGCGCGCCTCGAGGCGATCCTGCGCGGCGCGGGAAGTCCCGACAGCTTCGTGACCCTCCGCGAGGAGCGCTACGTGATCGCGCTCCCCTCGTCGAACCGGCGCGCGGTGCCGGGGGCGATCCTGGGCCACTCGGGCTCGGGCGCGAGCGTCTTCGTGGAGCCGCGCGAGGCCGCCGAGGGGAACAGCGAGCTCGCCGAGCGGTCCGTCGAGGAGGCGCGCGAGATCGAGCGGATCCTCCGCGAGCTCTCGGCGCGGGCGCACGCCCGCCACGCCGCGATCGAGGCGGATCTCGAGGCGCTGGCGCGCCTCGACGCCGCGCTCGCCGTGACGGCGTGGGCGCGCGAGGCCGACGCGACGATGCCGGTCCTATCGGACGAGCGGACGCTCCTTCTCCGCGGCGCGCGGCATCCGATTCTGGTGGGGCGCGCGCTCCGGGGCGAGCTCCCGGCGCCTCCGACGCCGCTCGACCTGGCGCTCGACGCGGAGCATCCGATGCTCCTCGTCACGGGGCCGAACATGGGCGGGAAGACCGTCGCGATGAAGACGGTCGGGCTCCTCGCGCTGATGGCGATGTCGGGGCTCCCGGTGCCGGCGGCGAGCGGGACCACGATCCCCTGGTTCGACCGCATCGTCTGCGACATCGGCGACGAGCAATCGATCGAGAACGACGTCAGCACGTTCCTCTCGCACGTCCGCCGCGTGGCGGAGGCGCTCCGCGCCGCGACGTCGCGGAGCCTGGTGCTCCTCGACGAGCTGGGCTCCGGGACCGATCCGACGGAAGGCGCGGCGCTCGGACAGGCGGTGCTCGAGGCGCTCCTCACGAGCGGCGCCATGACGCTCGCGACGACGCACCACGGCAGCCTGAAGACCTTCGCGCACGAGGCGGCGGGCGTCCGGAACGCCTCGATGGCGTTCGACGAGACGACGCTTCGGCCGCTCTTCCGCCTGGTGGTCGGCGTGCCGGGAGGGAGCCGCGCCATCCAGGTGGCCGAGCGCTTCGGCATGGACCGGGACGTGCTCGCGCGGGCCCGGGCGCTCCTCCCTGAGGGGGAACGAGACCTGAACCGTCTCCTGATCGAGCTCGGTCGGCTGCGCGAGGAGGCGGTCGAGGAGCGGAGGCGCCTCGTCGAGACGCAGGGGAAGCTGGCCGAGCGGGAGACGGAGCTTCGCGGGGCGAAGGAACGGCTCGAGGCGGAGCGGAAGGAGCGGAAGCAGGCCGAGCTCTCGGCGCGCCGCGACCTGCTCCGCCAGCTCGAGTCCCAGATCGACGACTACCGGAAGCGCCTCCGGACCGAAGCGAAGGCCTCGACGGAGACGCTCCAGCGGGCCCGCGGGCTCGCCAAGGAGATGTCGCTGGCGATCGACGCGGAGACGGAGATCGTCGCTCCGGTCGAGAAGGGTTCGCGCGTCACGACGGTGCGGGAGGGGGACAAGGTCTACGTGCCGACGCTCCTGGCGGAAGGCGTCGTCGTAGGGCACCCCGACAAGGACGCGAGGGTAAGGGTGAAGATCGGCGCGGCGACGGCCGTGCTGCCATTGGCCCAGCTCCGCCGCCTGGACGCGGGAGGGCGCGATGATTCCCGCAGCGACGGGGCGGCCCCGAAGGGGCGGATCCCCGGAGCGAGGGACTCATCGCGCCCTCTCGCGCCCGAAGCCCCGGACCTGAGCGAATCGAAGTCCGAGGTCGACGTCCGCGGCTACGAAGCCGACGACGCGGTCCGCGCGGTCGAGCGCGTGCTCGAGGACGCGGTGGTCGGAGGGCTCCAGACGGTCCGCATCATCCACGGAAAGGGGAAGGGCGTCCTCCGCGAGCAGATGAAGCGATTCCTGGCGCACCATCAGCTCGTGAAGGAGTTCCGGCTCGGAGAAATGGGGGAAGGCGGAACCGGCGTGACGATCGTCACGCTGGACTCGTAGGCCATGCGCACGCCCGACGAAGCCAAGGAGCAGGTCCGCGAGGCCACCGACATCGTGGCGCTGGTCGGCGAGAAGGTGCCGCTCCGCCGGGCGGGACGGTCGTGGAAGGGTCTCTGCCCGTTCCACTCCGAACGGACGCCTTCGTTCACCGTGAATCCGGAGCGCCAGGTCTGGCACTGCTTCGGGTGCGGCAAGGGGGGCGACGCCTTCGCCTGGGTCATGGAGATCGAGAAGGCGACCTTCCCGGAGGCGCTGGAACGGCTCGCCGAGCGGGCGGGGATCGCGCTGCCCCGGGCCGAGCGGGGCCCCGGGGACGCGGCGCGCGACCGCCTCTACCAGGCGAACGCGCTCGCCCTGGACTTCTTCATGGCGAGCCTCCGTTCCCCGGCAGGCGCGCCCGCGAGGGCGTATCTCGCGGGGCGCGGGTTCGACGATGCGATCCTCGACGCGTTCCAGATCGGATGGGCGCCGGAGGGCTGGGACGGCCTCTCCACGACGCTCGGGAAGCTGATGGCCCCCGCCGTCTTGGAGGAGGCCGGGCTCCTGCTCCGGCGCGGCGACGGGACCCACTACGACCGCTTCCGGAACCGCGTGACGTTTCCGGTGCTCGCGGCGGCGGGGCGCGTGGCGGGTTTCGGGGCCCGCGCGATCGCGGCCGAGGATCAGCCGAAGTATCTGAATACGCCGGAGACCGCGGTCTATCGGAAGGGAAGCCTTCTCTTCGGGCTGCCGCAGGCGCGCCCGTCGATCCGCGAGAGGAAGGAGGCGCTGATCGCCGAGGGCTATCTCGACGTCATGCGGCTCCACGCGGCCGGGTTCGCGAACGCCGTCTCGACGAGCGGAACGGCCCTGACGTTCGACCAGGCGCGGCTCCTCGCGCGGATGGAAGCGGAGGCGATCCTCGTCTACGACGGCGACGACGCGGGCGTGCGCGCGGCTGATCGGGCGCTCGATCCCCTGATCTCAGCCGGGCTCATGGTGCGGGTGCTCCTGATTCCCGGGGGAGACGACCCCGACTCGTACATCGCGGGCCGCGGCGCGGAGGCGTTCCGGGCCCTCCGCGAGTCGGCTCGCGACGTGCCGGCGTTCCTCGCCGAGGCGAAGATGGCGGGAAGCGGCCAGAACCCGACGGTGGAAGCGCGTGTACGAAGATTCGTGGAGGTCCTCTCGAGGATCGAGGACCCGATCCGGCGCCGCCTGATGGTCCGGCGCGGCGCGGAGGCGTTCGGCATCGAGGAATCGGTGTTCCTGGAAGCCCTGGGAAAGAGACGCGCGCCGGGCAAGGCCGGCGCCGCTCGCGGGGGCGCCTCCGCGGCTCCCCGCGGAGAAGGGCCGTCCCGTCCCGGGCGGGCCCCCGGAGGGGACGGCGCGCCGGGCGCGGCGTCGGAGGCGACCCGGTCGGCCATGGCGCCCCCCGATCCCGCGGAATCCGAGCTGGCGGCGAGGGTGCTCACGGAAGACGGCGCCCTCGCGGAGGTCCTGGAGCTGGGCGGGGTCGAGTGCTTCCACCACGAGGGGCTGCAGGAGCTCCTCAAACCGTGGCTGGACGAGCGCCGGATCCCGATGCCCGACGAGCTCCGCGGCCTCTTGGCCGACAACGGGCTGGCGCGGGCCGTGCTGGCCGATCATCCGGTCGAGGAAGGAATGACCTTCGAGTCGTCGCGCCGCGGGGCGCGGACCTTGGTCGAGCGCCTGGAGGAGCGGCGGATTCGCGCCAGCATCCAGGTGCTCGACCAGGCGATTCGGCAGGCGGAGCGGTCCCAGGACGAGGGATCGCTGGGCCGCCTCGTGGCCGAGCGCCGGGATCTCGCATCCAAACTACATAATAGCCGCAACCACCCGGCGGTCACATAAGAGGAGAGCGCACGGACCGATGAAAAAGAAACCGGCAGGGATCAAGCGCGAGAAGACGGACCGGCTCCAGGACTTGAAGACGCTGGCCGGCAAGCAGCACTATCTGCTGCACGACCAGATCGAGACCTTCCTGGACGAGACCGCCTCGGTCGAGGACATGGACGAGGTCTACATCGCCCTGAACGACCTGAAGGTCGACGTCTTCGACACGCACGAGGAGGCGCAGCAGAAGCTCAGGCTCAAGCGCCGCGAGGAGAAGCGGCCCGCCGACAAGCAGACGCTCCCGCATCCGGTCCGCTACGACGACCCCGTGCGCATGTACCTTCGCGAGATGGGGCGCGTTCCGCTCCTCGACCGCGAGGGCGAGGTGGAGATCGCCAAGCGGATCAAGGCGGGCGAGCGGCAGATCTGCACCGCGCTCTTCCGCTCCTCCCCGATCCTCAAGGAAATCATCTCCTACGGCACGAAGGTCAAGCAGGGGAAGATGCGGGTCGAGGATCTGACCCAGATCGATTTCGGCAACTGGAACCCCGAGTTCTCGCCCAAGCGCGAGCGCGTCCGCGTGCTCAAGTCGCTCGACAAGGTGCGCCAGCTGCACGGCCGGTGGACGAAGCTGGCGGACAAGCCGGCGAGCCGCCTCTCCGACGCGAAGCGCCAGCAGCACCAGGACAAGCTTCGCGCCGCCGACGAGGAGCTGATGAACGAGCTCTTCTCGCTCAACATCAACAACCGGCTGATCGAGCGCCTGGCCGACCGGGTGAAGGAGTTCTCCTTCTCGGTCGACGACGCGGAGAACGAGTTCACCGATCTCGAGCGCCGCTGGGGACGCACGCCGGAGGAGATCGGCGCCCTCGTGAAGCGGCTCAAGAAGAGCCGCCGCGAGGCGAGGCAGATCGAGAAGGAGAGCGGCCTCAAGCCCGAGGACTTCGACGCCTACGACAAGGCGGTGAAGAACGCGCGCCGCAAGGTGCGCAAGATCGAGGAAGAGGCCAAGATGACGCGCGACCAGATGAAGGAGGTCGCGCGGGAGATCCGCTCGGGCGAGATCGCGCGGGACAAGGCGAAGCGCGAGATGATCGAGGCGAACGTCCGTCTCGTGATCTCGATCGCCAAGCGATACACGAATCGCGGGCTCGAGTTCCTCGACCTGATCCAGGAGGGGAACAGCGGCCTGATGCGCGCGGTCGACAAGTTCGACTACCGGAAGGGGTACAAGTTCTCCACGTACGCGACCTGGTGGATCCGGCAGGCGATCACGCGCGCGATCGCGGACCAGGCGCGGACCATCCGCGTTCCGGTCCACATGATCGAGGCGATCAACAAGGTCGTCCGCACGTCGCGCCGCCTGGTCCAGGAACTGGGGCGCGAGCCGACTCCCGAGGAGGTGGCCGCGAAGCTCGCGCTGCCGGTCGACAAGATCAAGAGCGTGCTCAAGGCCGCGCAGGAGCCCATCTCGCTCGACCGCCCCATCGGCGAGGACGACGATTCCAGCCTCGGCGACTTCATCGAGGACACGAGCGTGGTCTCCCCGGCCCAGGCGGCCGCGTTCTCGATGCTCAAGGACGAGGTCAATGAGGTGCTCGAAACGCTCTCCAAGCGGGAGGCCAAGGTGATCCGGCTCCGCTTCGGACTCACGGAGGACGGCTGCCCGCGCACGCTGGAGGAGGTGGGCGCGACCTTCAACGTGACCCGGGAGCGCATCCGCCAGATCGAGGCGAAGGCGCTCCGCAAGCTGCGGCATCCGACGCGGAGTCGCCGCCTCAAGGGCTACGTGGAGGCGGTTTGATCCGCGCCCTCGGCTTGACCCCGCCTCGCGGGCTTTGGTACGCTGCGGCGCTCGGGTCCGTTCCCGAAAACGGTTACTTGATCCGGGCCCATAGCTCAGCTGGTGAGAGCACCCGGCTCATAACCGGACGGACCTTGGTTCGAGTCCAAGTGGGCCCACTTGCCCTATCCACCATGATTCGGTGCGCCGCGGGGACGCTCGCCATCGTCAGACCATTCGCCGGACGGGCGGTTAGCTCAGTTGGGAGAGCGCTGGTATCACAAGCCAGAGGTCGCAGGTTCAATCCCTGCACCGCCCACCACGTCGTGGGTGACGCCACGACGGTGCCCGACCTCGCGGGGCGCGGCCGCCGCCGGGCCCCCTCGCGCCACGCGGGGAGCGCGATTCGTCGCGCTCCCCGTTTTCTTTTCCCCCGGGAGGCCCGCCGTGCTGCCTGAGCTGGACGCGCTCCTCGAGCTGCAGCGGCGCGATTCGGTGCTCCAGGACGCGAAGCGGAAGCTCGAGGAGATTCCGAAACGGCGCGACGCGCTTCGCGGCGCGGCCGCGGCGGCCAAGTCGGATCTCGACCTCTCGAAGAAGGATCTCGACCAGGCGAGGGCCGCCCGGCGGGGCTTCGAGAAGGAGGTCGAGAACTTCCAGGCCGAAGCCTCGAAGCTGGAGCGGCAGCTCCTGGACGTGAAGACGAATCAGGAATACACGGCGATGCGCCATCAGATCGCCGCGGTGAACGGCAAGCGCTCGGACGTCGAGACCCGGATCCTCGAGTCGTACGAACGGGAGGAGGCGCTCCAGGCCGCCGTGAAGAAGGCGGAGAAGCGGCTCGCGGACGAGGAGGCGCGCCTGAAGCAGGGCGAGGCGTCGCTCGACCGCGAGACGGCGGACCTCGAGGCCGCGCGGGAGGCGGCCGTCCTGAGCCGCGACGACGCCCGGCCCAAGGTCCCGCCGTCGATCCTGACCCGGTACGATCGCCTCGTCGGAGCGCGCGACGGGGTCGCCGTGGCGGAGGTGCGGAAGGGGGCGTGCGGCGCGTGCTTCAAGTCGCTCACCCCGCACGCCATGCAGCTCGCGCGCGCCGGGGCAGAGATCATGAACTGCGAGTCGTGCGGACGCATCTTAATCTACACTGAGGGGAACGCGGCCTAGCACTCGAACCAAGGAAACGGCCATCGGATCGCTCCGCCATCTGATTCCGTACCTGCGCCGCCACAGGACCGCACTGGTCGTGGGCGGCGTTTCGGTACTCCTCACCACGCTCTTCCAGGTTTGGTCGCCATGGCTCGTCCGCCGCGCGGTCGACCACCTGCAGGCGGGGGCGCCCCGCGACCGCCTGCTCGGCGACGCGGGCCTCATCCTGCTCGCCGTGGTGCTCCAGGGGATCTTCCTCTACACGATGCGGATGTCGCTCATCCGGGCGTCGCGGCACATGGAGTACCAGCTAAGGAACGACCTCTTCGCCCACTTCGCGCGCCTTCCGGCGTCGCTCTACCGGACGCGCAAGGTGGGCGACCTCATGTCCCGCGCCACGAACGACCTCGACGCGGTCCGGAACTTCCTCGGCCCGGGAATCATGTACTTCGCGAACACCCTCGTGACGTTCGTGATGGCGGTCGCGCTCATGTGCCGGATCGACGTCCGGCTCACGCTCCTCGCGCTGATCCCGCTCCCGATCCTCTCGGTCGCCGTGGCCCGGCTCGGGGCGAAGCTCCACCACCACTACGAGGCGATCCAGGCCTCGTTCGCGGCGCTGACCGCCAAGGCGCAGGAGACGCTCACCGGCATGCGCGTGGTGAAGGCGCACGCCGAGGAGGACGGGGAATACGAGGCCTTCCGCGCGATCCACGACGACTACCTGGAGAAGAACCGGCGCATGATCCGCGTCTGGTCCTCCATGTGGCCGATGCTCTCGCTCCTCGGGGGAATCGCGGCCGCGGTGGTGCTCTGGGTGGGCGGAACGGGCGTGGTGACCGGCCGGATCACGCTCGGCGAGTTCGTCGCGTTCCAGATCTACCTCGCCATGCTCGTCTGGCCGATGATCTCGCTCGGCTGGGTCTCGAACCTCTTCCAGCGCGGCGCGGCGTCGATGGGGCGGATCCGCGAGATCATGGAGCTGCCGACGGAAACGGACGTGGGGAGGGACGGCGCGTCGGCCGACGCGCTCCCGACGCGGGACACGACGGTGGAGCTGCGCCAGGTCTCGTTCACGTACCCGGAGACCGACCGACCCGTCCTCCGGAGGCTCGATCTCCTCGTCCGGCCGGGCGAGACGGTCGCGATCGTGGGGCGGACCGGCTCGGGCAAGACCACGCTCCTGAACCTCGTCGCGCGCCTCTACGAGCCGACCGACGGGGAGGTGATCGTGGGCGGCGTCCCCGCGGGACGCTGGCCGCGCGGGCTCCTCCGCCGTCGCTTCGGCATCGTGCCGCAGGAGACCTTTCTCTTCTCCGACACGATCCGCGCGAACGTCACGTTCGGGTTCGACGACGGGGAGGCCGTCCCCGACGCGGGCCCGGTGGCCGAGCGCGCGGGCCTCGGCCCCGACGTCGCGCAGTTCCCCAACGGCCTCGACACGATGATCGGCGAGCGGGGCATCACCCTCTCCGGGGGCCAGAAGCAGCGGGTCGCGCTCTCCCGCGCGCTCGCGCTGGAGCGGCCCATCCTCCTCCTCGACGACGCCTTCGCGAGCGTCGACCCCGGCACCGAGGAGCGGATCCTCGAGACGCTCTTCGCGCTCCCGCACCGGCCCACGATCCTCCTCGCCACGCACCGCCGTTCGGCGCTCCTCCGCGCCCGGCGCATCGTGGTGCTCGACGAGGGGCGCATCGTCGCCGCCGGCACGCACGACGAGCTGATCGCCCAGGGCGGCCTCTACGCCGACCTCTACCACGAGGAAGAGGTCGCCGAAGAACTGGAGGCGCTCTGATGGCCGGCCCGTTCGGCTCCGCCGCGGACGAGATCGACGCCAAGGGCGGGATCTACGACCGGCGCCTCGCGGGGCGCCTGCTCGCGTTCCTGAAGCCGTACCGGAGGGAGGTCGTGCTCTCGGTCGTCCTCCTCGCGGTGATCTCGCTGCTCGAGGTGGCGGGGCCCTACCTGACCAAGGTCGCCATCGACACGTACGTGAAGCCGTCCTCGGCGAAGGGGGCGCTGCCGGCCGACGCGGCGCACGGGCTCCTCCTGATCGCGGTCCTCTACGTCGCGGTGCTCGCGGTGGCGTTCGTGCTGCGGTACTTCCAGTCGTACACCATGGCGATGGTCGGGCAACGCGCGATGCAGGATCTCCGCCTCCGGATCTTCCGCCACCTGGAGTCGCTCTCCCTCGCGTACTTCGACAAGCACCCCGTCGGCCGGATCCTGACCCGGGTGACGCAGGACGTGGCGGTGCTGAACGAGCTCTTCGCGCAGGGCGTGGTGGCCGTGATCGGGGACATCTTCATGCTCTTCGGGATCGTCGGCGCGATGCTCTGGCTCGACTGGAAGCTCGCGCTCGTGACCCTGACCACCGTGCCGCTCCTCGCCTTGGCGACGGCGATCTTCCGCGCCAAGGTGCGCGTCTCCTACCGGCGCGTCCGGACGCGACTGGCGCGGATCAACGCGTTCCTCCAGGAGCACCTCCAGGGGCTCGACGTCCTCAAGTACATGAACGCGGAGGACAAGGAGACGAGACGGTTCGACGTCGCGAACGAGGATCACTACCGCGCCCACGTGCAGAACATCTTCTACTACGCCGTCTTCTTCCCGGCGGTGGAGGTGATCGGCGCCGTGGCCGTGGCGCTCATCGTCTGGTACGGCGGCGGCGGCGTCCTGGCCGGAGCGGTCACGTTCGGCGTCGTCGTGGCGTTCATCCAGTACGCCGACCGTTTCTACCAGCCGGTGCGCGACCTGAGCGAGAAGTACAACGTCTTCCAGTCGGCCATGGTCGCCTCCGAGCGCATCTTCGACCTGCTCGACACGGCCCCCGCCGTGCCCGAGCCGGCGACGCCGCGCCCCGTCGGGCGCCTCGAGGGCGCCGTCGAGTTCGACCACGTCTGGTTCGCGTACCAGGACGAGGAATGGGTGCTTCGAGACGTCTCGTTCCGGGTCGCGCCCGGGGAGAAGCTGGCGATCGTCGGCGCGACGGGCGCCGGCAAGACCACCATCTCGAACCTGCTGACGCGGTTCTACGAGTTCCAGAAGGGGGCGATCCGGGTGGACGGGGCCGACATCCGCTCGATGGAAGGGCGGGCGCTAAGGCGGCAGATCGGCCTCGTGCTGCAGGACGTCTTCCTCTTCTCCGGCACCGTTCGCGAGAACATCGCGTTCGGCGCCCGGGACAAGCAGGGCGACGGCGTCGAGCGCGCCCTCGCCGAGGTCGGCGGCGCGCGTCTCGAAGAACGGCTCCCCCGCGGGCTCGACGAGGAGGTCGGCGAGCGCGGCGGCTACTTCTCGATGGGCGAGCGCCAGATCCTCGCCTTCGCCCGGGCGCTCCACTACGACCCGAGCATCCTGATCCTGGACGAGGCGACGTCGAGCGTCGACGTCGAGACGGAGCGCGTGATCCAGGCGGCGCTCCACCGCCTTCTCGAAGGGCGGACCTCGCTCGTGATCGCGCACCGCCTGAGCACGATCCTCGACGCGGACCGCATCCTCGTGCTCCACAAGGGCGAGCTGCGCGAGCAGGGGACGCACGCCGAGCTCCTGGCGAAGGGAGGCATCTACGCGCGGCTCTACGAGCTCCAGTTGAGCAAACAGCCCGAGGCGGTGGGCGCCGGCGACGGCGCCCCGCGGCGGCCGTGACGATCCGCCCGATCGCGGAGTCCGACCTCGACCGGGTGCACGCGCTCTCGGCACAGCTCGGATACCCGGGCGACCGTGACGCCACGCTCGCGCGCATCCGCGCCGTGATCGCCTCCCCGATCGCCGACGCCTTCGTGGCGGAGGACGAGGGCGGGCGCGTGCTCGGGTGGGGGCACGTCTTCGCGGCGCCCTTCATCGAGTCGGGGCCCGTCGCCGAGCTGGGGGGCCTCGTCGTGGACGAAGGATCGCGCGGGCGCGGGATCGGCGCGGCCCTCGTCGCGCGCGCCGAGGCGTGGGCGCGCGAGCGCGGGCTGGGGCAGCTCTGCCTTCGATGCAACGTGATTCGCGCGGAGACGCACGAGTTCTATCGGCGCCTCGGATTCGAGATCCAGAAGACACAGCACAAATTCCGAAAGGCGGTCCCATGAGCGACAAGCGGAACCCGGGCATCCCGTCCGACAAGGGCGAGCCGCCGCCGGAGTGGGCGATGCGTACCTACGTGCTCGCGCTGCTCTACACCGGACCGTACAAGCCGCGCGATCCGGAGGAGTCGAACCGGCTCTTCCACGCCCACCTGGCCAGCAACGCGCGCCTCCACCGGGAGGGGAAGCTGATCCTGGCCGGGCCGATGAGGGACAACACCGACCTGCGTGGGATCTTCGTCTTCGACTCCGACTCGGTCGACCAGGTGAAGGCGTGGTGCGACGGCGACCCCGCCATCGCGGCCGGGGTCTTCCGACTCGAGATCCATCCCTGGTACTCGGCCAAGGGAATCACCATCGTGCCCCCCCAGACGACCGAGGCGGGAGCGGGCGCCGGGGCGGGCGGATCGGCCGCCGACGCGGTCGGAGCCGGCCGCGCGGCCGCGGCCAAGTCGGCCGCCCGACGGAAGCGATAGGGTGACGGCGGCCCCGTTCGAGCGGGAGCTCGGGACCGCGGTCGCGATCGCCCGGGAGGCGGGCGCCCTGCTCGAGGAGAACTTCGGGAAGATCCAGCAGGTCGACTACAAGGGGCGGATCGATCTCGTCACCGAGATGGACCGCCGCTCCGAGGCGCTCATCGTGGAGCGGCTCGCGAGGTCGTTTCCCGGCGACGACGTCTGGGCGGAGGAGGGGAGCGGAGCGCGGCGTGGCGCCGAGCGCGTCTGGATCGTCGACCCGCTCGACGGCACCACGAACTACGCCCACGAGTACCCGGTCTGGGCCGTCTCGATCGCGCTCCAAGAGGCGGGCGAGATGGCGGTCGGGGTCGTCTACAATCCGCTCCTCGACGACCTCTACGCCGCGCGGCGCGGCGGCGGCGCCTCGCTGAACGGCCGGCCGCGTCGCGTCAGCGAGGTCGACCGTCTCGAGCGCGCGATGCTCGCGACGGGCTTCGCCTACGACTTGAGCGGAAGCCCGGAAGTGAACAACACCGGTCCGTTTATCCGATTCGTTCTGTCCTCCCAGGCGGTGCGCCGGGCCGGCTCCGCCGCGCTCGCGATCGCCAAGGTCGGCGTCGGCCGGACCGACGGCTTCTGGGAGCGTGGGCTCCACCCGTGGGACATGGCCGCCGCCCTCCTGATCGTGACGGAAGGGGGAGGCGCCGTGAGCGACTACGAGGGGCGGCCCCCGGCCCTGGACGGGCGGCAGCTCGTGGCGAGCAACGGAAAGCTCCACGACGAGATCCTGCGCGTGATCCACGCCACGGGCGCGAAGGCGGAGTCGCCGGAGCGCTGACGGTGCGATTCGCTCCCGCCGCCTTCGCCGCGCTGGCCGCGACGGCGGTCGCTCCCCCCGGGCCCGCCTCCGCCTCCGCCTTCGCATCCGCCTCCGCACCCGCCTTCGCCGCCTCCTCCGCCGCGCCGCGGCGAGCCCCGGGGCGCTACCAGGCGGTCCGCGGCGATCGCGTTCCGGGCGCGCCGTACACCCGCTACGCGACCACCGACCGTTTCGGCCGCGCGATCACGTTCTACTTGGGCGACGCGCCTGACTCGGCCCTCGCCTTGCCGCTCGTCGTCTTCGTCCAGGGAAGCGGCGGCCATTCGCTCTTCGCGACGCGGGAGGGCCGGATCCTCGGGCAGTTCGGCCACCCCGGCGTCCTCGACGCCTTCTACGGGCGGGCCCGCCTTCTCGTCGTCGAGAAGCCGGGCGTGGAATTCCTCACGCCGATTCGGGAGCCGGGCGAGCCGCCGGGCTCGCCCGAGTTCTGTCGCGAGCAGACGCTGCCCCGGTGGACCGAGGCGGTGGAGGCCGCGATCCGGGCGGCGCGCGCCCTGCCGCGGATCCGTCGCGATCGAATGCTCGTCGTCGGCCACTCGGAGGGAGGACTCGTCGCCTGCCGCGTCGCGCGCGAGCTGGGGAGCGTCGTGACCCACGTCGCGTCGATCGCCGGCGGCGGCCCGACGCAGCTCTACGACGTCATCGCGCTGACCCGCGCCGGGAAGTTCATGAGGGAGGCGTCGGATGACCCCGAGGAGCGCGTGCGGATCCTGATGCGGATGTGGGATCGCGTCCTGGCCGACCCGATGAGCGCGGAGAAGCTCTTCCTGGGCCATCCGTATCGGCGGTGGTCGACGTTCGCCGCCTCGTCGCCGATCGAGGAGCTGGCGCCGGTGCGGGCGCGGATCTACATCGCGCAGGGGCTGCTCGACGACGCGGCCGATCCCGGATCCGCCGACGCCCTCTACGCCCAGATGAGGGCCCTGGGGAAGGACGTGACGTACGACCGCGTCCCGAACGCCGACCACGACTTCGCCACTCCGGCCGATCGATCGACCGCCGGGTGGAAGGAAATGCTGGGACGCCTCGAGGCGTGGTTCCGCGAGGAGTGAGCGCGCCGCGGGCGGGGTGACCTAGCCGGCCTGGCGGCGGATCTGGTCGATGTCGAGCGCGTCGGGGAGGTGCTGCGCCCGGAACTCCTCCATCGCGGCCTCGCCCGCGGCGGGCGAGAGATGGCGGGTCGTCCGGACCCACGCGAGGAGCGTCTTCGCCTCCTGGCGGCTCAGTCCCGAGATGGTCGTCGGGGGGGCCGTCGTCTTCGCCTCCCACGCGACCGCGCACGCGCAGCGGGTCAGGTAGTCGGCCGCCTCGGGATTCCCGGGCCGGACGCTCTGGGACAGCGTCCGGAGCCCCTTCGAGAGCCACCCCATGGCGTCGTCCGCCGCCGGGTCGAGCGCGATCGCCGCCTGGAAGTGCGCGACGGCTTCGAGGATCTTGGCGTTCCGCGGATCGGCGGCCTTCTGGCTCGCGGCGGCGTCGAGCGCCGCGCGTCCCTTGGCGATCACGGCGTCCCGCTCGGCCTGGGCGTTCCGGGCGGTGGAGGATTCGGACTTCTCGGCGATCTCGGTGCGTTCCATGGGATCGGCTCCTCGGGGCCACGGTCTCGGCACGACCTCAGACCGAAAGGATCGGCAGGGGCGCGCGAGGGCTTGAGGGGCATCGTCCCGGGCCGGCGCGGCCGGGCGCACCGTCGGCCCGGGAACGCCCGCGGAACGCGGGGCCGGTGGGCCGGGGCGTGCAAAATGCGAGATCGGGGCGGACGCGCGCTGGCCCTTATCGCGACTGGGCCGCCACGGCGCGGATCGCCTCGACCCACGCGCCGAGCGAATCCGGGGGGGCGAAGGACCAGGCGTCGGCGTTTCGTCCCTCTCCGGCGCGGATTCGGATCCGCCCCTGGTCGCGTCGGACCTGGATCGCGCGCCGCGTGCGCGGGGTGAGCTCGAGGAGCGTGCGGTCGCCGTCGTGGATCAACACGGTCTGGGCCGTCACGACGATCGAGGCGCGGCGCTCCTCCCATCGCGACTCGACCGTGCCGGCGCCGTGGCTATGGCGGAAGACGAGGTTCGGGCCGCGGAGGACGATCCCCTCGGTCTGGAGCCGCGAGTCGAGCTCGGCCGTGAGCGGGCTCGTGTCGCGGGCGCAGGAGGCGAGCGCGGCGACCGCCGCGAGCGCGACGATCGTCGCCGCGCGGGCGCCCCTCACGCCGCGCCGCCCCTCACGCCGCGCCGCCGCGGATCGCGGCCAGCCGCTCCATCCCGCGCTCGTAGTCGCCGACCAGGCGCCGCACGACCTCCGCGGCGGGGAGCACCTCGTGGACGAGCCCGCTCGACTGGCCGGCCTCGAGCTCGCCCTCCTCGACGTCCCCCTCGAGGATGCCGCGGCGGGAGTGCGAGCGCCCGTAGACCTGGGCGAGCGCCTCGCGGTCCAGGCCCTCGCGCTCGGCCGCGCGCACGCGCTCGACGAACGGGTTCTTGATCGCGCGGACCGGGGCGATCGCCTTGGCGAAGAGGACCGTCGCGCTGTCGGCCGCGGCGACCACCGCCTCCTTGTACGCGGCGTGCGCGGAGGACTCGTGCGTGGCGGCGAACCGGGTGCCGACCGAGACGCCCTCCGCGCCGAGCGCGAGCGCGGCCAAGAGGCCGCGCCCGTCGGCGATGCCGCCGGCCGCGACGACCGGCACGTGGAGTGCGTCGGCGAGCTGCGGGATCAGGGTGAGCGTCGTGATCTCGTCCACGCCGTTGTGGCCGCCCGCCTCGAACCCCTCGCCGATGACGACGTCGGCGCCGGCGCCCTCCGCCTTCTTCCCGTGTTTCACGCTCGGCACGACGTGGATCCAGGTCGCGCCCGCGGCCTTGATCCGCGGGCCCAGCACGGCGGGGTTCCCGGCGCTCGAGATGATCACGTCGATCCCGGCGCCGAGGGCGACGTCGAGCAGCTCGGCCGCGTCGCCGCGGAGGAGCGGCACGTTCACCGCGAACCGCCTCGTCGTGAGGGCGCGCGCCTTGCCGATCTGCTCGCGGAGCTGGTCGGGATTCATCGACCCGGACCCGATCGTGCCGAGGATGCCGGCCTCGGCGCACGCCGCCGCGAGGCGGTAGCCCGACGCGTAGATCATCCCCGCCTGGAGGATCGGGTAGCGGATGCCGAGGAGGTCGGTGACGCGGGTCGGGATGCGCTCGATCACCCGCCCGCCTCCGGCCGCCAGCGCTCGATCGCGCGCTGGCGGAGCAGGGCGTCGGCCAGCACGAGGCAGGTCATCGCTTCCGCGACCGGCACGACGCGGGGGCAGAGGCAGGGGTCGTGGCGGCCCGCGATCGCGAAGTCGCGCTCGACGCCGGAGCGATCGACGGTCCGCTGCGGGATCGCGATCGAGGAGGGGGGCTTGACCGCGACGCGGGTCACGATCGGCTCGCCGTTCGAGATGCCCCCCAGGATCCCCCCGGCGTGGTTGCTGGCGAACCCTGCCGGCGTCATCCGGTCGTTCATCTCGCTCCCGCGCATCCGGGCGGAGGCGAAGCCTTCTCCCACTTCGAAGCCCTTCGTCGCCGGGATCGACATGAGCCCCGCGGCGAGCGCGGCCTCGAGCTTGTCCATGACCGGGTCGCCCCATCCGGCGGGCACGCCCGTGGCGAGCGTCTCGACGACGCCGCCGAGCGAATCGCCCGCCTCGCGCGCCGCGAGGATCGCGCGCTCCATCGCCTCCGCGGCCGAGCGGTCGGGGCATCGAACCGGATTCGTCTCGACGATCGCGAGATCGCGCTCCCGGGCCACGATCTCCCCGACCTGCACGGTGTACGCCCGAACCCGGACCCCTTCGCCTTCGAGGATCCGGCGCGCCACCGCGCCCGCCGCGACGCGACCGACCGTCTCGCGCCCGCTCGAGCGGCCGCTCCCGCGGTAGTCGCGGATCCCGTACTTCCGCCAGTACGTGAAGTCGGCGTGGCCGGGCCGGAAGACGTCCTTGAGATTCGCGTAGTCCGCGGGGCGGGCGTCGACGCTCCGCACGACGAGCGCGATCGAGGCGCCGGTCGTCGTCCCCTCGAAGACGCCGGAGAGGATCTCGACCAGGTCGGGCTCCTTCCGCTGCGTGGTGACGGCGCTCTGGCCGGGCCGCCTCCGGTCGAGGTCGCGCTGTATCGACGCGGCGTCGAGGGGAATGCCGGGGGGGCAGCCGTCGAGGATCACGCCGACCGCCGGGCCGTGGCTCTCGCCGAATGTCGTGATCGTGAGGAGCGTGCCGAAGCGGCTGCTCACCGGGAGCGCTTCTTCGACGCGGACCCGCCGCGCGGGCGGCGCGCCGGCTTGGCGGGCGCCCGGCCCCCGAGCCTCGATCCCGCCTCGATCACCCGCTTCGCGCCCGCGTAGGTCCGCTCGCGCCACGCCTGCTGGCGGCGCGCCATCCGTTCGAGGTTCCAGAGGTACGTGGGGCGGATCTGCGCGCGCGCGCCCGCGATGACCGGCTTCACCTTGTTCCAGATCACGAGCCCTTCTCCGTTGGTGTCGAAGAAGAGGTCCTCGTCGACGAGCCCGCGATTCACGAACGAGGCCACCATCTCCCAGTAGGACGTCGCCATCCGGAAGTGGCGGTCGAGCTCGTCGCCGGTCATGTAGTGGGGGCGGATCTCCTCCCACGACGTGACGGCGAACTCGGAGAGCAGGAACGTGCGCGCGCGGCGCATTTCGGGGTCGCGGCGCATCTCGTAGAGCTTGAGGATGATCTCGACGTCGCGCTGTGTCGCCTTGGCCATGGGCTCCTCCCGGGTGGCGGGATCGATGCCGGGGGATTGTCGCCTCGCCCAGGATCGTTGTCAAACGCGCGGCGGCCGCGTACCCTGCCGCGAATGCGATACCAGGTCCATACCGACGGCGCCGCGCGGGGGAATCCCGGGCCCGCGGCGATCGGCGTCGTGATCCAGGACGAAGCCGGACGCGTCGTCTGGGAGACGAGCCGCTCCCTCGGGATCCGGACGAACAACGAGGCGGAGTACCTGGCCCTGATCGCCGCGATCGAGTACCTGAAGGACGCCCGCGCGCGCGAGGCCGACTTCTTCCTCGACAGCGAGCTCGTGGTCCGGCAATTGAACGGCGAGTACCGCGTGAAGGAGCCGCGGCTCCAGGCGCTGCACGGCCAGGCGGTGATGCTCCTGAACGCCGTCCCCGCGCACACGATCCGCCACGTGCGCCGGAAGGACAACGCCCGCGCCGACGAGCTCGCGAACGAGGCCCTGGACGCCGAGTCGGGCCCCCCGACGGGCGCGTAGCGCCGTGGCGGCCGGCGCGCGCCTTGTGTTCGCGCGCGGCGGGACGTACAATCACGGGGTAACAGGCAGGCGCGACGCCGTCTCGGGAGCACCACAGGCGGCCGCGGGGCGCGCGCGAGCGCGCTCCGAGGAAAGTCCGAGCTCCACAGGGCAGGGTGCTGGGTAACGCCCAGCGGGAGCGATCCCAGGGAAAGTGCAACAGAAAGCAAACCGCCTCGCGCCCTCGGGCGCGCGGTAAGGGTGAAACGGTGCGGTAAGAGCGCACCAGCGGAGGGGGCGACCCCTCCGGCTCGGTAAACCCCACCCGGAGAAAGACCAAATAGGGGACGATGAGGTGGCCCGCCTCGACGAGTCCCGGGTAGGTCGCTCGAGGCGCGCGGTAACGCGCGTCCTAGAGAAATGGTCGCCACGGAGCGATCCGACAGAACTCGGCTTATGGGGTGCTCCCGAGACGGCGCGCCGCCCCGATCCCGAACGCGAGAACTCGATTCCATGACCAGCCACCCGGCGGCCGGCGACCCGGCCCCGCCGACGACCGTCCCGCGAATCAAGATCGGCCCCTACACGGTCCACTTCGTCTCGGGCGGCCGCTTCCGCCTCGACGGCGGGGCGATGTTCGGCGTGGTGCCGAAGACGCTCTGGAGCCGCGTCGCGCCGGCGGACGAGAAGAACCGGATCCGGATGGGGATGCGGTGCCTCCTGATCGAGGGGGACGGGAAGCGCGTGCTGGTCGACGCGGGGTCCGGGACGAAGCTCGACGCGAAATTCCGGGAGATCTACGCGATCGAGCGCCCGGAAGGGCTCGTCGAGGAGATCCGCGGCGCGGGATTCGCCCCCGAGGCGATCGACACGGTCGCGATGACGCACCTCCACTTCGATCACTGCGGCGGCGGGACCACGCGAGGGGAGGACGGAGAGGTCCGCCCGACGTTCCCGAGGGCGCACTACCTCGTGCGCCGCCAGGAGTGGCGCGACGCGCACCGCGCCAACGAGCGGAACCGCGCCTCCTACCTGAGCGAGAACTACGATCCGCTGGAGCGGGCCGGGCAGCTCCTCCTCCACGACGACGACATCGAGGTGCTGCCGGGCGTCTGGATGAAGAGCCTGCCCGGGCACACCCTCGGGCACCAGGGGGTCTTCTTCGACCTCCCCGGCGAGCGCGCGCTCTACACGGTCGACCTGATTCCGACCGTGGCGCATCTGCCGCTCCCGTACATCATGGGCTACGACCTCTATCCCCTCACCACGCTCGAGACCAAGCGGGCCGTGCTGAAGGACGCGACGCGGGAGCGCTGGCTCCTCCTCTTCGAGCACGATCCCGACGTCCACGCCGTCCGCGTGGCGGGTGACGAGCAGCGGGTGACGTTCGAGAAAGTGGCTTGACAGGAACGCCTCCAAGTCCCTAACCTGCCGCGGTTAGCACCTTTTTTCACAAGCCGATACCGGCGCCCGTCGGGCGCGATGATTGGAGAGCGGATTGAGTCCGGTGGACCCCAACAGCCCAGCCGCGTTCATTCCGATCCTGATCATGGTGATCGTGGCCATCGGGTTCGCGGCGTTCACCCTGGCGGCCTCCCACTTCCTCGGCCGCCGGATCAACGACCCGGCCAAGCTGATGCCCTACGAGTGCGGGATCACGCCCGTCGGGGGCGCGCGGGAGCGCTTCCACACGCGCTTCTACCTCGTCGCCATGCTCTTCATCGTGTTCGACATCGAAACGGTCTTCCTCTACCCCTGGGCGGTGGTGTTCAAGCAGCTCCAGGTCTTCGGCCTGATCGAGATGGCGGTCTTCATCGCCATCCTGCTCCTCGGCCTGGTCTACGTCTGGGGCAAGGGGGCGCTGGAATGGGACTGAGACCCGATCCCGAGCTCCTCGAGACGCTCGATCCGGACCAGGAGATGGTCGTGGGGCGCTTCCGCGAGCGCTTCGGCGACGGGGTGCTCGAGACCCAGTCGTTCCGGAAGCAGCTCTCGATCTGGATCGCGAAGGACGTCCTCCTCGACGCGCTCCGCTTCGCCCGCCAGGACGAGAAGCTGCGATGCGAGATGCTGACCGACGTGACGGCGGTCGACTACATGGCGCAGCGCGGGCCGGCCGAGCCCCGCTTCGAGATGGTCTACAACCTCTATTCCCTCACGTTCAATCGGCGGTTCCTCCTCAAGGTCGGGGTCGAGGACGGCGTCTCCGTTCCGTCCGCTACCGCGGTCTGGAAAGGGGCGAACTTCCTGGAGCGCGAGGTTTGGGACCTGATGGGTATCCGGTTCGACGGGCACCCCAACCTGGAGCGGATCCTGACTCCCGACGGATGGCTGGGGCATCCCCTTCGGAAGGACTTCCCGACCCAGTCCGATCAGTTCCCGAACGTGGAATCCTGACCAACGTGATCTCTCCCGACGCCCGCCGGAAAATCGAAGCCCTCAAGTCGGAGTACGAGACCAACCAATCGGCGTTGATTCCCGCCCTCCACCTCGCGCAGGCGGACCAGGGCTGGGTCGGCGAGGAGACGCAGCGCGAGGTCGCCCAGATCCTCGGCGTGACCGAGCAGTCGGTCCGCGCGGTCGTCTCCTTCTACACGATGTTCCACCAGCGGCCGGTGGGGCGGCACCTCCTCCAGGTCTGCCGGAACCTCTCCTGCTGCCTGCTCGGGGGTATGAAGCTCCAGAAGCAGATCGAGGAGCGACTCGGGATCACCGAGGGCGAGACGACCAAGGACGGGCGCTTCACCCTGATCTCGGTCGAGTGCCTGGGATCGTGCGGAACGGCGCCGGTCGTCATGGTGAACGACCGCTACCACGAGAACGTGACGCCGCAGGAGCTGGACCGCCTGCTCTCGGAGCTCGAGTAAGCGGTGGACATCGCGTACGCGATCGAGATCCTGGCCAAGATCCTCGTCGTCTTCGGCTTCGTCCTCGTGGCGGTCATCTTCGTCGTCTGGATGGAGCGGAAGGTTCTCGGCCACATGCAGGACCGGATTGGCCCGAAGCGCGTCGGTCCCTACGGTCTCCTGCAGACGATCGCGGACGGGATGAAGCTCTTCATGAAGGAGGACATCCTCCCCTCCCAGGCGGACAAGGTCCTCTACTTCATCGCGCCGGGCATCTCGATCGTGACCGCGCTCGCGGCCGCGGCCGTGATCCCGTTCGGCGATTCGGTCACCCTCTTCGGCCGCGCGGTCCCGCTCCACGTCGCCGACGTGAACATCGCGATCCTCTTCCTCCTCGGCGCGACCTCGATGGGCGTCTACGGCGTGGTGCTGGGCGGCTGGGCCTCCAACTCCAAGTACCCGCTCCTGGGGGGCCTCCGGTCCTCGGCGCAGATGATCTCCTACGAGCTGGCCCAGGGGATCTCGCTCGTGCCGGTCATCCTCATGACGGGCTCGCTCAGCCTGGCCACGATCGCAAGGGCGCAGGAGCACCTCTGGTTCGTCGTGCCCCAGTTCTTCGCGTTCGTGATCTACGTGATCTGCGCGGTGGCCGAGACGAACCGGGCGCCGTTCGACCTGGCCGAGGCCGAGACGGAGCTGGTGGCGGGGTTCCACACCGAGTTCTCGTCCATGAAGTTCGCGCTCTACTTCCTCTCCGAGTACGCGAACATGATGGTCGTGGCCGCGGTGGCGATCACCGTCTTCCTGGGGGCGTGGCACGGCCCGGTGCTCCCGGGACCGGTCTGGTTCCTGATCAAGCTCGTGCTCTTCCTCTTCTTCTACATCTGGCTCCGGGCCACCTTCCCGCGGCTCCGGTACGATCAGTTGATGGCGTTCGGCTGGAAGGTGCTGCTGCCGGCTTCGCTGGTGAACCTGGCGGTCACGGCGGTCGTCGTGGTGCTGAAGGGCTAGGGGGACGGGAACGATGCTCGAGGCGCTCCTCTTCGCGATGTTCGCCGGCACGGCGATCGGCTGCGCGCTGGGCGTCGTCTTCCACCGGAACCCGGTCCACTGCGCGCTCCTCCTGGTCGGCGTGCTGCTCAATCTGGCCGGGATCTTCATCCTGCTCCACGCGCAATTCGTGGCCGCCCTCCAGGTCATCGTCTACGCGGGCGCGATCATGGTCCTCTTCCTCTTCGTCGTGATGCTGCTCAACGTGAAGGGGGAGACGCCGCTCCTGACGCCCGGCGCGGCCAAGTTCTTCGGGTTCCTCTTCGCGCTGATCGTCTTCGTCGAGATGCTCTGGACCGTGCTCCAGCCCGGCGGCGACGCCGGCGCTCCGGCCGCGCAGGCGCCGCTCCCGGCCGAATTCGGCTCGCCGGCGGCGCTCGGCCGGGTGCTCTACACCGTCTGGCTCTACCCGTTCGAGATCACCTCGATCCTGCTCCTCGTCGCGGTGGTCGGCGCCGTGGTCCTGGCCAAGAGGAAATTCATCTGATGCTCGGCGCGCCGGCCGTTCCGCTCCTCTGGTACCAGATGCTCGCCGCGATCCTCTTCACGATCGGGGTGGTCGGCGTCCTGGTGCGCCGGAGCGCGCTCGTCATCTTCATGTCGATCGAGCTGATGCTGAACGCGGTGAACCTCTCGTTCGTGGCCTTCTCCCGCCAGTACGGCTCGATGGACGGCCACGTCTTCGTCTTCTTCGTGATGGCGGTCGCGGCCGCCGAGGTCGCGATCGGACTGGCGATCATCGTCGCGATCTTCCGGAACCGCGAGACCGCGAGCGTGGACGACGTCCACCTCCTGAAAGGCTGAGCCGAATGGGTCTCTCCATGCTCTGGCTGGTGCCCGCGCTCCCGCTCCTCGGGGCGATCGTGAACGGCATTCTGGCCGGGCGCCTTCCGCGGAAGGTCGTGAGCGCGATCGGCACGGGCACGGTGGGGATCTCGCTCCTGATCACGATCGCCTGCGTGCGCCAGCTACTCGCCATGCCGGTCGGCGAGCGCCTCTTCGCCCAGCAGCTCTTCTCGTGGATCGACTCGGGGGACCTGTCCGTCCCGGTCCGCTTCGCGCTCGACCCGCTCTCCGCCGTGATGATGCTCGTCGTCACCGGCGTCGGGTTCCTGATCCACGTCTACTCGACCGGCTACATGGGGCACGAGAAGGCGTACGGCCGCTACTTCGCCTACCTGAACCTCTTCACCTTCTCCATGCTCACGCTCGTCATGGCCGACAACTTCCTGGTCCTCTTCTTCGGCTGGGAGGGCGTGGGGCTCTGTTCCTACCTCCTGATCGGGTTCTGGTACCAGAAGCCGTCGGCCGCGGAGGCGGGGAAGAAGGCGTTCGTCGTGAACCGGATCGGCGACTGGGGCTTCCTGATCGGCATGCTGCTCGTCTTCGTGACCTTCGGCACCCTCGACTTCGGCCGCGTCTTCACCGAGGCGCCCGGGCGGCTCGCCCTGGGCGGCGGCCTCGCGACCGCGATCGCCCTCTTCCTCTTCGTCGGGGCGACGGGGAAGAGCGCGCAGATCCCGCTCTACGTCTGGCTCCCGGACGCGATGGAGGGCCCGACCCCGGTCTCCGCGCTCATCCACGCCGCCACGATGGTGACCGCCGGGGTCTACATGGTCGCGCGCTGCCACATTCTCTACACGCTCGCCCCGACCGCCCTCCTGGTCGTGGCCATCGTCGGCGCGGCGACGGCGCTCTTCGCCGCGACGATCGGGTTGGTGCAGAAGGACATCAAGCGCGTCCTCGCCTACTCGACCGTGAGCCAGCTGGGCTACATGTTCCTCGCCCTCGGCGTCGGCGCGTTCAGCGCCGGCATCTTCCACCTCATGACGCACGCGTTCTTCAAGGCGCTCCTCTTCCTCGGCTCGGGGAGCGTGATCCACGCGCTCTCCGGCGAGCAGGACATGGACCGGATGGGGGGCCTCAAGTCGCATCTGCCGAAGACGCACTTCACGATGCTGATGGGGACGCTCGCGATCGCCGGCATCTTCCCCTTCGCCGGATTCTTCAGCAAGGACGAGATCCTCTGGAACGCGTGGCGGAACGGCGGCCCCGTGCTCTGGGCCGCGGGCGTCCTCGGCGCGTTCCTGACGGCGTTCTACATGTTCCGCCTCTACTTCATGACGTTCCACGGCCCGTCGCGCGTGACCGAGGAGGCGAAGCACCATCTCCATGAATCGCCGAACAGCATGACGATCCCGCTCATGATCCTGGCGCTCCTGAGCGTGATCGGCGGCTTCATCCAGGTGCCGCTGATCCAGGGGGGACAGCGCCTCGACGGCTTCCTCGAGCCGGTCTTCGCGGACGTCGCGAGGGTGACCGGGCCGGCGGCGGCCGAGGCCGCCCACGCGGCCGCCCAGGGCGGCATCGAGATCACGTTCATGGTGATCTCGCTGGTCGTGGCGCTCGCGGGGATCTTCGTCGCGCACCGGTTCTACGTGGCGGACCCGGCGCTCCCCCGGCGGCTGGGCGAACGGGCGCGCGGCCTCTACCAGCTCCTCTGGCACAAGTACTGGGTGGACGAGATCTACGACGCGCGCATCGTCCAGCCGATCAAGCGCGGCTCGATCCGCCTCCGGGAGCAATTCGACGCGGCGGTCATCGACGGCGCGGTAAACGGCGTCGGCC
>DASVDZ010000050.1:0-4236 GCA_036380835.1 Candidatus Eiseniibacteriota bacterium | reverse complement strand
GCGCTCCCCCGCCCTTCCGTCCCAGAGGCGGGGCGACCGCGCCGGCGGCGTCTGGCCGCCCAGAATCGCCTCCGCGGCGGGAAGGATCGAGGCCGGGTCGTCGCCGAGGAGCCGGTTCGTCCCCTCGTCGATCGTGATCGGGCGCTCGGTGTTGGCTCGCAGGGTGAGACAGGGGACTCCGAGGGCGGTCGTCTCCTCCTGGATGCCTCCGCTGTCGGTGAGCACGAACTGGGCCGAGTCGAGCAGGCCGAGAAAATCGAGGTAGCCGAGCGGGTCGCAGACGGTGAGCCGGTCGGGCGCCTCGAAGCCGAGCCGCGCCATCCGCTCCCGAGTCCGAGGATGCACCGGGAAGAGGACCGGGATCCGCTCGGAGACCCGCCTTAGCGCGTCGAGGATCCGCGCGAGGCCCTCCGCCTCGTCCACGTTGCTCGGCCGGTGCAGGGTCACGACCGCGTAGCCTCGCTTCACGACCCCGAACCGCTCGGGCGCCTTCCGGGCCCGCGCCGCTTCGAGGTGGCGCTTGAGCGTGTCGATCATCGGATTCCCGACGAGGTGGATCTTGCTCCGGTCGACCCCCTCGGCCACCAGGTTGTCGATCGCGTCGGGCGACGTGGCGAAGAGGAGGTCCGAGACGGCGTCGGTGACGAGGCGATTGATCTCCTCGGGCATGCTTCGATCCCGGCTCCGGAGCCCCGCCTCCACGTGCGCCACCGGGATGCCGCGCTTCACGGCGACGAGGCTGCAGGCGAGGGTCGAGTTGACGTCGCCGACCACCACCACCATCCCGGCGCTCCGCTCGTCGAGCAGCGCGTCGAAGGCCTCCATGATCCGGGCGGTCTGCCGCGCGTGATTGTCGGAGCCAACCTCGAGGTTTCGATCGGGCTTCGGCAGGCCCAATTCGGTGAAGAAGACGCGCGACATCGCCTCGTCGTAGTGCTGCCCCGTGTGGACGAGGAAGGGGCGGATCCGGGGATACGCCCGCAGCGCCTCGAGGATCGGCGCCATCTTCATGAAGTTCGGCCGCGCGCCGACCACGCACAGGATCTCGGTCACGAATTCCCCCCCAGGGTGATCGCGCCGGCCGCGAGGGCCGTGACGACGGCGACCGCCGCGGAACACGACGACACGAAGACGTTTCTTCCGAAGTGGCCCAGGCCTCGGCCCGCGGCCGTGCCCATGAGCGCGCTCTCGGCGAGCGTGGAGACCAGGCCCGACGCCGCGGCGATCCCGGACGCGGCCGGCCGCCCCGGCATTCCGGCGGCCCACGAGGCGAACGCCAGCGCCGCAGCCGCCGCGGCGGCCGCGAGGAGCCCGGCGAGGCTCACGCCGCCGGGATCGCCGTGCCCCGCGCGGCGAAGGCGCGCCCCTTCGATTCGCACGACGCGTCCCATCGCGAGCGGGCCGACCTCGGTCGCCGCCGTGTCGGCGAACGCGCCGGCCAGCGACGCGACCGTCGCGACCGCGAGGGCTTCGCGCGCTCCCCCGCGCGCGACGGCCGCGGCGAGCCCGAGGAGTGCCGGGAGGCCGAGCTTCGCGACTACGTTCGAGACGCCCCGCCGTCCCCGATTCGGCTCCGCCGCGCTTGCCCGCTCCTTCCGCTCGCGGCCGAGGCGCGTCAACGCGCCGCCGCCGAGGACGAAGAGCGCGACCGGCGCCATCACCGGGGCGCCGAATCCGAGCACCATCGCCGCCGCCGTCCCGAACCCCGCGACCGCCGCGCCGCGGGTTCCCTGCCCGCTCGCCAGGACGAGCATCGCCCCCAGGAGCGCGAACGCGAGGCCGAGGAGGAGGGAGCCGCCGCCCAGGGAGACGTCGCCCGCGGGGACGCTCACGCGAGCCAGTGGTACGCGACCGCGACGGCGAGCGGCACGATCAGGTTGTCCCACCCCGGCGGCGCGACCGCCTCCGCGGCGGCGCCGATCGAGCCCGCGCCCACCGAGAGGCGGAGCGGGAACGCGCCGGGAGTGCGCCACGCGGCGATCCATCCGATCACGATCGCGGCGACGAGGAAGAAGGCGAGCGAGCCCTCGAGGGTTCGCGCGTGGCCGATCGGATGGAGCCGCCGTTGCCCCCAGCGCCTGCCGACCATCGCGGCGACCGGATCGGCGAGCGCGAGCACGGCGCATCCGGCCAGGATGGGCGCGCGGCCGGGCGCCTGCCAGAAGAGCAGGTACGCGATCGCGACGCCGAGCGGGAAGGTCCAGAGGCCGCGCCGCGACGCGGCGCTTCCCGCTTCCGCCACGGACGGGGCCCACTGGGACGTCTTCCCCGAGGCGTTCGCGCCCAGGAAGACGAGCGGCGGAACGAGGGCCCAGGCCAGGTGGTGGAAGAGCGGCGTGATGAAGACCGTCCAGAGGCCGACCGCGACGTGGAGGGACTTCCGGAGCGCGAGCGGCGGGACGCCCCGCGCTCCGCCGGCCCGCGCGGCTAGGACGAGGCCGAGGACCGCCGCCAGCGAAACGACGACGAGGATCGGATCGTGGAGCGCCGCGAGCACGCGCAGACCTTAGCCGTCGACCCGGTGGGTGTCAAAAGCTATCCCCTGACGACGCGTTCGCGTCGTAGGGGTTCGGCCCACGCGGTGGAATATCTTCCGCCGGATCGTTTTGAGCCGACGAGACGCGATTCTTCCCCGCCGTCTTGGCGGCGTAGAGGGCGATGTCGGCCGCCTCGAGCAGCTCGCCGGCCGAGATCCCGTTCACCGGATAGGTCGCGACGCCGAGACTCACCGTGATCACCCCGGGCGGGACGAGCGGGAACGAGGTCGTCTCCACCGACTGCTTGATCCGCTCGGCGAGGACGCAGGCGCCCTCGCGTGCGGTCTGGGGACAGATCACGACGAACTCGTCGCCGCCGTACTTCGCCACGAGGTCGATCGAGCGCGCCTCGCGCGTGAGGATCTGCGCCACGATCCGGAGCACCTCGCTCCCGCGCAGGTGGCCGTTCTGGTCGTTGTAGATCTTGAGGTTGTCGACGTCGATCATGAGGAGCGAGAACTTCTGGCTGAACCGCGCGGCTCGCTTGACCTCGCGCTTCAGCGCCATCTTGAGGAAGCGGTAGTTGTAGACCTGGGTCAGGTCGTCGGTGATCGCGAGCTGCTCGGCGCGGCGGTAGAGCTTCCCGTTCTCGATGGCGATCGCCGTCTGGTTGGCGAGGAGCGTGAGCACACGGAGGTGGCGCCGGTCGAACGGGGTCGCGTCGAGGCGGTTCACGGCGACGAGCACGCCGAGCACGGCGTCGCGGACCTTGAGCGGGGCCGCGAGCACCGCCGACGTGCGGAGCCCCGGGAGCGAGTCGATGCTCGGGTGGTAGCGCGGGTCGGCCCCGACGTCCGGGACGTGGACCGGCTCTCCCTCCAGGAGGACCCAACGGCTGATCCCGGCGTGGCTCGGCAGCTCGTAGCGTTCGAGCGAGTGGAGCTGGCCGTCGGTGCCGACCCGGCGCGCGTATTTCCGGATCCGCCCCTGGTCCACGGTCACCAGGAAGACCGCCTGGGCCTGGAGCATCTGGAGCGCGCACGACAGAACCGACTCGAAGATGGTCTCCTGCGCCCTGCCACCGTTGATCAGGCTGGTAATTTCCTGAAGGGTGGCAAAGAACAGGTCGTCACCTGCAAGGTCGTCCATTGCAGAATGCACGATTTTGTCGGGGCGCAGAGGCACGAGCCGTGACTGCTGCAATCTCCGTGCCTCGATTTGCAGGAGTTGCGCGGCGGCGTTCGCCGCCACGGTTACTCGTCGCGCCGGAAGAGCCCGATCTGCCGGACGAGGCGCCCGGCGGCGTAGACGAGGATCATGAGGATCCCGAGCGAGATCGCGGGGATCCATCGCCGCGCCTCCGGGGGGAACGTCGCGCTCTCTCGCTTGAAGACGAAGAAGAGGAAGACGTCGGCGACGACGACCGCCGCGCTCAAGAGGATGGTCACGAGCCGCGCGGCCCGCCGCTCGGTCCAGCGGAAGGGCGCCCGGCCGGGTGGCGGCGGCGCGGGCTCCTGGATCTCGGGTTTGGTGTGCATGGGGTTGTTGGTGCGCCCGAAGGGATTCGAACCCCTGGCCTTCTGCTCCGGAGGCAGACGCTCTATCCAGCTGAGCTACGGGCGCAAGTGATTGACCGCGATACTACTTGCTGCGGCGCTGAAAGTCGAGTTTGGAGCGATCTTCGACGAAACTCCCCGTGAGAACCGCCACGTTGGGCACTGCGCCGTTACGACCGACCTTAGTCTGGAATGGATCGCCA
>DASVDZ010000049.1:0-4327 GCA_036380835.1 Candidatus Eiseniibacteriota bacterium | reverse complement strand
CTCGTCGCGCGCGCGGTAGACCTCGCCCATGCCGCCCGCGGCGATGGGGGCGCTGATCTTGTAGGGACCCAGGGCGGTTCCGGGCGTCAGGGCCATGGCGAAATCTACCACATCGCCGACGTCGGCGACCCGGCGCCGGTGCGCGCGGCCGGCCCGCGGGGAGGCGCCTATGCGGAGCGGATACCGCGTCGAGCTGGCCCAGGTCTCGCACGCCGGGGCCCTTCCCGCGATCGAGCTGGCCGCGGCGACGCTCTTTCCCGAGGAAGATCTCCCGGCGTCGCTCCGCGAACAGGCGATTCCGGTCTCGATGTATCGCGAAGCGGCCGAGGCGGGGCGGCTCTGGGTCGCCGTCGCCGAGAGCGGCGAGCCGGTCGGCTTCGCGATCGTCACGATCGTGGACGGCTGCGCGCACGTCTTCGAGCTGGACGTGCACCCCGCGCACGGCCGTCGCGGCCTCGGCACGCGGCTCCTTCGAGCGGTCGCGGACTGGGCGGCGGCGAGGGGTTACCCCGCGGTGACGCTCACGACGTTCCGCCACTTGCCCTGGAACGCGCCCTTCTACGCGCGCTTCGGATTTCGCGAGATCCCGGAGGCGCGGCTGGGGCCGGAGCTGCGCGCGCTCTTCGAGCAGGAGGTGGCGCGCGGGCTCGAGCGAACGAAGCGCGTCGTGATGCGCCTCGCGGTGTCGCGCCCTCCCGTCTAGACCAATCCCCGCACTACCACATGGACGAGCGACGGGTTACCTTGGCGAGGGATCGACGTACGGGGGAGGCCGCATGGATCGCGTCGTCGTCATCGTCTTGCTGCTGGCGTTTCTGATTCCGATCACCGCGTTCGTGCTGGCGGCCGTGGTCCTGGGCCGACTCCGGGGGATCGCGGGCCGGCTCGAGGAGCTGGAGCGCGCGGTCGGGGCCGCCGCGTCCCTGGCACCCACCGTGGCTCCGCCGGTCGCAGCAGCTGCTCCGCCCCCCGCGGCGCCGCAGCCAGCCCACGCCCCGCATCGCCCCCTCGACGCCTCGCGCCTCGAGCAGCAGATCGGCGGGATCTGGCTCCAGAACGTCGGCTCCGTTCTCCTCCTCGTCGGCTCCTTCTTCCTCATTCTCTGGGGCTACACGCAGGGACGGATCGGCCCCGAGATCCTCGTCGTCGCGGGCGTCGCGCTGGGCGTCGTGCTCGCGTGGCGCGGCGACCGGATCGCGCGGACGATCCGCCCCCTCGGCCATGCGCTCCTCGGCGTGGGGCTCGGCGTCGTCTACATCACGCTCTACGTCGGGCACTTCCGCATGAACGTGTTCCCGGGGTGGGTCGCCTTCGCGCTCCTCGCGCTCGTCTCCTTCATGACGGTGGACATCGGGCTCCGCCGCGCGCAGCCGGTGATCGCGGCGCTCGGCATCGCCGGCGCCTTCGTCCCGCTCCTCTTCTGGGAGCGCACGGGGCTCGCCTTCCGCATGTCGATCTCCGCGAAGCTCGGCTATCTCGCCGCCGGGAACGCGGTCGTCTTCGCGCTCACCGCGATCCGCGGGTGGAGCGGCCTCGTCCTCCTCTCCCTCGTGATGACGAGCCTCGCCTGGCCGATGAACCTGCCGCCCGGAGTCTGGGGCCTCGCGACGCAGATCGCCCTGAGCGCCCTCTACACGGCGCTCGGCGTGGCCCCGGTGATCCGCCTCGCGCGCACCCCCGATCCGATCCACCGCGTCGACCTCGCCGTCGTCGCGCTCGCGCCGATCCTCCTCCTCGTCGAGTCGCTCCCCTTCTTCGCGGCGAATCGCGGGACCCTCTCGGGCGGGCTCCTCGCCGGGCTCGGCGTCTTGAACCTGGGCGCGGCCGTCTGGGTGGACGCGCGCCGGTCGGAGCGCGACCTCTGGCGGCCGCTCACCGCGATCGGCACGCTCTTCATCACGGCCGCCCTCGAGCGGCTCCTCGCGAAGGAAGATCTGGCGCTCGCGTGGGCGGTCGAGGGCGCGATCCTGGTCTGGCTCGGGCTCGGACCCCGAGGCGGATGGCTCCGCCTCCTCGGCTACCTCGTCTCGGTTTCCGCGGTGATCCGCCTCCTCTTCGTGGCCGGGTCGTACGATCCCGCGTCGGGCGGCGGCATCGGCATCGTGAACGGCGTCGCGATCCGCGATCTCCTCTGCATCGCGACCTTCCTCGTCGTCTCCGACCGGATCGCCCGCCGCCGCGAGTTCCTCTCCGACCGTGAATCCGCCGCGCCCACCGTCTGGCTCATCCTCGTGAACGCGCTTGTCACGTTCTGGGCCGGCCGCGAGGCCCCGTACGTCGCGCGCCTCCTCGCGACGCCGGGGGCGCCGCCGTCGTTCGTTCCGGGCGCGCCGGGCGTGCCGCGACTCGTCCCGTCGGCGCCCCCCACGGGGCCGCTCGTCGCGTTCGCGTGGCTCGCCCAGGCGGGCGCGCTCCTTCTCCTCGCCTCGTGGCGGCGCGCGCGCATCCAGCGCCTCGTCGGATACGCGATCGCCGCCGTGGGATTCCTCGCGTTCTTGGTCTCGGTGACCGGGACGTACTGGAGGCAGGGCGATCCCCCCGTCCTCTATCCCGCGGGCATCCTCTTCCTCGCCTCCGTCGCCCTCCTTCTCGCGATGGCCCGGTACCTCGCGTGGCGCCGCGAAGCCCTGGGCCCCGACGAGCGCCGGGCACCCGAGATCGTCACGGTGGCCGCCAACGCCGCGCTTCTCCTCTACACGGCGCACGAGGCGGGCCACGTCGCGAACGCGCTCACGCCGGGCGCGGCCCTGACGCCCGCGGCGAACGACGCGACCGCGATGCTCACGGCCGTGATCATGAGCGCCGCCTGGGTCGCGCAGGCGGGCGCGCTCTTCGCGTCGGGCTGGCTCAGGAGGTCGGCGTTCCTCCGATGGCTCGGGATGGGGCTCGTGGGCCTCACGATCGTGAAGTTCGTGGTGTTCGACCTCCAGCGCGTGGACGTCTTCTGGCGCTTCGTGATCGCGCTCGGTGTCGGGGCGGCGCTCCTTCTGGTCTCGTTCATCTACCAGCGGCGGACGCGGGAGCGGGCCGCATCCTGATGTTGGAGGTTTGATGGAGCCGCTAGCGTGACGGGGCGCGCGCAGTACACCGATCGCCAGAAGGCCGAGTTTCTCGGGAGGACGTTCAATCCGAGGTTCTGCCCCCGATGCGGCGTAGAGCTGCGATGACCCGCTACGTCGCCTTCCTCCGCTCCATCAACGTGGGCGGCCACACCGTCACCATGGCGGCGCTCCGCCACCACTTCGAGTCGCTCGGGCTCGCGGGCGTCGAGACGTTCATCGCGAGCGGGAACGTGCTGTTCGACGCGTCGACGAAGAGCCCGGGGGCGCTCGAGGTGAAGATCGAGCGCGCGCTACGAGCCACGCTCGGCTACGAGGTCGCTACGTTCCTCCGCTCGCTCGACGAGGTGGCCGCGATCGCCCGCCACGAGCCGTTTCCGAGAATGCCGCCGGGTGCCGGCCTCTACGTGGCGTTCACCGCCGCGGCGCCCAAGGCCGCGGCGCGCGCGGCCATCTTGTCCCGCCGCTCCGACATCGACGACTTCCACGTCCGCGGCCGCGAGATATACTGGCTGTGCCGAGGCCGCTCCAGCGACTCCGAGTTCTCGGGGGCGTTCCTCGAGAAGCTCCTCGGCGGGCCCGCGACGATCCGAAACGTGAACACGGTGCGGAGGCTCGCGGCGAAATACCCAGGGAGGGACTGATGCGCGACTGGATCCGCAACTCGATGATGCTCGCGACCGCGATTCTGGTCCTCCACCCGCAGGCGGCGCTCGCCAAGACCGACGACGCCGCGGTGATCGCGAAGATGAAGGAAAAGGACCCCGGGCTGGCCAAGGTGTTCGACGAGGCGCACGGCTACGCGATCTTCGCCACCGTCGGGAAGGGCGCGATCGGGATCGGCGGCGCGCGAGGCAAGGGGAACGTCTACGAGCGGGGCCGCCTCGTCGGCAGGTCCACCCTGACGCAGGTCACCATCGGCCTCCAGTTGGGCGGCCAGGCCTACAGCGAGGTGATCTTCTTCAAGGACAAGACCGCGCTCGATGACTTCGAGCGCGGCAATTTCGAGTTCGACGCGCAGGCATCGGCGATCGCGCTCACGGCGCGCGCCTCACGCGACCTCGCCTATAACCGCGGCGTCGCGATCGTCACCATGGCCAAGGGCGGCCTCATGTACGAGGCCTCGGTCGGCGGCCAGAAGTTCACGTACAAGGCGCTGGGCGGCAAGGAAGCCGCGCCGCGCCCGTAGCGCCACTCGAACCGGGAGGACTCCGCCGCATGTACGAAGCCCTGAAGAGCCTTCACGTCCTCGCCGTCGTCCTCTTCCT
>DASVDZ010000048.1:0-6419 GCA_036380835.1 Candidatus Eiseniibacteriota bacterium | reverse complement strand
GCTCTACGCCCGCTCGGCGCGGATCGCCCGCGTGAGCTACACGGCGGGGCCGAAGCCCGAGGGCCCGGTAGCCGGCCTGGCGAAGATCCGCTACCTCCACGCGCCCGCGCCGGCCGTGCTCGCGCCGGCCGGGGAGGGGCTCGCCGACGTGACGTTCGATTCCCCTCAGCGGGCGATGACGCCGGGCCAGTCGCTCGTCCTCTACGACGGCGACCGGGTCGTCGCCGGGGGCGTCATCGAGCGGGTCGGTTGACGTGACCGCCCCCGCGCAGGGGAACCGGCTCCGCTTCGAGAAGAGCCCCTATCTGCTCCAGCACGCGTTCAACCCGGTCGACTGGTATCCCTGGGGCGAGGAGGCCTTCGCCAGGGCCCGGGACGAGGACAGGCCGATCTTCCTCTCGATCGGCTACGCGACCTGCCACTGGTGCCACGTCATGGAGCGCGAATCGTTCGAGCGACGGGACGTCGCCGCGCTCTTGAACGAGCGGTACGTTCCGATCAAGGTGGACCGGGAAGAGCGCCCCGACGTGGACCACATCTACATGACCGTCTGCCAGGCGCTGACGGGGAGCGGCGGCTGGCCGCTCTCCGTGATCCTGACCCCGGACCGAAGGCCCTTCTTCGCGGGGACCTACTTCCCGCCCGAGGCCCGCTTCGGCCGGCCCGGGCTGGTCGACCTCCTCTACCAGATCGCCTCCGCGTGGGACGGGCAGCGGAGCCGCATCGAGGCGTCCGCCTCGGAGATCGTCGCCGCCATTCGCGGCGAGTTCGCCGGGCTCCCGGGGGAGCGGCCCGACCCCGCGCTCCTGACGACGGCGTTCGAGCATCTTCTCCAGCGCTTCGACGAGGAATTCGCCGGGTTCGGGAACGCGCCCAAGTTCCCGACGCCGCACCAGCTCGTCTTCCTCTTCCGGTACGCCCACCGGACGGGCGACGGGCGCGCGCTCGACATGGCGGAGCGGACGCTCCGGGCGATGCGGCGGGGCGGCGTCTACGACCAGGTCGGATTCGGAATCCACCGCTATGCCACCGATCGCGAGTGGCTCGTGCCGCACTTCGAGAAGATGCTCTACGACCAGGCGCTCCTGCTCCTCGCGATGGTCGAGGCGAGCGCCGCGACGGGCGATCCCTTCGCCGCGTCGGCGGGGCGCGAGATCGCGGCCTACGTGCTGCGCGACATGACCTCCCCGGAGGGAGCGTTCTACTCCGCGGAGGACGCCGACAGCGAGGGCGTGGAGGGGAAGTTCTACGTCTGGACCTCAGCCGAGCTTCGGGAGACGCTGGGAGAGGAGGACGCGGCGCTCTTTGGCCGGGTGCATGGCGTCGAGCCGCGGGGGAACTGGGTGGAGCCCGCGAGCGGGAGGCTCACGGGAGCGAACATCCTCCACCTGCCGGCCGACCCGGCGGCGGTCGCCCGCGAATTCGGCCTTCCCGCCGAGGCGCTCGCGGCGCGCCTCGACGCCGCCCGGCGGAGGCTCCTCGAGGCGCGCGCGCGACGCCCGCGGCCGCCCCTCGACGACAAGATCCTCACGGGCTGGAACGGCCTCATGATCGCGGCGCTCGCGCGGGCCGCGGCGGCCTGGAACGAGCCGGCGCTCGCCCGCGCGGCGTCGAAGGCGGCCGACTTCCTCGACGCGCGCCTGATCCGCGCCGACGGGAGGCTCCTCGCGCGCTACCGGGACCAAGAGGCGGCGATCCCCGCCTACCTCGACGACTACGCGTTCACCGCGTGGGGGCTGATCGAGCTCTACGAGGCGACGTTCGACCCGCGCCGCCTCGAGCGCGCCCTGGCGCTCGCGGGGGAGATGGAGCGGCTCTTCTGGGATGCCGAGAACGGCGGCTTCTTCTTCACGGGCGAGGACGGAGAGCCGCTCCTCGCGCGCGCGAAGGAGATCTACGACGGCGCGATTCCCTCCGGCAACTCGGTGGCGGCGCTGGTGCTCCTCCGGCTCGCGCGGATGACCGGGCGGACCGAGCTCGAGAGGCGCGCCGAGGGCCTCTTCCGCGCGTTCGCCGGCTCGGTCGCGCGGATGCCGGCCGCCCATACGCAATTCCTGATCGCCCTCGACTTCGCCTTCGGACCCACGCGGGAGATCGTCGTCGCCGGAGAGGCCGAGGCGCCCGACACCCGGGCGCTCCTCGCGGAGGCGCGGCGCCACTACCTGCCGCGGACGGTGCTCTTGCTCCGGGAGCCCGGAGAGCGCGGCGAAGCGCTGGCCCGGCTCGCCCCGTTCACCGCGGCGCAGGCGACCGCGGGCGGCAAGGCCGCCGCGTACGTGTGCGAGAACTTCGCCTGCAAGGCGCCGGTGACCGACGCCGCGGCCCTCGAGTCGCTCCTCCTTCCGCCTACCTCATAGGTTACCCCCGACCCCATACCAACGGACCACACTCCGCTTCCGCCCGCCGGACGCACTATCGACGTGGCGCCCCAAGGGGCGGCCGGGGCGGCGGCGCGTCCAGAGCGGGCGCGGACCCGCCCGGGAAAACCTGGGAGCAAGACGATGAGACATTCGCTCGCGATGGTCGCGGCCGCGCTCTTCCTCCTCGCGCCAGGCGCGCGGAGCCAGACGGCGGTGGCACCCGATCGCACGCCGCCCGCGCCCGACCCGATGGTGCTGCAGGACCGGCGGCAGGAGACGGTGCGGCAGACCGACGACCTCATGCTCCGGATCCGGAAGCTGAACGAGGCGATGGAGCAGCAGAAGGCCCCCGAGGTGCTGCGCGCCGTGGGGCGGGGAATGCAGGAGACGTGCGCGCGGCTCGGCCAGCTCCAGCGTCGCATGGGCGTCCACGAGACCAAGCTCGAGGGCGACGCCAATCGCGTCCGGCAGGCCGCGGTCGACCGCGTCCAGGAGCGGCTTCGCGTCATGGCGCGGGAGTTGGAGGAGGCGCAGCAGACCCTCCGCTACCTCTCGACGATGAAGCAACGCCAGTGCGATCCGCTGCCCGCGGACGAGGCGGAGCAGGTGCGGACCAGGAACCAGGAGCTGGCCGAGCACGTCGTTCGCATCAACGAGCGCGTGCGGGCGCTCCAGGAGTGGGCCGCCGGCAAGGACGCTCCCGCGAACGCCCGTGAGGCGGTCCGGGACGTGGGCCAGCTCCACGAACAGCTCCGCCTGATGGCCGAGTCGTGCGACAACATGAGAAACGACACCGGACTCCAGGGGGATCGGGAGCGGCTCCGCGAGATGGACCGGCTCCACGACCGGCTCCACGTCATGTTGCGGGAGCTGGAGGAGGCGACCGAGTCGCTGCCCCAGGCGTTCGTCGGGTGACGCGGCTCAGCGCGCGCTGACGGCGCTCCGGCGACCCGAGCGGCGCTTGCGCTCCCGTTCGAGGAGATCGCGCTTCACGCCGAGGCCCCACGCGTAGCCGCCGAGCGATCCGTCGCCGCGCACCACGCGGTGGCAGGGGATGACCACGGCGACCGGGTTCGTGGCGCACGCGCGCCCCACCGCGCGCGCGGCGCGCGGGCTCCCGACGATCCGGGCGACCTCCTGGTAGCTCCTCGTCTCGCCGTAGGGGATCGCGCGGAGCGCCGCCCAGACCCGCTCCTGGAACGCCGTCGCGCGAACGTCCACCGGCACGTCGAGCCTCGGCGTGGCGCCGGACAGGTGGCGCACGATGGCGCGCACCCACCGTCCGAGCGCGCGCTCGTCCCGGCGGATCCTCGCGGCGGGGAACTCCGCCTTGAGCGCGTCCAGGCCGGCGTCGGGGCCGCGCCCGATCCTCACGCTGCAGATTCCCCGTTCCGTCGCCGCCACCAGCATCGGCCCGATCGGCGTCTTCGTCACGGTGTACGCGATGGCGGCCCCGCGGCCGCCCGCCCGATAGTCCCCGGGGGTCATGCCGAGCGCGCCGTTCGACCGCTCGTAGAGTCGGCTGCTCGATCCGTATCCCGCGTCGTACATCGCCATGGTGACCTGCTCCTTTCGCTTGAGGCCCGCTTTGAGCGCCCCGATCCGGACCGCGTCGGCGTACCGGCGCGGGGTGATTCCGAGACGGGCGCGGAACGTCCGCTGGAGGTGGTCGGGAGAGAGCCCGACCTCGCGCGCGAGGTCGGCCAGCGTGATCCGTTCGTCACGCGCGTGCGCGTCGATGTAGGCGCAGACGCGCCGCACGAGCGTCCCCTGCGGATCGGGGGCGCCGGCTTCGCGCGGCTTGCAGCGGAGGCAGGCGCGGTAGCCCGCGCGCTCCGCGTCGTCCGGCCCGGCGAAGAAGACGACGTTCCGCCGCAGCGGCCTCCGCGCGGGGCATGATGGCCGGCAGTAGATGCCGGTCGTCCGCACGGCCAGGACGAACCGCCCGTCGTGCGACCTGTCCCGCGCGATCACGGCGCGCCAGCGCCGCTCGTCCTCGATCGGGTTCTCCTGGATCCGTTGGCTCTTGCTCTCGTTCATCGGTCCTTCCTCCCGACGACGAGGCTATGCGAACGGCGGGACACGATCTATCCGAACCTTGCGGGGGATGTGGGAAGCGCGCGCGGGGCTAGGGCGCGGCCGGGGTCCGATACCGGGCCGCGTAGACGCCGAGGCAGCGATCCATGACCACCCGGACGCCGGCCGCGGTCAGCGCGGCCGCGGCCCGCTCGTTCCGGATCCCCGACTGCATCCAGAACACGCTCGGCCGCCGGTCCGCGGGGAGGGCGAGGACCTCCTCGGCGTGCGACCAGACGTCCTCCGACCGGCGAAAGACGTCGACGGCGTCGAAGGGCACGGGGACCGACGCCAGGTCGGGATAGGCCTTCTCGCCGAGCGCCCTCTCGATCCGCGGGTTCACGGGGACGACCCGGAGCCCCCGCGCGAGGAGCAGGCGCGGAATCGCGTGCGCCGGCCGGTCGGCCTTCCGCTCGTCGACCATCCCGACCACGGCGACGGTCCTCATCGAGCGGACGATCGCCGCGAGCGTCTCCTCGTCTTCGATCTCGATCGGTCCGGGCGCCGTCATCGCGGCAGGAAGAGGGGAGCGACCGCCGATTGCAGGATTCCGGCCCAGAGGATTCCGCCCAGCGCGTCGATCGCGTAGTGGTTCCCCGTGTAGACGGTCGCGAACGCCACGCCGACGGCGCCGAGGAGGAGCGTCACGCCGACCGGGCGCGGCAGCCACCTCAAGGCGAGCCAGGCGCTCGTCATGGCACCCGCGACGTGCGACGAAGGGAACGCCGTGCCGGGCGAATCGCCCGCGGCGAAGATCCGATTCATGAGCGGCTCGAAGAGGCCGCCCGGGACCCCCGCCGGTCCGCCGGTCTGGCGCGGCCCGTAGACCGGGAAGAAGACGTAGACGGCGAAGCAGGCGGTATACGTCAGCATGAGGCGGAACGAGATGTCGCGGAAGGCTTCGCCCCGGCGGAGGAGCGCGGCCAAGAGGGCCGGCGTGACGAGGATCGGGTAGTACGCCAGGTAGAGGCCGTGCATCGTCTCGTTGAGCCACGTCTCCGGCATCATGACGCGCCACGCGGCGTTCCAGTGGGTCCCGAAGACGACGTGGTCGATGCGCGCGATCGCGGCGTCGTGCCCCGGGGCCAAGTGCAGCCGATGCATCCAGCCGAGCTCGGACCAGAGGGGAAAGAGCGAGAGAATCGGATAACCGATCCGGATCGCCGCGATCGGGGTCGGGAGCCGCTCGGGGATCCGGCGCAGGAGGAGTGGGAGGGCGGCGAGGGCCGCGTGCAGCGCGACGAGCGCCGGCCAGAGCGGCCAGAGATCACGGAAGAGGAGCGCCCACGCGGCGGCCAACGCCGCGTTGTACGCGGACATCACGCGATCCATGGCCAAGACGCGATTCATGAACGATCCCTCACCCTCGCCGCCGATCCCGCCCCCCGAGCGATCCGCGGGAGCGCGTGAACCCATTGTACCAGCCGGAGGTAGAGATACCCCGGTTCCGTGGACCGGGTCCGGGCGTGTAGAATGCGGAGCGCCCCGCGACCTCGGAATCGCGCGGGGACGCGTGCCGTATATCGGCTCCTTTCCCCGAGGAGGAGGTTTCCCATGTCGCCGACGCTCCGTCGCCTTTCGCTCCTGCTCGCGCTCACCAGCATCCTGGCGGCGGCCCCGAGTCCCGCGTCCGCCGAGTCGAAGTCACCGGGCGAGCTGGGGCTCCTGCTCGGCATCCATCGGATGGACCGGGACGTGGTCGGCCCGGGGCGCCGTGCCGACTACTCGCCCGTCTACGGACTTCGGATCGGCGCCAACATGAAGCGGCCGGTCTCCTATTTCCTCGAGGGGCTCGCCGGCCGGTTCGACACCGACCTGGGCGGCGAGAAGTCGAAGCTCTTCGAGGCCCGCGCCGGCCTCGAACGGAATTTCGACATGCGCAGGCCGGGCTGGTCGTGGTACCTGGCCGGCGCGCTCGGGTGGGCGGACGTGAACATGCCGACGGGGCGGGACGACTTCGGCCGCCCGCTCGCCTCGGCGGGC
>DASVDZ010000047.1:0-73996 GCA_036380835.1 Candidatus Eiseniibacteriota bacterium | reverse complement strand
GTGCCGTTCAACTCGTCGTTCTTGAGGCGTCGGAGTCCTTCGTTGGCCTGCTCGAGCGGCATCGTCTCGACCCGCGGGCGGATCGGGATCGCGGCGGCCTCGCGAAGGAGCCCCTCGCCGTCCTCCCGCGTGTTGGCGGTCACGCTCCGGAGATTCTTCTCGTAGAAGAGCTCCCGCCCGTAGTCGAGACCGGGAATCGGCGAGAGCCATATCCCCGCGACCGCGAGCGTGCCCCCCTTTTCGAGCGAGCGCATCGCCCGCGGCACGATCCCGCCCGCCGGCGCGAAGAGGATCCCGCCGTGCACCTTTACGGGGAGATCCTCATCCCCGCCCCCGACCCACGCCGCTCCCAGCTCCCGCGCGAGGCGTTGGTGCTTCTCGTCGCGTGTCGCCACGTAGACCTCGATGCCGCGCGCCCGCGCCACCTGGATCGTGACGTGCGCGCTCGACCCGAAGCCCCATAGGCCGAGGCGGCCGCCATCGGGCGTCTCGCTCCGCTTGAAGGACCGATAGCCGATGATCCCCGCGCAGAGGAGCGGCGTGGCCTCCGCGTCGCCGAAGATGGAGGGAAGCGCGTACGCGAACGCCTCGGGCACGACGGCGTACTCGGCGTAGCCGCCGTCTTCGTGATAGCCCGTGAAGCGCGCCGACTCGCAGAGGTTCTCGCGGCCGGAGCGGCAATAGCCGCAGACGCCGCACGTGTGCCTGAGCCAGGCGATTCCGATCCGGTCGCCTTCCCGGAACCGGGCGGCGCCCGGTCCGAGCCGATCGACCGTCCCGACCACCTGGTGCCCGGGGATCAGCGGGAGCTTCCGCGGCGGGAGGTCCCCCTCGACGACGTGGAGGTCGGTGCGGCAGAGCCCGCACGCGCGGACCCGGACGCGCACCTCACCGGGGCCGGGCTCGGGGACGGGGACGTTCCGCGGCGCGAGCGGGGCCGAGTCGATCGGGGCCTGGCGGTCGAGGACCATGGCTCTCATGGATGATGCCTCCTGGTACCAGGATACAGGCGCGGCACCGCGGTGTCCTGTGGTAGCGTCTCGACATGAACGTGGGGGGACCGGTCCGCTTCGAAGTGGAGGGGCGCGTCGCGCGGATCACGCTCGACCGGCCGCCGCTCCACATCCTCGACGTCCCGACGGTGGAGGCGCTGGGCGAAGCCGTCGCGCGGGTGACCCGAACGCCCGGCGTGGTCGTCACGGTGCTCGCCGCGACCGGCGACAAGGCATTCTCCTCGGGCGTCAACATCGCCGACCACATGCCCGACAAGGCCGAGGCGATGCTCCGTCGCTTCCACACGGTGATCCGCTCGCTCCGCGCCCTCGAGTGCGTGACCGTGGCGGCGGTGCGCGGCGTCGCCCTCGGGGGTGGCTTCGAGCTGGCCCTCGCCTGCGACATGATGGTCGCCGAGGAGGGGGCGTCGTTCGGCGCCCCGGAGATCTGGCTCGCCTGCTTCCCGCCCGTCGGGGCGGCCGCGCTCCCGCGGCACCTCGCCCCGCAGAAGGCGGCCGAGATCATCCTGAGCGGCGAGCAGATCACGGCCGAGGAGGCCGCCGCGATGGGGCTCGTGAACCTGGTCGTTCCGCGCGGCGGGATGGAGGGCGCGCTCGAGCGCTACGTTTCGCTCTTCACGGAGAAGAGCGCCGCCGCGCTCCGGATCGCGAAGCGCGCGCTCCGCGCGGGAGAGGAGCGGCCGTTCGACGCGGCGCTCGCCGAGGCGGAGCGGCTCTACGTGCAGGAGCTTCTGAAAACGGAGGACGCCGCGGAGGGGATCCGCGCCTACCTGGAGAAACGCGAGCCCAAGTGGAAGGACCGGTAGGCCGCCCCGCCCGGGGCGCTAGCCTTCCCACCGCACCCCCAGCGCCCGCATCATCCCGCTCGCTTTGATCAGCGTCTCCTCGTACTCGCCGTCGGGCGTCGAGTCGGCGACGATGCCGCCGCCCGCGTGGAACGTCGCGACGCCTCCCGCCGCCACCACCGTCCGGATCGCGATGTTCCAGTCGCAGCCGCCGTCCACGCCCCAGTAGCCGATCGCGCCGGTGTAGACGCCGCGGCGCACCGGCTCGAGCGCGTCGATGATCTCGACCGCCCGAATCTTGGGCGCGCCGGTGATCGACCCGCCCGGGAAGACCGCGCGGATCACGTCGACGGGCCCCACGTCGTCCCGGAGCCGCCCCTCGACGCGCGACACGAGGTGGTGCACGTTCGAGTGGCTCGTCACCTCGCAGAGCGCGGGGACGTGGACGCTCCCGATCGCGCAGAGGCGCCCCAGGTCGTTCCGCTCGAGATCGACGATCATCACGTTCTCGGCGCGATCCTTCTCGCTCCGGCGGAGCGCGCCGGCCAGCTCCGCGTCCTCCTCGGGCGTGCGGCCGCGCGGGCGCGTCCCCTTGATCGGCCAGGTCTCGATGCGGTCTCCCTGGACGCGGAAGAAACGCTCCGGCGAGGACGACGCGATGCCGGCTCCGTCACCGAGCGAGAGGTACGCGAGGAACGGGGCGGGCGCGGCCTCCCGAAGGGCGCGGTAGAGCGCGTGGGCCGGCGGCGCCGCCTCGACGCGGAAGCGCTGGGCCAGGTTCACCTGGTAGATGTCGCCTGCCGCGATGTGCTCGAGCGCGCGCTCGACGGCGCGCCGGTAGCCGTCACGCGTGAAGTTGGAGACGACGCGGGCCGGCGCGCCCACGGACGCGGCGCCCGCCGGGTCACGGAGCGGCGCCCGGGTCGCGCCGCCCGCCTCGTCTCGCGCCGCGGGTCCCAGCGCCTCTTCGACGAGGCGCCACTGCTCACCGAGGCGCGCCTCGGCGCGCCGGGTCCGGCCGGCGACATCGGGCTCGGGGAGCCCGGTGGAGACGACCCAGCCCTCCCCGGTCGATCGCCTCCACGCCCAGACGACGTCGTAGAACCCGAGGGAGAGATCGGGGAACCTCCACTCGCGCTTCGCCCGCGCGGGGTAGCGTTCGATCCAGTCCTTCACGTCGTAGGAGAGATAGCCCGCGAGGCCGCCCGCGAACGGGATCGGCGGCGGCTCTTCGAAGAGGACGCGCGGTGGCCAGGCCGCGGCGAGCGCGGCGAGCGGATGGCCGGCCAGGGTCACGGCGGCTCCGCCCTCGACGCGAACGACACGGCCCAAGCCCGCGTCGCCGCCGGCCGCGGCCTCCAGGCGCCAGACGGGGTCGAACGCGAGAATCGTCCACTCGCACGACTCCCCCTCCTCGCCCGCGCTCTCGAGGAAGAGGGTGTGCGGGAGGCGCTCGACCGCCGCCAGGGCGCGAATCGCGGTCAAGCCCCGCGGCAAGGCGCGCACGAGCGGCCGCACCGGGATCGCGTCGAGCGTCGCGCCGCCCCCGACGGCTCCCGCGCCGCCATGAACCGCCACTCCCCGCTCCCGCTCAATACCCATAGTCCACCGGCTCCGCGAAGTGATGCTCCACCGGGATCAGGGCGTGTACGCGCTCGTTCCCGAGGCGCGCCACGTACCCCGCGAGATCCCGCGCCCCGTCCACCCACTCGGCGCGCCAGGCCGCGTAGCCTCCCTCGGTCTTCGTGGCGCGGTGATACGCCGCGTACGCCTCGTGGTCGCGCCGGTAGTAGCCCTGCGCCGGCGACGGATGGGCGCCGAACCGCGCCTCGCAGACCGCGACGACCACGAGGCCCGGCACGACGACCCGATTCGGATCGCGCCGGATCCGCTCGGGCGAGACGATCTCCTCCGCGGTCACGATCACGGCGCGCGCGGCGCGCGCGGCGTCGGGGGTGATCCCGAGGCTTCCCCACATCACGGCGTTGCCGTGCGGGTCCGCGCGCTGCGCGTGGACGATCGTGACGTCGGGACGGAGCGGCTTCACGGCCAGCACCGGCCCTCCTCCCAGCGGATCGTCGATCCGCGCGAGGTACGGATTCCCGTCGATCCAGTCGGCGCCGAGCGCGCTCCGCGTCGGAATGAACGGCGCGCCGATGGCGCCGGCGTGGAGCGCCAGCGCGAGCGTGAAGTTCGAGAAGTCGACGACCTCGAGCGGCCGCGGCGCGCCGCGCTCGACGGCCCGCCGGAACGCGTACGCCGAGCCCATCATCACGTTCCCCACCCAGGCCGCCATCACCCGGCGCGCGAGCCCCGCGCCGATCAGTTGGTCGAAGCAGATGTCGCTGACCGGCCCGATGAGGGTGAGGTCGCCGGTTTCTTGACGGATGAGCTCATGCGTCGCCGCGAAGGGGATCATCTGTTCGAGGCAGGTTCCAAGCGCGATCGAGGCTCCGGGCCGGACGTGGCGCCGGATCGCCTCCGCGAGAGGGAGGACCTTGTCCTCGCCCGCGTGATGGGGCAGCGCGTCCGAGCGCGGCGCCGGCCGCCAGGGAAAGAGATCGTCCATTCGGACGATGGGTTCGGTCGTCATGGTCGTGGATGTGGCATTATACGGGCTCGCGCCGAGGCCGCGGCATCGCCGCGCGCCCGGAGCGCCGAGGGGTGCTCATGATCCAATCGCCGATGGGATCCGATCCCGACGTGCGCGGTCGGCTCCGATCGCTCTCCCATCTCTTCCTGTTCGTGGCCATCGCCTTGGGCGTTCTGCTCGCGATCGCGCAGGCGACCCATTGGCCCCGCCTCGATCTCGAGACGCACATCGACATCGCCGCGCCGGCCGACCGGGTCTGGGCGATCGCCTCCGACTTGGCCTCCTATCCGCAGTGGAACCGCTTCATGCCCAGGGCCACCGGGCTCCTCCGGAAGGGAGGGCGCCTCGACGTCTCCATCGACCCACCGCACGGCCCCGCGATGACCGTCCACCCGAAGATCCTCGATTACGATCCGTCCGGGACGCTCCGCTGGCGCGGCCGCGTGCTGGCGCCGGGCGTCTTCGACGGCGAGCACCTCCTCGAGGTGGCGCCGCTCGATTCGACCCATGCCCGCTTCACGCAGAACGAGACGTTCACCGGGATCCTGGTCCCCTTCTTCACGCCGACGCTGAACGGAAGCGTGAAGCGCGGCTTCATTCAGATGAACGAGGCCCTGAAACGGAGGGCCGAGGCTGCGTACCGGGCGGGCTCGGCCGCGGTCGCCCACGCCACCGGTCCCTAGATCATCCCTTCGCCGGCGCCTCCTTGATCAGGTTCTTCACGATGAGGAAGATGACCAGCGAGATGATGACGAAGTCCACGAACGCGCCCGCGAAGTCCCCGATCCCGAACTTGATATTGCCGATCTGAAGCACCGCCTCACGCCAATTGCCGCTCGGAGTCAGCGCCCCCACGACCGGCATGATGATGTCCGCCACGAGCGCCGTGACGAGCTTGCCCACCGCCCCGCCGATCACGACCGCGACCGCCAGCCCGATCACGCCGTGCTTCATCAGGAATTCCTTGAATTCTTTCAGCATCGCTCCACCTCCGTGGTGACGCGTCCGTCGGCCCGCGCGGCCGCCGCGCCCGACAGGCAGGGCCGGCCCCTGGGCCGGCGGCTGGAGCCTACCCCGCTGTGTTACCCTCTTTCCATCGTGAAACGCGCGCCGACGCACCACGCCCTCCCGACCCGATCGGGGTGAGGCACGCGTGCTCCGTTGGGTCGACACCGTCTTTCCCCGTCGCGTTCTCTTCCAGGAAGATCGCCGCCTTCTCTACCTCTTCGCCGGGCGGCTGATCTCCTCGACCGGCTTCGCGATCGTCATCCCGTTCCTCGCGCTCTACCTCCACGGCGTGCGCGGCATCCCGATGAGCGCGGTCGGATCGGTCTTCTTCGTCGCCGCCTTGGCCGGCGCCCTCGGCCAGGTCGTCGGGGGGGACATGAGCGACCGCTACGGGCGGAAGATGGTGCTCCTGATCTCCCAGTTCCTGCGCGCGGTCGCCTTCGCGGGCCTCGGCGCGTCGGTCCTCTGGCACTGGCCGTTCCTCGCGTTCGTGCTCCTCACGTCGCTCAGCTCGATCGCGGGGCGCATGTACGAACCGCCGTCCGCGGCCATGGTCGCCGACATCACGCACGGCGAGAAGCGGATCGAAGCGTACGGCGTCCTTCGCGTGGGCGGGAATCTCGGGTGGGCGCTCGGGCCGGCGCTCGGCGGCTTCCTGGCGGCCCAGTCCTACGCCTCGCTCTTCTTCCTCGGCGCGTTCGTGCTCCTCGTGGCAGGCGTCCTGATCGCCCTCAAGGTGGTCGAGACGATTCCGGACCGCGCGCGCCGGGAGCCGCCGGGGGACGAGCCGGCGCGGGTTCAGGTGCCGCAGATCGGCCCCTCCACGGGCGGGCGGCGCCTCTCCTACGCGGGCCTCGACGTGATCGCGCGCGACCGCCTCTTCCTCCGGTACTGCGTGATCACGCTCCTCCTCTTCCTCGTCATGGCGCAGCTCATGTCCACGCTCTCGGTCTTCGCCGTGGAGTGGGTGGGGCTCAGCAAGGTGCAGCTGGGCTTCCTCTACACGCTGAACGGGCTCATGGTCGTCTTCCTCCAGTTCCCCGCCACGCGGCTCCTCGGCGGCACGCGGATGACGACGGCCCTCACCGTGGGGAGTCTCCTCTACGCGCTCGGCTATGGCATGATGGGGTGGGCGTCGGGATTCGTCCCGCTCCTGATCGCGATGTTCATCGTGACCTCGGGCGAGATCGTGTCGCTCCCGGCCTCGATGGGGCTGGTCGCCAACTTCTCCTCGGAGGAGCTGCGCGGCCGGTACATGGGAGTCTACGGGCTCTTCAACGCGTTCGGCTGGTCGATCGGACCGCTCGCCGGCGGAGCGCTGCTCGACCTGGCGAAGGGGCGCCCGATCGTTCTCTGGTGCGGCCTCGCGAGCGTGACCGTGATCGCGGCGGCCGGGTACTGGGATCTCAGACGCCGCATCGATCCATCCACCGACCGGGAGTCCGCGGCCGCGGGCCGCCCGGCCGTCGCATGAGCGCCGCCGCGGGCGGCGCGTCGAAGGAGACATCGTCATGGCCGTGAGCCACGATCACCGGTTCGAATGCCGCCTGGTCTGGACGGGAGCCGCGAAGGGCCCGGCGACCGACTACGCCGCCTACTCGCGCGACTGCCGGGTGGACATCCCGGGGAAGCCGTCGATCGCGATGTCGTCGGCGCCCGCGTTCCGGGGCGATCCCGCCCGGGAGAATCCCGAGGACCTGCTCGTCGCGTCCCTCTCGGCGTGCCACTTCCTCTCGTACATCGCGCTCTGCGTCCGAAGCGGCGTCCAGGTGATCACGTACGAGGACGAGGCCGTCGGCGTGATGTCGCGCGTCGAAAAGACCTTCAAGTTCACCGACGTCCTCCTCCGGCCGCGCGTGACGATCGCCGCCGGATCGGACCCGGAGAAGGCGCGTGCGCTCCACGAGGCGGCGCACCACGAGTGCTTCATCGCGAACTCGGTCAACTTCCCGGTGCGAAACGAGCCCGCGATCACGGTCGCGGCGACGGTCTGATCCGGTGGCGAGCGTCGCGGCGGCCCGCACGGTCCGACGCCCGTGGCAGATCCACGCTCTGACCGCGATCTGGGCCATCAAGGGGTTCCAGGAGCTCCTGGGCGGCGTGCTCGGGACGTCGTTCTACATCGCGTCCCAGGTGGAGCGCGGCGCGCTCGCGGGCTACGCGCTCCAGATGGCGGTCCAGAGCGTCTTCTTCTCCGCGGTCCAGTCGGGGGGAGCGTTCTTCGTGATGACCGCGCTCTGGCTGGGCAAACGGTCGGCGCGACCGTGGGGGATCGTCTTCGCGCTCCTGAGCGAGGTGGCTTCGCTCACCTACCTGATCACGAGGCCCCCGGAGTTCGGCGGCGACGCGTCGCTGCTCCGCACCGTGCTCGTCGCCTCGATCGTGAACCTCGGCATCGTCGGCTTCCTGCTCTTCGACGGCCGGCTCCTCTCGTTCCTCGGGAGCACGCGCCTCGTCGGCTGGTGGGCGCCGAGGCGATGAGCGAGGCGCGCCGGCCGGCGCCGAGGCGCCGCCGCGGCGCGATCAGCCGAGCGTGTAGCCTCCGTCCACGATGACCACCTGGCCCGTGACCCAGGAAGCCCGGTCGGTGCAGAGGAAGGCGGCGACGTTCGCGACTTCCTTCGGCGTGCCGACGCGCTTGAACGGCGTCCGCTCGATCGACTCGCGGATGATCTCGTCGTAGCTCGGGAAGATCTTGAGCGAATCGGTGTCGATGAATCCGCCCGAGACGGCGTTCACGTTGATCTTCTTCGGCGCGAGCTCGTACGCGAGGTAGCGGACGAGGGTCTCGATCGCGGCCTTGGAAACGCCGATGGCGGCGTAGCCGGGGATGTACCGGTGGCTGCCGAGCGACGTGAGCGCGAGGATCTTGCCCCCGTCGGGCATGATCTTGACCGCTTCCTGCGCGCAGAAGAGGAGAGCCTTCGCGTTCGTCGCCATCGCGACGTCCCACATCTTGTCGTTCACCTCGAGCACGTTGCCGAAGTGTCCGAGCGCCGCGTTCGAGACGAGGATGTCGAGCTTCCCGAACTTCTCCTTGAGCTCCGCGAACATGCCGGGGATCTGTTCCTCGTTCCCGATGTTGGCGCGGAGCGCGACCGACCGGACCCCCTTGGCCTCGAGCTCGGCGACGGTGGCCTTGGCCGACTCGCGGCTCCGGAAGAAATTGATGGCGACGTCCGCGCCCATCTCAGCGAGGTCGAGCGCGATCGCCTTGCCGATTCCGCGCGTGCCCCCCGTGACGAGCGCCGTCTTTCCCTTGAGCTCCGGCATGGGCCCTCCCTGTAACTCGTTGAATGGACGCGAATTCTCTCGGCGTGGACGGGGAAAGTCAACCGGAAAGGCCGGCGCGGGAGGCCCGCGCCGGCCAAAGCCGTTTCGGCGCCGTCACTTGACCCCACTCGCCGCCGAGTCCTGGGGAACCAGGGCGAGAAGGCTCCGCCAATCCTCGTCCGGGAGATTCAGGCGCCGGCGCATCTTGGCGAGCCCCCGCGCCCAGGCCTCACGGGAATGGGATCGCGGATCCGGCATGGCGTGGCAGCCCTGGCAGCGCCGCGCCAGGAGGCCCCGCGCGTACGCGTCGTTCCCATCGTCGGCCGCTCGAACCTCCGCTCGTGGCGCGTGCGCGCACCCGGCGGATATCAGCGCCATGAGGCAAAGACACCTCCTCAAAGATCGACTCCGATGATGGTGCGAATCTCGGTGCGCTCGAAGTCGGCCAGATTGAGGTTCCCCGTCGTCCTCGGCGTCCCACGCACCTGCTTCAGCATGCCGATGGCGAGCTGCACCTTCCCCGCCTGCAGATTCACCGCCGGCCCGAGCGAGAACGCCGCGCCCGAGCGCGGCCCGAAATTGGGGTACTCGCTCCGATAACGCGCCTCGAGCGCCACGGAGACGTTCGGGGACACCTCGTAGGCGGCGCCCCCGGTGAGGGCCCAGGCCCACGCCTTCCGGAGCACGGCGCCGCTCTCGAGGAGCTCGTCGTCGTTGTGCCGGAATTCGAATTCGCCGATCACGTTCGCCGCGCTCACGAGACGCCCGGCGCGGCGCGCGAGGAGGAGCTTCGGCTCCATCTCGAGTTCCTCGCCCGATTCCGTCGTCTCCAGATAGACGGCCGGATCGCCCGGGATCCTGCCCGGATCGGCCATTCGATAGATCAGCTCGAGCGAGGGGGCCGTGAACCGAAGGGAGCCCCCCGACGGCTGGCTGAAGTTGAGATACGCGGCGGTGGTCAGTCGATCCGTGACCGCGTACTCGAATTCCTCGCGCTGCTCCCAGGCCACGCGCTCCGAGGGATCCTGTCTTCCGGACCTGGCGGTGAGCCAGGTCTCGAACTCCAGCTCGCCGGCCGGAGCGAGATACGGCGTGTAGGTTTCGACGAAGTACTTTCGATCGGCGCGCGCGGGCGCGGGGGCGAGGATCGCCACCGCGACGAGCGTCGCCAAGGCGAAGAGAACGCTGCTTCGAAGCCGGGTCATCTTCCATCCCTCCGGTAGTGGGGTCGCGGGATCGCCCTTCCGAGCGAGCCGTCTCACAAGGGAAGGAGTTAAGTTATCTTAACTTGATTTTGTAAGCTACCTTAACTTTTGGGGGTTGGACGCTATCCCGAAGCACGGAAAGGTACTTGCCGCCGGGGCCTGGGACAGCCCGACGGAGGGCCCCTCCAAGGCGTCCCTTGCATCGGACCGGCCCCCGTGATACGGCTTCCCCCCATGGGATTCGGCAAGCTCGTGCTCGGCGTGCTCCTGGTGGGCCTCGGGGTGATCCTCCTTGCGGGCCACATCGGATTCCTGCCCGCCGGCTCCGCGTTCTGGGTCCTCCAGTACTGGCCGGTGGTGCTCATCGCGATCGGCCTGGCGCTCCTGGCCAACGCCATCCGGAACGCGCTCCTTGGGTGGATCGCGACCCTCCTCGTCATCGCCCTGATGGCGGCCGGCGCGTGGTGGGCCTATCACCACGGTGCCCCGACGCGCCCCGCGTACGCGACGATCCTCGACCTCGCGCACCCGCGCGTCGAATCGCTGACCATGCGCGCGAGGGCCTTCGGAGGGTCGATCGACGTCGACGCGGGGGCCGCGGGCGACGCGTCGCGACGTCTGGAGCTGACCGTGCGAGGCGCGGGAGGCGAGGCGAAGGCGACGCACCACTTCCAGTCGTCGAACGGCGCGGCGCTCCTCGACTGGCCGGCCTCGGGGACGCACGTCTATCAGGCGCCCCTCGGCGGCACGATATCGGTCCACGCGCCGGACCGCCTCGGGCTCCGCCTCGAGACGAAGTCGCTCCTCTCCAGCGTGCGCGCGGACGTGAGCCGCCTCCGTCCGGAGCGGTGCGACTTCGACGCCATGGCCTCCGGCGTGCGCGTCGTGGCGACCGGAGCCGGGCGCCCCGCGCTCGTCCTGCTGCGCGGGTTCCTCTCGAAGGCCGACGTCGTGGTGCCGGCGAACGCGCCGGTCCGGGTCGAGATCCATTCCCCTCTGACGTGGGCCTCGGTTCCCGACGATTTCCTCCGACACGTGGGAGGTCGGTCGCGAACCAGGCTGTGGACCGCGGACGGGTCGGGTCGCGTGATCGTGATCCGCGTGGAGGGGCCGCTCTTCTACCTGCGCGTCAAACGGGCGGCGCAGTCGGCGCTCTAGCCCCAGTCGTTCACGACCCACCATTCCAGGGAGGATCCACACGATGGCCGGAGGCAGTCACACGATCGCGTTTCCCCTGACGCTCATCGCGGTGGGCACCGGGCTCCTCCTCCAGCAGTTCGGCCTCCTTCACGGCAACATCCTCCGCTACTGGCCGGCGCTCCTGATCGTCTGGGGCGTCGGGATGATCTGGGCCTCGCGGAAAGGCTGAGGGGAGGCAGCTGCGGTCTTGACGGGGAGACTCGGCCCCGCTCAGACTTTGGGGGCGGCCGGCGCGTGCCGGGCCCCTCGATCCTCATGAACCGACTTCGTCACATCGAACGGCGGATCGCCCCGTGGCTAAGGGGAGCGGTCGCCGTCTATCTCATCGGCGTGGTCCTCGTGGTCGCGGTGCACCAGCACCGCGACGCGAGGCGCGCCGATGACTGCGCGCTCTGCACCGTGGCCCACACGCCGGCCGTCGTGCCGCACGCGGCGTCGGTGCCGACGCTTGGCCCGTCTTTCGATGCCGCGCCCCGGATCTGTCTCGACGTCGCCCCCGATGTCGACAAGCACGGCGCCCCTCCGAGCCGCGCTCCTCCCCGGACCTAGCACCCCCTAGCCTCTCCCGTTCGAACTCGGCGCCTGGACGCCGGCGAGCCGCGAACCGCGTGCCCGCCCGGCTCGACGCTGGCTGTCGTCAACATGCTCGCCTTCCGTTCTCAGGAGGCCTCGGCCCATGAGACTTCGCCTGTTTGCTTGCCTGTTCGCCGGATTGATGTGCGCGCCCGTCCTCGCCGCCGCTCAGGCGCGATCGATGTTCTCCAATCTGGCGAACCCTTCGATCGGAATGAACGCCCTCTTCTCAGGACAGGCCGCGCGCAGCCTGAACGAGCCGTACGGACTGCGGTTCGACGAGGCGGAGATCAGCCTCATCTCCGTCGTGGACCCGTACTGGACCCTGACGAGCAACATCGTCTTCGCGCCGGACGGAGTGGATCCGGAAGAGGTGTGGGCGCGCACCACGCGCATCCCTTCCATTCAGCTGACCCTCGGGAAGATCCGGGGCAGCTTCGGAAAACACGGGCTGCTCCACGCCCACGCGTTTCCGTTCATCCAGGCTCCGATCATCATGGCCAACTCCATCGGGGAGGAGGGGTTCAAGGATGCCGGGATGGAGGCGGCGTGGCTCACCCCCCTGCCCTGGTTCTCTGAATTGACCGGCGGGATCTACCAGGCCATCCCCACCGACGACGAGCATCCCCTCGACTTCGGCTCGACGAGACACGACAACGTCCCGTTCCTCGGGCACTTCAAGAACGTGTTCGACTTGAACGGCGCGACCACGCTGGAGATCGGCCAGTCCCTCCTGCAGGGGCGCGGGGAAGACGGCTCTCTGAACTCCGCGATCGGCGCGGACGCCACGATTCGCCACGTCCCTCCCCAGAACTCGAATCGCCGCGGATGGATCGCGCAGGGCGAATACATCCAGAAGGGCTCGTCCGCCGGCGGGACGTACCGCAAGCAGCAAGACGGCTGGTACGCGTCGTTCCAGGATCGTCTGTCGCAGGTCTGGTGGGCCGGGGTCCGCGGCGAGCAATCGAAGGACAGCTTCGCCGACTTCCTGGTCGACGGGACGGGTACCGAGATTCCCGGGAGGGTGACGCGGGGCTCCGCCAACGTCGCGTGGACCCCCTCGGAGTTCTCCTCGGTGAGGCTGGAGTACAGCCACGCGGCGGCGGACGCCGGCGACGGGATCAAGCGGAACGACGACCGAATCATGGTGCAACTGAGTTTCACGATCGGCTACCACCCGGCCCACGCGTACTGACCCCGCGTCGCGTCGGCCGCGGAAGAACCCACGAAGCAGGAACGCTCAGACTCGGGAGGAATCCATGAATTGGTTCGTGAGAGGCATGATGGCGGCCGCCGGGGGGCTCCTGATCGCGCCCACCGCGTTCGCCGATCTGAACGTCGCGACGTCGCTGACCGATCTCGCTTCCGTCGCCCAGTTCGTGGGCGGGAAGCACGTTTCGGCGCAAAGCCTTTGTCGGGGCGACGAGGATCCGCACTTCGTTCCGGCCAAGCCGAGCTTGATGAAGAAGATCCAACAGGCCGACGTGTTCGTCTCCGTCGGCCTGGAGCTGGACGGCGGCTGGCTCCCGCTCGTGCTGCCGGGTAGCCGCAATCCGAAGATCCAGCCGGGCGCGAAGGGATTCGTGGACGCTTCGGAGGGCGTCGCGGTGCTCGAGAAGCCGGTGGGCACGGTGAACCGCGCCGAGGGGGACATCCACCCGCTCGGGAATCCCCACTACTACCTCGATCCGAAACAGCTCGAGGCCGTGGCCGACCATCTCGCGGCGGTGTTCTCCTCGCTCGATCCGGCGAACGCGTCCGACTACGCCGCGAACGCCAAGGCGTTCGACGCGAGGATGGAGACCTCGCTCGCGAAGTGGGAGCGGGAGCTTGCTCCGCACAAGGGAGCCTCCCTCGTGATCTATCACCGGAACTTCATCTACTTCGCCGAGCGCTTCGGTCTGAAGATCTTCGGAACCGTCGAGCCGAAGCCGGGGATTCCGCCGAGCCCTCGCCATATCGCCGAGCTCGCGGAGGCGATGAAGCAAGCGGGCGTGAAGGTCGTCGAGTACCAGCCGTACTACAAGGCCGACGCCAGCAAGGAACTGGCGAAGCGCGCGGGCGGCGTCGCCGTCGAGGTCGCCACCGAGGCGGGCGGGATTCCCGGCACCGACGACGTCTTCGCCAAGTTCGATTCCATGGTCTCGTCGTTGGCGCAGGCCCTTTCCGGAAAGGCGGGGGGACAACCGTGAATTTCCTGACCGTCATGTCGCTGCCGCTCCTGGCGTGCCTGCTCTTGGCGCTGATCCTCCCCTCCCTGGGCCAGCACGTGCTGGCCCGGGGGGTCATCTTCGTCGATCTCGCCCTGGCCCAGATCGCGGCGCTCGGCCAGAGCGTGGCCTTCCTGCTCGGGGCCGAGCCGCACGACCCCAGCATGTACTTCTGGTCCTTCGGCTTCACGCTCCTCGGCGCCGCCCTGTTCAGCTTTCTCTGGGATCGGGACCACTCGGTGCTCCAGGAGGCGTTCATCGGAATCTCGTTCGCGCTGGCGACGGCGACCACGCTCATCCTCCTGGCGAACGCTCCTCACGGCGCCGAGCACGTGAGCGGCACGCTGAGCGGGGAGGCCCTGGGATGGGTGACGTGGAAGGACATCGTGATCATGACGGTGCTGTTCGCGGTGGTCGGCGCGATCCTCTACTTCGGCCGTCGAAATTTCCAGCTCTGCTCGGAGGATCCGAGGAAGGCGAAACGAATGGGCCTATCCGTGAAGAAGTGGGACTTCCTCTTCTATGCCTCGTTCGGTCTCGTCGTCACGAGCTCCGTGAAGGTCTCCGGCGTGTTGGCGGTCTTCTCCTACCTGATCGTGCCGGTGGTCTGCGCGACGCTCCTGGGCCGGAGGGGTTCGGCAAGGCTCTATTGGGCGTGGTCCGTCGCGTTCTTGCTGTCGCTGGCCGGGGCGTTCCTCTCATACGTCAAGGACTGGCCGATGGGGGCCACCATCGTCTGCCTCTTCGGGGTCACCGTGGCCGTCGTCTCGCTCTCGGTGCGCATGAAATACGTGGACGACAAGCTGAACGGCCAGCGATCGCCGGGGGAGGGCGCCGCGTCGGGCCGACGGGAGCTGCCGAGCTTCGTGGAGTGAGCCCGGGGAGCGCGAATCGAGGCGGGCGCCCGCACGGCGCCCGCCTCCGCGGGACCAGGCCATGGGTCACGGTCGGGCCGAATCCTATTATTCAACATTGAATCACAATAGCTGGAATATTAAGCCCCCTCATGCGCCCCTATCTTGGAGGGTAACATCATGTGGCACTGGCTATTGAGCACCTCGAACGACCCCATTCTTCTCATCACGCGCTTGGTCCTTGGCGGGATCATCTGGGTCCACGGAGCCCAGAAACTTCTCGGCTGGTTCGGCGGGTATGGATTCACGGGGACGATGCAGTACTTCACGAAGAGCCTCGGCATCCCGGCGCCCCTCGGGCTCCTGGCGATCGCGACCGAGTTCTTCGGAGGCCCCCTCCTCGTGCTCGGCCTCGGCGGACGGCTGATGGCCGTGGGCGTCGCCGCGGTCATGTCCGTCGCGGCGCTCTTGGTCCACGCGCCGAACGGCTTCTTCATGAACTGGTCCGGTGGCCAGAAAGGGGAGGGCTTCGAGTATCATTTCTTGGCGATCGCGCTCGCGGCGGCGATCATCGTTCACGGGAGCGGCGCGCTCTCGATCGATCGCCTGCTGGTCCACTAGAGTTCGTCACGGAGCGAGGATGGGCACCCACCACGAGGGAACGGCGGCCGAAAGGCGGGCGTTGGACGCCTACATCAAGCTGATGCGCGCGGCGCGCAGCGTGACCGCCCGCCTCGTGCGGAGGCTCGCGACCGAGCGCCTCACCGAACGGCAGTTCGGCGTGCTCGAAACGCTCTACCACCTGGGACCCCTCCCCCAGTGCGCGCTCGGCCGGAAGCAGCTCACCACGGGCGGCAATATCACGTTCGTGGTCGACAACCTCGTGCGGGACGGCCTCGCGGAGCGCCGCCGCGACTCGAGCGACCGGCGCATCGTGACCGTTCATCTCACGCCGAAGGGCCGCGCCCTCATCGCCCAGACGTTCCCGCGCCACGCGGCGGCGATCCAGGAACAATTCTCCGCCCTCACACCGGACGAGCAGGAGGTTCTGGCGCGCCTCATGAAGAAGCTCGGGCTCGCGCAGGGCCTCGCGGACGACGAGGGGGCTGAAACCCCGGCCACCGGGCGGGCGTAGAGGAAGGGACGGCTGCCGCCGCCAAGGAGGTGAAGCATGTCCCGGAAGCAGACGATTCTCGCGCTCTCGCTGTTCGCGGTCGGTTGCCTCACCATCGGAACCCTTTGGACGGTCTGGGTCGACGTCCCCCTCAGCATCGCCGCCAGGACGCCCAAGAGCGCCAAGCTCCGGATCGAGGTCTGGGAGCCCGGACGAGACATGGCCACCGTCTCGATGAGCCTCCCCAAGCGGCCCATCGACACGATGCTCGCGTTCGGGATCTCGCCCAAGATCAACATCGACGACGTCGGCGCCCGCTTCGAGCTCCGGCAACTGGTCCGCGACGCGCAGGCGCTCCCGCCGGGACGCCGGCTCGTCTACCGGGACCGCGACGCGACGATGTACGTCTGGGTGGAGTCGGCGCCTATCGCCCCGGCGCCTTGAACCGGACGCGCAGGGCCAGATAATCCGGCACGGCCCGCCCCTGCGCGATCGCGGGGGCGAAGCGGAAGGACGCGAGCGCCTCCTCCGCGGGGCCGAGAATCTCGGGACCGAACCCGAGCGAGCCGGGCTCCTCCACCGGCATGGCGTCGATCAGGCTCCCGTCCGCGCCGACGATCGCCACGAAGGCCACCCCGTCGCGCGGCGTGCCGGCGCCCCGCGGCGCGATCGCGCGGGCCTCCCTCACGACCCGCGGCTTCGACGTGATCTCCGACTCGAGGAACGTCTCCGTCGAGTCGATCGGGACGAGGAGCCCGTCGGCGTACCGGAACCGCCTCCCCTCGCGCACCTTTTCGAACCGCGTGACGCGCGGCGTCGGGGCGAAGATCGTCGTATCGGCGCGCACGTCGAGCGAGAGCTCGAATCCGCTCTCGTCCCGCCCACGCTCAGGCCCCTCGTCCACCGTCAGATCGCCCCGGATCGTATAGGTTCCGGTACGCATGGGACGGATCGTCACCGACCATCCGCGATCCGACGGCGGCCGGCTCACGAACGGCGATAGGAGCACGTCCCGGAGCGTGTCGCCCGACACGAGCTGGATCCCCTCGGGGATCGCGATGCGCGCGTGCCCCTTCGCCAGCGAGTCGTACTGGGCGCCGCCCCAGACGTTGACCTTCAGCGACGACTCGCGCAGGTAGCCCGGCTCGCCCATGAAGTAGGCGGAGATGCTGAACTCGGGCGTCTCGCCGGGACGCGGCGGGGGGATCGCGGAAGCGCGCGGCACCCCCGCGGCGCCGCCCGCGACGATCACCGCGAACGCCAGCGCGGCGAGCCGAAGCCGCGATCGCGCGGAGTCGGAGGGAACCACGCGCCCGCTACGGCAGGAACCGCTCGGGGTGCGCGATCTTCTCGGGGAGGTACGTCTCCATCACGTAGTTCAACCCGTGCGCGGCGAGCGCCTGTTGCTCGGCGCGGACGCCCATCGTGACGAGCTGCTCCATGGCCTGGGCCCAGGCCTTGTGATGCTGGAAGAAGGGGTCGTTCTTGACCGCGTCCTTCGCCCGTTTCACGTCGACGTCCTTGAGCGGGTGCGTCGGAAGCTTGTAGTCGACGATGTCCTGGGGCGTGATGCCGAGGAACCGCGCCTGCGGCACGCAGAAGAACTCGTTGATGTGGGCCGCGTTTCCCGACCCCACCTTGAACGTCCGGTAGATGTTCGAGATGCCGTACGGATCGCCGTCGACGAAGACGTAGACGGGGATCTTCTTCGCGTCGGCGAGACGCCGGATGAAGCGCCGGCAGGCGCGCGTCGGGACCCCTCCCATCGATACGAGGATGCAGTTCGCGCTCTTCCAGTACCCGTGCTTCACCAGCCGCTGGAACATGCCGGCGGTCTCGATCACGAGGATGAACTTGGCGGTCGTCTCGAACGTCAGGTGCTCGACCGAGATCGGGATCGAGTAGGCGCCGCTCCCGAACTTGGTGCAGTCGATCCGGATCTTCTTCCCGGTGTTGGGATCGTCGTCCACGACCGTGAGCGAGCCGGAGACGTCGCCCCCCTTCTCCTCGGGAACGAAGCCCATCTGCTCGCGATTCACCTCGAACAGCGCTTCCACGTCGTCCATCACCGTGTCCGACTCGGTCTGCTCGAGGAAGCGTGCGTCGCCCCAGTTCTTGGAGACGTAGTACGCCTCCCGCTTGGTCGCGATGTCGTCGGTCTCGACGAGCGTCTTCGAGAGAGCCATCATCCGGAGCGTCTGCGCGAAGGTCTTCACGGTGTTCACCGTCAGCGTGCGCTCCTTCTTCTTGCCGCGGATCTCGAAGTAGCCCTCCTTCTCCACGTAGCGCACGTTGGCGAGGGAGCGGACCGGGAACTTCATGGTCGGCTTCTTCCGCTTGAGGATCTGCTCCTCGACTCCCTTCGCTTCCTTCTTGATCTTGGGGACCAGGTTCTCGCTCACTGGCGGCTCCGTTCGAGGGTGTCCTTCAGCGTGGCGCAGACCTTGTCGCGCTCCTTGTCGGAGATGCTGAGGATCTCCTGGAGCGCGATGCCGATGTGCGGGATGTACTTCTCGATGTACGAGCGCTTCTTCTCGGCGTCCGCCTCGCGGAGCCCGCGCCGGATGAAGATGCCGAGCTTCCGCCCGACGTCCTGCAGCGCGAGCCGGATCTCCTTCATGATCTCGGGATAGGAGGCGACCGCCTCCTTCGACTCCGACGTGAACGGGACCCAGACCGACGCGATGTGGACCATCAGGATCATCGGCGCCGTCGGCAGCGCGCCCTTCGACTGCTGGAGACCGTACGACTTCCAGTTGGTCTGGAGCACCGACTTGGCGATCGCGCACGCCGACTGCTGGTAGAGGAGCGGCACGCGGTTCGCGAAGCGGAGGAGCGTGATCAGCTCGTCGGCGGGAAGGTGCTCGGCGCCGTACGCGAGCGCGGCCTCGACCAGGAACGGATTCCCGCGATAGACCGACGGCGACCGCGAGGTGGCGGCGTAGAAGCGCGCCTCGACCTGCTTCTTCAGTCCCTCGAGCAGCAGCTCCTCGCCGATCGGCGACAGGACGTTCGACGGCGGGGCCATCAGCTTCGCGGCCTGGATCGCGTTGTAGAGCGACTCCGCCTGTTCGCGCGCCGCCTTGTGCGGCGAATACTCCGGCGAGAGGCCCGCGGCCTTCGCGATCTCCTCCGCCACGGCCGCGCTCACGCGCGAGAACTCCCCGCTCAGGAACGCGCGTAGGTTCTTCGCCTTGGTCTCGTGCAGCATCTTGAGGAGGATGCCGAGCTCCACGCCGTGGGGGTGGGGCTTGATCTCCTGCGGCGCCTTCGGCAGCTCGGGCGCGACGCGCTTGAACTCGCTCCGCTCCCCCGACGGCGAGATGTACGTGACCTGCGCGTGCGGGTTCGCCATCGCGGTCTGTTCGACGTAGCCGTCGACCGAGTGGCGCCCCTTCTTGTACGTCGCCTCGATCTCCAGCTCCACGCGCGTCCCGTGCGCCGGCGACCACTCGACCTCGTGGTCGGCCACGATCACGGGCTGGTTCCGCCTCGTGTCGATCTGGATGTCGAACTGGTGCGCGGGCTTGCCGGCGCCCGGCCGCGAGACCACGCTGAGCGGCTTCCCCGTGGTGAGCTGGCCGTACATGCCGGCCGCCGAGATGCCGATCCCCTGCTGCCCGCGCGATTGACGGAGGCGGTGGAACTTGGAGCCGTAGAGGAGCTGTCCGAAGATCCGCGGCACCTGCGCCTTCACGATGCCGGGTCCGTTGTCCTGCACGGCGACCTTGTAGCGCGTCTCCGTCACTTCCTGGATCTCGATGATGAGGTCGGGGAGGATCCCCGCCTCCTCGCACGCGTCGAGCGCGTTGTCGACGGCCTCCTTCACGGTGGTGAGGAGCGCCTTGGCGGGACTGTCGAAGCCGAGCAGGTGCCGGTTCTTGGTAAAGAACTCGCTGACCGAGATCTCGCGCTGCTTCTCCGCCAGGTCGGCGGCGGTCAGCCGCACGATCTTCTTCGCGTCCGCCTTGGCGGCCGGCTTGGCCGCGGCCTTCTTCACCGCGGGCGCGGGCCGCTTGGTCTCTCGTTTCAGTGCGTGCGCCATAACCTCCCTGTCCCCTGGGCCGCGCCCATCCTCGTCCTCCCTGACCCGCGGGCCCCCTCGGGATGACCCGCCCGTCGAGAATCTAACCGCCGCGGGCGCCCCCGGCAAGTATTGCGCCGCCGCGGCCTCGCGCTTCTCACGCGACGCCGGCGCGCGCGGCGCCTCGACGGTGGCGCGGTGGTACCCCGCAACGATCCATTCGACAGGCGGTTCCCCGTCTCGGGACGGCGCGCTCGTCGGGGCCGCGCGGCGACGCCCGGAGCGCCGGCACGCGAGCCCTCGCGCTGGCACAAGGGTTGCCCTCGTACCCCATCGCGACGTATCCGAACGCCGTTCCGGACCCGATGACGAGGTGACGATCGTGTCTCCGATGCCGCATCACACGCGAACCCTTTCCTCGATCCTGGTCGAGTGCGGCATCGTGACCGATGCCCAGGTCGAGCAGGCGCTCCAGCGTCAGCGCGAGACCGGCCTCCTGATCGGCGAGACGCTCGTCGAGCTGGGCTTCACGACCGAGGAGAACATCGGCTGGGCGCTCTCCAAGCAGCTCGGCTTCCCGTATGCCGACGTCCATCCGAACACCGTCGACGCCGAGCAGGTTCGGCGCTTTCCAGAGCCACTCCTCCGCCGCATCCAGGCGGTCCCCCTCTTCGGAACCGACGAAGAGGTGACGGTCGCCATGGCGGACCCCACCGATTCGGACGCCGTGCACGAGCTCAAGGCCTCCATCGACACGTCGGTCGCGCTCGTGATCGGAAGCCCCGGATCGATCCGCCGCGCCCTGGACGCGGTCTACGGCGTCGGGCGCGCCGCCGGCGCCCCGGGCGGCGTCCTTCCCGCCGGACGCGTACGGACGAACGCGCCCCCTTCGGGCCGGCGCGACGTCGTCTGGGATCGCGCGGGAACCAACTTCCTCCTCTTCCACCTCCACGCCGCGATCAAGGACCGCGCCTCGGAAGTCCATTTCATCCCGGTCGGCGACGAGATGACGGTCTCCTACCGCACGGAGGAGGGGCTCAAGCCCCAGGCGTCCGAGCAGATCGAGACCTCGCTCTATCTCCGCGCGCGCCTGAGCGTGCTGGGCGTGCCCGACCTGGACTCGGGAGGCGATTCCTCCTGGGGCGCGGCCGTGGTCGACGTGGGGCCGACGCGCGTTCGTCTCTCGGCCTGTCACGCGCGCGTCGACGACGGCGTGGCGACGGTGATCCGGCTCGGGCCCGCGCCCGAGACGGCGCCCGATCTCTCGACGCTCGGCCTCTCGCCGGTCGGCGAGGCGGAGATCCGGGACTTCGTCGAGGGCCCGGAGGGGATCGTGATCGTCACCGGACCGCCGCGCGTCGGCGGCTCGCTCCTCCTCGCGTCGCTCGCGACGCTCGCCTCGCGGCCCCATCGCCGCACCCTCGTGCTCGAGCCGGCGCCGACCTGCCCCTACCCGGCCTTGGCGGTGCGCGTCCGCGTCGGCGCGGGCGCCTCGGTGCTCGCGACCTGGGAGCGGCTCGCGGTCGGCCTCGGCGCGGACGTCGTCGTTCTCGAGGAGGTGCTGCACGGATCGGACGTGGAGGGGATCTTCCGCGGCGCGACGGTCGGGCGGCTCGTCTTCGCGCGGACCGACTGGCTGGACGGCGACGCGCTCCTCTCGTTCCTCGCCAAGGGGCGAAACGGCCGCGCCGTGCTCCGCGACCGCCCCTTCGCGCTCGTGACGATGCCGGCCGCGCGCCGGGAGGGCGCGTCGGTCTGGGCCGATCCCGCCGAGGCCGAGCGGGAGGCCGGGATCATCCCGGTGAACGTCCTGACCGACGAGGAGCGCGGCCGGATCTTCTCGGGAGGCGACCGCTGATGGCGCTCGACATCCAGACGCTCCTCAAGGCGACGGTCGAGTCGGGCGCCTCCGACCTCCACATCTCGTCGGGGATGCCGCCGCTGATCCGCCAGCGCGGGGAGATGGTCCGCTCGCAGGCGCCGGCGCTCTCGCCGGAGGACGCGCGCGCCATGCTCTACACGCTGATGACCGAGACGCAGCGGAAGGAGTTCGAGGCGCGGCGCGAGATCGACTTCGCGTTCGAGGTGCCGTCGCTCTCGCGCTTCCGCGCGAACATCTTCGAGCAGCGCCGCGGGATCGGAGGCGTCTTCCGGGTCATCGCGACCAAGATCCGCACGCTCGAGGAGCTGGGGACGCCACCCATTCTCCGCGACCTGGCGCTTCGGGACCGGGGCCTCGTGCTCGTCACCGGACCGACCGGGTCCGGCAAGTCGACGACGCTCGCCGCCATGATCGACTACGTGAACGCGAACCGGGCGGGCCACATCATCACCATCGAGGATCCGATCGAGTTCGTGCACGAGAGCAAGACCTGCTTGATCAACCAGCGCGAGGTCGGCGCGCACACCGAGTCGTTCTCCGCGGCGCTCCGGAGCGCGCTCCGCGAGGACCCGGACATCCTGCTGGTGGGCGAGCTAAGGGACCTCGAGACGACCGCGCTCGCGATCACGGCCGCGGAGACCGGGCACCTCGTCTTCGGGACGCTCCACACCAACTCCGCCGCGAAGACGATCGACCGATTGATCGACATCTTCCCCGCCGAGCGCCAGTCGCAGGTGCGCACGATGGTGAGCGAGTCGCTGGAAGGGGTCATCGCCCAGACCCTGATCCCGACCGCGGACGGCAAGAGCCGCGTGGCGGCGCTCGAGATCCTGGTCGGCGTGCCGGCGCTTCGGAACCTGATCCGCGAGGACAAGACGACGCAGATCCAGAGCGTGATGCAGGTCGGAGCGCAGCACGGCATGCAGACGCTCGATCAGGCGCTCAAGGATCTCGTGATCTCCGGCAAGATCACGCGCGAGGCCGGCTCCGAGCGCTCCACGAACCCGCGCCTCTTCGACGCCGTGGGATCTGGCGTGGCGGCCGGATCGGCCGCCACGCACGCCGCGGGCGGCGGCGGTGGCGCCTTGACCGGAGCCTCGCGCGGCGCGTAGACTGAGAGGCGTCATGAGGCTCGCCGCGCTCTTCTCGCTCTTCCTCCTCGTCGCCTCGCCGGCGCTGGCCGATTCGGACGTCCCGATGATCCGCCTGGGAGAAGCGCCCCCCGCGCCGCCCGGGGCCGACCCCGCCGCGGTGAAGGCCGTCGAGCGGTTTCTCACGCTCCGCCAGGACGCGAGCGAATCCGTCATCAAGACCGCGGCGCTCCGGCGCCAGATCGCCGGAACGCGGAACCTGGACGACGAGCTCCTCGCCGGGCCCCGCGGCTCGATCCTCCTCGCGTTCGACTTCCAGGACGCGGACCTGCCCGCGAAGGGAAGGCACCCCGGCCGATTCGACCTCCCCGTCACGGTCCTCTTCTCGAAGAAGGACGGCCCGATGGTCGAGAGCCGCACCGAGCGGATCACGTTCGTGGCCGCGGCCGGCGGATACGCGTGCGCCAACATCGTGCCGATCGACGTGGTGGCGTGGGACGCCGCCGCGGCCGTCGACGAGGCGGACGAGGCGGGCATCGGCGGCGGGCTGGACGTCCTGAGGGCGCATCTGAGGAGCGCGTCGCGCCACGACCGCTGGGTCGGCTACTCGCTCGCCGACGTCGAGCGCGAGGACGACGGCCGTTTCGTCGTCCGGGCGATCCGGTACCTGGCCGATCCGGGGCGGCGCGGCTTCGAGGTCGACGAGGAGCCGGTCGTCCTCGTGAAGCGCGACGGATCCTTCCGCATCGAGTCCAACTAGCGGCGCTCCGTCGGGTCGCGGACGCCATCCATGAGACTCGTCCTCTTCGATATCGACGGAACGCTTCTCCGCGAAGGGCTCGCCCCCAAGATCGCGTTCGCCCGCGCGCTGCGCGAGACGTACGACACGACGGGCCCGGTCGGCGAGTTCAAGTTCGCCGGTATGACCGACCCGGAGTGCGTCACGGAGATCATGCGTCTCGCGGGAATCGACGACGAGGTCATCTACACGCGCCGCGCCGAATGCCTGCGCCGCTACGTCGACCACCTGCGCGTGGAGATGCAGAACCACGACGGCGCGCGCCTCTTCCCGGGCGTCCGCGAGCTGCTCGAGCGGCTCAACAAGCTGGACGACGTCCTCGTGGGGCTCCTGACCGGCAACATCCTCCGGGGCGCGCAGCTCAAGCTGAGGCGGTGGAACCTGGAGCCCTACTTCCGGTTCGGCGCCTACGGCGACGATCACGAGAACCGGTCGGTGCTGGCGGAGATCGCGCTCGAGAAGGCGCGGGCGCTCGTGGGCCGTCCCTTCACCGGCGCCGACACGACGGTCGTCGGGGACACGCCGCGCGACATCACCTGCGCCCGGGCGATCGGCGCGCGCGCGGTCGTCGTCGCGACAGGGCAGGTGGCGCGGGTGGAGCTGGCACAGGCCCGCCCCGACGCGCTGCTCGACTCCTTCGAGAACCACGAGGCGGCGCTCCGCGCCATCTTTCCGTAGCCGCGCCCGGTTCCCGCCGCATCCGCCTCCAGAATCGGGGCGCGCGCGCCGATCGAAGCCGTGACGGGAGGAGGAGGCCGCATGCGTGATTCGGTTGGATGGCGATTCGTCGCGGCGGCGCTCGCCGTCGCGTCCTGCGCGGCGGCTCCGGCACCGCCCGACTCGAGCGCCCTTTGGGCGACGCTCCGCGCGACCCCCGAATCCGGGCCCGGTCGCGCCGCTCCCGCGGTCCGAACCAACGGGGACCGCTTCGAGATCGTGACCGGCGACGCCGCCCGCCCCGTCTTCTTCCGCGGCGCCAACCTCGGCGCGGGGGCTCCGGGGCACTTTCCCGGGGAGTTCGCGTTCACCAAGGACGACTACCGGCGATACCTCCGATTCGCGCGGCAGCTCCACGCGAACGCGGTCCGCGTCTACGCGCTCCACCCGCCCGCCTTCTACGAGGCGCTGCGCGAGGAGAACGACGCGCATCCCGACGACCCGATCTGGCTCTTCCAGGAGGTCTGGACCGAACTCCCCGACGGCGACGACTTCTGGAGCCGGGCGTTCACGCGCGACTTCGACCGCGAGATCCGTCTCTCGATCGACGCGGTCCACGGAAACGCCGACGTCCGCCCGCGCCCGGGCCACGCCTCGGGCCGCTACGGAGCGGACGTGTCGCGCTACGTCGCCGGGTGGCTCCTCGGGCGCGAGTGGGAGCCGTACGCCGTGCGCGTCACGCAGGCGCGCCATCCCGAATCGACGTCGTATCGCGGGAGCTTCTTCACCGTCGACGGGGGAACGGCCATGGAAACGTGGCTCGCCCGCGCCTGCGACCTCGCGGCGGGCTACGAGTCGTCGCGGTACGGCGTCGCGCGCGCCCTCGCGTTCGTGAACTGGCCGACGCTCGACCCGATGCGCCACCCCACCGAGACCGAGCGGGGCGGCGTCGAGGCCGAACACGACGAAGACGCCTACTCGGTCGACCCGACCCGGATCCGTCCCGTCAAGTCCGCTTCGTTGCGCTCCGGGTTCCTCGGCTACTTCGCCAACTACCACGTCTACCCCTACTACCCGGACTTCATGAACCTCGACCCCGGCTACGGCGCGACACGCGACCGGCACGGCCCGTGCCACTACGCGGGCTACCTCCGGGATCTCAAGGCCCACACGCCGGGCATCCCGCTCCTGATCGGCGAGTACGGCGTGCCGAACAGCCGCGGAATCGCGCACCTGCAGCCGGAGGGAATCGACCACGGGGGCGCGTCCGAGGAGGAGCAGGGGCGGCGCGACGTGCGGCTGCTCGAGGACGTCGAGGACGCCGGGGGCGCGGGGTCGCTCCTCTTCGCGCTCTTCGACGAGTGGTTCAAGGTGAACTGGCTCGTCCGGAAGATGGAGTCGCCGCGGGACCGCGATCCGCTCTGGCACAACCTGCTCGACGCGGAGGAGAACTACGGGCTGATCGGCTTCGACCCGCCGCCGCGCGTCCACGTCGACGGCGACGCCGCCGACTGGGCGGGGATCGCGCCCTACGCGACCGCCAGCGCCGCCGGAGCGGACGAGCCGCTCCGGGCCCTCTATGTGACGTCCGACCAGAACCGCTTCTACCTGCGCTTGGACCTGGGGCCCGGCGCGCTCGATCGCCGTCCCCTCACGCTCGGCGTCTCGCTCGACGTGCTCGACACGCTCCGGGGCGACGTGCGCCTGCCGCTTCCCCTCCGCGCGTCGTGGTCGCGCGGCGCCGAGTTCGCGCTGGTGGTCCAGCCCGGGCGCGCGCGCGGCGCCGACCGGCGCGACGGCCGGGCGGAGCTGTTCATCGACCGGGGCATGAACTGGTCGGGCTGGTCGCGACTCCACGCGGGGGCGTCGTTCGCGCCCGATCCGGCGCCCTTCCGCCCGCCCGCGAGAAACGCCCGCGGCGAGTACGTCCCGCTCCTGATCGAGACGAACCGGGAACGCGTGGCGCGGAACGGAACCGTCTATCCGGCGCGTCATCTCGACTGGGGGCGGCTCTCGTACGGACGCGAGCCGCGGCCGGCGCCCGCGTGGCCGGGCGCCGACTCCGCGTTCGCCTACGACCCACACGCCGAATGGTGCGTGAGCCAGGACGGAAGGGTGATCGAGGTCGCGCTTCCGTGGGGGCTCCTGAACGTCGGCGATCCCTCGAGCCGGACGATCGTCGACGACGACCCCAAGACCCCGGGGACCGAGGCCAGGGCCACGTCGGGGATCGGCCTCCTCGCGTGGGCCACGACGGCCGGCGGCTTCCGCGCCGACTCGCTTGGCCCGACGGGCGCCGGATTTCGGGCGGCCGGGGTTCCTCCCGCCCGACAATTCCTCGGCCCCCTCGGCACCACGGTACACGGGTCTCAACGCTCTGAATCACAATCACTTACGGTCTCCACGCCGTCGAGGGCATCCTACCTATGGAACGGATGGGAGGTGCCGATAACCAAAGAGCGGATCAAGAGTTCGGCGGCGATCGTCCGCCAGGCCTTCGAGGGAATGGAATCCCGTGAGCGACGTTCGAACCAGAGTCCGGATGCTCGGCGCTGAGACGCGCGGGACCGCGCGAGCGGCCTCGCTCATCCTGGCGCTGCTCCTCGCCTCGTTCGCGACGCCCTCTCGCGCGCTCGGCGATCCCGACGACCCGGATGCGACGGCCCCCTCCACGCCCGCCGAATCGACCGACGCGCCGGCGGCCCCGCTCCTCGCCAAGGCGCGCGCGGAGGCGGACCAGAAGCGCTTCGGCGACGCGGCGTCGACGCTCCGCGCCGCCCTCGCGGCCGATCCGGGGAGCCTCGACGCGCGCTCCCTCCTCGCGCGCGTTCTGGCGTGGGATCGCCGCTACGACGAGTCGATCGCCGAATACCGCCGCATCCTCGACGCCCATCCCGACGACGCGTTCGATCGCGCCGGCTACGCGCGCGTGCTCGCCTGGTCGGGACGGTCGGACCGGGCCCTCCCCGAGTTCCGCCGCGCGATCATGGCCGATTCGACGAACCTCGAGACGCGGGTCGGGTACGCGCGCGCGCTTTCCTGGACCGGCGACCTGCCGGGCGCGTCGATCGAGTATCGGAAGATCCTGCGCGCCGACTCGGCGTACGGCGACGCGTGGCTCGGGTACGCCACCGTCGCGCGCTGGCGCGGCGCGCCGGCGGCCTCGGACCGCTTCCTCGCCCGCGCCGAGGCGCGCGGCGCCGACGCCGAGGGCGTGACCGAGGAGCGGAGCGCGACGCGGACGGCGCTCGCCCCGTCCCTCGGAGGCGGCTGGTCCACCGCCCACGAGCGCCAGTACGTCGCGGGGCCCGACTTCACGATCGAGAGCACGGGGCCCTACGCGACCGGCCGTGCGACGGTCGGCCGCGCGGTCCAGCTCGCGGCGCGCGGCGGGCGCCTCGTCCAGTTCGAGCGGAACGGTTCCACCGCGCCCGGCGACACCGCGCTCAACTACGACCTCCGCATGACGGTGCTCCGCGCCGACGCGTCGTTCCTGCGCGGCTACCCGGTGCAGTTCGCGGCCGGCGCCGAGACGCGCCGGATGGACGCGAGAAGCGCCCGGGTGCTCTACCCCCTGCGCGGCGACGACCGCTTCTTCGGCTGGAACGCCCGCCTCTGGTGGTTCGGCGGCCGGTTCACCCCGAGCTTCGCCGCGCGGCGCGACTACCTCGCGATCAAGTCGACGGCCGGACCGCGGGAGATCCGCTCGGGGGACCAGACCACGACCGACGCCTCGCTCGCCTGGCAATGGAACGCGCGCGGCACGGCCACGGCGACCGTGGCGAAGGGCTTCTACTCCGACGACAACGAGCGGACCACGTGGGACGGCGCGGTCGCGTACCGTGTGCGGACGCGCGTACCCCACGTCACGCTCGACTACGATCTCGCCGCGAGCGACTACCTCAAGACCTCGACCTCATACTTCACGCCGCTCTCGAGCGTCCGCCACGCCGCGGGCGTGGGCCTCTCGGGATATTCCGAGCGGGCCGCGCTCGACTACGGCCTCCGGTACCAGTTCGCCGCGATCCTCTCCGGCAACTTCGGCGACATCTTCAGCAACACCTGGTCGGGATATCTGAACGTGACCGCTTTCGGCGCCCTTCCCCTCGGGGTCGAGGGATCGTACTCGCGCGACAACAACGCGTACGAGACCTGGTTCCTCGGCCTCTCCGCCTCGGGGCGGTGGTGAGGAGGCGCCCGTGATCGAATTCCGGACGCTCCTCATCACGCTGGGGCTCCTTCTCTTCATCGTGGCGCTGACGACGATCGCCGCGATCGCGAACAAGATCTATTCGAACCGGGAGGAGGGCGCGAAGCGCCGGTTCCTCGACGACCTGAGGAAGCGGTTCCTCCTGCTCTCCGCGCCCGAGGAGCGGGACGAGGCCCTCCGGGGGATCGCCGCGGCGGTGGGAGGGCGCTGGTCCGAGCTCGCCGCCGAGGAGGCGAGCCAGCTCGAGCTCAACCTGCGACTCGACGTGATCCAGGCGCTCGAAACGCACGGCGTCGTGGCGCGGCTCCTCCGGAGCGCGAAGAGCCCGCTCAAGTGGACGCGCGCGCACGCGCTCCGCGTCCTTGGGGAACTCAAGGTGCCGGCGTCGGTCCCGACGCTCCTGGCGGCGCTCGAGGATCGGGACGCGGACGTGCGGAACGTGGCGGCGCGCTCGCTGGGGCGGATGCGGCTCCAGGCCGCCGAGGAGGCGCTCGTGGGGCTCCTCGGAAAACACGAACAGGCCGTCTCGGCGCGCATCGCGGCGATCTGCATCGAGATGGGCGCGCGGACGGCGCCCCTCCTGATCCGGGCGCTTCGCGAGGGGACGCCACGGGCGCGGTTCTGGGCCGCGCGGATCCTGGGCGAGATCAAGGACGCGCGCGCGGCGCGGTCGCTCGGCGACGCGCTCCTCGACGGCGAGCCCGACGTGCGCTCGGCCGGCGCGTGGGCGCTCGGCTCGATCGCGGACCGCTCGACGGCGCCGCTCGTCCTGCCGCTCCTCGAGGACCCGGTCTGGTACGTGCGCGCCCACGCGGCCGAGGCGCTCGGGGCGATCGGAGACACGACCGCCGCCGGCGCGCTCGGCGAGGCGCTCCGCGACCGGTCGTGGTGGGTGCGGCGGAACGCCCTCGACGCCCTGGTCCGCCTCGGCGAGCCCTCGAAGGCGATCCTGATGCGCGCGCTCGAATCCGACGATCGCTTCGCGCGCGACTGCGCGGTGGAAGCCCTGACCTCGATGGGCGTGGCGGTGGCGATGCCGCCGGCCGCGTCGGACGCGTGAGGTGAGACGATGACCGTTCCGGTCTGGTTCTTCGACGCGCTGAACGTGATCAGCGTCGTGATCCTGGTCTACTTCACGGCCCTTCAGCTCGTCCTGTTCGGGCTCCTGATCCTCTCGTTCTTCGACATGCGCCGGCGGCTGGCGCAGAACTTCTACGCCGACTACGAGGCCGTGGCCAAGTCGCACTTCACGTTCCCGATCAGCGTGCTGGTCCCGGCGTACAACGAGGCGACGACGGTGGTGGAGTCGGTCCGTTCCGTGCTGTCGCTCGACTATCCGCAGCACGAGGTGATCGTCATCAACGACGGATCGACCGACGGAACGCTTCGCGAGCTCGCCCGCGACTTCAAGCTCGAGCGCCGCGAGGCCGTGACCCGGAAGAGCCTCCCCGTGCTGGGCTCGATTCGCGGCATCTACCGCTCGGCCTCCGTCCCCAACCTGGTGGTCGTCGACAAGGAGCACGCCGGAAAGAGCGCCGCCCTGAACGCGGGGATCAACGTGTCGCGCTATCCGCTCTTCTGTACGATCGACGCCGACACGGTCTTCCAGGACAACGCGCTCCTCCGCGTGGTGCGCCCGCTCCTCGAGGATCCCGACAAGGTGATCGCCGTCGGAGGCCAGGTGCGCGTGGTGAACGGCTGCCGGGTGGAACGCGGACGGGTCGTCGAGCCGCGGCTCCCGCAGAAGATCCTCGCCGGCTTCCAGGTCGTCGAATACCTGCGCGCCTTCGTCGCGAGCCGGCTCGGCCTCTCCGCGATGAACAACCTGCTCATCCTCTCCGGCGTCTTCAGCCTCTTCCGCAAGGACGTCGTGATCGAGGTCGGGGGCTATCGCTCCGACGTCGTGACCGAGGACATGGAGCTCGTGCTTCGGCTGCATCACCACATGCGCCGGGCGAAGCGCCCCTACTCGATCGTCTTCCTTCCCGATCCGATCTGCTGGACCGAGGTGCCGGAGCGGGTCCGGGCGCTCGCGCGGCAGCGCGGCCGCTGGCACCGCGGCCTCATCCACTCCCTCTGGATGCACCGCTCGATCCTCTGGGAACGGAACTCCGGTTCGCTCCGATGGATCGGCATGCCGTACTACGTGCTCTTCGAGGTGATGGGACCGATCGTCGAGCTGGTCGGCTACATCATCATCCCGATCGCCTTCTTCCTCGGCTTCCTCTCGCCCCTCTACTTCTGGGCGTTCCTCTTCCTCTCGGTCACCTCGGGAGCGTTCCTCTCGATCTCCGCCGTGTTCCTCGAGGAGCTCTCGTTCGGCCTCTACCGCTCCTGGGGTGATTTCGCCCTCATGATCGGCATCGGGGTCCTCGAGAACTTCACCTACCGAATCCTCACTCTCTTCTTCCGCCTCGGCGCCATGGTGGATATCATTTTGGGACGTGGCGGCTGGGGGAAGCAGGAGCGGACCGGATTCGGGCGCGCGCAGGTAGCTCCCGCCGAAACCTAAGCAGCGTCACGACTTTCCCCTGCCGGAGGGAGTCGGGTTGTTGCGCGCGTTCGCGGTCATCGCCGGGTCCTTGGCTTTGCTCTGGGCTTCGGCGTGTCCCGCGGCGCCCCCCGTCTACCCCCGCGGGCTCCCCGCCGGCCTCGCCGCCGGACGTTTCGCCGCCGGACTTCCGGCGCCGCGCCTCCCGGTTCGGCCGCTCGGCGTCGACGCGCCCGAGCGCGCGCGCCGCACGGCTGGCGTGACGCTCCGGGGCGTGGTGATCCTCCTCCAGTTCACCGACATGCCCGCGGACACCGTCGATCACACGCCCGCCGACTTCGACACGCTCCTCTTCAGCCAGGGGGTGGTGCCGACCGGGAGCATGCGCGACTACTACAACGAGACGTCGCTCGGGCAATTCGACATCACGGGCTTCGTCACGAAGTGGTACACGGCCCCACGCCCCTACAGCGACTACACGAACAACCAGGGCGGCTTCGGCGGCGCGCCGTTCAACGCGCAGCAGATGGCGCTCGACGCGATCCGGCTCGCCGATCCCGACGTCGACTTCTCGCAGTTCGACGGAGACGGGGACGGCGTGGTGGACGGCATCTTCATCGTCCACGCCGGCCCCGGCGGCGAGGAGACGGGCCAGGAGAGCGACATCTGGTCCCACAAGTGGAACCTCCCGGGCGGCGCCGCGTCGGTGGACGGCATCCTCGCGTTCCCGTACACGACCGAGCCCGAGCGGTGGGGCATCACGACGCCGTGGACGACGGCGGGCCAGCTCATGACCATCGGCGTCTTCTGTCACGAATTCGGGCACGTGCTCGGCCTCCCCGATCTCTACGACACGAGCGGCGCGCCCGGAGCGAGCGAGGGGCTCGGCGAGTGGGACCTGATGGCGTCGGGGCTCTACACCCACCGGTACGGCGAGACGATGGGAAGCTCGCCCGCGCACCAATCGGCGTTCTGCAAGGTGCAGCTCGGCTGGGTCGAACCGGTCTGGGTGCTCCAGGACTCCACGGGCGTGACCGTTCCCCCGGTCGAGACGTCGGGCCGCGTCTTCCGGCTATGGACCAACGGCGTCGACGCGAGCGAGTACTTCCTCCTCGAGAACCGCCAGCCGATCGGATTCGACGCCGGCCTGGTGCGGAACTCGATCGAGGACAACCTCGACGGCAACCCGCCGTCGCACGGGCTCCTGATCTATCACGTGGACGGCGGGATCATCGGGAACAACGACGCCTCGCACAAGATGGTGGACGTCGAGGAGGGCGGCGGCGTCGAATCGGCGGGCGGTTTCACCGGGGTGCAGAACCTCGATTGGAGCAGCGGATCGTCGGCGTCGCAGACCGTGTGCGAGGGGACGGTGAGCGTGCGCGGAAATCGCGGCGACCGCTACGATCCGTGGCCGGGGCTCGCCGCGCGCACCACGTTCGATCCGACGACCTGCCCGAACAGCAACTCGTACTGCGGCGGCATCTCCCAGGTCTCCGTCCAGAACGTGGCGGAGGTCGGCCAGTCGATCCTGGCCGACTTCTACGTCGGCGGGACCACCGTCCGCCGGCGGGCCGTGGTGATGGACGATTCGCCGCTCGACGGATTCCCCAACAACAACGGGAACGGCTTGGCGGAGCCGGGCGAGACGGTGCGCTTCCGATTCCCGCTCCTCAATCTCGGAAACACGGCCACGGGCGAGCTGAGCGCCCGGGTCCAGACCACGAGCCTCTACATCGGGCTCCTGGCGGATTCCATCTACTACGGAGCGATCCCCGGCGCGGCCTCCGACTCGGGCACCACCATCTATGCCGCCATCAATTCGAGCCCCGATCCGGAGGGGGTGAGCTTCCATTACGTCGTGAACGGCCCCGCGGGCCTCGTGATGGAGGACAGCGTCCAGGTCCTCCTCGGCCAGCGGAGCGGGATCTGCGAGGATTTCGAGGGTACGAGCCGCCTCTGGGTCGCGATCCCGGCGGGGTGCGGCGGGGTCAACGAGTGGCACCGGGAATCGGGAATCAACCATACGCCCGGGGGGACCTGGGCGTGGCGCCTCGGCCCGTCGGGGTTGATCGGGCACTACGCGCCCTCGGAGGACGCGCGCCTCGTGAGCCAGCCCATTCGACTCGAGGGCATCGCCGACACGCTTCGGTTCTGGCAGCGCTACGATACGCAGTTCGCCTTCGATGGGCTGAGCGTCGAGATCAGCACCAACTCCGGCGCCACGTGGACGCCGCTCACGCCGGTCGGCGGATACAACACCGGCGACAAGTGGAGCGGCACCCAGACCACGTTCACCGAGGCGGCCGTCCCGCTCACGGGGTACTCGGGCGTCGTCCAGATCGCGTTCCGGTTCACGTCCCAGCCTCCCGACGAAGGGCTCGGATGGTGGATCGACGACGTGCTGGTCACGGGCGACGCCCCGTGCGCGACGACCGCCATCGAGCTGCAGCGATTCGACGCGTCGGCGCCGGCGGGGGAGCCGCCCTCCGTGCGGCTCGACTGGACGGTCTCGCGCGATCGCGCGGTGACCGTCGGGATCGACCGGGCGGCCGGTTCGGGCGCGCGGAGCCGCATCGCGACCATCCCGGGCGCCCTCGGCGACGGGGCGTACGTCGACCTCGACGTCGCTCCCGGAGGCTCGTACCGGTACTGGCTCGTCGTCTCGCGAGCCGGGGAGACGTCGGTGGAGGCGGGCCCGGTCCCGGTGCGGGTGCCGGCGGAGGGGGACGGCGCGCCGCGCGCCCTGACGCTGGGACGGATTCGACCCAATCCCTTCAACCCCCGCGCGACGATCCCGGTCACGCTGGACCGCGACGCCCCCTTTGTGCTACGCGTCTACCGTGCGGACGGCAGCGCCGTCCGGACCCTGGCCCAGGGACGGGGCGTCCCGTCGGACGCCGCGTTCACGTGGGACGGCACCGACGACCACGGACGGCCGGTCGGATCGGGCGTCTACCTCTTCGAGCTGCGCTCCGGCAATCGGACGCGCGTCCAAAAGGCGGTACTCCTGCGATGAGCGGATCCACCACCACGCGTATCGACGGGCCCCTGGTCTACCTCGAGGTGCCCGGCGTCGAGCACCTCCCCGCGATCTGGAAGGTCTACCTCGACGCCCCCGACTACTTCGAGGCGCTGACCGGCAACGCCGATTTCGATCCGGTCGACGTCGAGATGATGTACGAGGAGGCGATCTCGGACGAGAACCGCTTCTACTTCGCCGTTCGGCGCACCGACAGCAAGACCCTCATCGGGACGATCGAAGTCGAGGTCGGCTCGGACGAGGTGCCGGCCACGCTTCGCGGGCTCCTTCTGGCCCAAGCCGAACGGGGCAAGGGGTACGGCCGCGCGGCGCTCGAGCTGGTGGAGGGGTTCCTGTCGGACGAGTTCGGCGTTCCGACGATCGCGGCGGACGTTCCGGAGGGATACGACGACGGGGAGCGCTTTCTCGCGGCGATGGGCTACCGCCAGCGACGGCTCAAGTCGGGCGATACTCGCTGGGTGAAGCGGATTTCCGAGGAGTAGCCTCCCGCGGGCCGAGCGATTCGTCGAGTTGCGCGATGAGCTGGGCGACGTCGAACGGCTTGCTCACGACGAAGTTCACGCCGTGCGCGTTCACCATCTCGTCGCTGATCGTCGCGCCCCATCCGGTGACGAGGCCCAGCACGATCCGCGGCGGGCCCTCCGCCCGGACGACCCGCGCCAGCTCCCAGCCGCTCACGTCGGCCATGCCGAGATCCGAGAGCACGGCGTCGAACGTTCCCTCGCGGAAGCGCTCGATCCCCTCGGTGCCCGATCCCGCCGTCGTGACCTCGTGCCCGGTCTCGGTGAGCGCCTCGCGGAGGACGCTCAGGATCTCCGGCTCGTCGTCGACGACGAGGACCCGGGCGCGGACCGAGGTCCGTTTCGCCGGCTCCGCCGGCGGGGCCGGTTCGGCTCGCTCCGTCACCGGGAACCGCATGCGCACCGTGGTCCCGGCCCCCGGGGCGGTCGTCACGTCGACCGTCCCGCGGTGCCGTGAGACGATGCCGTAGACCATCGAGAGCCCGAGGCCGGTGCCGGAGAGCCCCTTGGTCGTGTAGAACGGCTCGAAGATCCTCGCCCTCACGTCGTCCGTCATGCCGACGCCGTCGTCCGCCACCTCGACCACCGAGACCGAATCCTCGGAGCCGCAGCGGATGGCGATGGAGCCGCCCTGAGGGAGGGCGTCCACGGCGTTGAAGATCAGGTTCGTCAGCGCCTCGCGGATCTCGGCGCGCGAGCCGAGGATCGGCCGCGGGTCCCGCGACTCGACCCGGACGTCCACCTTCACGCCGCGCCGCTCCGCCTCGTTCTTCCACTTGCCGCGCGTGATCTCGACGACCTCGGCCGCCAGCTCCGGCAGGTCGAGCGGCTCGTGCGTCCCGTCTTCCCGAACCCGGCTGAACTGCTGGATCCGGCGGACGGCCTCGCCCCCGTCGGTCGCGGCCTGGCGGATCACGTTCAGTCCCGACACGACGTCGGGGTCGGTCGCGCGGAGGAGCAGGAGCTGCGTCCGGCCCAGGATGATGCCGAGGTTGTTGTTGAAGTCGTGCGCCACGCCGGCCGCCAGCTCCCCCAGCGCCCGGAGTTTCTCGCCGCGCATGAGGCGATCTTGGAGGTCCCGGAGCTTCGAGACGTCCGAGATGAGCATCATCGTCGCCGGCTCGTTCTGGAACACGAGCGGCGCCGTCTGCACCTCCACGGGCACGTGCTCGCCGGTGGTGCGGATGATCTCGGTCGTGATCTGAGCGGTGTGCTGCTCGGGGAACGCGATCGACATGCGGATTCCGTCGTGGGCCTCCTCGGTGAAGAGGTCCACGGGGTCGAATCCCGCCTCGAGGAGCCGGGCGGCGCGGCGGCCCGAGATGCGCTCGATGGCCGGATTCGCGAACACCGCCTTCCCCGACTGGACGATCAGGAGCCCCTGGGGAGACGATTCGAAGAGGACGCGGTACTTCGCCTCCGATTCCACGAGCGCGTGGGTCCGGGCGTCGACCGCCGCCTCCAGGGTCTGGTTCATCCGCGCGAGGTTCTCGCGGCTGGCGAGGATCTCGGCCTGCTGTCGCTGCACCTCGTCGGCCATGCGGTCGAAGTGCCACGCCAGGGTCTCCAGCTCGTCGCCCGTCCGGAGATTCACGCGCTGCGAGTAGTCGCCCTTCGCGATCGCGCGGGTCGCGGAGACCAGGCGCGCGATCGGGCGGGTGATGCTCCCCGCGGCCGCGCGCGCGGCGAAGAGGCAGAGCATGGCGGCCAGGATGCCGGCCACCACCAGGTTCTGCGTCAGCGCCGCGATCTCGCGATCGACGTTCTCGAGCGACAGCCCGACCCGCACGGTGCCCCACTTCACCTGATAGCCGTCCACGAACACGGGGAGCAGGATCTCGAGGATCCGGGGCTCCCCGGGGCGTCGCAGCGGGATGAACTTCCAGCGCTCCTCGCGAACCGACTGCGCCTCGTAGTCGGCGGCGTCCCGCGGCGGCTGCCCGAACGAATTCCGGACCCGGCTGTCCGCGGCGATCTGGCCCTCCTTGTCGTAGATCACGACGTAGGCGATCTCGCCTCCGGCCTGGGAGCGGCTCGCCGCCTGATTCAAGGCGATGTAGTTGTAGGAGAGGAGGGACGGCGTGGAGAGCCAGGCGATGCTCCGCGCGACGGCGAGGCCGCGCTTCCGCGTCTCGCGCAGGAGCGAGTCGCTTTCGGAGCGCACGAAGAACGTGACCGCGGCGGCCACCAGGCCGACGACGATGACGCCGAAGGTCAGGAAGATCCGCGCCTGGAGCCCGCCGCGCGGCCGCCGCGGGCCGTCAGCGAGTGACGTGTCGTCCATCGGAGCCTTCGCCCGACGGGGCGAACCGGAGCTTCTCCATCGCGAGCGTGGAGATGCCGAGGGGGTTCATCTCGAGCCCCTCGACATCGTCCCGGATGCCGATGAAGCTCGCGGTGTTGTAGAGGGGAACGAAGGGCGCCGACCGGAGGATCGACTCCTCGGCCCGGCGGTACGCGCCCATCCGGATCGTCGGATCGACGGCCGCGCGGGCCGCGTTGAGGAGCGAATCCACGGCCGCGTCCCGGAATCCGAAATAGTTGGTGGAGCTGGTCGAATAGAAGAGCGCGCGAAGGAACGTGTCCGGATCCGGGATGTCGGCGACCCACGCGAGGCTGAAGAGCTCGGCCTTGCGGCGGGTGATCAGGCTGTCGAGCACGCTCCATGTCACGGCCCGGACCTGGACGCGGATGCCGGCTTCCGCGAGGGAGGCCACCATCGCCGAATCGACCGCCTTCGTGTCCTGGCTCCCGATCGACTTCCAGAGGGTCAGGGGCGGCAGGGGGTGATCCGGGGCGTATCCGGCCTCGCGGAGGAGGGTCCGCGCCGCGTCGACGTCCCGGACGTAGACCTTCTGCGCCGGCGCGTAGCCCGGGAGACCCGGCGGGAGGATCCCGGTCGCGAGCGATTTCCCCTCGGGCCTCGCGTTCAGCATTCCCTGGCGGTCCATCGCGAGCGCGATCGCGCGGCGGACGCGCGGGTCGTCGAGCGGCGGCTTCGAGGTGTTCATGCCGACGAAGGCGAGGCTCAGGTCGTTCCACCGGAGCACCGCGATGCCGGGACGGGCGCGGAATTCCTCGATCCGCCCGCTCGGGAGCTGGCTCAGCGTCGCGCGGCCCTCGAGGAGCGCCTCGGCGCCGAGCGTGGTCACCTCACCGCTCGGCGAGTAGAAGATCAGCGTGTCGACGCCGGGCCGCCCCATGAAGTAGTCGGGATTCGCCGCGAGCACGACCGCCTGCCGGCCCTCGCGCCGGACGAAGCGGAAGGGACCGGTGCCGACGGGCGTCGACTCGAGCGCCTGCGGGCCCTTCGTCTCGATCAGCTCGCGCGGGACGGCGGAGGTTTGGTCGAGGGCGAGCGCCGAGAGGAGCGCGGGGTACGGCCGCACGAGACGCACTTCGAGCATGTAGCGCGACAACGCGCGGATGCCGGCGACGCGGTCCGACTTGCCGCTCATGAATTCGTGGGCGCCCACGATGGCGTCGAGGTAGCCGGCGGCCAGTCCCTGGGAACGATAGGGTTCGCTGAAGACGCGCGTCAGCGAGTAGACGAAATCCTCGGCCGTCACCTCGCGACCCGTATGGAAGCGAACTCCCGGGCGGACATGGAACACGTAGCGAAGGCCGTCGCGGGAGATGGTCCAGCTCTCGGCCACCTGCGGCGTGGGCTCGAGGTCGGACGTCAAGCCGACGAGCGGGCTGTAGATCTGGGCCACCACCGCGGAAGAGTAGGAGTCCGACGCGAGCGGCGGGTCCATGGTCTCCGGGTTTTCCTGGTAGAAGCGGAAGATCGAGGGGGAGCCCGACCCGCCGGCGGGGCTGGTCCGGGCGCTCTCCTTCGGGGGCTCGGGGGGCGTCGGAATCGGGAGCCGCTTGAGCGCCACGGGGATCGCCACGGCGAGGCCGACCACGGCCAGGGCGGCGAGGACGAGCGTCTTCTTGCCCGCACGACGGTGGATTGGAGTCATGGGTACCGGCTCTCCGATGGGAACGACGGATCCGGTCGGCCCGCGCCGACGGCGTCGATCGCCGGGTCCGGTGGCCGGGCGCCGGTACGACCGCCTCGTTAGTTATCGGAGACGAGGGGGCACAACTTGAGGGGAGGAAGCGGCCCGCGGTGGGCGAAACGGGCGACGGTGGATCAGTATAACATATTGCCTTGCAATGTTTTGTGGAGCCATCAGTCCTCGCCCGCGGCCCACCCCCGGGGGCGCGTCCGCCCGCGCTTCGCGGCGCTTCGACGCTTCTTCTCGGAGAGCCGTTCCTCCTTCGACCCGGCCGTCGGGCGGGTCGCCGTCCGGCGCTTCCGTGGCAGGAGCGCGGCGCGCACGAGCTGGCGCAGCCGCCCTATCGCGGCGTCGCGGTTCGCGTGCTGCGTCCGCTCCTTCTGGCTCACGACGCGAATCGTCCCGTCGGCGTGAAGTCGCCGTCCCAGCGCCGCGCGAAGACGGGCCCGCTGCTCCTCGGTCAACGACGGGGAGCGCTCGGCGTTCCAGATCGCCTCGACCCGGGTCTCCACCTTGTTCACGTTCTGTCCGCCGGGCCCGCCGGCGCGCGACGTGCGGAAGACCAGCTCTCGAAGGGGCGGGATCACGGCGCCGGGCTCGCCACGGATCTCACGCGAGGAGCGCGGGCAGCTCCCGCTGGATCGGCTCGGTGGTGACCACGACCTCCCCACCGTCGATCAGGAGATTCACCTCGGTGCGCACCCCGAATTCCTCGAGGTAGACGCCCGGTTCCACGGAGACGAGCGTGCCGTCCAGGAGCCTCCGCTCGTCGCACGTCTCCAGGTTGTCGAGGTGGACGCCGTTCGCGTGCACCTCCTCGCCGATCGAGTGCCCGAGGCGATGCACGAACCGCTCGCCGTAGCCGCGCCCTTGGATCACGGCGCGGGCCGCGTCGTCGACGTCGCATCCGCGCACCGGCCGGCGGGCTTCGAACGCGCCCCGCACGAGCCGCACGGCGGCGTCCCGCGCGTCGCGCGCCGCTTCGAAGACCTCGCGGCGCCGGTCCGGGACCGACGCGCCCACGTGGGCCACCTGGGTGTAGTCGGCGTAGATCGCGCCCTTGGCGTTCCGCTTGGCCCATGCGTCGACCAGGAGAAGGTCCCCCTCGCGAATGGGGCGATCGTCGCCCGGATCGGTGCTGAAGTGCGGATCGCCGGAATGCTCGTTCACCGCCACGGCCGGGGGGTCGGAGGAGACGAGCCCCTCCGCGTCGAACGCTTCGAGGAGGAACCGCTGGAGCGAGACCTCGGTCGGCTCGGGCGCGCGGCTCCGCTTGGCGGCGAGCACGAGATCCCGCGTCCGAGCGAAGGCGGCCGCCAGGATGCCGTGGAGCACGCGCCCCGTCGCCACGTGGTCCCGGCGCGCGTCCGGGGCGAGCACGCCGTCGAAGCGCTGCGCGAGGTCGGCCGAGGAGACGACCTGGGCGCCCGCGGCGCGGACCAGCTCCACCGTGCCCGCGTCCACCTTGGAGACGTACGGGAGGCGCGCCGAGGGGGAGTACTCCATGGCGAGCGCCGGAGCCCATCCCCCGGTCGTGCCGTGCGTCGCCACCACGTCGTGGACCAGGGCCGCCAGGGCGGCGTCGAGATCCTGCCACGTCGTGTACGTCCTCGGGCTCCCGGGCAGGTGGTCGAGGACGCGCGGCTCGATCCGCTGCACGATCTTCCAGGGCTCGCCGCGCGCGGGAACGAGGTAGAACCAGCGCCGCGTCGTCTTCGCCGCGTTCGGCGCGGCGGCCATTCCGAGCACCGAGCGCGCGATCGGATTGCTTCCGTGGAAATCGAAGAGGAGCCATCCGGCGAGCCCGTCCTCGCGGAGCGCCTCCTGGATGCGCGCGATTCGATCCGAGGGCACGGGCGGCCCCGGGCGGGGAACGCGGACCGGCTCGAGGGCGGTCACGGCGCGGCGCCCCGGCCGCCGCCGGTCCCCCCGCCGGCGCGGAGACGCCGCAGGGTCTCCTCACGGAGCCCCCCGATCCCCTCCCGCTTCGCCGCCGACACGAAGACGGCGCCCGGGTAGCGCGCGCGCAGCCCGAGGAGCGCCTCCTCGTCCGGCAGGGCGTCCACCTTGTTGAAGACGAGGAGCCGCGGCCGCTCGTGGGCCCCGATCGACTCGAGCACCGCCTCGACGGCGCCGATGTGCGCGTCGGGATCGGGCTCGGTGGCGTCCACCACGTGCAGCAGGAGATCCGCCTCCGCCACCTCCTCGAGCGTGGCGCGGAACGAAGCGACGAGGTGCGGCGGGAGCTTTCGGATGAATCCGACCGTGTCGGTCACGAGCGCGCGCGTCCGTCCCTCCGCCGCGAAGACCCGGGTCGTCGGATCGAGCGTCGCGAAGAGCCGGTCCTCGACGTACACCGAGGCGCGGGTCAGCGCGTTGAACAGGGTCGATTTCCCCGCGTTCGTGTAGCCGACCAGCGAGACCTTGTGACAGTCGCGGCGCCCCTGGCGCTGCACGCGACGCTCGCGCACCACGCCCTGGAGCTCGCGCTTCAGCTTGGCGATCCGTTCGCGGACGCGGCGCCGGTCGACCTCGAGCTGCGTCTCGCCCGGTCCGCGCGTCCCGATCCCACCGCCCAGGCGCGAGAGGTGGCTCCACATGCGCGTGAGGCGCGGCAGCAGGTATTCGAGCTGGGCCAGCTCGACCTGGAGCCGGGCCTCGCGGGTCCGCGCGCGCCGCGCGAAGATGTCGAGGATGAGGCCGCTCCGGTCCACGACCTTGAGCTTGAGCTCCTCCTCGAGGTTCCGGGTCTGCCCGGGGCTCAGGTCCTCGTCGACGAGGAGGAGGGTGGCCCCCTGCTCGAGCGCCGTCTCGCGCGTCTCGTCCATCTTCCCCTTGCTGAGGTAGGTGGAGGCGCGAACGGGGCTCCGCTGGAGCACCTCGCCCACGACGCTCGCGCCGGCCGTCTCGGCGAGGAGGCGGAGCTCGGTCAGCTCCTCGCCGCGGCGCGCGCCCCGGCGCGGCCGGGAGGCGAGCACCGCTCGTTCTCCCCGCGCGTGGGGCAGTCCGTCCCGCGCCCGCTCGGGAAGGCGGGTCGGGATGGCGTGCGGCGTGGGGCCCGCGCTACGCGGGCGAGACTTCGAGCTCGTACGGAACGTGGGTCAGGTTCTCGACGGTGCCGTCTGGGTGAACGGTGACGACGTCCTCGATCCGGACGCCGAGGCCACGGGAGGGGTAGTAGAGGCCCGGCTCGATCGTGAAGAGGGCGCCCGGCTCGATCCGGTCCCGGTTCGTCGCCGAGCCCCCCAGGTTCGGCCGCTCGTGCACTTCGAGCCCGATGCCGTGGCCCAGGCCGTGCACGTATCCCTCCTCGAGGCGCTCGTCCTGGCGGACGGTGCGATGCCCGCGCGATTCGAAGAAGTCGCAGACCAGCTCCTGGTACGTCCGGCCCGAGGCCCCCAGCCGGATCGCCTCGATCGACCGGTCGACGGCCTCGCGCACGGTGCCGTGGAGCTCGCGGAGCGCGGCCGGCGCGCGACCGACGCAGATCGTCCGGGTCACGTCGAAGTAGTAGCCGCCGCCCGCCTGCGCCGGGAAGAGGTCGATCACGATCGGCATCCCCTCCTCGAGAACGTCGTCGTCGTTCCCGACGTTGTGCGGCACGCCGGCGTCGCGCCCCATGGCGACGATGTTGCCGTGCGGCTCCTCGAGTCCCGCCTCGAAGAAGACGCGGCGCACCTCCCGCCTGAGCCGTCCGATCGTGACCGGGCCCGAGGCATCGCGAAGTCGCGTCCCCTCGAGGCGCCCGGCCGCGATGACCTCCCGGATCCGCGCGTAGGCGCGGGCGCAGACGTCGCCCACGGCGCGCACGGCGGCGATCTCCTCGGCGCCCTTCGTGAGCCGCGCCTGGAGGAAGAGGCCCGGATCCTCGTCCCGCGCGATCTCGATGCCGGGGCGGTATTCGCGCAGCAGGTTCACCATGTGGTACGCGCGCCCCACGTCGAGCACGCCGCTCACGAGGACCTTCCCGCGCACGTCGAGCCGGTCGAGCACGCGCTCGAGCAGCCGCGCCATCGCGCCGTCGGGCGATCCCTCGCGCTCCAGGATGCTCCGGTACTCGAACTCGCCGTAGTCGGCGCGCTCGAAGCCGGTCTTGGCCGCGGCGTCGCGTTCCATGCCGCCGTGCACCAGGAAGGGAGTCCGTCCGGCGCGCCACACGACGACCCCGGTCGTCAGGTGGGCGCCGGGCTCGCCGACGACGTAACGGAACGTGGGATTGGGAAGCTCGCCCTTCAGGACGACCGCCGCGGCGAGGCCGCGGTCCCGAAGCAACGCGTCGATGTCTCGGATCATGGGGTCCCTCGCCGGCGGGCGCCTTCGCCACGCCTCAGGTTCGGAAGAGAACGCTCTCGTTGGAGAAGAGGCGCACCGCGATGACGAGCATCACGGCCGCCGCGATTCCGCTCGTGCCCAGGGCCGTCACCGCGTGGAGCGACTGGACGCTGTCGGTCAGGATCTCCCGCTGCAGGAGCGCCGTGTTCAGGATCGGGATGAAGAAGCGCGACAGGGGCGGCGTCTGCTGCCCGAAGCTGCCGAGTCCCAGGAAGATCGCCGCCATGTAGACGTACGTCGCGTAGGTCTGTCCCTCGCGCATGCTCCGCGCGAAACATCCGATCGCGACGAGCGTGGCGCTGAAGAAGATCGCGGTCGGCAGGATCGTGAGGAAGAGGAGGAGCGCCTTGTCCGGCCCGATCGAGAGCTGCATGGCGTTCTCCTGCATCCCCGGAACGAAACGGGTCACGACGTTGAACGTGATCCAGAGCCCCGTGATGCCCGTCACGGCTCCGGTCAGGGAGGCGGTGAGCACCGCCATCGTCTTCCCGATCACCAGGTCGCCGCGCGAGGCCGCCGTGGCGAGGATCGTCTCGAGCGTGCTCCGCTCCTTCTCGCCGGTCGTGGCGTCGACGGCGGTATGCATGGAACCGGCCGCGATCATGAAGACGAGCAAATACGGGATCAGGAGCGCCGCGAAGAACCGCCCCATCTCGTTCTTGGAGGAGATGTCCTTCCGTTCGACGGTGAAGGTCGGCGCGGATCGGGCGTTCGCGCCGAGGGAGTTCGCCCACGACACGGTGAGCGTGCGCCGGACGTCGTCGAGGACCGGATCGACGCGCTCGGCCGCCGCGCTCGACGTGTGGTCCGCCTCCTTGTAGAGAAGCTCCACCTTCGCGCTGTCCCCGCGGGCGATCGCGTCGCGGATCCCGCTCGGGATCACGAGCGCCGCGTCGACGCCGGCGCCCTCGAGCGTCGGGGGCGGCGCCTGAAGCGGGACCGCGGTCACGCCGGGAGCGGCCGCCAGCGCCTCGCGGACGCCGGGAAGCTGCGCCGCGCCCACGATCCCGACGCGCACCGAGATCGACTGCTCCTCCTGGTTGTTCCTGCTCTGGATCCACGACATGAACCCGAGCATCGCGGGATAGAGGATGAACGGGAAGACGAAGATCGCGAAAATCGAGCGCCCGTCGCGCAGCGTGTCGAGGATCTCCTTGCGATAGACGGCGAGCGTCCTACCGGTCACGGATCTTCTCCCCCACGATCGAGACGAAGACGTCCTCGAGCGAACGGCTGGGCGCGCGCGCGCGGATCGACTCGGTATCGCCGCGCGCCAGGATCTCCCCTTCCTCGATGATCGCGATCTCGTCGCAGATCCGCTCCGCCTCGGTCATGATGTGCGTGGAGAAGATCACCGTCCGTCCCTTGCCCTTCAGCTCCTGGATCAGGCCGAGCACCGCGTGGGCGCCGATCACGTCGAGGCCCGAGGTCGGCTCGTCGAAGATCAGGACCTCGGGCTCGTGGAAGACGACGCGCGAGATCGAGAGGCGCTGCTTCATGCCGGTCGACATCTTCCCGACCCGCCGGTCGAGCAGCTCGGCCAGGCCGAAGGGCTGGGTCAAGGCCTCGATGCGTCCGGCGATCGCGGGCGGCGCCATGCCCGCGAGCGACCCGAAGTAGGAGAGGAGCTCGCGGCCGGTCAGCCGGTCGTAGAGCTTCGTGTCGCCGGAGAGATATCCGATCCGGCGGCGCACCTCGGCCGGCTTCTCCACGATGTCGAACCCGGCCACCGTCGCGGTGCCGCTGGTCGGGACGAGGATCGTCGCGAGCATGCGCAGGGTCGTCGTCTTGCCGGCGCCGTTCCGGCCGAGGAGGCCGAAGACCTTGCCCGGGGAGCAGACGAAGGAAATGCCGCGAACGGCGGGGATCTCGCCCTTCTTCCGGTCGTGGAACGTCTTCTTCAGATCGGTGACCTGGATCAACGAGGCTCCTGGGTGGACCGGGCGATGCGGCATTCGCGGCTCGAGCGCCTCAGTCTATGCGAGCCGCGGAAGAAGTGTCAAACGCGGGCGCGAATCTCGGCTTGATCGCGGGCGTCTAAAGGGTTAGCGTCGTAGGGCGATCGACCCGAGCGGCGTAACCACAATTGGCGGTTCAACTTCGAAGGAGTTCGCGTTCCATGTCCGAATCCGTGAAGCAGGTCACCGACAGCACGTTCGAGAACGAGGTGCTGAAGTCGAACATACCGGTGCTCGTGGACTTCTGGGCCGAGTGGTGCGGGCCCTGTCGCATGGTGGCCCCGGTCGTGGAGGAAGTCGCGAAGCAATATGAAGGCCGCGTCAAGTTCGCCAAGGTGGACGTGGACGTGAACCAGCGCATCGCCACCCAGCTCCAGATCCGGAGCATTCCGAGCCTCTACATCTTCAAGGACGGCAAGATCGCCGGGCAGATCGTCGGCGCGGTTCCGAAGCAGCAGATCACGAGGGAGCTGGAGAAGGTGCTGGTCTAGACCGCGGACTCGCGGCAGACCGGCCGGCACGCGCAGATCGAGCAACGGCGTTCGTCCGGCCGCGCCTCGAACGCGCCCGCGCGGATCGAGGCCGCGACTTCCTCGATCTTCGCCCTCGCTCTGGCCACGCGATCCTCGTCGCATCCGGAGACCCCGGCCACCCCCGTCAACACGTAGCGAAGCTCGAGCCGGTCCGGAAGGCGGCCGGTCAGCTCGCGATACGCGAGCGCGTAGACCGAGAGCTGGAGGCTCTTCCGCGAGGCCTCGTCGGCCTTCTCCTCGCCGTCCGACTCCGACGTCTTGTAGTCCACGAGGGTGACGCCGTCGGCGCCCTCGTCCACGCGATCCATGCTCCCCGTGATGACGACGTCCTCCAGTTTGACCCGGAAGTGGCGTTCCACCGCGCTCGCGGGCGGGCCCGAGGCGATCTCGCGCGCGTGGAACTCACGGAGCGCCTCGACTCCCTGCGCGAAGCGCTGGCGCTCGTGCTCCTCGTTCCGGTATCCCTCGCTCCTCCAGGTCGAGCGGAAGACGTCGATCAGCTCCTCCACGCTGGGCGTCGCGCCCTGGAGCCGGCGGCGGTGCGCGGCGGCGACGGCCTGGTGGACCGCGTTTCCGAAGTTCACGCGATGGTCCACGGTCAGGATCGGGTCGACGGCGAGCGCGTGGAGGAGCCGGTACTTGAGCGGGCACGTCTCGTAGTCCTCGAGCCGCTGATACGAGAGCGGAAGCGGCTCCCGGGCAAGCGGCCGTTCCCGCGGCACGGTCTCCCGGGTCACGGCCTTGGAATCGGCGATCTCGTCCAGGACGCGCCGCCGCCGCCGCGCGGGCGGTGTCTTCCCCAGGTCGAACGCCTCCGCCAGGAACTGGCTCGCGTGGCGCTTCTGTCTTCCGCCGTAGTCCAGCGCGTACGTCGTGATCAGCTCCTCCTTCGCCCGGGTGAAGGCGACGTAGCAGAGCCGCCGCTCCTCCTCCTGGTGCGCCCGCGAGGGATCCTGCTCCTCCTCCTCCCGAGGCAGCTCGATTCCCTGGGCCCGGCTCGCGGTCGGGAAGCGCCGCGTCGCCATCTGGACCAGGAAGACCACCGGGAACTCGAGCCCCTTCGCGCGGTGGATCGTGAGCACCTGGACGACGTCCGAGGCCTCGTCCAGGTCCGCCACCGACGGGTCCTCGCCGAACTCCCGGATCGCCTCGAGATGGCGGAGGAAGAGCGCGACGCGATCCGCCAGCGCGACCTTCTCGAACGACCGGATCAGCGCGAAGAACTTCACGATGTTCCGCGCGCGCGCCTCGTCGACGAACGTGCGCGCCGCCATCAGGTCCCGAAGGATCCCGCGCCGCTCGAGGTAGTGATAGAGGACCTCCCCCGTGCGCCGCCCGCGCGCGAACTCCTGCAGCGCGTCGACGTCCTCCAGGAGCCGGCGGAGCCGTTCCCGGCCGTCGGCCGAGACCTCGACGCCTCCCCGCTCCTCGGCCGCGCGGCGGAAGAGCGCGCGAAGGGGCGCGGGATCGCGGGCCAGCGCGTGCATCAGCCGCGCGAGGTCGTCCTCCGGCACGCCGTACGCCTCCGACGCGAGGAGATACAGGTATTCGGGGCGCGAGTCCTGGTAGAGCGACTGGAGGAGCGAGACCAGCTCCTTGATCTCGGGGCGCTGGAAGAGGCCGCGGCTCCCGGAGAAGTAGTAGTCGATCCCGCGCTCCTCGAGCGCGCGGAGGAAGGGCTCCGCGTGGCGATTGTTCCGCACCAGGATGGCGAAGTCGCGCGGACGCCGGCGCCGGTCCCGGACGGCGGCGGCGATCTCGTCGGCCACCCAGGCCGCCTCGTCTCCCTCCGTCTCGAACTCCTTCCAGACCGGTTCGACGCCGCTCTTGTCGGTCGTCAGCTCCTTCGAGATGCCGTAGCGGACCTCGAGCCGCTCCCGGTTCTGGACGATCAGGCGCCGCGAGACGCCCAGGATCTGCCGGGTGCTCCGATAGTTCCTTCGAAGGACGATCTCCTTCGCGTCGGGGTAGTGGCCGCGGAACTCGAGGATGTTCTTCAGGTGCGCGCCGCGGAAGCGGTAGATGCTCTGGTCGTCGTCGCCCACCACGACGAGATTCCGGTGCCGCTCCACGAGTCGCCGGACGATCTTGAACTGGACTGGATTGGTGTCCTGGAACTCGTCCACCAGCACGTAGCGGTAGCGCTCCTGGAGCCGGAGCAGGACCGCCGGGCTCTCCTCGAGGAGCCGGAGCGTGAGCGCGAGGAGGTCCCCGAAGTCGAGGAATCCGGCGCGCCAGAGGAGCGCGTTGTAGCGCTCGGTCGCGTCGGCCAGCTCGGCCAGGCGCGCCGCGCGGTCCTCGAGGGCCGCGACCGCCGTCTCGTCCCCGGAGCGCGCGGCGCGCGCCGCAGCCGCTTGCTCCGACAGGCCGGCCCCGGCGCGCCTCATGTCGTCCGGCCACTGCGGATCGTCCTTCGCGCGGCTGAAGAAGTCGGCCAGCCCCGAGACGTAGCGCGTCGGGTCCGAGAGCGGCGCGTAGAGCCGGAGGCCGAGCGCCTCCAGACGCTCCGCGATGAAGAGCGCCTGCGCGGTCGCGTCGAGCACGGTGAACCCGGGCGCGATCCCGACTTCGAGGCCGTAGCCCGCCAGCACGTCCTCGCCGAACGCGTGGAACGTCTGGATCGAGACGTCGGCGTAGCCATACGGCACGAGCAGGTCGACCCGCTCCTGCATCTCGGCGGCGGCCTTGTCGTTGAACGCGAGCGCGAGGATCTGGGACGGGCGCGCGCGCCGGGTCGCGATCAGGTGCGCGATCCGCCGGGCGATCACGGTGGTCTTCCCGGTGCCCGCGCCGGCGACGATCAGGAGCGGTCCGTCGCCGTGCTCGACGGCGGCGCGCTGGTCGTCGTCGAGCGCCGGCGATTCGGCGCGAAGGGTCTCGGACAGGACGTGTTGGGTCATGGCGGGTGGGCGCGGCGCGCCCCGCTGATAGTACCACCGCGGCAGATGGGGGATGCGCCCGCGAGGCGGGGAGGGGTAGAATCCGCCCCCATGGAATCCGACGCCGTCGCGGGGCCGCCGCGCCCCGCCCTTCCGCCGGTCGGCGCGTTCCTCCGCGAGATGCTCTCGCTCGGCGTGGCGTCGATCCGCCCCGCGCTCCCCGCGCTCGTCTTCCTCTGCTTCTACCGCTTCGGGATGGGGCTCTTCTTCGAATTCGCGCAGGGGACGTCGCCCCTCGGCTATCCCGACGAGCGCGTCCAGCTCGTCCATCTCATGATGTCGCTCTGCGCCTACCTGCCGCTCCTGGTGCTCGTCTACCTGCCGTTCCTGCCGCTCCAGGACGCGATCCGCCGCGGCGAGCGGCGGACCTTCCTCGAGTCGACGCGCCTCGTGCTCGAGAGGTTCCCGGCGTTTCTCGGCTCGGGGATCACGCAGCTCGTCATCCTGCTCGGGCCGCTCTTCGTGTTCCTCGCCGCGGCCTTCGCGATCGGGGAGGGCGTGAACGCCGCCTCGGACACGATCCCGCGCGAGGTGGCGCTCTCGATCATCCTCGTCGTGCTGGCGCCGGCGATCTGCTGGATCCTCTTCGCCAGCGCGTTCCTCGTCTTCGCCACGCCGGCGGTGATCCTCGACGAGCGCGGGCCGCTCGCGTCGGTGCGGGGGAGCGTCCGGCTCGTCTGGAGAAACTTCTGGGGCCTCCAAGGGCGCTTCCTCGTCTGGTTCCTCCTCCTCGTCCTGGCCATCGTCGTGATGTCGTTCCCGACGATCATCCTGGCCATCGCCGGCGCGGTCGCCGGGGCCGATCCCCCGCCGCTCAAGATCGCGCGCGTGCTCTGGACCAGCGCGGTCACGGCGGCGTCCTTCCCTTTCTGCGTCTCGGCGATGATGGCGCTCTACCGCTCGCTCGTGCCCGGTTCGACGCCCGGGCCGGCGCCCGGGCCGCCGGGCGCGGTCGGAGCGGCTCCGACGCCCGAGCCGCCGGACCCCGGCGCGAGCCCGCAGATCTTCGAGTAGGCGGCACGCCGTGAACGCCCCCGCCGTCGTCCACGCCGACGCCTATTTCGCGGAGATCGGCCTCCACGTCTTCCCGATGAGGAAGTTCCGGATGATCCGGGACGAGATCGTCCGTCGCGGGCTCGTGCGCGACGAGGAGATCCTGGCGCCGGTCGCGGCCACGGTCGAACAGGTGCTCCGCGTGCACGACCGGGCCTACGTCGAGAAGCTGATCCAAGGCCGTCTCTCGGCGCTCGAGGAGGCGGTGCTCGAGCTTCCCTATTCGAAGGGGCTCGTCGACGCGTCCTTCCTCTGCGCCGGCGGGAGCATCCTGGCGTCGCGCGAGGCCCTGAGGCGCGGCGCGGGGATCAACCTGGCGGGCGGCTTCCACCACGCCTTCCCCGACCACGGCGAGGGCTTCTGCGTCTTCCACGACGTCGCGATCGCGATCCGCGACCTCCAGGCCTCGGGAGCGATCCGCCGCGCCGCGGTGATCGACGTCGACGTCCATCAGGGAAACGGGACGGCGGCGATCTTCCGCGACGACCCGACGGTCTTCACCTTCTCGATCCACGAGGAGGACAACTACCCGGCGGTCAAGCCCCCGAGCGACCAGGACGTGGGCCTCGAGACCGGCGCGGACGGCGCGGCGTACCTCGCGGCGCTCGCGCACTGGGTGCCCCGGATCCTCGACCGCCAGGCGCCCGATCTGGTGGCGTACGTCGGGGGCGCCGATCCCTACGAGCGCGATCAGCTGGGGCGCCTCCGCCTCAGGCGCGAGGATCTGCGCGCCCGGGACCGCCTCGTGTTCGAGGAGTGCGCGCGGCGCGGCGTCCCGTTCGCGGTCTTCCTCGCCGGAGGCTACGCCGTGGACGTGAGCGACACCGTCGCGATCCAGGCCGACATGGTGGAGGCCGCGTTCGGAGCTATTCGCCCGGCTTCCTGAGCGCCTCGACCATCGGCACCGTCGGATCGAAGACGATCACCGGCACCCGCACGCGCGCGTTCAGGTCGCGGAGGAGCCGGAGAAAGAACTCCGACTTCACCCGCCCGGCCGCGGCCGCGTCGGCGGGAACCTCCGGGATCGCCTCTCCCTCCATCGGATCGACTCCAAAGCGGCGGCGAATCTCGGCGCGCGTGGGCGGCTCGCCGAGCCCCTCCAGAGTCGTCACGTAGAGCGCCCGCTTCTCCCCCCGGAGCACCTGGTATTCCACGAGGCGCCGGTGCTGGTCGGCCGGGTAGACGACGATCGCCGAATCGGGAGGCACGGCCTCCCACATCGAGCGGACGAGGCGGTCGAACCGGGCGAGCTGCGCCTTCTCCCGCGCCGACTGGCGCACGCCGTCGGCCGCGAAGAAGACCACCACGACGGCCGCGAGGAGGGCGGCGATCCAGCGGACCGCGACCGGCGTCTCGTTCAGTCCCGCCGCCAGCGCGGCGATGGGCGGTGCCAAGCCGAGGAGGCAGAGCGCGACCGCGGGGAGGAAGTAGGGCGCGGGGTCGGGCACGCCGTATCGGAAGACGAAGAGGGTCGCCGCGAGCATGGCCGCGAGGAGACTCCCCCACGCGAGACGCCGCGTCGCGTCGCGCGAGCGCCAGAGCGCGACGGCGAGGAACGCGGCTCCCGGAACGAGGAGCGGATAGACGCACCACGCGAGCATCTCGGCGTTGTGGCGATCGGGAGCGAAGAATCCGAGGTAGGCGCGGTACACGGACCCGGTCACGTGGGCGAGGATCCCCGCCGCCGTCGGGATCACGTCGGGCCATTGGCCCGGCGCGGGATGGAAGACGCGCCAGGCGACGAAGCCGTAGGAGAGGAGCGGCGCGATCCCGGCGGCGGCCGCCGTCACGACGAGCGCGGGACGGAGCGCCCCGCGCCGCGCGGCCGCCCAGGCGAGGCCGGCGGTGAGCGGCGCCAGGACCAACACCGAGAGCAGGTGGTGCGCGAGGCCAAGGCCGCAGACGAGGCCCCAGAGAGCGCCGCCGCGCCGCGAGAGCGCCGGGCGCCGGAGGAGCGCGAGAAAGGCGATGCCGGCCGCGCAGGTCCAGGCGACGCTCCACGCGTTCACCTCGGCCTGCGTCGCCTCGGAGACGAGCACGGGATGGACCGCGAAGACGGCGGCGAGGAAGAGCCCCGCCACCGACCCGGCGCGGCGGTTCGCGGTCGCGGGCGGCCCGAGGGAGGCGAGGTCGCGGGCGAGCGCGAAGAAGAGCGCCGCCGCCGTGGCGGCCCCGGCACCGCTCCAGGCGTTCGCCGCGAAGGCCCACGGGACGCCGATCGCGTGGAGCGCGACGACGAAGAGATGCCCCGCGAGCGTGTAGAGGGGGTATCCGGTCGGATGCGCGAGGCCCGCCTTGGCGAGCACGACGGTGAACTCGGGCCCGTCGCCGAATCCCGAGATCGCGGGGGTGAGCTGGAGGTAGAACGCGAAGGCGGCGAGCCCGACCAGGGCGGGAAGCGCCCGGGAGCGGGGCGCGGGTTCCAGGGCGGCGGTCGAGCGCACGGGTCGGCGTCTCCGAACGGGAAGGAACAAGAGCAAGCGTCCCAACTTGGCGGCGGGATCGTACATGGATTCGCGTACGGTCGCGCGGCCGCTCTCGGCGGCGCCATCCCTCGAACATCAGAAACCCGTTGACCGCCTTCCACTTGGGGAGTGAGGACGATGATTCGGCGCCTGTCCTTCGTGTTGGCCGTGGCCACGGTCGTGATCCCCCTCGCGGGGTGCTCCGACCTGGGAGCGCCGCTCGAGCCCCGGCCGCAGAGCCAGCTCTCCGCCACGCTGCTCGACTTCGGAACCCTGGCCGTCAGCCAGTCCGCGACGCGCAGCGTGACGATCTCGAATTCGGGCACCGGGCCCCTCCTTGGGAGCGCCCGGCTCTCGTGCGCGGAGTACGCCATCCAATCGGGCGGCGGCCCGTTCTCCATCCCTCCGGGCGCGTCCCACACGATCGTGGTCCAATTCACGCCCGGCGCCGCCGGGGCCTACCCCTGCGCGCTCGACCTGGGGCCGGACTGCCCCTCGGTGGCGATCACGGGCTCGGGCGCGCTCCAGGCGCCCGGCGCGCGCTGCGTCGTGCTCGTCGATTCGATTCCGTTCGGACCGGTCGCGGTGGGGCGCGCATCGAACCAGTCGTTCGAGGTCCTGAACGCGGGAACGGCGCCCCTCCTGCTCGACGTCGTCTCCTCGTGCGGCGACTTCGAAGTGATCACCGGTGGGGGCGCGTCGCAGGTCCCGGCGGGAGGCTCGATCGACGTCGTCGTGGCATTCCACCCGACCTCGGGCGGGCGCTCTTCGTGCGCGATCGCGCTCGGGCCGGACTGCCCCGACGTCCCGGTCTCGGGCCAGGGAACGACCGTCTCGTTCGCGAACGACATCCAGCCGATCCTCACCGCGCGCTGCACGGACGGCTGCCATCAGCATCCCTATTTCACGGACCCGGAGACCAACGACACCTACTATTCCCTGGTCACGCAGTGGCAGAATCTGCCCTACGGCTACGTCCGTCCCTTCGACCCGGCGAATTCCTGGGTCTACCAGTACATCGTGATCGGCTACATGCCCGCCGACGGGTCGACCGTGCCGCCCGAAGATCTGGACAAGATCCGGCAGTGGATTCTCGAAGGCGCGATCAAGAACTAGCGGGGGGTATCCCATGAACGAAGGAACCGGGTCGGCAATCGCCGTGGCGCGGCTGCGCGCGGGAATCGTCTGGGTCGTGATGGCGGTCGCGGGCGCCGTGGCCGCGCCCCGCGCGGACGCGCTTCCGCGCTACGCCGCGCGCTACGAGCAGAAGTGCGCGCTCTGCCACGTGAATCCCTCCGGTGGCGGGCTCAGGACGGAGTACGCGAGCGAGCGGCTGGTCCCCGACGAGATCGCATGGCATCGCAAGACGCCCGCCCTCCTGAACCAGATCGACTCGACGCTCTCCAAGTTCCTGCTCGTCGGGACCGACTTTCGCGAGATGTACGTCGGCTCGAGCCTGCCGGCGGGCCACCTGAACTTCTTCCAGATGCAGGGCGACCTCTACCTCGACTTCCAGCTCGACCCCAGGGCGTCCATCTACTACGACCGGGGGCACAGCGACACGTACGAGATGTTCGGTCTCGGATACATCCTTCCGGTCGTATACGTGAAGGCGGGGCGATTCGTCCCCTCGTACGGTTGGAAGTTCGACGATCACACGATGTTCGTGCGTAACGAGCTCGGACTGGCTCCGCCGGGGAACAGCGACGTGGGAGTGGAGGCGGGGTTCGAGCGGGGCCCGATCGACGTGCAGGCCGGGCTCGTGAACGGGAGTCCGGGGAGCACGCTCGACACGGACACCAAGGTGGCCGGGGTCGTGAACGCGATGGCCCGCCGCCACGTCGGTCCCTTCGGGCTCGCGCTGGGGGTCTCGGGATATCACCGGCCCGCCGACGCGAGCGACTACGACACCTGGGGCGGCTACGGCTACCTCACCTGGAGGACGTTCACGTGGCTCGGAGAGACCGACGTCGTGGAGCGGCGGCCCGCGGGCGGACCCACGACGCAGGCCCTGGCGACATCGCACGAGCTGAGCTGCGTGATCCGGCAGGGTCTCGAGGTCAGGGCGACGTACGACTTCTTCGATCCGGACCGGCATCTGGGCTCGGGCGCGAAGTCGCGATGGGGCGGGGGCGTCTACGTCATGCCCTACCCCTACCTCGTGATCGAGGCGGACGTGAGGCGGACGACGTACGACGACGGGGTCTCCTACTCGGGAGACGACGCGACGGAGACCCTGGTTCAACTGCACCTGTTCCGCTGACGACGCGGAACGATTCGAGGGGAGGAGTTCCTTCATGAAGTCACGGCTCGCGGTGATGACGATGGTGGCACTGGCCGCGGCCCTGGTCGCGCCCGGGAGGGGCGCCTTCGGCGCCGAATTCGCGGTCAAGCCGGGCGGCGCCAACAAGGTGGTCTTCACCTCCAGGGCCTCGATCGAATCGTTCGAGGGTAAGACGAACCGCCTGGAGGGACGGCTGACCCTGGATCCCTCCGCCTTGGGCGATTCGTTCGCGGTTCACCTCGAGGTCGACATGGCGAGCCTCGACACCGGAATCGCGAAGCGCAACCAGCACATGCGCGAGAATCACCTGGAGACGGCGAAGTATCCCAAGGCGATCTTCGACGGGGCCACCGTGCTCGGCCCGGCCGGAGGCGGGAAGCTCGAGCCCGGAAAGCCGTCGACGTTCGACGTCGCGGGCACGTTCACCCTGCACGGCGTCAGCCGGCGGATCCGCATCAACGCCGAGGCGACCTACACCCCGGGCGGCAAGAGCGGCGCGACGATCGCGTTCCGGACCACCTTCCCGGTCACGCTGGCCGACTACCAGATCAGCCGCCCGCAGTTCCTCTTCCTCAAGCTCGCCGAGACGCAGGAGGTCCGGGTGAGCGGCGTCGCCACTCAGGTCGCCGCGACGGCGGCGACGCCGGCCGCGACGCAGGCCGCCACGTCCGCGCCCTAGCCGCCGGTTCGACGCGGGCCTTCGGGGCGCCGGGCCCGGGTCGCCGGCAGCCGGGAACTACGACGGGGGCGGGATCTGACGATCCCGCCCCCGATCTATGTTCAACCTCCTGGGGCCGCCGCTTAGGGCGCGGCGCCCTGGCGACGCGACGACTAGTACATGTCGTCGTAGCCGCCGCCACCGCCCGGAGGCATCGCGGCCGGCTTCTTCTTCTCCGGAATCTCGGTGACCAGCGCTTCCGTGGTCAAGAGGAGCGCCGCGACCGACGACGCGTTCTGGAGCGCCGAGCGGGTCACCTTGGTCGGGTCCACGACGCCGGCTTCGAACAGATCCTCGTACTTCTCCGTCGCCGCGTTGAAGCCGACCGTCTTCTTCTCCTTCTTCACGTGCTCGACGATGACCGATCCCTCGAGCCCCGCGTTGTTCACGATCTGGCGGAGCGGCTCCTCCATCGCGCGCTTCACGATGGTCGCCCCGATCAGCTCGTCGCCCGTGAGCGCGAGCTTGTCGATCGCCGGGATGCACCGGATGAGCGCGACGCCGCCGCCCGGCACGATTCCCTCTTCCACCGCCGCGCGGGTCGCGTGGAGCGCGTCCTCGACGCGGGCCTTCTTCTCCTTCATCTCGGTCTCGGTGGCCGCGCCGACGTTGATGACCGCCACGCCACCCGCCAGCTTCGCGAGACGCTCCTGGAGCTTCTCCTTGTCGTAGTCCGAGGTCGTGTCCTCGATCTGCTTCTTGATGAGGTTGATCCGGCCGGTGATGTCCGTGTGCTTGCCGGCGCCCTCGACGATCGTGGTGTTCTCCTTGTCCACCGTGACCCGCTTGGCGCGGCCGAGATCCTCGAGCTTCACGTTCTCGAGCTTGATGCCGAGGTCCTCGGTGATCAGCTTGCCGCCCGTCAGGATCGCGATGTCCTCGAGCATCGCCTTCCGGCGATCGCCGAAGCCCGGCGCCTTCACGGCGCAGGCCGCCAGCGTGCCGCGCAGCTTGTTCACGACCAGGGTCGCGAGCGCCTCACCCTCGACGTCCTCGGCGATGACGAGGAACGGCTTCCCCTTCTGCGCCACCTTCTCGAGGAGCGGCAGCAGGTCCTTCATGTTGGAGAGCTTCTTCTCGTAGATCAGGATCGAAGCGTCCTCGAGGACCGCCTCCATGCCTTCCTTGTCCGTCACGAAGTAGGGCGAGATGTAGCCCTTGTCGAACTGCATCCCCTCGACGACCTCGAGGGTCGTGTCCATCGACTTGGCTTCCTCGACCGTGATCGTGCCGTCCTTGCCGACCTTCTCCATGGCGTCCGCGATGATCTTGCCGATCTCCTCGTCGCCGTTCGCGGAGATGGTCGCGACCTGCATGATCTCCTTGGGATCCTTGACGCTCTTCGAGATCTTCTTCAGGTCCTCCACGACCGCCTTCACCGACTTGTCGATCCCGCGCTTGATGCCCATCGGGTTCGAGCCGGCGGTGACGTTCCGGAGCCCTTCGCGGAAGATCGACTCGGCGAGCACCGTCGCCGTCGTCGTTCCGTCGCCCGCGATCTCGGACGTCTTGGTGGCCACCTCGCGCACCATCTGCGCGCCCATGTTCTCGTAGCGGTCCTCGAGCTCGATCTCCTTCGCGACGGTCACGCCGTCCTTGGTGATCGTGGGCGAGCCCCACTTCTTGTCGAGCACGACGTTCCGGCCGCGCGGGCCCAACGTCACCTTGACCGCCTTCGCCAGCGTCTGGACGCCGGTGAGGATGGCCTGGCGGGCCTTCTCGTCGAACAGAATCTCCTTAGCAGCCATTCTTGTTCACTCCTTGTCTCAGAATGTCCTGTCGCGTCCTTCGCTTAGCCGACGATGGCGAGAACTTCTTCCTCGCGCATGATGATGTAGTCGGTGCCGTCGATCTTGACCTCGGTGCCCGAATACTTGCCCATCAGGATCTTGTCGCCCTTCTTGACCTCGGGGCTGATGCGCTTCCCCTCGTCGTTCAGGCGGCCGGGGCCGACGGCGACGACCTCGCCCTGCTGCGGCTTTTCCTTGGCGGTGTCCGGGATGATGATTCCACCGCGCTTCACTTCCGGCTCATCGAGACGGCGGACGAGGATCCGATCCGCAAGCGGCTTCACGTTCATGTCTTGAGACTCCTTCTCATCGGTTGACGGCGATTCGGTGATGGTGCGGCTGGTGACAAATGGGCAAGGACCCGACGTCCCGCCCGGGTCACGAGGGGATCATAACGCAATCGGCGTGCCGGCGGGTGAGAGGGGAACTCGTCTGGGCATCTAAGGTGTTGTAGTTTCGTTAGTTAAAATTGGCACTCACCAGAGGCGAGTGCTCGTCTCCGGCTGGGCCCGTCATGACGCCGTTGTCCAAACGGCAGAGGGCGGGCCGCCGCGATTGCCGCCGGGCGACGGCGATCCCTATACTCCACGCGGGCTTCGGCCCTCCCATGTCACGATCCCGCCGCAAGTCCAAGCGACCCGGTCAGGGCCGATCCTCCGCGCCGCCACGGCGAGCCGGAGCGGCCCGCTCCGAAGATCACCACGCCCGCGGGGGGCTTCTCGCGCCGCTTCGCCACGCCGACCGTCTCCTCGTGGCGATCGTCTGCGTCGCCGCGCTCCTCCGCCTCTGGGGGATCACCGACCGGCTCCCCGATCCCTCGGTCGGGATCAACGTGCTCGAAGACACGGCCGTCGAGGAGACCGACCGGACCACGATGGGCCGCGCGTGGAACCTCTGGGCCGGCGGCACGAAGCCGCTCGACCTGAACCCGCGCACGAGCGGCTGGCCGGCGCTCTCGTTCTACGCGACGCTCGGGCTCCAGTGGACCTACCACGTCTACTACTCGATCCGCCACCCCGGGACGGGCTCGGGCGAATTCGCGGCGGACGTGCAGCTCGGATCCGGAGCGCGCGAGCTCTTCCTCTTCGCCCGCGTGGTCGGCGCGGCGGTGGGCGTCGTCACGGTCGCGCTCACGTATTTCCTGGGGGCCTCGATCGCGGGGCGCCTCGTCGGCCTCGGCGCGGCGCTCCTCCTCGCCGCGAATCCGCCGCACATCCTGACGTCGCAGCACGTGAGCGATCCGAACCTGCTCGCGCTCCTCTTCGTCCTCCTGGCCGCCTTCCCGATGATCCGGATCGCCGAAGGGCGGGGGACGACCCGCGACTCGATCCTGGCGGGCGCGATGATCGGCCTCGCGGGCGCGTGCAAGTACGTCCCGCTCGTCCTGGGGCTGCCGCTCCTCACGGCGCACCCGCGGGGAGTCCGGAACCGCGCCTTCTGGCTCGCGGTCCTGGCCGCGGCGATCGCGCTCTTCGCCGCGACGCCCTACACCTTCCTCGACGTGCGGACGACGGTGCGCGATCTCGTCGCGCAACGGAACAGCCTCTTCTCGCCGTGGGTCGGACAGACCACGTTCCCGATCTCGCTCCCCACCTATCTCGTCTCGACCCTGCCGCACGGGCTGGGGTGGCCCGCCTACCTCCTCGCGCTCGCCGGAACGGCGCTCCTCTGGCGGCGCGGGCCCGCCGGGCGCACGGTGGCGATCGCGGCGATCGTGATCGTCGGGGTGAACGGGCTCCTCAAGGCGGCCCAGGAGCGCTACGTGCTCCCGGCGCTCCCCTTCCTCTGCGTCGCCGCGGGGCTCGCCTTCGCGCGCGGGCTCGATTGGTGGAAGGCGCGCGGCCCGGCGGCGATGCGATCGGGAGCGCCCGCGATCGGCGCGGCCGCGCTCGTCGCATCCCTCGCCGCCGGATGGCCGATCCCGGAGCTGGCCCGGACCCGCGAGATCCTGAGCCGGCCCGACACGCGCTACATCGCGCGCCGTTGGCTGGCCGCGAACGTTCCCGTCGGGACGCCGATCGTGACCGAGCTCTACGGCCCCGTGTTTCGCGAGACGGAGCGGAACTTCCTGATCTGGCCCTTCTTCGCGACCCAGGCGCACCTCGTGCGGGTCGCCTACCACCCCGAGTTCCTCGACGGCGTCGAGTACATCGTGACGTCGAGCGCCATCTCGAGCCGCTTCGAGGCCGACTCGACCGACTATCCGGTCGAGAACGCGTACTACCGGTGGCTGCGCGAGAAGACGCGCCTCGTCTGGTCCTCCGACTCCGCGAGGGCGTCGGGGCCCACGATCGAGGTGCGCGCGCTCCCCACGGCGATCAGCACCCGGGCGGAGCGCGACCTGCTCTTCACGGCGCTCATGCCCACGCCGTCCCACGTGAACCGGCTCGGGCTCTGGTGCTCCGATCTTTCCGCGCTCTTCGAGCGCGACGGCCAGGACGATCGCGCGATCGAATGGGCGCGCCGGGGGCTCTCGATCGAATCGCCCGCGATGCGGGGGAAGCTCTACGCCTCGCTCGCGCTCGCGGAGCTGCGCGCGGGCCATGCCGCGCCGGCGGAGTCGGCCGCGGCGGCCGCGATCCGGATCTCGCCCCGGAGCTATATCGTGCACCTCTATCGCGGCATGGCGCTCCACGACCTGAATCGCGCCGAGGAGGCGCTCACCGAGCTGGGCACCGCCTTCACGCTCTCCGGCCAGCCGCGGATCCGCCTCAACATCGGGCAGCTGCTCGCGGACATGGGTCGCTACGACGAGGCGGCCGCGCAGTTCGAAGCGGTGCCGGCGGGGATCCCGGAGCGCGCCGCGGCGCGACGCGATCTCGCGGTCCTCTACGTGAACTTCCTCCACCGTCGGGCGGACGGGATCGCGGCGCTGCGGGAGGCCGCGGCGCTCGAGCCCGATCCGAACCAGGCGCGGCTCCTGCGCGACGAGCTGGCGCGCCTCGAGGCGGCGCCGGCGCGGTAAGGCGGTGGGATGGCGCGACGGGCCGCCGCGCTACGGCGACTGGAGGCGCGACGGGCCGCCGCGCGCTACGGAGACGGCCGCTCGAACCCGCAGAACTCGAGGCGGTGCCCGTCCGGATCGCTGAAGTAGATCGAGCGCGCGTTCCAGAACTTGAATTCGACGGGGCCCTCGACCGGAATACCCTTCGCCTCGAGCGCCGCTCTTAGCTCCGGGATGCGCGCCGCCTCGACGCCCAACGCGAAGTGCTGGGGCCCGCCGCAGTGCGCCGCGCCGAAGGAGAGCGGCCCGGTGGTGAGCCCGAGGCGCTGGGTCTTTCCGGCGGGGCCGGTCCAGAACCAGGCGAACGTGGCGTGGGCCAGGTTGTCGGGGACGAGCCCGACGACGTCGCGGTAGAAGGCGACCGAGCGCGCGACGTCCTTCACGATCAGGATGATCTCGGAGAGGCCGAAGGCGGGCCGACCGCCGAGCACCCCGCTCGCGCCGGCGGCGGCGTCCCCGCCGCGCCCCTCACCCGCGCCGCCGCTCACAGCCCGTACTCCTTCTGCTTCCGGTAGAGCGTCCGCAGCCCGATGCCGAGGATCTTGGCGGCCTTCTGCTTGTCGTAGCCCACCGACCGGAGCGTCGCCTCGATCGCCGCCCGCTCGATCTCCTGCATCGGCATCCCCACCGTGAGGTGGAGCTCGGCCGCCGCGGCCGGTCGCTGTTGGCGGATCGCGAGCGGGAGGTCCGACACGTCGAGGAGGCGCTTCCCCTGGGTGAAGAGCACCATCTCCTCCACCGTGTTCTTGAGCTCGCGCACGTTCCCTGGCCAGTCGTACTGCATCATCCGGTCGACGACGCCGCGCGTGACGCCCGCGACCTTCCGACCGTGCTCCCGGTTCATCTCCTTCACGAACGCCTCGACGAGGAGCGGGAGGTCCTCGCGCCGCTCCCGAAGCGGCGGCACCTCGAGCAGCACGACGCGGAGCCGGTAGTAGAGGTCTTCCCTGAACTGGCCGCGCGCGACGAGAAGATCGAGCGGCTTGTTCGTGGCCGCGACCACGCGCACGTCGACCGTTACGGTCTCGTTCCCGCCGACCCGCTCGAACTGCCGGTCTTGGAGCACGCGGAGGAGCTTCGTCTGGACGTTCGTCGGGATCTCGGAGATCTCGTCGACGAAGAGGGTCCCCTGGTCGGCCAGCTCGAAGCGCCCCTTTCGCTGCTGCTCCGCGCCGGTGAAGGCGCCGCGCTCGTGCCCGAAGAGCTCGCTCTCGATGATGTTCTCGGAGAGCTCGGCGCAGTGGAGCTTCACGAAGCGCTCGTCCTTGCGCGGCGACAGCTGGTGGAGCGCCTTCGCGATCAGCTCCTTCCCGGCGCCGGTCTCCCCCTGGATCAGCACCGTCGCGCGCGTCGGCGCCACGTGCGCGACGCGCGCGAAGAGATCCTGCATCGCGCGCGAGCCGCCGGTCATGCTGGGGATGCGGATCCGCTCGTCGAGCCGCTCGGCGAGGTCGGAGGCCCGGCTCACGAGCTTCTGGTGCGAGATGGCGCGGCGGATCACGGCGAGCATCTTGGGGAGGTTCAAGGGGCGCGTCTGGAAGTCGTAGGCGCCGTCGCGCATCGCCTCGGTGGCGAGCTCGATCGTCCCCGCGTCGGCGATCAGGATGGCGCAGACCTCCGGGTTCCGGCGCTTGGCCACCTCGAGGAGCCGCATCCCGTCCACGCGCTGCGCGCGAAGCTCGGCGATCACCACCTCCGGGCCCGCCGGGGCGGCCGCGCCGGCCTCGTCGGGCCCCGGCGCGTCGAGCACGTTGAAGGCCTGCTCGCCGTCCTTGACCCAGCGCGTGTCGAAGCCGTCGGCCTCGAGCGCCGCGACGAGCTCGCGCGTCTCGGCCGTGTCCTTGTCGACGATCAGGGCGCGGGGGCGGTGGAGCGACACGGAAGGGTTCTCCGAAACCAGAGGAAGTGACGTAAACCTAGGAGTTTAGGCGGCTACGGAGGGAACGTCAAGGCGGCGAGGGCCCGGCGACGGGGCCCCGCGAGGATCGGATGACCCCGCGCCGGCCTACGCCAGCGCGTCGGCGATGTTGATGTCGTACTCCTCGGGGTTCAGAGCCGAGACGATGCCGACCGCGTAGGCGCCGGTCTCCTCGTCGCGGAGGCTCAGGTCGACGACCGGGCCCTCCTCGATCGCGTGGCGCTCCTTGTCGGCCATCACCTTGACCTTGGGCCGGAAGATGTCGTGCGCGTTGTGCGCCACGACGACGCCGATCTCGTTCGTGTCGAGCAGGACGACGGTGCCGGCGGGGTACATGCCGACCGTGTTGATGAACGCCTTGAGGAGGAGCGGGTCGAACTTCTCCCGGTTCTCGGCGATCATCTGGTGGAGCGCCTCGTACGGCGTGAAGGGGGTCCGGCGGTAGGCGCGATGCGCCGTCATCGCGTCGAAGCAGTCGGCGATCGAGACGATGCGGCTGAAGAGCGACTGCTTGAGGCGGTTCCCGATCCGCGGATAGCCCGACTGGTCGTAGTTCAGGTGGTGCTCGAACGCGACGATCATCGCCCGGAGCGCGAGCTCGTTCAGGCCGCGCATCTTGGCGATCAGCTTCACGCCCTGGACCGGGTGATCCATCATCATCTTCCACTCCTCGGCGGTCAGCTTCCCCGGCTTGTTGAGCACCCAGGGCGGAATCGTCGCCTTGCCGAGGTCGTGCAGGATGGCCGCCACGCCCAGCTCCCCCAGGAGCTTCTTCGAGAGCCCGAGCCGCTGCCCCAGCGCGATCGAGAGGATCGAGACGTTCACGCAGTGCTGGAACGTGTACTCGTCGTGGTTCTTGATCGCGGTCAGGCCGAAGAGCGAGAACTCCTCCTCGAGGATCAGGTCGACGATCCCCTGCACGGCGCGCTTCGCCTTCCGGAGGTCGATCGGCTTGTGGTCCCGGGCGCTCAGCATGACCGTGCGGGCCGACTCGATGGCGCGGTAGAAGGTCCGCTTGGCCGCCTTCCGGCTGTCGCGCACCTCTTCGGCCCCGATCCGCCCCGTCGCGGGAACGACGGCGCGGAGCGGCACCAGATGCTGCACCGACAGCTTCGAGAGGGCCTCGGTGAACTCGTCGAACGGATCGGCCGCCTTCACGTCCACGTCGAGGAAGAGCCGAACGAACTTCTTCACCTCGGGCGGCGACACCTTGCCGGTGAAGACGAACCCGGAGAGACCACGCGCTCGGAACTCGTCGATCAGGAACTGGTAGCTGGGATAGGACGACGCGTCGACGCGGAGCCTCTGGTGGTTCACGTAGAGGAAGTCGCCGAGCGCCTGGAGCTTGAAGTCCCCCTCGGCGGTCCACATCTGCTCCACCGTCTCGATGAAGTTGGTGAGTGGGCCCTGGAACGCCACGTTCCCGACGTCATGCACGCGCGCCGTCCTGAGGAGCACGCAGAGGTGGATCGCGAGGCCGCGGCCCTGGACCATGAGGCGGGCCGGCGTCTCGTCGTTCTGCGTCCTGCCGCCCTGCGGCTTCGGCGTGGCGCGGGTCGTCTCGTTCACGCACCCTCCTCGTCGGCGGGCGGCTCCGCGGGCTTCCCGCCCATCGCCGCGTTCCGGACGGTGGTGAGCGCGGCCTCGACGGCGCGCCGGACCGGGTCGCGCTTGCTCTCCACCTCGCGGTTCAGGATCGCGATGGCCGCCGGGCTCCCGAGCCACGCCAGGCCGAGCGCCGCGTGCGCGCGTTCCTCGTCGCTCCCCGACCGGAAGAGGCCCCCCTTGACGAGCATCGTCTCGAGCTTCGGAACGATCGAGTCCGACCCCGAGCGGCCGAGCGCCTCGAAGAACGCCTGGCGCTCGCTCAGGTCCCGCCGGGCGAACTCCGGCGCCTGGATCACGCCGAGGATGCTCTGGGCGGCTCGGTCGTCGCGCTTGGCCGCGAGGGTCATCGCGGCCTGGACGCGCACCCCGGCGTCCGGATCCCGGAAGGCCGAGATGAGGTACGCGCGGCTCGACGGGCTCTCGATGCAGCCCAGCGCCCGCACGGCTTCCTTGCGCACGCGGACGTCTTCGTGATGCAGTGCCCTGTCGAGCGCGCGCTCCACACCTTGGTGCGCGATGCGGCCCAGAACGTAGACGATGTTTCGGATCACGTACCAGCGCGAGTCGCCGAGGCGCGCGATCAGCACCTCGACGTCGTCGCGGCAGGAGATGGCGAGCGCCTCGCAGAGCGCGCGGCGGTGCTTCACGTGATTCACCTGGCCCAGGAGGTCGCAGATCGCCGGCGCGGCGCCCGATCCGAGCTGGACGAGGAAGTTGGTCAGCACGGCGGGGTCGATGTCGGGATGGCCGTTGAGCGTCGGCGCCACCTGCCCGAGGAAGCTGGGGCGGCCGATCTCGCGGATCACCTGGCCCGCGAGCCCCGCGAACTCCGCGCGCCGCTCCGCCTGCTTGGCGGCGATCGTCTTGAGGCGGGCGAGGAGCGCGTTCGCCCGCGCCACGTCCGCCTCCTCGACCGCCAGCTCGATGAAGCGTTGGAACGCCACGGCGGACTCGAGGAACCCGGTCGGCTCCTCCTCGGCCTCGAGAATGGCGGCGACGATCTCGAGCACCTCCTCGCCCAGGGGGAGCGCGGTCTCGGTCTCGATCGCCTGATGGAGCGCCTCGACCTCCGCGTCCTCGAGGCGGAACTGGATGCCGATCGCCTCGTCCCACGTCGGCGCGGGCGCGATGCGCGCCGCCCAGTCATCGGAACGCCCCACCAGCGCCTCCCCCGAGGCGTCGGTCGGCGCGTCCGCGGCGCCGGCCGGGCCGCTCACCACCGCGTCCTCCCCGTCGAAGGCCTCGGCGCCGCCGTCCGAAGGCCACGGAATGCCGGGCCCGCGCTCCCCCTCCTCGTCCTCGATCTCGAAGCCGCTCTCCTCCACGAGGTCCTCGAGCGGGATGTAGACGTACTCGATGTGGCGGAAGTCGCGTTCCCAGAGGAGCGTCACGACGTCGTCCTGGCCGGTGGGCCCGTCGGTGGCGCGCTTCAGCACGTCGAGGAACGCGCGCAGCTCGGGCGGCTCGAGCCCCTCGCGGATCGTGATCTCGCGGATCCCGTCGGCGTGGAAGCGGAACGCGAGCGACTCCTCGCGCGCGGCGTTGTGGTAGACGGAGTAGTTCTCGAAGAGGAAGTCGAACTGCTGGACGCTCAGCGTGATGTCGCCGATCTCCTTCAGCATCGACCAGGTGCGGCCTTCCATGTCTCCCTGGAATTTGTGCAGCGTCGGATTGTTGGGGAGATACATCCGCATCGCCTTGATCGTGCGGATCAGCGCCTGGATCCAATCGGCGACGCGCTTCACGTCGAGCGCGAGCACCTGATCGCGGATCCGTTCCGCGCGCTGTTCCGGCGTCGTGGGTTTGGCGGGACTCGGGGTGGCCATACGGCTCATGGTTCGGCTGCTTCCAGCCATACCTTGAGCGAATTGTTCTACTTGCGGGTCTCGACCTTGCGGCTGGATTCCTTGACGGAGGAGGCGTTTCCGACGGCCAGCACATGGGCCTCCCGGACCTGGTTCAAGACCCGGCGGTCGTGGGTGAGGAGGATCACCTGGATCTCCTCGGCGAGGTCCTCGAAGAGGGAGAGGAGCGCCCCGCGGCGCTCCTCGTCCATGTGGGCGATGGGGTCGTCCAGGATGAGCGGGAGCGGTTCCCGCGCCGCGAGTTCCCGGCAGAGGGCGGCCCGGAGCGCGAGGTAGAAGGCGTCGCGCGTGCCGCGGCTCACGGAGCCGAGGGGGATCCCGTCGCGGCCGCCCTGGGAGAGGCTCGGCACGAACTCGGCGTCGAGCGCGACCGAGGCGTAGCGTCCCCCGGTCAGGTGGGAGAGCGTGGCCCCGGCGCCCTGGGCGAGGCGTCCGACGTGCTGCTGCTGGTAGGCGACGACCGAGTCGCGGAGCACCTCGAGCGCCAGGAGGAGCGCATCCCGCTGGCGCGTCTCCCGCGCGAGCGCCTCCTCCTCGGTGGTGATCTGCTCGTCGAGCGCTTCGAGATTCTCCGCGTCCCCCTCGCCGCCGCCCACCCGCTTGAGGAGTGCGTCGAGCGTCTCCTGCGCGGCGCCCAGCTTCGTGCGAAGCGTCGTCGCCTCGCGCTTCAGCCGCTCGGCGGCCTCGGCGGCCTGGAGCGGGTCGTCGCGGAGCGGGGCCAAGAACGGCGACTGCTGGAGGAGCACCTTCTCCTTGGAACGGTAGCTCGCGACCGCCTCGTCCAGCTCCTTCGACTCCGCCTCCAGGCGCTCGGGCGTGGGCAGGGAGTGCATGACGGCGGCCGCCTCCCGCCGCTCCTGGTTCGCCACCCGGTAGCGCTTCACGTCGGACAGCACGACCTCGAGCGTCCGTCCCGCGATGTACGGGCTCACGCGAATCTCGATCTGATCGATCTCCTGGCTGATCGTCCGGATGTTCTCCTCGGCGACCCGGACCTGCGCCTCGGCCATCGCGCGGTTCTTCCCCGTGCCTCCCCCGAAGAGGCGGCCGAGGACGGCGCCGGCGACCGCGCCCAAGACGGTGCCCAGGGCGGCGATCCCGGGGTTCTTCCACGTGGCGTACGCGATCCCGCCGACGATCGCGGCGAGCACGAGGGCGAGCACGATCGCCCCCGTCGGCTTGGGCGCGCGCCGCGTCTCGATCCGCTCGCGCTCGCCCTCGGCGGCCTTCTGGTGCCGGGCGCGCTGCGTGCGGAGCATCCCGAGACGAACCAGGTCGGCCTCGACCTCGTCGGGAGCGTTCGCCAGGTAGCCGAGGCTCTCGGCGATCCGGCGGTCGATCTCCTCGGTCTGGGAGCGCGCGCGGCGCGACAGGACCAGCTCCTGGCCCACGGCGGGGACGCGCTTCAGGAGCTTCCGCTGCTCCTCGCGGAGCCGGACCCACGATTCCAGGTCCGCGAGGAGCTGCTCCTTCCCCGCCAGCTCGGCCCTCACCTCGGCGATCCGCCCCTCGATCTCCTCCCGCTCCTTGTTCCGCGACTTGAGCTCGTGGAGCACGGTCTCCGAGCGGGAGCGCCGCGAGCGAAGCTGCTCGATCGCGGACTCGTGGGTCTCGATCGAGCGGTTGGCGCGCTTCCGCTGCCGCGGATCGAACGGATGCTCGCGGGTCAGATGGTCGAGTCGCTCGAGCAGCGCGTCCTCGATCTGCTGGTAGTCCGCCTCGACCGCCCCCGAGACCAGGTGGCGGAGCTCGGGGCTCACCTGCGTCTCGAGCGCGCTCTCGTGGACGAACGCCGACTCGCGGAAGAGGCGCGCGTCGGTGAACCCGAACCACCCGCGGAGCAGCTCCTCGTACTGCGCCTGCTCGGCGCTCCGGCCTCGCGGGTTCGCGATGCCCTTGAAGAGCGTGGTCTCCGCTTCGTCCGAACCGACCGCGAGCTGCTCGACGTGGACCTCGTGCGTCTCGAAGTTCCGGCGCAGGCGGTAGCGCCCCGCCCCGGCGGAGAAGACGATCGCGGTCTTGTGCGAGCCGCCCGCCCACGGACGCGCCATCGCCTCGGCCTCGTGGGAAGCGAAGCCGAAGAGCGTGGCGATCACGGCGTTCGCGAAGGACGACTTGCCCGACTCGTTGGGGCCGATGAGCAGGTTCAGACGCTTCGGCTCGAGCACGGCGTCGAAACGCGAGAGGGGGCCGAAGCCCTCGATCAGGACGCGTTCAAGGCGCATGGCGTGGATTCTGGAATTCCGAGAGTCCGAGGCGGAGCGCCAGCACGGCGGTCTCCTTGGCGTCGGAGCCCTCCGCCCGCTCGATCCGCTCGAGCATGCGACGGACGAAGACGCCGCGCACGGTTGCTTCGTCGCGATAGCGCTCGAGGAGACGCGCGTTCACGACGTACGTGCGGTCGTCGATCTCGAGGTGGAAGAAACGCGGGTAGAGCCCCGCCCGGAGGCGCTCGGCGTCGAAGACGAACTCGGCCGGTCCCGTGAGACGCACGCGCACGATCTCGCGCTCCCCGGCGAAGGCGGCGATCCGCTCGACCAGCTGGCGCTCCTCGCGGATCTCGGCGAGCTGGAAGTCGACCACCGCCTCGGTCACGGTGCGCACGTTCCACGGCGTCCGCTCCACCGAGACGGCCTCCCGGCCGAGCGTGGCGACGACCAGGTAGCGGGGGCCGTTCTCGCCGAACTTCCGGCCCTCGAGCGTCCCGGGATAGACCGCCACCGACGTCCCCTCGCGGATCTCGGCGTAGTTGTGGAAGTGGCCGAGCGCGACGTAGTGGAGCCCCGAGGCGCCGATCTCGGTCCGGGTGATCGGCAGGTCGTTGGCGCGGGTCTTCCACGTCGGGCTGTCCTGGAGCGCCGCGTGGAGCACGCCGACGTGGTAGTCGGCGAGCCCCGTCTGGCGGAATTCCCCCAGCGGGCGCTCGCAGGCGGCCGCGTCGTAGGCGACGCCGTAGGTCTGCACGCTCTCGTCCCGGATCGTAAGCCGCGGGCCCGCCTCGAGCGTCGGCGCGAGGAAGAGATGCGCCCCCTCGGGAATCCGGAGCCGGCGGTAGACCGAGCGGCGGTAGGCGTGCGCGTCGTGCGTGCCGGGAACGAGGAGCACGGCGATCCCGGCTCCGGTCAGCCGCTCGAGCGCCGACTCCACCTGGTAGACGAGGCCCTCCGCCGGATCGTGGACGTCGAACAGGTCGCCCGCGATCGCGACGACGTCGATCGGATGGTCCTTCCCCGCCGCGAAATCGACGGCGCGCAGGAACGCCGCGAGGAGATCGCGCGAGCGCTCCTCGCCGCGCTCCCCCATGGAGGGGAACGAGGCGCCGAGATGGAGATCGGCGAGATGGAGGATCCGAACGCTCATTTCTTCTTCCTCTTCAGTTCCCGACGCAGGTCCGACAGCGCCTCGCGATGGGCGCGAAACGCGATCGGACGCGGCAACCGGTCCAGCGGAAAGTACGCCACCTCGCTCGCGTCGTCCCCCGCCGCGAGCCGCCCCCCCTTCGCGCGCGCGTGATACAGGATGAGCACCGCGCGCGTTCGCGGATCGTCCCGCCCGGCGTAGACGCCGAACAGGCCCGCGATCGCGACGTGGAGCCCCGTCTCCTCCCGCGCCTCCCGCACCGCGGTCGTCTCCGGATGCTCCCCGTACTCCATGAAGCCCGCGGGAATCCCCCAGGCGCCCACCCGCGGCTCGTGCGCCCGGCGGGCCAGGAGCACCCGCCCGCCCCGCACGATCACGACCCCGCACGCCGGCACCGGATTCCGGTACGCGATGAACCCGCACCGGGCGCAGGTCTGTCGCGGCACGCCGTGCTCCCGGATGGGGCGCATCGGGCCCCCGCAGACCATGCAGAACCGGGCGCGGGGGCGCGTCGCTTGCGTTTTCCGGCGATCCTTCATAGGCTGCGCGCGACGCCCCCCGGGGCGGGTCTGGTTTCCGTCCATCGAGCCATCGGCCGTTTCGAGCCACTCCTCCAGTGAAAAGATCGACCACGCGAAGACCGCTCCGCGCCCCCGACGAGGGGCCCCTGATCGGCGCGCATATGAGCGTCGCGGGGGGCCTCGTGCTCGGCGTGGAGCGAGCGCTCAAGGTAAAGGCGCGGGCGCTCCAAATCTTCACGAAAAACGCGTCGCAGTGGAAAGGCAGGGCCCTGGTCGCCCCGGAGAGCCTCCGCTTCCGGGAGGCGTGGGAGGCGAGCGGCCTGGCGCCGGTCGTCGCCCACGCCTCCTATCTCATCAACCTGGCCTCGCCCGACGAGATGCTTCGGAGGCGCTCGATCGAGGCGCTCGCGGACGAGATCCGGCGCTGCGAGGCCCTCGGCGTCCGGTTCCTCGTGGTCCACCCGGGCGCGCACATGGGGAGCGGCGTCCGCGCCGGCTGCGACCGGATCGCCGAGTCGATCGACCGGACGCGCCTGCTCACCCCCTCCCCCGGCGTGATCCTCCTCTTGGAGACGGTCGCGGGACAGGGGACGACGATCGGGCGGCGGTTCGAGGAGCTGGGGCGGATCCGGGAGCGGGTCCGGCGGCGCGACCTGACGCAGGTCTGCCTCGACACCTGCCACGTGCACGCGGCCGGATACGACATCGTGACGGAAGGGGGCTACGAAGGGACGTTCCAGGAGTTCGACGACGTGCTGGGGCTCGAGACCCTGCGCGTCTTTCACGTGAACGATTCGAAGCGGGAGCGGGGGAGCCGGGTCGACCGCCACGAGCACATCGGAAGGGGGGCCATCGGGACGGAGCCCTTCGCGCGGATCCTGCGCGATCCGCGATTCCAGGCCGTGCCGAAGCTCCTGGAGACGCCGAAGGGGAAGGACGGCGTCGTCATGGACCGGAGGAACCTGGCGCTCCTCCGGAAGCTGGCCCAAGCACCGCGCCCCGGGAACGGGGCCGCCTAGCGCTCAGAAGCTCTTGTCCTCTTCCTCCTCGTCCTCTTCCTCACCCTCTTCGCCGGAGTCGGTCAGCCCGCGCTCTTCCTCGTATTCGAGCATAAAGTACTCGCGGAAGGGGTCGACCAGATCGTTGAACGCCTTGTGGGGCGAGGAGACGCCGTATTCCCGCAGCTTGTCGCAGATCTCCCCGATCAGGGCATCCATACGAGCGGAGAGATTGGTTTCCGCGATGAGTCGCTCGACGATTTCCTTGTCCTGGTCGTTCGGGCTCATGGCTGTCGCTCCTTCAGGAAGAGGCCCGGGGGGGTGGCCGGTTGGCCCGGGATCGAACCTTATTATATCAAACACGGGCGCGGCGCGCCGGTTCGGAAATGGGGCGCCGCGCCAGGGGGGGGCCGGAGGGCAGGGTCGCCTCCATGAGGGCTTAATTCGAGCGGGGGCAGGAGATTGGCGAGGAGGGACGGGGGAGCTGCAGCCTCAACCGCGGCGCGCCGCCTCGATCGCAGCGATGTCGATCCTCTTCATCTCCATCATCGCATCGAACGCGCGCTTGGCGGCGGCGCGATCGGGATCGGTGACCGCCTTCGTCAGGGCGATCGGAGTAATCTGCCAGGACAGTCCCCACTTGTCCTTGCACCAGCCGCACGCGCTCTCCTGGCCGCCGTTGCCGACGATCGCGTTCCAGTAGCGATCCGTTTCTGCTTGGTCCGAGGTGGCGACCTGGAACGAGAACGCTTCGTTGTGTTTGAACGCGGGCCCGCCGTTGAGCCCGAGGCACGGAATCCCCATGACGGTGAACTCGACGGTCAACACGTCCCCTTTCTTCCCCGACGGAAAATCTCCCGGTGCGCGGTGCACCGCGCCGACGGACGAATCGGGGAAGGTCTTCGCGTAGAACCGCGCCGCGTCCTCGGCGCCTCCATCGTACCAAAGGCAAATCGTGTTCTTTGCTGGCGTCGCCATGTCACTTCTCCATCGTCATGGGTCAGGGCCCGTCAGGCGCGGCCAAGGCGCGCTTCAGCAGCGCGATCTGGCCAGCATGATACAAGTTGTGCTGCGTGACGCCGATGAACTGCGTGTACGCGGTATAGGGAACCTCGGGCACGAGGGGGTCATCGAGGCGTTCGTCCGGAAAGTCGCGCACCGCCTGCCGCAGCTTCTTGTTCCCTAGCTTGAGCTCCTGCACCGTCTGCCGCCAGTTCTCCTCGGTCGATGCCGGACACGCAGGCCAATCCTCGGCCGCCGTAAGCTGGCGCCCATCGCCCGCCAATCTTCGGAGTACCAGGTCATAGTCACTGCGAAGATGGACCACGAGTTCCCAGATGCTATGCGCCCCGGCGATGGGATGGCTGGCCGCTTGCGCCGCGGAAAGGCCGGCCAGCAACTCGAGTACCGAGGGCCCGTGCCACGCCTCGCCCTCGAGCGCTCGCCTGAGCTGCTCCTCCAGTCGTTTGGCTTCCGCGGTCATTCGGTACCCCCCGCTCACCACATCCGCCGGCGCTACTCTTGCCTGACTATATCGACCGAGATCTCCACCGCCGGAATCGTTCCTCTGTTCTCGAGCCAGTGTGTCGTGTTCCTATCCTCGGGCCAGCCCACTCCCGGCCCGTAGTCCGTAGCGACTCCATTCCGATGATCGGTGATCGTTCCTTGCAGTATGTAGACGGTGCCTGGTCTGCCTCTATGGTCGTGGATCGGGCCGAAGACGCCTCCCGGCTCGATGGTCACCATACGCATTCGAAGTTGGCGCCCCGCCATGCCCTCGATCTCAGGGCCAAGGTCAACCGTCGCAAGTAACTTCACCGCGACGCCTTTCGTCTCAGGTGCCACCTGTTCGTTGCTCATCGCGCTCTCCCCTAGGCACTTCCAGGATCACCACATCTCATTCGCCATCTTCTTGCGTCGGGCCAACTCCTTCTCGCTCGGCTCGCCACTCGCGAACGATCCGGGCTGGATATCGCCGCTTGGTACATAGGTACTCATCACAACGCCGGTGGTCGAGACCTGAGAGCGAACGAGCCGCAGCGCCGATGGTTTGGCATTCTGGCTGAAAAGGCGCTTGCCCCGCCCGAGCACCACCGGAAACGTCCACACGTTGTACTCGTCGATCAGTGAGGCGGCCTGGAGCGTTTGTATCAAGTTGCCGCTGCCGATCATCTGCAGGTCGGGGCCCGGTTGGGCCTTGAGAGCGATGATTGCCGAGACGACATCGCCGTGGAGCAGGGTCGAGTTGTTCCAGTGGAGCGTCGTCAACGTGCGCGAAGCAACGTACTTTTTCGCCGCATTGAGCGTCTTCGCAATCGGGTGGTCATCCGGCTGATAAGGCCAGTACGCTTCGAATATCTGATAGGTCCTGCGCCCGAGCACCAGCTCGCGATCCTTGCCGTCGAAACCTGCCGCCGAGATGTCCATGCTTTCGTCCCCGTAGCCGAACATCCAACCGCCAAGGGCAAAGCCGCCGGTGGGGTCTTCTTCCGGCCCGCCGGGTGCTTGCAGGATCCCGTCAAGGGACGCAAACGTAGACACGATGAGTCTTCTCATGGGATCACTCCCGTACTCTCCAAGAGGCGGGTCTTGGTCATGCGCGGGTCAGGCAGCAAGCCACGCGAACCTCGAGATCGGCGGCTCACCTACCGTCACGCCGCCAGCAGGCGTCAAGCCGGATGAAGTGAGTGCTTGCCCGAGATCAAGCGGTTGAATGCCGCGGCTTTGACTACCATAGGCACCGAGGATGAGTAGGCCGCCCGGGGCCACCGCGACGTTCAGCAGCCGCTCTACGTAAGCTCCCAACAGTTCCTCAGGAACACAATCATGCACCGAATAGACGTACCGAAACCGCCGTGGCGGCTCCCACTCCCACGCGTTGGCCACGTAGAAATTGCCCGAGTACTGCGACAGGCGCCGGCGAGCGAGCGCCACGAGCCGCGCGCCCTGATCCACACCATACGGCGTGAGTCGAACCTCACGTTCTCGAGCCCACGCGACCAAGCACTCGAGCAGATGCCCATTGGCACATCCAACGTCGAGGATGTCGCCGTCCTCGACCATGGGCGTCAGAATTGGCTCACGCTCAAGGCGCCAGCGTTCGGGCCCGCCCGCGAATCCTGACTGTCGCATAGGGTCGCTCTCACGGAGGTAACTCGCCTCCAGCGAGTGCAGCTGAGCCAGGAAGTCGGAAGGCAGAGGTTGTCGAGCCATTTTGCCTGCTGCCTTAGACTCTGAGGGAGCACCGGAATCCCCGGGCGGCGTAGTAGGACTCGGCACCGTTGTGATACACGAACACGGTGTCGTAGCGGCGATCGCAGAACAGCGCGCCGCCGAGCTTCCGGATCTTGGTAGGTGTTTGCACCCAGCTGGAGGTTGTCGTGTCGAACGGACCAAGCTCCTGGAGTCCCCGATACTCGTCCAGTGTCAGGAGGGTGGCGCCCATGGCGGTGGCCATCTCGACAGCGTTGCTCTTCGGCTTGTGTTCCTTCCGTGCGTCGAGCGCTTGGCGATCGTAACAAACGCTGCGGCGTCCTTTGGGGCTCTGCGCTGAGCAATCGACAAGTATGTATTCGCCGGTAGCCTTATCAATCCCGACAACATCCGGTTCGCCGCCTGACTGCTCCATCTCATTGAGCGACCAGAGCTTGGCAGTGTCCGCTCCTATTCTTGCCTGCACCGCCGACCATTCGAGACCGGCGTGCCGGTTCATATGCGCCTCGAAGCGTGCTTTCAATGTCTTGAGCAAGCCGTCGCGTTGCTTCCCAGTGATCTCTTTGGCCTTGGGCATCTATGCTCGGTCCGTGCTCGGTGTGAGTGGGCGCGCGGGGGCGGCCGACGGGAACTACTTTGGCGCGGAGGGTGCGCCAGGGCAACTGGATTCCGGGGTCCGCGCCCAGAGGCCGCTCAGCTGCGATCGAGCGGAAGCCCTGTCTGGCGCGTCCTGGCGGCGGAGCGGAGTAGTGCCGTGGCGCGGCGTCTGCGAGCTACGCCAGCACGTCCTCCACGGCCCTTCTCGGGGTAGGTTCGGGCGACGCTCCGTATCCGACGCGTAGCAGGACCTGCGGATGTCCCGTCACGCCGATCGCCTGCGCCAG
>DASVDZ010000046.1:0-13817 GCA_036380835.1 Candidatus Eiseniibacteriota bacterium | reverse complement strand
GCCTGGAGCTGCGACCCGGCGAGCGCCGCTTGCTCCGACGCGCGCAGCTTCTCGATCGTGTGCGTGATGATCTCGGCGGCCGCCGACGGCTCCATCGCGCCGTGGTTCCCGGGATGGTTCAACGGACGCTCGAGCTGATAGAACATGATCTGGGAATAGGCGCCCGGGTTCCCGTTCTGGCTCACCAGCTCGATCGTCCTGGCCGCGAAGGCGCCCGCCTTGTCGGGAAAGTCGGCCGGGAGCGCCTCGCCCGCCTTCGCGCCGATCAGCGTCGGCGCCAGGCGCACGTTGTTCGTCGCCGCCCAGCGGCAGAGCGCCGCGAGGCGGCCCGCCCCCTTGTCGCCCAGGTCGGAGACGTCCACGGAGAACTGGATGACGTTGAATCCGGCTCCCTTCAGGTAGTCCTTCCAGAGCTTCTGCACCGCCGCGACGGCCTCCTCCGGCTTGCCCGCGGACGTCTTGCCCGGAAGCGCGTCGAAGTCGACGCCGACGCCGAAGATGGGGAGGAGGCCCGTCGCGCTGACGGGCGAAGCGGCGGCCGCGGACGTGTCCGCCGGGGCCGGCGGGTCGGCCTGCGCCTCCCTCAGGGGCGGCGCGACGGCGAGCCCGGCCGCCACGAGCGCGAGAAGCAGAATGCGGGAGGTCGGAAGCGCGGACATGATCGAGTTCCTCCGTTTCGGAGCGGCGCGTCGCGCCATCGGATTATTCCGGCCCCGACGTGTTGACGCCCAGGGCGATGGCGATGTCGGTCAACTGGTCGAACCGCGGCGGATGGGTCGCGTCGAAGGGCGCCGCGGCGCGCACCTCGTCCTTGTAGCCGTCCCAGTAGAGATCGACCCACTCGTGCGGCAGCATCCCCTCGAAGATCGACGCGTACTCGTCCTTCGTGCGGGACGCGTAGCTCGTGAAGTAGTCGGCGTACGCGAGCGGGATCAGGTAGGGTTTCGGCCCCGCCTCGTTCACGTTCGTCACGGCCGAAAGGGGCCGGCCGTCGAGGCCCGCGCGGCAGAGCGTGTTGTAGAGCTGCGCGATCGGGCTGGTCGAGACGCGAAAGATCGTCGCGTCGTTCGCCTTGAGCGCCGCCAGGAACTTCGGAAGGCTGAGGTGCCGGGCGTACTCGGAGAAGACGAGCGCGATGATGTTCTCGTTGTGGACGATGAACTTGGGCGGGAGGTCCCGGATCCGGAAATACGCGTAGTTCGGATAGGGATTGGGGGTCCGCGTGACCTCGTGGACGTGCGCCCCGTGGAGCTGGTTGTAGAGCCAGATGTCGTCGGACGGCATCGTGACCACCGACCAGCACGGCCCGGCGCCGGCACCCGTGCCCGGGGCGAGCTTCGTCTTCTCGACCATCATCACGTCGTTCCGGGCGAACCAGTTGAACATGTCGCTGCGCGACTGGTTGTCGACCGTCATCATGACCGCGTTGGCGATCCCTTCCTGGTACGTCGCGGCGAGGTTCGGCACCGCCTCGACGTCGTAGTGCGTCCCGTCCGATCCGTACGCGTACTCGTGCTTGCTCACGAGGAACATGTGCTCCCGGCGGTCCGAGCGGTCCTGCGTGTGGACCAGCTCGTGGACGAACGTCCCCGTGGCGCTCCCGGCGGTGCCGCCGTTGAACGCCGCCTGGCCCAGGGTCATGGAACCGGCCCAGTGGGCGTCGCGGCGCGCCGGGGCCGCCTGGTGGTTCACCTGGGCGCAGCGCTCCCGCTGGTCGTCCGAGGTCGAGGCGTTCGAGGCGCAGGGCCAGGCGCGGCCGTTCCCGTCGTCGCACGCGTCCCAGTGGTCCATCGCGACTCCCGTGAGCGCGGGGCCGGTGTCGTTGAGGAGGACGATCATGACGGGACGGTCGAGGATCTTCACGACCCTCGAGACCACGTACTGCATGTTCCCGTCGCCGCCGCGCCCGGCCGGCTTGAGGAGCGAGCGGACGAGGCCCTGGAGTCCGGGAATCCGCGTGTTGGTCCAGAACGCACCCGTCTCCGTGCCCGCCCCGATGGCCGCGTTGTCGAGCACGGCGGGGGTCGAGCTGGTGTCGTTGGGCACGTTGACGTACCGGAACGAGAGCTTGCCGACCAGGTACTGGCGATCGGCCTCGTCGGCGGCCGCCGACCCGGCGAGCATGAGGAGCGCGAGCGCGGCGAACAGCGCGCCGCGCCGGATCGGATCATATCGCTTCATGGAGCCTCCCTCGCCTCGAACGAACGATGTGCGGTTCATGGGTCTTCCTCAGCCCGCCGGGACTTCGTCGACGAAGAGGACCGCGTCGCTCGCGCTCTTCCGTCCGGACGTCACGGTCTTGTTCCCCTTCAGGTGCCAGGTGATCTCGTAGTCGTAGTCGGTCTTGTCGGCGGGCAGGATGAAGTCGATCTTGTCGGACAGCTGTCCCTTGCTGGCGTTCAGCGTCACCTGCTTCACCTGCTCCGCGTCGCCCAGCTTGTAGAAGACCTTCACGGTGATCGAGCGGACGCCCGCCTGGGTGATCGCGTCGGGATCGGCTTGGAGGTCGACGCTCCGCTTCTGGAACGGTGGCGCCAGGTCGATGGCTCCGGCGTTCGCCGGCTTCCACGCGTCTTGAAGCTCCTTCCCGCCGAAGAAGCTCCACGTCGTCTGGTACTCGTAGTTCATCCACTGCTTCCGGTCGTTGTCGCCGTTCCAGCCGTACATCAGCTTGAAGTTGTTGCCTTCCTTGTTGAAGTTGTTCCGGTCGATGCGAACCTCGTCCTGGGTCTCTTCGCCGCCCTGGTGCTTCTTCCGCATCTGCACGGTCGCGAAGTTCACGTAGTCACCGAAGTCCTTCGCGTTCATCCCGTCGACCATGACCACCAGCTCCCGCTGCTTGTAGAGGGGATCGTCCAGGTTCACCTGCAGGAAATGGCGCGGATCGCTCATCAGCTTGCTCAGGTTGCCGATGTTCTGGCTGAACGGGAGCGTCAGGTCGTCGGTCGTGTACTTGTTGAGGTCCACCTTGAAGGTGCCCTGCTGGTGCACCTTCTTCATCTCGAACGTGGCGATGACCGAGAATTGCGGGACGGTCTCCTCCTCGCGCTTCGGCGCCGCCGTGTTCGCCGCGGGGGCCGACGATCCCGGTCCCGGCTGGTCGTTGGGCTTCGCGGCGTCCGCGTAGTTCGGCTGGAGCGACGCCGGCTGCGGGTGATAGCCCCTCGGGGCGTCGCCCGCGGTGGAATCGGCCTTCCCGCCGGTCGAGTCCGCGGCGGCGCGGTTGCCGCCGCGGGCCCCCTTGGACGAGTCCGCGCCCGCGCCGCCGGCCCCGCGCGCGTTCGATCCCGCCGACGCGTTCGAGGCGTTCGTCCGCGGCGCGTTCGATGCCGCCGACGCGTTCCGCGCGTCCGCGGCCGCCTGGGCGCGGTCGTTCTCGGCGCGGATCTTCTCGTTGTCGGCCTTGGCGGCCGCCTGGTTCTTCTCGAGCATCGAGGTCGCCCGGTCGAGGAGGCTCGCGCCGTTCCCGCCCGCCGCGCCCAGGACGGAGCCCAGATCGACGGCGTTGTTGTTGAGCGGCGAGAACATCATCTCGGCGATCTTGTTGTAGGCCGTCGTGATCAGCGCGTCCATCTTCTCGTCGGGCCCGATCTCGGTCAGCTTGATCGCGCCCGAGCGCCGCAGGTCGTCGAACGCCGCCTTGATCTCCGCGGCGAGGTACTTCGACGCGAAGCCGACGCCGAAGGACTGGTGCTCGTAGATCTGGTCGAAGTTCGCCTCGATCACCGCGCGATGGGGCGAGCGGTACCCGGTCGCCTGCATCTCGAAGGCGAAGTCGATGTCGGGCGCCGCCGTCTTGAACGAATTCCAGAGGATGGTCGCGCCCTTCGCCGTGAGCTGCATCGAGATGGCGGCCTTCTCGCCGTCCAGGATCGGAGCGTTCCCGAGGCCGACCACCTGCTTCGTCAGCTCTCCGTTCGTGTCCTTGAAGGACGTGGTCAGGCTGAACTTGCCCGACTTGTAGACGACGGGGCCCATGATCTTGGCGCCGGGGACCTTCCGCGAGAGCTCGCGCTGGGCGTCCTGGATCTGCTCGGGCGTCACGCCCAGCGTCACCTCGGCGTGCACGATGGCGCCCCCCTCGCCCTCGCGCGCCTCGGGCTGGTCCGAGCCCGAGCGCACGTTCTTCACGTACTGGAGGAAGGAGAAGACCGGCTCGCCGTTCTCGTCGGTCGCGAGGCGCGCCTTGTCGTTGACGTAGTAGTACTGCATCGGGTCGTTCAGATCGGGGAAGACGGTCAGCTCGCCGGCGTGGACCGGCTTGTCGATCAGGAACTGCTGCGCGCGGGCGCTCGCCGTCCACGCGAGCGAGACGAGCAGGAGCGCCGCCGCGGCCAGCCGCGGCCAGGTCCCCGCGCGGCCCGCGTCCGGGCGGGGTCGATGGATCTGATTCGTTCCGGTCGTCATTGTTTCGTCCCTCCGAGGAGCTCGGCGAATTTCGACAGCACCTTCTCCTTCGCGCTCGTCGACGCGTCCAGCGCCGCCGTCTTCGCGACGGCCTTCAGGTCCGGCTGCTCCAGCATGTCCTTGGGTACCGCCGCGAAGATGTAGTCGTCCGCCACCTTCGCGCTCCACGGCGTCGCGAGCTTGCCGTCGGTCTTGCTGTCGACGATCAGCCGGTAGGCGTAGCCCTTCGAGTCGGCGTCCATGTAGATCCGCTTCGAGACCAGGGGCTCGTTCTTGACGGGAGAGACGCTCAGGTTCTCCTCCATCTCGGTCCCGAACTTGATGTAGTGGATCTGCGCCGTGACGCGCGCGACGTTGCTCGCCTTCAGCGCGTCGAGGTCCCCCTCGACCTCGATGGTGCGCGGCACGATCGGAGCCGCCAGCGTGACCCCCTCCCAGCTCCCGGTCTGCCAGGGTGGGTTGGTCGGCCAGACCTTGCCGCCGCGGAAGCTCCACTGGGCCTGGTACTGGTAGGTGTCGGCGTTCTTGTCCTCGCCCCGCGCGTACGTCATCTTGGCGTTGATGCCGTTGTCCTTGACGTACTTCGCGTCGATCGTGACGTGGTCCTCGAACGGGTTGCCCTCGGAGCGCTGCTTCCGGACGTTGACCGTCACGTAGTTCGCTTCCTGCTCGAACATGTCCTTCGCGTCCAGGTCGAGGATGAAGTTGATGTCGCGGTGCTGGTAGAACGGGTCGTTCAGGTTCACCGCCGCGACGCACTTCGGGTTGTCGCGGACGCCGTCGTACCAGGAGGCGAGGTTCCCGACGATCTGGAACTGGTGCTTGATCGGGAGGCGCATGTCGAGGCGGAGCACCTTCGTCTTGCTCTCGAACGCGCGCTTGAGCGACGTCTTCGAGAACTTGTAGTTCGTCCCGTAGCGTATGTTCGGGTCGTCCTTCTTCTCGTCGGTCGAGGGCGGAGGCGGCGGCGCCTGGGGCGCCGGCTCGGTCATGCTGTTGATGAAGTAGGTCAGGAAGGCCTCGCGCACCTTGGTGATCCGGTCGTCCGAGACGTTCTCCTGCCAGTCGAACTTCACGATCTGCTTCTCCATCAGGAAGTCGAACTGCTTCTTCACCTCGTTGTAGCTGTAGGCGTACTCCGGAGACTCGCTCGAGAAGATCGGGATCCCGAGGAAGGACGCGGTCGACTTCGACGTGCCCGACTGCTTCCGGCTGTACTCGGCGCCCAGCGAGTCGAAGTGCGTCTCGAGCTTGCTCCAGTCGAACGTGATCGTGCCCTTCGCCGCCGGGACGATCGTCGTGTAGTTGAAGTTCAGGGCGATCGAGACGTCCGCGATCGAGCGGGTCTTCTCGAACGACGCCGCGAGGAGCTGGGCCCCCTCGGGGCTCAGCCGGGACGCCGCCGCGCAGCGCCCGCCGGGGACGAGGGGCGCCTTCCCCGAGCTGACCAGGGCGCTCGACATCTTGTTGTCCGACAGGGTCCCGGAGATGATCTGGAAGGAGCCGCTCCCTTCGCCCTCGTCCTCCACCGGGACCGCGCCCATCAGGACGCCCTTGGGATCCTTCTGCTTCAGCTTGTCCTTGACCTCGGTCTCCTGCGCGGGCGTGAGACCCCACTGCATGAGGAAGTGCATCAGCCCGCCTTCGACGCCCCCCTGGTCGGCGCGCTTCTCGGTCGTGAACTTGAGGAAGAGGAACTCCGGAGTGCCGTCGGGATTGGTCGCGAGACGGAGGTTGACCGGCAGGTAGTAGTACGGCGTGCCGCCGCCGGGCGCCGCGCCGCCCTGCTGCGCGAAGAGCGTGACGTTCGTGTTGTCCGCGAGGACGAGGTCGACCCGCTTCTCGTCGTCCAGGATCACCGCGCGGGCGGGGGTCGCGAAGATCCCGCTCGCGACCCCGACCAGCGCGACCAGGCCGAGCGCCGTGAGCCAGGCGCGTCCGTTCTTCCGAAGAACCTGCAGCGTCATCATCCGATCCTCCCTCGATGGCTGGAATCCGTTCCCGCACCCATCCGGAACCTTCCGGTCCCGTCGATCAATTCCCGGGCATCTCGTCCACGAAGATGAGGCCGCTCGTGTCGTGGCCGCGGCTGCTCAACCGTCTGTTGCCGTCCATCTGCCAGGTCACCACGTAGTCGTAGTCGGGCTGGCCCAGCGGCTGCGTGATCTCGACCTGCTTCTCCTCGACCGGCTCGCCGGGACGGAGCACCAGCTGCGGCCGGCGGTGCTCCCCGAAGAAGGGATAGTCGATCTGGACCACCACGGCCCGGACGCCCTTCGTCTTGAGCGCGCCGCCGTCGCCCACGAGCTGGACCGTGTGGTGCTCGTAGGGGGCGAAGAGGTCGATCATCGGGGCGTTCGACTTGACCCAGTCGGTCTCGAAGGTCCCGCCCCCCTTGAAGCTCCAGCGGGTCCGATACTGGTAGTCGAGCCACGCGAGCCGGTCCTTGTCTCCGTTCCAGCCGTAGACCATCCGGAGGTTCGCGTCGCCCGTCTTCGCCTTCGTCCGGTCGAGGACGATCTCCTGCAGCGTCTGCTCGCCGTTCTCGTGGTCCTTCCGAAGCGTCACCGTGACCGTGTTCACGTACTGGTCGAAGTCGGGGAGGAGCGCGGCGTCCACGGCGACGCGGACCTCGCGCTGCTGGAACGTGGGGTCGCCCAGGTTGACCGCGCGGAAGTAGTGCGGATCGGCGCCGTACTTCTTGTGGAAGTCGCCGATGTTGAACGTCACGAAGCTGTGGCGGTCCACGTTCGACCGGTGGTCGAAGCTCAGGACGCTCGTCCCCGACGACTTCATCTCCTTGAGCTGGAACCCGACCGACGCGCCGAACCCGACCGTCTTCCGCGCTCCCATCGGACCGTTCGGATCGAGCATCTTCGAGAGCGCGTCCGTCAGGCCGCCGCGCTGGTCGGGCGGCACGCGCTCCGGTTCGACGGGCCGAAACATCAGCTCGAGGAGTTTGTTGTAGACGGTCGTGAGGAGCGCCTCGGTCGAGGCGTCGGAGCCGCTCGAGCGGAGCTTGATCGCGTGGTTCTTGAACATCTCGTCGAACGCCATCTCCACGTCGGCGCTCACGAAGTAGACCGTTCCGCCCGCGTTGAACCCCTTCGTGTTGTGCACCTCCGACCAGTCGATCGTGAGATCGGCGTCGTAGGCCTCCGAGAGGCCGTTGAACGACATGTCGAAGACGAGCGAGACGTCGGGCGTGTTCATCTCGAAGCTCTTCATGAGGAGGCTCGCGTGCTCCGCGTCGAGGTCGAAGGAGAGGGCGAGCCGGTTTCCCTCGAGGACCGGCGCGCGGCCGGTGGCCACGATCTCGCGGTCGGGCGCGGTGTTCCCTTCGCGCAGGACGGAGGAGACGAGCGTGTAGCGTCCGTCGGAAAAGACGATCGGGCCGCGAATGTGGGCCTTCTCCTGCTTCAGCGTCTGCTGGAGCGCCTTCTCGGCGTCCGCGACCTGGGACGCGGGCGTGTCCATCTCGACGAGGAAGTGGAGGATCCCGCCGCCCCGCGCCTCGGTGATCGAGGCGCTGCCCGCGCTGTCGGCGGCGGAATTGACCACGTAGCGGACGAAGGAGAACTGGGGCCGTCCCTGCTCGTCCTGCGCGAGGCGGGCGCTCGCGGGGAGGTAGACGTACTCCATGGAGTCGGTCGTGACGGGGAAGCACCAGAGCCCGTTCACGCGCACGCCGCGGTCCATCAGCACCGACTGCGCCGCCGCGGGGAGCGGTGCCAGGAGGGCGGCCGCGAGGAGCGCGGCGCCGAGAGGCGCGATGCCTGGAGACGCGATGCCGAGCCTCGCCCTGGGCGTCACTGGCCCGCCCCCGTGGCCCCGGCCGCCACGCCGCCGCGCTCGGGCGGCGTGAGGTAGAGGTAGTCCGAGTCGAGGACCTCGAGCTTGCCCTGGTGCGTTCCGTCCTTCGCGTACCACGTCACGCGGTACGCCACGTCGCTCCCCTTGTCCAGGTAGAGCGCGAGCTTCGTCGTCGGCGTCGTGTCGGTGGCGCGGAGCGTCGCCTTCTTGAGGAGCCGGGGCTTCCCGGCGAGGATCGTCGCGAACTCGACCACGGCCGTCGCGACGCCGCGCTCGCCGAAGAGCGAGCGGTCGGCCTCGATCTCCACCACCCGCTTCTGGAAGGGGGGCGTCAGCGAGACCGCCGCGTCCTGGCTCTTGAGCCAGTCGGTATCCTTGGCCGGGACCGAGACGGTCGGCCCGCCCCTAAGGCTCCAGCGGACCTGGTACTCGTAGTTCGTCCAGTTCGCGTCGGTCATGCCGAGCCGGGGGAACTGGACGTTCTGCGTCGTCTTGCCCGCCTCGACGTCGGCGCGGTTGAACGTCACCGACTTCGTGAAGTCCGGCTTGCCCGCGTAGGGCTTCCGGAAGTTCACGGAGACGAAGTTGATCGCGTCCTGGAACGAGTCGAGGTAGTCGCCGTCCACCTGGAAGTAGACCGGCCGGAACTCGAAGTCCGGGTCGGCGAGGTTCACCACGCGGAAGTAGCGGGGATCCTGCCCGAGCCGGTTGTAGATGCCGCCCAGGTTCCCGGCCGTGTCGAGCGGCACCTTGATCGTCGACTTCTTGCTCAGCGTGAGGACGAACGAATTCTGCCGGACGTCCTTCCGGTTCTTGAGCACGTACTGGTTGTCGGTGAAGTACTTGGTGTCCTCGGCGCCGCCGAAGACGCTCGAGAACCACCCCCGCTCCTGGCGACCCTGGATCTGGTTCGCCTCGACCGCGGTCTCGCGCGTCGGATCGGCGGCCCAGCCGGTCTTGGAGTCGAACATCAGCTCGATCAGCTTGTCGGTGACCAGCTGGAGCACGCCGGCCATGTCGTCGGCCTTGATGCCGAGGCCCGCGCTCCGGTCGAGCACCTCGATCTTGAGCGAGCCGTCGCGCTGGAGGTTGTCCACGACGTCACGCACCTGGCGCTTGGTGTAGTCCTGCTGGACGTTCGAGATGGCGCTGAAGTGCTGGTAGACGGTGGAGACGTCGGCGGTGATCTTGGCGTTGTAGCCCTCGACCGCCGCCTCGTAGTAGGCGTGGATGGCGACCGAGACGTCGGACGTGGGGCTCGACAGGGAGTTCCAGAGGAGCGTGGCGCCCTCCTGCTTGAGGAGCGCGGCCACCACCGCCTTCGACCCGGGCGTGAGCGGGGCCTTCCCCGACGTCACCACCGAGCGCGTGAACCCCCCCTCGCCCTTGTCCGCGAGGATCGCCGAGACGACCTCGAACGAGCCGGTGCCCTCCTCGCCGTCCTTCACCGACTGCATGAGCGGGACCGGCCCCATGATCTTGGCCCCGCCCATCTTCGTCGCCAGCTCCTTCTGCACGCGCGCGAGCACGTCCGGAGGGAGCGTGAACTCGACCAGCGCGTGGAAGAGGCCGCCGTTCGTCCCGCCGGCCTGATCGACGTACTTCATGCAGAGGAACTCGAACGTGCTGTCTTCCTTCATCGCGAGGTGGGGGAACTGCGGCAGGTAGTAGTAGGCCGAGGGGTCGTCCGCGTCCTGGAGGAGCTGGACGCCCTGGACCACCATGGAGCCCTTGTCGTAGTTCACGAGCGCCGACGCCTGCAGGGGCAGGATCGCGCCGAGGAGCCATCCGACGAGTACCGCTCGCTTCATCATCCACCTCACGGCTAGGGACCGAAGAGCGATCGAACGCCCGCTTCCTTCGGGGGCGTCGTGACATCCAGGATCTGCGACCAGCGCGCGACCTCGCGCCAGGAGCCGGCGTGCGCCGAGCCGTCCCGCTTCACTTCCTCGACGCGGTAGCGATAGGGGCGATCGAGACGGACGGCGACCGGGAACCGGACGCTCGTGCTGTACAGGTCGGGTTGCTCGCTCTTGAAGTAGGTCTGGAGGGTGACGCGGCGCCCGCCCACTCCCTCGGCGTCGATCTCGACGCGCTTCTCGGCCAGGTCGGGACGCAGCTCGTTGTTGAAGTCGTAGCAGTAGACGTCGAGGGCCGCGTAGCCCGGGGGCGCGCGATCGTTCAGATCGACCCGGCGCATCAGGTCGGGCCACCGCGTCGTGTCGAGGCCGATGCCGATCGCGCCCGCCCGGATCGTGTGGAGCCGCGCCGAATCGGCGGGCGCGCCGGCGGGCCCGTGCTGCCCGGACGCGATGTTCCTCTGGAGCGCCGCCACCAGCTCCGGCGATCCCTGGAGCGTCCCCTCCTCGTCGTCCTCGCCGCCGATCGCTTCGCCGAGGAAGGCGTAGGCGAGGCTCATCAGCACGCGGCCCCGCTCGAGCGCCGCCCGGAAGGCCTGCGCGGTGAGCGAATCGAGGCCGACCGCGTAGATCCGCTCCGTCCAGAAGCTGCCGGCCGCGGTCTCGCCCGAGTCCGACGCCTCGAACCGCCCGTCGGGGAGGGCGACCGCGGCGGAGGTGTCGGCGCCGCCGATCACGCTGTAGACGAGCGCCGCGCTCAGGCGCCGGATGGGGAAGGGGCGAAGCTCCGCCGGCCTTCCGCCCGCGCCGAGCGTTTGCGCCGCCGACGTGAGATCGGCCGCCGGCACGCGCGGGAGCCGCACGCGGAAGGTGACGAGGCTCTTGTGCGTGATCATCCCCTGATCGCGCCCCGTCGCGCTCCCCGTATAGACGGTCTCGAGGAAATGGAAGTCGGGCGCGCCGTCGTCGCGGGTCGCCACCTGGATTTCCGGCGGCGCGTAGTAGAAGAGGCCGGCCCGCCGGTCGTCCGCGTAGACGGTGAGCGCGCCGACCGGGCGGCCCGTCGGCCAGGCGGGGAGGGCGACGGCCGGCGCGGCGAGCGGCAGGAGCGACGCGAGCCCGAGCGCCAAGGCCACGATGCGGGAGCGGGCTCTGGTCCGAGACGTCATCAGTGCGTTCCCGGCAGGGAGCCGAGCGCTTCCTCCAGTTGGTGCCTTCCGATCGAGAGCCTGAGATCGTCGCCCGCGACCCAGTGGGTCGCCTTGTACGTCGTGCCGTCCGCCATCGTCACTTCGAGGAAGTACTCGTAGAGCGGGTCGCCGGTCACGGTCTCGCCCGGCTGGCGGGAGCCGAGGAAGACCGGCCCCACGGTGAAGTCCTTGCCGTCCCCGCTCAGCACGACGACCTTGGTCATCGCGTCGTGGGATTGCGGATCGAAGTAGCGCGAGCGGACCTGCGCCGCGATCTCGTGCGCCCCGGCGTCCGCGAGCGGCGTGATCGTGTGGAACGTGATGTACGTGGGGCCGGTCGCGGAGACGCCGCCCGTAATGGATCGGATGACGCCGTCGTCGCACGGCTGGCAGCCGCTCTCCACCGAGTAGTCGAGCCAGATCCGCTTCGCCTGGGAGTCGATCCAGCCCGGCACGCCGCCGGCCTGCCAGTTGACGCGCGCCTCGGGGGGGACCCGCGTGCCCGCGAGATCCCAGGAGTAGACCACCGGGCGCGACGAGGGATCGAGGACCAGCGCGTTCAGGTACTTGAGCTTGATCGGATAGGGCGTGGCGTTCTTCCAGGGGCCGGTGCGGGTCCAGCGGAAGCCGCCGAACGTCGTGTAGTCGGCGAGGCGGATCTGGATCGGCACCTCGATCGGGGCGAGCGCGCCGCCCGAGGGGTAGAACTTCACGCGGCCGCTGATCCCGACGTCCTCGACCAGCGCCTGCTGGAGGTTCTCCTTCGTGACCGGGTCGGTCAGCCAGGAGACGTCGATCTGGCCGAGGAAGTCGGAGAGCCCCGTGACCGCGATCTTGTCGGCCGGGATGTTGTAGCGCCGCAGGTCGTCCGAGAACGAGACCGAGAGGCTGTCGATCGGGAGCGCGCGGAGCGACGTGAAGGCGAGCCCGTGGTTCTTCGCGTAGGCCGCGATCAGGTCGCTCGCGATCTGCCGCTCGCGCAGGCCGAGCCCGGCGTCGAGCCGCGCCGCCATCGCCACCTCTCCCGCCTGGCCCTCCGTGGACGAGGCGGAGTAGATCATGTGCAGCTCGTAGCCGCCGTCCTCGTCCCAGCGGAGCGAGTAGGAATAGGGGAGGAAGTAGAAGATCCCCGACGCCGCGTTCTGGTCGGGGTAGAAGCCGGGGAAGACGCCGAGCACGTGGCTCGGGTCGAGCTCGATGTCCTCGGAGCGAAGCTCCGCGAGCGGCTCGACGGGGTTGGCCGCGGGGCCCTTCGCCCCCTTGTTCTTGTCCTCCTGCGGAACGCCGAAGTTGAAACGGCTGATCGAGGCGATCGCGACGTTCTGCGGGAGGAGCTTGGCCGCGGGATCGGTCTTGGTGGCGATCGCCGGGTTCTGCACCATCATCGGCGCGGCGATCATCCTCATCCCCGCGATGGAGCGCGTCGCCGGCGCGGCCGGGGGCGGAGTCGCGGGCGACGATGGCGCCGGCGCCGCCGACCCGCCGCCCGGCGGGAGTGTCATGCTCCGGATTGGCGTGAGCGTGGTGCTGGCGCGGATCAGCTCGGGATGGATCGCCTTTGGCGGGAGGACGTAGGTCGGGGTCGGGCCGAGCTTCGCCGTCTCGCCGATCGCGCGCGGAGCGACGGTCAGCACCACGTTCTCCGGACGCAATCCCTTCTGCCAGACGCGGCCCAGCTCGAACGTCTTGACGAAGCTCGCCGTCGTGCGGTCGGCCTTGGCCACGCAGACGCGAAGGTAGACCGACTTGACCGTCGTGTTCTCGGGAGCGTTCGGGTCGAGCGAGAGGGAGAGGTCCACGTCGCCCGACTCGCCGGTCAGGACCGCCGGATCGCTCCCTTTCACGAGGCGCTGCGCCTTCCGGTCGGAGCCCGCCCCCTCGACCCAGAGCTTCCCTCCGTCGAACCCGGTGTAGGTCACGCGCACGACGAGGCGATCGGTCTCGTCGCTCGTCACGACGACCTGCGTGACGTCCCCCTTCATCGTGCCGGCGATCAAGCTCCCGAGCGCCGACTCGAATCCCGAGTGGACGTCCCGCGCCAGCGCGAGCTTCTTCCCGGTGAGGTTGGCGGAGGGCTGGGCCATGCAACGCGTCGCGTCCGCGCCCGAGAGGACGAGCGCGACGAGCGCCATGGATATGGGAAGTCCCGCGAGAAACTTTCGCGCCATGAGGTGGATCCGCCCCCTCAGATCCAGAACTCGGTCCCGCGCTGGGTAGGGCTGTGGCGCGGAATCGGAAGCTGCTTGACCGCGGCCCCTGCGAAGAAGTGGCGCGAAGGTGGTGGCCGTCGGTCCCCTTGGTTTGGAGTCCGCCCGCTGTGGATCTCCCGCCCGCTGGGATGGGCGGCGACCGGTCTCCTATGGCCGCGCATCCTCGCGCTTCGATCCGGCAACGTCAAGGCTCATTTTGCCTTGCGCTGCCGTTCGCCGGACCTCTCCGGAACGAACGTATTCGCAGTGGGTTACGCCGTGACTAGGAGAGGCGGTGCCGAATCCGCTCCCCGACCTGGTCCACCATGGCGTCGGTCATGTCGGGCCAGATCGGGAGC
>DASVDZ010000045.1:0-49022 GCA_036380835.1 Candidatus Eiseniibacteriota bacterium | reverse complement strand
CGATGCCGCCCGCGGGGCCCCGGCGGCGAAGCGCCTCGCCGTGGTGACCACCACCGGCGACGAAGGGGTGAACAACGATCTCACGGCGGACCTGGCGCGGCGCTGGCGGGCCCGCGGCGCGCGCGTCGAGACGTTCGAGTTCCCCGACTCGCTCGGCATCCACCACGACATGATCGATCCGGAGCAGCCGTATCAGCGGGTCGCGGTGACGTACCCGACGATCGAGGCGCTGGCGCTCGGATCGGACGGCCGGTGACGAAGGCCATCTTCTGGGACAACGACGGCGTGCTCGTCGACACCGAGCGCCTCTACTTCCTCGCCACGCAGCGGACGCTCGCGGCCGCCGGGATCCCGCTGACGCGGGAGCAGTACGTCGAGCTCTTCCTGGTCCAGGGGCGCGGCGCGTGGCACCTCGTCGCGGAGGCGGGCCACCCGCCGCGCGAGGTCGAGCGGTTGCGCGAGGAGCGGAACCGGCTCTATGGTTCCTACCTCGACGAGGGGGACCTCGTGATCGACGGCGTGCGGGACGTGCTCGAGGCGCTCCACGGCACCCACGCGATGGCGGTCGTCACCAGCTCCCGGCGCGACCACTTCGCGGCCATTCACCGGAGGACGGGCCTCTTGGAGTACTTCCAGTTCGCCCTGACCGAGGGCGACTACGCGCGGAACAAGCCGCATCCCGATCCCTATCTCCTGGCGGTCGAGCGAAGCGGGTTCCGGAGGGAAGAGTGCCTGGTCGTGGAGGACTCGGCGCGAGGGCTCATCGCCGCGCGCGAGGCGGGCTTGCGGTGCATCGTCGTTCCGAGCGACCTCACGCGCGGCAGCGACTTCACCGGCGCGTATCGGGTGCTGGGGCGCATCGGAGAGCTGATCGGGGCGCTCGAGTGACCCCGGAAGGGAGGTTCGCATGACGCCCGTCGCGCCGCTGCGCGCGCTCGTGATCGGAGCGATGCTCGCCGCGGCGGGCTGTGGGCGCGCGGCGCACGAGGCCGCCTCCGTCGCGGCTCCCGATCTCGCCGGCGCCTGGCGCTCGGCGGTGCGCTTTCACTCAGGCGCCTTCGCCTTGATCAAGGATCTCGAGTTCCTGTACTCGATCAACGCCGGCGGCACCATGACCGAGTCCTCCAATTACGACGGCGCTCCTCCCGTCCCCCCAGCGTACGGCGTCTGGCGCCGGCTCGGCCCGCGCGAGTTCGAAGCGCACTACGAGTTCTTCGTGACCAAGGCCCCCGCGACCGTCGGCGAGATCACGGGCGGTGGCGGCTGGCTTCCCGCGGGGCGAGGGGTGCTCGTGGAGCGATTCACGCTCTCCGAGGACGGGAACTCGTTCGCCTCGAAGATCCGCTACGACGCCTACGACGTGGGCGGGAAGCCGGCGGCGGGCGGCGGCGAGGCCGAGGGGAACGGAACGAGGATCCAACTCCGGAGGACCGAATGAGAACCGTCTTCGCGCTCATCGCCGCGCTCGCCGTCGCGCTCGGCGCGCTTCCCGCACTTGCCGAGACGCCGGAGGCGCTCCGCCCCCTGTCGTTCCTGCTGGGCGACTGGCGGGCGGGAGCGAACGCCGGCGCGCCGGGACAGGGTTCGGGGGGGTGCGCGTTCCGGCTCGATCTTCAGGACCGCGTGATCGTCCGGACCAACCACGCCGAGTACCCCGCGGCGGGAGGACGGCCCGCGGTGGTCCACGACGACCTGATGGTCATCTATCCCGGCGACGGAGGCGCCCTCCGCGCCGACTACTACGACAACGAAGGGCACGTGATCCGCTACGGCGTGACGGCCGCGGCCGAGGGCGTCGTCACGTTCCTGAGCGACGCGTCGGCCCCCGGGCCGCGATATCGCCTCACGTACCGGCGAGGCAATGGGGTCGTGGTGGAGGGCCGCTTCGAGATGGCGCCGCCCGACAAGCCCGACGAATTCAAGACCTACACGGCCTGGGAGATGACGATGCGCGTCAAGGGATGGTGACGTGAGGTCGTTGCCCGTGCTCGCCGGCCTCCTTCTCCTCTCCGTGCCTTCCGTCGCGTCGGCCGAGCCGCCCCTCAGGGCGGTGGCTGACGTTCCCCTGCCCGGCGTGACGGGTCGGATCGACCACATGGCGCTCGATCCGGCGGGCCGAAGGCTCTTCGTGGCCGCGCTCGGCAACAACACGCTCGAGGTGGTCGACCTGAGGGAGGGGAAGCGGACCCGGAGCGTCACGGGATTCGAGGAGCCCCAGGGGCTGGCCTTCGCGAGAGGATCGAACCGGCTCGCCGTCGCGAACGGGGGTGACGGCTCCTGCGTGGCGCTCGACGGGGAGTCGCTCGATCGCGTCGCGACGATCGACCTCGGGGACGACGCCGACAACGTGCGGTACGATGCCGCGACGGGACGGCTCTTCGTCGGGCACGGCGAGGGGGCGATCGCCATCCTCGACGCCGGCTTCCGGCGGATCGGAGACGTTCCCGTGGGCGGGCATCCCGAGTCGTTCCAGCTCGAGGCGGACGGGCGGAGGATGTTCGTCAACGTGCCCTCGGCGCGCGAGGTCGCCGTGGTGGATCTCGAGCGGCGCGCCGTGGTGGGGCGCTGGACCCTGCGCGACGCGGCCGACAACTTCCCGATGGCGCTCGACGAAGCCCGCGCCCGTCTCTGGATCGGGTGCCGGAAGCCGTCGCGCCTCGTCGGGATCGATACGCGGAGCGGCCGCGCGGTGGCGTCGCTGCACGTGGACGGCGACCCCGACGACGTCTTCGTCGACGCTCGCCGCGGCCGCGTCTACGTCGCCTGCGGCGCGGGATTCGTCGACGTGTTCGGCGACGAGGGCTCCGGGGCGTATCGGTCGATCGCCCGGGTTCCGACCGCCGCCGGTGCCCGGACGGCGCTCTTCGCTCCGGAGACGGGCCGCCTCTACGTCGCGGCGCCGCGCCGTGAAGGCCGGGACGCGTTCGTGCGGATCTTCGAAGCGCCGCCGGCTGGGCGATGACTTCGAAACGGAGTCCCGATGGGATCACGAAGCTAGAGGAGGTGTCGCGATGTTCCCAATTCGCATCGTCGTGCCGGTCCTGATCCTCGCCGCGTCGCTCGTGGCCCCGGCCGCGATCGCGCAGCAGCAGCGTCCCGATCCCGCGAGCCTGATCGCCGCCCAGCGTGACGCCATGAAGCCGCTCGCGTTCATGGACGGCATCTGGCGCGGCACCTCCTGGATCATCCGTCCGACGGGGGAGAAGCACGAGGGCACCCAGACGGAGCGGATCGGGCCCTTCCTCGACGGATCGGTCAAGGTGATCGAGGGGCGCGGCTACGACGCCGACGGCTCGGTCAGCTTCAACGCGCTCGGCGTCGTGTCGTTCGACCCCGGGAAGCGCGCCTACACGCTCCACTCCTACGCGATGGGTAGCGCGGGCGATTTCGCGTTCACCCCGTCAGCGGACGGCTACGTCTGGGAGATCCCCGCCGGACCGATGACGATCCGCTACACCGCGACGGTCAAGGACGGCGCCTGGCACGAGGTGGGCGATCGCGTGACAGGGGGTGACGCCAGGTTCACCGTCCGCTTCTTCGAGATGACCCTGAAGCGGGTGGGCGACACGGACTGGCCCGCCGCCGGGGCGATCCCGCCGAAGTGAGCCGCTAGGCCCGGGCCCGCCTCGCGAGGAGGAGCGTCAGGTCGTCCGAGGGGCCCTGGTCGCCCTCGAAGGCGCGTACCGCGTCGGCCAGGTCCTCCGCCGCGCGCGCGCACGGCTCGGCGGCGGTCCGCCTGAGGTGCTCGGCGAGGCGCTCCTCGCCCCACATCGCGCCGTCCCGCGATCGCGCCTCGACGACGCCGTCGGTGTAGAGCGCGAGCGTCGCGCCCGCCTCGAGGACCGCCTCGCCCCGATCGTAGCTCGCGTCCTCGAGCATCCCGAGCAGGAGCCCGCCCTGGTCGAGCGGCACGACGACGCCGTCCGGCGCGACGAGGAGCGGCGCGTTGTGCCCCGCGTTGCAGTAGACGATCTTCCCGTCCTTGCCGTCGACGATCGCGAGGAACGCGGTCACGAACCGGCCGCTCTCGACGCTCCGGTGGAGGAAGCGGTTCACGCCCGCGATCGCGAGCGCGGGATCGGAGTGGGTGTCGAGCTGGCTCAGGAGCGACGCGCGGAAGCCCGACATGAGGAGGGCCGCCGGAACCCCCTTCCCCGACACGTCGGCGATCACGAGCGCGACGCGTCCGTTCCCCAGCGCGACGTGGTCGTAGTAGTCGCCGCCCACCGCCTGCGCCGCCCGGCTCAACCCCGCGATCTCGAGGCCCGGCACGTCGGGGGGCGAATCGGGAAGGAGCCGCGCCTGGATGCGGCGCGCGAGCGCCAGCTCGTTCTCCGACCGTTCCCGCTCCAGCTCCAGGGCGCGCCCCCGTTCGAGCCCCTCCGCCGCCTGATTGAACGCCGCCGCGACGTCCCAGAGCTCGTCGTCGCCCGAGATCGGGATCCGGTGGTCGAGGCGCCCCGCCTGGAGGGCCGAGACCCCCTCGCGCAGCGCGCCGACCGCGCTCGTGATGCTCCGTCCGATCGCGCGGAGGGTGGCGCCCGTGACGAACAGGATGCGAACCCCGAGAAGGATGAAGAGGGAAAGGAAGACGACGGGCACGAGCGCGACCGGCGTGACCATCGCGTTCCGCACCAGGCCGCCGAGCGAGGGCAGGAACTCCACGCGCGCCGCCAGCATCTGGTTCGCCGGGGCCCAACGGCCGCCGATCCACGACCAGCCTTCGATCTCGGCGAACCCCTGGAACGGGGAGAGACGGGTGTCGTCGAGGACATGGACCAGCTCCCGGCCCGCCCGGCTCCACGGGCGGGACGAGCCGGCGGAGTCGACGCTCGTCCCGCCGGCGAAGACGATCCGCGCTCCGGCACGGCGCGAGATCTCGCGGGCGAGGGAGCCCTGCGTGGAGACCCACGCGACCGCGACGAGCGAGGAGTCGGCCCCCCTGGCGCGCGCCGCGACGTACGTGGTGGAGTCGACCCTCACGAGCGCCGCGCCGGCGGACGGGGCCGCGGGCCAGGCCTCGAGCGCCGCCTCGGCCGCGGCCGCGCGCCCCGTGAGGCGCCGCCACGCGTCGCGCCTCAGCCACACCGTCAGCTCCTCGCCGCGCCGCGCGTGGATCGCCGCCACGTCGCGGAGCCGCGCCTCCGCCTGGGCCGACGTGGCGATCGCAACGGCGAGCTCGTCGCGCAGGGCGCGCGCCGCGCCGACGTAGTCGCGCCCCGCCACGAGCGCGCGGTCCGACGCCGAGCCGAGCCAGGCGCTCACGGCCGAGAACCCCGCGACGAGGAGGGCGGGGATCGCAGTCGCGAAGACGAGGAGCACGAAGAGGCGCCGGCTGACCCGCCGACTCCGGAGCGTGAGGCCCCGGACGAGACGGAGGCCGAGGAGGAGCGAGGCGGTCGTGGCGGACAGGATCAGCATGAACCGGCTGACCGGACGCAGGCTCGACCCGCCGCCCTGGGCGAGGAGGAGGAGGCTGCTCGCGAGGGCGATGGTGATCATCACCGGCCGGAGCCATCGCGTCATGGGAAGGACCGCCGCCACGGGGGGCGCATCGCGATATCATAGCCTCGCGCCGCGCGAGGTCCAAGCAGAGCGGCGCCGTCGGCGCTACAATGTGCGGGACGGTTCCCCTTTGATCTGGAGGCTCGTTCGATGAGATTCCTCTTCCTCCTGCTCCTGGTTCTCGCGGTCGTGCCGTCGTGCGGCGGGAACAATCTCGATACCGCGCTCGAAGCGGCCAAGGCGAAGAGCGCGATCGACTCGCTCTGGACGCGCTACGCGGTCGCGTCCGACCAGCACGACGCGATCGGGTTCGAGTCGCTCTTCATCGAGGACGGGACGCTCGTCTACGACAGGGCCCCGACCGTGAACGGCCGGAGGGCGATCGGCGCGTTCCTGGATTCGCTCTACAGGGGCGTGGACGCCACGGGGCTCCGGATCGTCCCGGAGGATCTCCAGGTGTCGGGAACGCTCGCCGCGCAGTGCGGCACCTTCGAGGAGAGCTTCAACGAGGCGGGAAAGCCGAAGACCGAGTACGGACGATTCGTGTTGATCGCGGACAGGGGCTCGGACCAGACATGGCGGATCCGCCGCCTCGTCGCGCTGGCCGATTCGACCGGGGACTGAAGGAGAACGACGGATGGACACCCAAGATGAGGCGGTGGAGACGATGACGCGGGACCGTTGGAATGCGGTGGACCACTACCTGGCCGGCCTGCTCGCGCCGGCCGACGCGACGCTTGACGCGGCGCTCGAGGCGAGCGCGGCCGCCGGGCTCCCGGCGATCCAGGTCTCGCCGGTGGGCGGGAAGCTCCTCCACGTCCTGGCGCGCACGATCGGCGCCCGGCGCGTCCTCGAGATCGGGACGCTGGGCGGCTACAGCACGATCTGGATGGCCCGGGCGCTCCCGCCCGACGGTCGCCTGATCACGCTGGAGTTCGATCCGAAGCACGCCGACGTCGCGCGGGCGAACATCGCGCGCGCCGGACTCGCCGACAAGGTCGAGGTGAGGGTCGGCCGGGCTCTCGATTCCCTGCCGAAGGTCGAGGCGGACCGGATCGGCCCGTTCGACCTGATCTTCATCGACGCGGACAAGCCGAGCAACCCGGACTACTTCGCCTGGGCGCTCCGCCTCTCCCGCCTCGGAAGCCTCATCGTCGTGGACAACGTGGTGCGGGACGGCGAGGTGGTCGAGGCCGGGAGTCCCGACGCGTCGATCCAGGGGACGCGCCGCGTCCTCGAGCTGATGGCGAAGGAGTCGCGCGTGAGCGCCACGGCGCTCCAGACCGTCGGCGTGAAGGGATACGACGGATTCGCGCTGGCCGTCGTGACGGCGGAGGCGTAACGCCGGACGCGCGACGGGCGGCCCCTGACGGCGACCCCTTCGCCCCGAGGAGGACCCCATGCTCTTCATGATCGTCGAGCACTTCCGAAACGGAGAGGCGATCCCGGTCTACGAGCGATTCCGAGACCGGGGCCGCCTCGCGCCCGAGGGCCTCCGATACGTCACGAGCTGGGTCACGGAGGATTTCCGCCGGTGCTATCAGGTCATGGAGTGCGACGACGCGCGCCTCCTCGTGGAGTGGATGGCGAGTTGGGAGGACCTCGTCGAGTTCGAAGTCCACCCGGTCCGCACCTCCTCCGAGGCGGCGGAGCGGATCGCGCCGAGCCTCGGGAAGGCATCGGAGTGACCAAGTCGCGCCTCGAGGCGTTCAGCGACGGCGTGCTCGCCATCATCATCACGATCATGGTGCTGGAGCTCAAGGTGCCGCACGGGACCGACCTGGCCTCGCTCCGCCCCTTGCTCCCGGTCTTCCTCGCGTATCTCGTGAGCTTCGTCTTCCTCGCGATCTACTGGAACAACCACCACCATCTCTTCCAGGTGGTGAAGCACGTGAACGGGAACGTGCTCTGGGCGAACATGCACCTCCTCTTCTGGCTCTCGACGGTCCCGTTCGTCACCGGCTGGGTGGGCCAGAACCACGCGGCCTCGATCCCGATGGCCCTCTACGGTGCCGTGCTCCTCCTCGCCGCCTGCGCGTACTTCATCCTGACGCGGGCGCTCCTCCCGCTCCACGAGCGGGAGTCCCCGCTCGCCCAGGCGCTGGGCCGCGACTTCAAGGGGAAGATCTCGATCGTCATCTACGCCGCGGCCATTCCGCTCGCCTTCGTCCGCCCTTGGGCGGCGGGCGCCCTCTACGTGGCCGTGGCGATCATCTGGCTCGTCCCCGACCGCCGGATGGAGCGCGTGCTGAGGCCATGAACCCGACCACGTGCCGGGTGATCCGCTCGGGGGGCGCCTACGAGGGGCGCCAGGGCCTCACGTATCTCGCGGGGCTGACCGGGACCACGGCGGGCTCGAGCGCCATCTGCATGACGCTCGTCACGCTGCCGCCCGGGGCCCGCGCGAAGACCCATCTCCACCGCGGCATCGAGACCGCGGTCTACGTGATCGAGGGGGAGGCCGAGATGTACTTCGGAGAACGCCTCGGAGAACGCCTCGCCGCGGGGCCCGGCGAGTACATCTACGTCCCCGCCGACATGCCCCACCTCGTGCTCAATCGCTCGGGCGCGGCGTGCCTCGCCGTCGTCGCGCACACCGCGGCCGATGATCAGGCCGGGATCGTGCTCCTGCCGGAGCTTGACGCGCTCGTCTAGCTAGCGCGATCCGGGCGGCGTCGCGACCGTCGAGTCGCGGACGACGCGATAGAGCGTGTACCAGCGCGGCCCGGGGCGAGAGATCCCCAGGTTGTCGATCCGGGACGTGAGGAGCGGCACGTACCGCGGGCCCGCGAGCGCCATCGGCCGGAGGGCGCGGCCGACGAGGTAGTCGGGGTGCCCCACCGCCTCGTAGAGCGCGCCCCCCTCGATCTCGTCGATGTCGCGGCCCGCCAGAATCGGCGCCATCGCCGGCGTGACGAGCCCGCCGAGGTCGAGCACGCGGCGCCGGCCGTAGAAGCCGATCGCGCCGATATCGGGTGTGGCGATGAGCGCGGTGTCGGCCGCGTTCGCGCGGAGCCATCGTCCGATCGCGACCGGTCCCTGGCCGAGCCCCCGCGTGAAGGCGTCGATCTGCGGCGCGACGAGGAAGAGGAGCACCGCGGCCTGCTGCGCGAAGTAGAGAACGCCGAGCGTCGTCCGGGCGCGCGGCCGGAGCGCCTGCTCGGCCCCGACCCACGCCGCCACGCAGAGGGCCGGCGCCGCCGGCACCCAGTACCGCGAGATCATCTGCACGCGCGCGATCAGGTAGAACGCAAGGAGGGCGAGCGGCCAGAGGACGAGGAGCGACAGGGCGCCCGCCGGGCCTCGCCGCTCCTCCTCGTCCCGTGCCCGGGCGGCGCGCGCGGCCCCCGCGAACGCGGCGACCAGAAGGAGCGCGTCGGTGATCAGGATCACCGCGAGGGTATACGCGATCCCCTGCGCCGCCGCCTCGGCGGTGATCGCTTCGTGGACCCGCTTCGCGGTGTAGGCGGTGGGGATCCAGGCGCCCGTCGCCGCGTGGACCGTGAGCCCCCACCCGGCGAGCAGGGCGACGCCCAGGGCGGCGCCTCCCCAGGCCGCGGCGCGGGCGCCGGCGCGACCGTCGCCGCGCGCCCGCGCGAGCGACCATCCGATCCCGATCGCGAAGAGGAGCGCCATCTCGGGGCGCGCGAGCACGCCGAGGGCGAGCGCGAGGAGCCCGGCGGCCGCGGCGCGCCCGCCGCTAAGGAGCCGCTCCAGCCCGCACGCCGCGAGGAACGCGGCGAGCGACGTCTCCATGCCGGAGAGCGACCACCGGAGGAACCAGGCGTGGAACCCGAGCGACGCCGCGGCGGCGAACGACGCGCCGGTCGACCCGCCGGCCGCGCGCGCCAGGCGGAACGTCGCGGCGACGGCGAGGAGCGTGAAGACGAGCCCCAGGACACGCGCGCCGACCAGCCAGTCGAACCCGATCCGATCGGCGCCCGCGAGGAGGAAGACCCAGAGCGGGCTCGTGAAGCCGTAGACCGGCTCGCCGGGGTTGAACGAGAAGCCGTGCCCCGAGACGAGATTCCGCGCGAAGACGAGGTGGATGTAGCTGTCGTCGGTGAAGAAGCCGGAGACGCGCGCGAGGGCGAGCGGGAAGACGAGCGCGGCGAGGATCGGGAGCGCGAGCGCGCGGAGGCGGGTCACGCGGCCGCCTCCGTCCTCCCGGCTCACGCGATCTCTCCGAGGAGCCCCGCGAGGCGCTCGGCCGCCGCGCGCCGCGTGAAGGGCTCGCGCTCGGCGGGCGTGTGGCCGGGGACGCCGGCTCCGCGCTCGTCGCCGTCCCTTCCGCGCGCGCCGCGGGCCGCCGCGCGGGCGGCCCACGCCGCGTCGAGCGCTTCGGCGATCTTCTCCGGCGCGGCCGGATCGGCGACCCATCCCATGCGGAGGCGCCGGACGAGGTCGGCCGCCGGGCCCTCGGGCGCCACGGCGAGCACCGGCCGCGCGGCGCCGATGTACTCGTAGAGCTTTCCCGGAACGAGGTCGCGATAGCGCGGCGACGCGCTCTTCACGAGCAGCAGGAGATCGGCCCCGGCTTCCATCGCGAGCGCGTCGACGTGCGACGCCTGCCCCTCGAACCGCACGACGTCGCCGAGGCCCGATCGGGCGATCGCGCGCTCCTGCGCCGCGTCGCGCGGGCCGTAAAGGAGGCACTGCATCCCGACACGGCGATCCGGATGGCGCGCGAGGAACAGGACGAGCCCGCGGAGGAAGGGCTCGAGCGTCCGTTCCTCCGAGAGGCGCCCGGCGTGGAGCACGGTGAAGAGATCGAACCGGCGGGGCTTCACGCCGCGCCACTCCTCCGCTTCGAATCCGTTCTCGATGACCGTCGCGCGCGGCGCCGGATCGCCGGCATGAACCGCCAGCCAGGCCGCCGTCCCCTCGGTCGCCGCCACGACGCGGCTCGCCTCGCGGAGGACGCTCCGGAGGAGCGCCTCGTGGCGCGCGCGATGCCACGGAGTCGGCGGCCGGCGATACCCGAGCCCGATCCAGGGATCGCGGAAATCGGCCAGCCACGGGAGGCCCGTGGCGCGGCGGAGGTCGCGGGCGACGAGGTGGCCGGTGTCGGGAGGCGACGTCGAATAGATCGCGTCGACGCCCCCGGCCCGGATCCTCGCGAGGCCCGCCCGAACCGCGGCCGCGCGCCAGCGCGCGTACGCGTCGGGGATCGCGATCCACGCCGCGGTCCGGGCGAGCGCCGAGATCCAGCCGGGTCGCGACGCGCGGGCCCGAGGGATCGGGGGCCCCGATCGCGCGGGCGTGCGCACGACCTCGACGCCGGCCACCGCGGAGAGGAGTCCGGGGTCGGCGACCCACGGCGCGGCGCCCGGCCCGGTGAGCACGGTCGGCTCATAGCCGAACTCGGGGAGGTGCCGCACGAAGCCGAGCGTCCGGTAGACGCCTCCCCCCGCGACGGGCGGGTAGAAATAGGCGACGAGGAGGAGGCGCTTCATCCGCCGGGGCCTTTCGACGCGAGCTGCTTCGCGAACGCCGCGGGGTCGCGCGCCGGGAGCGCGCAGACGCCGGCGACGCAGACGTAGGCGGCCGGCTTCCCGCCGATCGCGACCCGGTCCTCGAGGAGCGGCGTCTCCTTCGCCTGCGCCGCGAGGTCCTTCCCCTCCGTCGCGACGACGAGCACGCGGTTCGGCGGGTAGGACGCCCGGAGCTTCGCCAGGAACGGCTCCGCCTCGCCGCGGTCGCGCGGCGTCACGATCACGATCTCCTTCGGCTTCGCGAGCCGGAAGTCGATCGCGAGGAGGAGCTCCGACATCGCCGTCGGCGCGCGCTCGAGCCGCGGCGCGAACGCGGCGAGGGCCCGATCGGCGCGCGCGCGGTAGCGGTCGTCGGCGGTGAACTCGTAGAGCCGGAGCAGGTTCATCGCCTCCACCGAATTCCCGGACGGCTCGGCGCCGTCGTACGCCGGCTTCTCGCGCGCGAGGAGGCGCTCGTGGTCGTCGGCCGTGAAGTAGAAGCCGCCGCGCGCCGCGTCTTCGTAGTGCTGGGCGAGCACGCGGTCGAGCGACTTGGCCTCGCGGATCCAGCGGGCCCCGCCGGTCGCCTCGTAGAGGTCGAGGAGCCCGGCGATCAGGAACGCGTAGTCGTCGAGGTAGCCGTCGCCGCGCACAGCGCCGTCCGTCGAGGAGCGCCTCAGCCGTTCCCCCGCGCGCATCTTCGTGAGCACGAAGTCGGCCGCGCGCGACGCGCGGGCGGCGTAGCGGGGGTCGGCGAGCGCGAACGACGCGCGGGCCAGAGCCGAGATCATGAGCCCGTTCCACGACGCGACGATCTTCTCGTCGCGATGCGGCTGCGGGCGTTTCGAGCGGGCGGCGAGGAGCGAGACGCGCGCTTGGGCGAGGATCGAGTCGACGCGCGCGACCGGCACCGCGAGGCGGCGCGCCACGTCGGCCTCGGTCCGGGCGACGCGGAGGACGCCGCGGTCGCCGAAGTCCCCCTCCGCGGCGACGCCGTACGCCGCCTCCACGACGGGGGCCCGCTCCTTCCCCACCGCCGCCTCGACCTCGGCCTGGGTCCACGTGTACGCGCGGCCTTCCTCGCGGCGGCCGTCGGGAGCGGGACTGTCGGCGTCGAGCGCGCCGTAGAATCCGCCCTCCGGCGCGCCGAGGTCGCGATCGGCGAACGCGAGCACGTCGCGGACGACTTGGGCGAACTCGGAACGCCCGGTCGCCTGGTATCCCTCGAGGTAGGCGAGCGCCGTGAGCGCCTGGTCGTAGAGCATCTTCTCGAAGTGGGGCACCCGCCACTCCTCGTCGGTCGCGTACCGATGGAATCCCCCGCCCACGAGGTCGTGGATCCCGCCGGCGGCCATCCGCTCGAGCGTGAGCGCCGCCATCTCCCTCGGCTTGGGGTCGCCGTCGCGCGCCGCCTCGCGGAGGAGGAAGCGCGTCGGGAGATCGCTCGGGAACTTGGGCGCCCCCTGGTTCCCCCCGTTCGTCGCGTCGAAGCGCGACCGGTACTCGCGCATCGCGGCCCGGAGCGCGTCGGCGCCGGGGACCGCGCCGCCGCCCGCGTCGTCTCCCGTCGCCGTCGAGTCCGACGCGAGCGCCTCGCGCACGCCCGCCAACAGCAGGTCGGCGTTCTTCGTGACCTTGTCGCGGTCGGTCCGGTAGGCCTCGTCGAGCCGCGCGAGCGCGGTCAGGAATCCGAGGCGCGCGCCGCGCACGCCGTCGCGCGGCGGGAAGTAGGAGCCGCCGTAGAACGGCTTCCGGTCGGGCGTGAGCCAGACCGTCATCGGCCAGCCGCCGCTCCCGGTCATCAGCTGGACCGCCGTCATGTAGATCCCGTCCACGTCGGGCCGCTCCTCGCGGTCCACCTTGATCGCCACGTAGTGCTGGTTCAGGTAGCGCGCGATCTCGGGGTCCTCGAAGGACTCCTCCTCCATGACGTGGCACCAGTGGCAGGTGGAGTAGCCGACCGAGAGGAGCACCGGGCGGCCCAGGCGGCGCGCCGTCTCGAACGCCTCCTCCCCCCAGGGGTACCAGTTCACCGGATTGTGGGCGTGCTGCTTCAGGTACGGGCTCGGCTCGAGGAAGAGGCGGTTCACGTAGAGGGGCGAGCCGTCGGGCCTCAGGTGGCGCGTCCGCGGCGCGTAGCCCGCGGGGCGCGCGGCCCACGCCGCCTCGAGCCGCTTCGTGAGCGCCGCGTCGAACGGCGCGGCCCCCGGGAGCGTCTCGATCGCGATCCGTCCGCCCGCGGCACGCCGCGATCCCGTGGCCAAGGCGGATCCCTGCGCGCCGGAGGATCCCCGCGAGCCGCACGCCGCCGGCAGGAGCGCGAGCGCCGCGAACAGGGCGAGCGCGGCTGCGACTCGGGCGGAGCGGGCCATGGCGCCATCCATCATCGCTGGAGAATAGCAGCATCGGCACCGCCCTGGCGCCCCGGCGTGCCGCCTGCTACGGTAGCGGCGCATGGCGTCGCTCACGCTCGAAGCGCTTACGCTCACCTACCCGAACGGCACCCGCGCCGTCGACGGGATCGATCTCGCGATCGACGACGGCTCGTTCCTGGCGATCCTCGGACCGTCCGGCTGCGGCAAGTCGAGCCTGCTCCGCCTCGTGGCGGGGCTCGAGTCGCCGACGTCCGGCACGATCGCCATGGACGGCCGCGACGTCACGCGCCTCGAGCCCAAGGACCGCGACGTCGCCATGGTCTTCCAGGGCCTCGCGCTCTACCCCCACATGACGGTGGCCGAGAACCTGAGCCTCGGTCTCCGCGCGCGGAAGACTCCCACCGCGGAGATCGACCGCCGGGTCCGCGACGCCGCCGCCACGCTCGACCTGACGCGGCATCTCGCGAAGCGTCCGCGCGAGCTGTCGGGGGGCGAGCGCCAGCGCGTCGCCCTCGGACGCGCGCTGGTGCGGAGTCCCAGGATCTTCCTCTTCGACGAGCCGCTCTCGAGCCTCGACGCGCAGCTCCGACAGGAGCTGAGGGAGGAGCTGGCGCGGCTCCACCGGCTCACACGCGCCACGTCGATCTACGTGACGCACGACCAGAAGGAGGCGCTCTCGCTCGGCGACCGCGTGGCCGTGATGAGGGACGGCCGCGTCCGGCAGCTCGCGACGCCCGAGGCGATCTACCACGACCCGGGGGACCTCTTCGTGGCGCGATTCGTGGGGGAGCCGGCGATCAACCTGATCGAGGGAGAGGTCGGGCCCGGCCCGAACGGGGCGGGAGCGGCGGTCTTCCGGGCCCCAGGGCTCGCGCTGGCGCTCCAGGGCGCCGGTCCGCGGGCGGCCGCGCCCCGGCCCGGGCCCGCGACGCTCGGCGTGCGCCCCGAGACCGCCCGGCTCGCCGGACCACAGGCGGTCCCCGCCGCCGGCGGCGGGGCCGACGGCGCGGCCGTGGGGGATGCCCGCGGCGCGCTCGAGCGCGTGGAGCGGCTCGGCGGCGAGACGCTGCTCCACGTCCGGGGGGAGTTCGGGACCATCGTCGTCCGCCTCGCCTCCGACGTCCCCGCGCCCGAGCCGGGGGCGTCGGTGGCCCTCCACTTCGACCCCGCGCGGGCCGTCCTGTTCGACCCCCGGACGGGGGCGCGCCTATGGTAAAATAGCGGCTCGACGGCGCCCGCCTCGCGTGCCCCCCGATCCTATCCCCCAGGGACCGGCCGCACCCTCGTGACGAGACGACGACCCGATTAGAGCCGCCCTTCCTGGAGGAATGATGACCCGGACTGCCGCGTCCGAACGCGTCACGCATCGTCGCCCCCGCATCCAGCGAGCCGTCCACGTCCTCACGTCCGCCTTCCTCGGGGCCGCCCTCGCCATCTCGGCCGCGTCGTCGCCGCCCGCCGCGTCGACCGCCGCCGCGTCGACCAACGTGCTGGGCGACCCGACCCAGAGCTTCCCTTGGGAAATGCCTCGCAATCTCGACACCGCGTTCGAGGCGCCCGGCTACGTGCCCGGCGAGCTGCTGGTCAAGTTCCACGCCCAGTCGAACGCCTCCGACCGGAGCCGCGCCGCGCGCGAGGAGGGAGACGAGGTGGTCCGCGCCATCACCGACGACGGGCTGGTCAAGGTGAAGCTCGGCCCCGGCCAGACGGTCGAGGCGGAGGTCGATCGGTGGAGCGCGCGCTCGGACGTGGAGTACGCGGCGCCGAATCTCAAAGCGCGCGCCTTCTTCGTGCCGAACGACTCGACGATCGCCACGTACGACCTCGCCTGGAACCTGCGGCAGGTGCACGCGTACGACGCGTGGGACGTGGTGACCGGCGATCCGCGGATCGTGCTCGCGATCATCGACACGGGCGTCGCGTTCGAGGACCGGGAGGTCCCCGCCGACGAGCGGGCGATCCTCTGGCCGGGGACGACCGAGTACCGCCGATCGCCCGAGCTGCCGGGCCCGTTCCGCCAGGGCTGGGACTTCGTGCACGACGACCCCTACCCCGACGACGACAACGGCCACGGCACCACGGTCGCCACGATCGCCGCCGGCGCCGCGAACAACGTCGCCGGGAGCGCGGGGATCGCGTTCGGCGTGACGATCCTCCCGGTCAAGGTGCTCGATTGGCGCGGCGATTCGAACATGGATTGGATCGTGGCGGGGATCCGCTTCGCCGCGGACCAGGGCGCCGACGTCGCCAACATGAGCTTCGGCTTCCCGCCGATCGGAATCTTCAAGATCAACGGCTTCACGCCGCCGATGCTCGCGCACATGTTCAACCCCTTGCACGACGCGATCGCGTACGCGACTCGGCGCGGCATGATCCTGGTCGGCGCGGCCGGCAACGCCGGCGTCCCGGAGGTGAGCCTCCCCGCGGGCTACCCGGAGGTGATCGCCGTCGGGGCCACGACCGTGGACGAGCGGAAGACGGAGTACTCGTCGTTCGGGCTCGACCTCGACTTCGTGGCGCCGGGCGGCGGCTTCGACGACCTGAACCATGACCACGTCCAAGACGGGCTCATGATCTTCAGCATCAAGCCGAACCGGTCCGAGGGCTCGCTGGCGAAGCCCGACTCCTTCGGCGTCTTCGTCTCCTTCGGAACGTCGGACGCCGCGCCGCACGTGGCCGGCGCGGTGGCGCTCCTCCGGTCGCTCGGCCTCACGGATCAGGGACAGATCTTGCAGACCCTGCGCGCCACGGCGGTCCAACCCTACGCCGTGAAGCCGGGATTCGACGCGCGCTACGGCTCGGGCCTCATCCAGATCGCCGAGGCGGTGCGGAATCCCGTGAACAGCGGGAGACTGCGCCTCGCGCGCGGGATCGGTGACGGCGGCACGCTCGACGCGCGGCTCGAGTCGGGGAATCCGTCTCGCGGCGAGACGTCGCTCCGCTTCCGGGTCACGCGAAGCGGTCGCGTCCGGGCCCGGGTCTTCGACGTCCACGGCGCGCTCGTCCGGACGCTGGAGGACCGGGTCGCCCCGGCGGGCGATCGCGTGCTCCGCTGGGACGGCCGCTCGGGTGACGGCGCCTCGGCGCCGAACGGCGTCTACTTCATCCGAGTCGAGACTCCGGACGGAGCGGCGACGCGCCAGGTGGCCTTCTTGCGCTGACGCGACGGAGCGCGCTAGAGTCGCCGCCGCGACCGCTCCCCCATGGAAGGAGGCTCCGATGATCCGCACCGTCCCACGCTACGCCCGCGCCCTCGCGCTACCGGCCCTCTGCTTGGCGCTCGCCGCGTCGCCCCTCGGGGCCGCGGCGCACGCGAAGCGATCCGGCACGCCGAAGACGAACGTGACCCGGACCGTCAACACGAAGGAGACGGCGCTCGATCGCATCCGGCGCTCGGTGCTCCTCATCGACCGGGAGGCGAGCACGCCCGAGGGGGAGGAGCGCGTGCTCGCGCGCCTGTCGTCCCAGCTTCGGGTGAGCCCCGACACCCTCCGGGCGGAGCACGCGGCGTGGTCCCTGGGGTACGGCGAGATGGCCATGGTCTACGGGTTCGCGCGCGCCTCGCGCAAGCAGCCGACGCCGCCCGAGCAGGTGGTCGAGATGCGGCGGAACGGCGCCGATTGGCAAGCGATCGCGAAGGAGCTGGGCGTCAAGGTGGACCAGGTCGCGGCACGCGTCCGGCGTCACGAGGGTCCGAAGAGCGCCCCCAAGAGCCCGGCCGCCGGAAAGTAGCGGCGGGGCTCGCCTTGCACTCCGAAATCTCGATCTGGATCGGCGCGCCGCCCGAGCGCGTCTTTCCGCTCGTCGCCGACCTCGGCCGCTGGCCGGAGCGGCTCCCCCACTACCGATACGTCCGCATCCTGCGCCGCTCGGGCGGGACGGTCGTCGCGGCGATGAGCGCCCGCCGCGGCGCGATCCCCGTCTTCTGGGAAGCCGAGCAGACCACCGACCGCGAGGGCGGCCGCGTCCGTTTCCGGCACGTCGGCGGGGTGACGCGCGGCATGGAGGTGCTCTGGAGCCTCGAACGCGAGGCGGGCGGAACGCGCGCCCGCATCACCCACGACCTGGACCTCCGCTGGCCGATCGTCGGCGGCTTCCTCGCCGACCGGGTGATCGCGCCCCAGTTCATCGAACCGATCGCGGCGCTCACGCTCCGCCGGTTCAAGACGCTGGCCGAGTCGGGGGAATGACGGTCCCACCATGACCCGCCGCCCCGTACTTCCCTCATGATCGCCCCTGGCGGGCGCCGTCGCTGTGCCGTCACCGGCCTCGGGCTCATCACCCCGATCGGGACCGGAACCGGGCCCTTCTGGGAGGGCGTGCTTTCGGGGCGCCGGGGCGTCCGCGCCATCACGCGCTTCGACGCCTCGGCGCTCCCGACCCGGATCGCGGGGGAGGTCACCGACTTCGACCCGGCGGACTACATCGACGCGAGGCGCCGGCGGCGCCTCGACCGATTCGCGCAGTTCTCGGTCGCGGCGGCGCGGCTCGCGCTCGAAGACGCCCGCCTGACGATCGGCGCCGGTCCGGGCTCCGTCCGGCCGGAGGAGGCCGCGGTGGCGATCGGTTCGGCGCTCGGCGGCGTCCCCTCGGCGGAGGCCGATCACGCCGCGTATCTCGCGTCGGGGCCGAGCGCGATCCCGGTGAGCCTCGCGCTCCGCGTCTTCGCGGGCGCCGGCGCGTGCAACGTGGCGATCGAGACGGGCGCGACCGGGCCCGCGATCGGCAATTCGAACTCGTGCGCCTCGGGCGCGATCGCGCTCGGCGAGGGGCTCCGGATGATCCGCGACGGGGTCGCGGTGGCGGTGCTCGCCGGCGGCGTCGAGGCGCCGCTCGCGCCGCTCTCGTTCGCCGCGTTCACGGTGATCCGCGCCATGTCGACGAGCAACGACGAGCCGTCGACCGCGTCGCGCCCGTTCGACGCGCGACGCGACGGGTTCGTCATGGCGGAGGGGGCGGCGGTGCTGGTCCGGGAGGAGTGGGGGCACGCGGTCGCGCGGGGAGCACGGATCTACGCGGAGCTCGCGGGATTCGCGACGACCAACGACGCGTATCACATGACCGCGCCCCATCCGGAGGGACGCGGCGCGATCGCCGCGATGCGCCTCGCGCTCCGCGACGCGGGGATCGGCCCCGAGGAGATCGAGCTGGTGAACGCGCACGGCTCCTCGACGCCGCTCAACGACCGGATCGAGACGATGGCGCTGAAGGAGGTCTTCGGCGAGCGGGCGCGCCGGGTGCCGGTGAGCGGCACGAAGGGGATGCACGCGCACGCGCTCGGCGCCACGGGGGCGGTGGAGGCGGCGATCGCGTCGCGTTCGATCGCGGAGGGATTCCTTCCGCCCACCACGAACTGGAGCGTGCGCGATCCGGAGTGCGATCTCGATTACGTGACCGGCGCGGGTCGCCGGCAAACGATCCGAACGGTGTTGTCGAATTCGTTCGGCTTCGGGGGCTCGAACGCGTCGCTCGTGTTCCGGGCGCCCGACTAGCCGGACCCCATAACCAAGGAGAACCACCCATGCGTCGATCCACCCGCCTCGCTCCCGCCCTCGCCCTCCTCCTCGCCGTCTTCGCGTCCGCGCTCCTGGCCGGCTGCGGCACGTCGGGCCTCAAGCTCGGGGTCAGCGAGATCACGGCGAACGCCGGGAGCGACGGCGTCCAGCGCGCCGCGATCGAGGTTCACTCCTTCTACTACAAACCGAACCGGATCGTCGTGGAGGCGGGGAAGCCGGTCGAGCTGACCATCCGCTTCAAGAACTGGTTCGCGCCGCACAACGTGTCGTGCGTCTATCCCGACGCGGGAATCAAGATCGACGCGAGCGCCGGCGCCTTCTCGTTCGGGAGCACGAAGCGGGTCCGCTTCACGCCGACGAAGGCGGGGGAATACGATTTCTTCTGCGGCGTCGACAGCCACATGAAGAAGGGGATGACCGGGGCGATCGTCGTGAAGTAGCCGCGCGGCGCGGCGGCGCGGCCGCCGGCTCCGCGCCGGTCAGCGCGTGCCGGCGGTCTTGGGTCGGCGGGGCGGCGTCGTCTTCCGGACGGAGGCCTTCTTGGCCGGGGCCGCGCTCGGCGGCGGCGTCAGCACGAGATCGGTGGCGACCCAGACGTCTTCTTTCTGGCCCACCCATCGCGTGAACCAGATCGACTTCCCGTCGGGGCTCCAGGTCGGCTTCGAGCAGTCGCCGAAATTCGTGAGCGGGAAAAGGCTCCCCGTCGTCATGTCGTAGATCCAGACGTCGTTCTTGCCGCCCACATGGCGCTGCATCGCGACGAACTTGCCGTCCGGGGACCAGTCGGGCCAGATCTCCTCGGTCTGCTGCTGTTCGTCGTTCTGTCCCGTGAGCTTGGTCTCCTCCCCCGTCGCCACCGAGACCTTCCAGAGATGGTAGGTCGCGAAGAGCGCGTTCCGCTTCGCGACCATGCCCGATCCGACCGACACGGTCTTGGTCGTGTCGATGCTCTTGGCCACGTACCCGACGAACTTGCCGTCCGGGGACCAGGTCGGATGCCCCGGGCTTCCCTCGTTGTGGGTCAGCCGCGTCGCGGGGTCGGAATCGTATGTCTCGCCGTCCGGGCCCATGAGGTAAAGCTCGAACCCCCAGAGCTGGCCCGGCTTCAGGCGGTTCGACGCGAACGCGATCTTCGATCCGTCGGGCGAGTAGATGGCGAAGCGGTTGCTGGCCTTGGCGTCGGACATCGGCTTCCCCTCGCCGCCCTCCAGTGGAACCTTATAGATGTTGTAGTCCTTCGTGCGCGTGGAGATGTAGAGGAGGGCCCTCGAGTCGGGGGTCCACGTGGGCGTCATGGCGCGGGCCGACTCGGGCTCGGACGTGAGGCGCCGCGGCTCGCCCCCCTCGATCGGCATCACCCAGAGCTGCTTCGATCCGCTCCTGTCGCTCGTGAACGCGAGCCACTTGCCGTCGCGCGACGGCGTGGGGTCGGTGTCCGAGAACGAAGTGTCGGCGAGGACCGCGCGGAACTGCGTGGCCCCCGCCTTGGGCGCGGGATGCGAGACACCGCAGGCCGCGGCCAGCGTGAGCGCCAAGACGGCGAGGCGCTTGGGGATGGGGGCGAATCGGGTCATACCGGCTCTCCGTCTTACCCCGGCGGTCCGGGGCGGGTTCCTCTAGGGGCGGGGGGTGAACCCCTCGCCGACGGTCAGTACCTCATAGGACGCGACGCCCAGGGCGTGCTTCCGGATCTGGCTCCATGGGCGGTCGAGCACGTAGCACTTGAGCAACGACAGGACGACCTGGTGACTGACGATCGCGACGAGCCCCGCGGTCGCGTCGTGCCGCGCGAGGATCTCGCGCACGGCGGCCACCGCGCGGTCGTGGACCGCCTGGAGCGGCTCCGCCCCGGGCAGCTCGCACGACGTCGGGTCCTCGCGCCACCTCAGATAGAGGCCGAGGTCGGGCAGCTCGGCCTCGGCGATCCCTTCCCACGCCCCGTGGTGGATCTCGTTGAGCCGCGCGTCGGTCGTCACGCCCAGCGAATGGGGACCGGCGACGTACGACGCGGTCTCGAGCGCCCGAGGGAGCGTGCTCGCGTAGACCGCCTGGAGCGGCACCTCCCAGAGGAGCCGCGCGAGCCCCTTCGCCTGCTCGCGCCCGGCGTCGTTGAGCGGCGCGCCCTGCGATCCCTGGACGCGGCGCTCGCGGTTCCAGTCGGTCTCGCCGTGGCGCACGAAGACGACGTCGCGTCCCGGGTGGAACGCGGCCACGTCAGAGCCTCCCGTCGCGCGCCAGGATCTCGGCGTTCAGGATCGACGCTCCCGCCGCGCCGCGGATCGTGTTGTGCGCGAGCGCGTCGAACTTCCAGTCGAGCACCGCGCAGGGGCGGACGCGCCCCACGGTGACGCCCATGCCGTTCGCGCGGTCGACGTCGAGCCGCGGCTGCGGGCGGTCGTCCTCGGGGCGCACGACGATGGGCTCCGCGGGCGCGCTCGGGAGGCCCAGCTTCGAAAGGGGCCTGAAGCCCGCGAGCGCGTCGACGACTTGTTTCCGCGACGCGCGGGCGCGGAGCTTCACGCTGACCGCGACGAGATGCCCGTCCACCACGGGCACGCGGTGGCAGTGGGCGCTCACGTCGAAGGCGGCCGGGACGACGCCCTTCGCGCCGAGTCGCCCGAGGATCTTGTGCGTCTCGCTCTCCATCTTCGGCTCCTCGCCGGAGACGGTCGGGATCACGTTCCCGAGGATGTCGAGCGAGGGGACGCCCGGATAGCCGGCGCCGCTCGTCGCCTGGAACGTGGTCACGACCACCGACTGGACGCCAAATCGCCGGTCGAGCGGGGCGAGCGCCATCGCGAGGACGATGGTGCTGCAGTTGGGATTCGTGACGATGCCGCCGCCGTCGCGATACGGCTGGCGCTCGAGCAGCTCGAGGTGGTCGCGGTTGATCTCCGGGATCACGAGCGGGACGAGCGGGTCCATGCGGTGGTTGCGCGCGTTGGAGAAGACGAGGTGGCCGCCGCTCGCGTAGTGCTCCTCCAGCTCGCCGGCGACCGACGCGTCGAGCGCCGAGAAGAGGAGGCACGCCTTGAGCCGGTCTCCGGGTCCCTTCACGCGGAGCGCGCGAACGGCCGCGGGAATCGGCGTCGGGAGCTTCCATCGGCTCCCGACGGCCTCCTCGTACGGCTTTCCCGCGCTCTGGTCGGAGGCCATCACCTCCGAGACCGTGAACCAGGGATGACCCTCGAGGAGCTGCAGGAACCGCTGCCCCACCGCGCCGGTCGCGCCGACCACCGCCACCGGGATCGGGCGCGTGGGGGCCGCCGGGGGGCGGCCGGCGCCGCGGCGGGAAGTCGTTGCGGTGACGCGTCTTCTTGCTACCATAGACCCTTCATGATACGGTCCGGCGCAGCCTTCCCGCAACGCCAATCCGGCATCGGACGGAGGGATCGGACGTGACGTCTGGAATGGAATCGCCGCGCCGCGCCGCGACCGCGCGTTTCGCCGCCGCGATCTTCCTCGGCGCGGCGACGCTTCTCGCCGCCCGTTCGGACGCGGCGCCCCGCGGCGTGACGCCGACGCGGGACGCGCCGCGGGCCGGGGCGACGGAGTCGAGGCCGACCCCGCCGGCGCCGGCGCCGGCCCGCGAGGCGCGTCCCGCGATGCCCCGGAGCGGCGGCGCCACCGGGACCGCCGTCTTCCCAGGGGCCTCGCGCATCGTCTCGACGGGCCTCGTCGCCGCCCGCGCCGCGGGTGCCGGCACGCCGCCGGTCCAGATCGCGAGCTATCCCGTCGACGGCCAGACCCGCGTCCCGGCGAACGCGGAACTCTACTTCGTGTTCGACCAGCCGACGTCGCAGCGGGGGATCTTCTCGGTGGCCGACCTCGATTCTTTCGGTGGAACGCTCCTCGTCTTGAACGCGCCGCGCTGGTCCGCGCTCGGCGACACGGTCTTCCTCAAGCCGACCTTCCCGATGGAGTTCGGCCACTCGCACGGGATGCGGGTGAACTTGATCGTCGGCCCGGCCCCCGACAGCCTCGTCGCCGGCGACCAGCCGATCGTCCTCTTCAGCACGGTCCCCCGCGCGTCGCTCGAGCGCGTCCCGTCGGCGGACGACCTCCAGTCGGTGACGCTCGTCGCCGGGTCGCCGACGCCGGTGGCCGCCACCGCGAGAGAGAAGGCCGGGACCGCGGTCTCGTTCACCGCGGCGCGGATCGAGTTCTGGGCCGAGGACCAGGTGCCGATCGGCGGCCCGACGACGTTCCTCCCGATTCGGACCGACGTCGTGCCCGTCGCGGCGGGCGTGCCGCGGTTCGGCGTCGGACGGCTCGTCGCCAACGTGACCGTGCCGCGCGACCTGGCGCGGGCGACCGGCGGCCGCCTCGGGCTTCGGATCGTCTACGAAGGGACCGACGAGACGGGGCTTCCCTTCTCCTTCGAGGCGATCTCGCGCACCGTGGTCAGCGCCCTCGGCGACACGACGCTCTCGATGGCGCCCGCCTCGATCACGCCGCGGATCGCGGGCGACGTCGTCGTGCGCGCCGCGGCGCTCGAGTGGCCGCTGCCCGGCGCCGCGATCGCCGCGGGCGACACGATCCGGCCCCGCGCCGTCGTCACCGGGGACGGGACCGGGCCCTTCCGCGCGGCGTTCGTCATGGACGGCGACCTGATCGGCATCGAGGAGGGGTTCATGGAGTCCGGCCGGCCCGTGACGGTCACGCTGCGCGGCCCGCTCCCAACGCGCCGCTTCGGGGAGCACCGCCTCCAGTTCGTCGTCGAGGCGCCCCAGGGAGTCGCGGCGCAGCCGGTGACCTTCATCTGCGTCCCGCCCGCGAACGGCCTCACGCTGCCGGTCGGCGGCGCGGCGCCGGTGTCCCCGACCGATACGGGGGCGGGCGCGGCGGGAACGAGCGGGACGGGGGCGGGCGCGGCGCCCCCCCACTTCGCGCTCGAGAGCACGTGGCTCGCCGACGGGAGGAGCGCCATCGGAGGTGACGACGCTTCCGTGACCGGCTGGGCGTCCTGGCGCGGGCGCTACGAGATCGCCCCGAACCGGCGGCTCGAGGCGACGATGACGAACCGCCTCCGGTTCGACGACACGAAGAACGGGAGCGCCACCCCGGAGCAGCTCTCGCTCCGCTACGTGCAGGACCGCGCGACCGTGGAATGGGGCGACATCGCGCCATCGATCGCGAGCGGGGCGCCCCTCCTCGCGAGCCCCGTGCCGCGGCGCGGGGCTCAGGCGACGTGGACCGCCTCCGGGCTCGGAACGCTCGAGGGATTCCTCGCGCTCGAATCCCGGCCGCGGGCGGCGGCCGGCCCGCTGCGCGACGCCCGATCCGACCTCTACGCGGCCCGCCTCACGAGGAGCTTCGGGAAGGACCGCCTGACCGCGTCCCTCTATGGAGGCTACACGCACGAGGACCCGACTCCGGGCGGCGAGGAGACCGCGACCCGGGCACGCGCGATCTACGGCGGATCGGCGCTCCTTCGCCTGCGCGGGAGCTGGACCCTGCTCGGCGACGCGGCGAGTGTGCGCCACCGGGCCATCGCGGGGGTCGAGCCCGGGCGCACGCGGACCGGCGCCCGCGCCGAGGTGAACGGCGTCGCCGCTGGATTCGCCGCGCACGCCGAAGCGTTCCGCTATCAGCCCGATCTCGCGACCGCGCTCAACCCGTACGGGCTCTCCGACCGGAAGGGGTTCGACGCGGGGCTGTCGCGGCCGGTCGCGAAGTGGCGTTTCTTCGGCGGCTACCGGAGCGAGCGCCCCGAGGACGCGTCGAGCGGGGTCCCCGACGTGAAGGTCGCCAGGGCGACGTTCGGCGGGACGCTCCGGCTGAACCAGGAGAGCACGGTCACGCCGTCGATCATCCGAATCACCCAGAAGGGGGACCAGACCGATTTCAAGCAGACGCGCCTCGCGACCGAGTTCACCGAGTCGGAGCCGCTCGGGGGCCGCACGACCGCGCGCTTCGACGTCGGGTTCCTCGAGGACGCGATGGGCCTCAACACGAAGCGGATCGTGACGTCGGGATCGGTCGTCTCGGTGCGGCGCCACCCGGGCCGCCTCACGAGCACGATCACCGCGGGGTACGAGGAGAACCAGAACCGGGACCTGGACGCGCGCGACCTCACGTTCCAGGGCTCGATGGAGGTCGGCTGGGAGGCGGTCGCGAGCCGCTTCCTCGTCGCGCCTTTTGTCTCGTACGCGACGCGCGACTACGAGCTCGAGGGAACCAACGACCGGCGCCTGAGCGCCCGGCTCCAGCTCTCCCTGCTTCGGCTCCCCGCGCTCGGCGACGCGGCGCTCTCGGTCTCGGGCCACGCAGATCGCGTCTGGCTGCGCGAGCCCTCGACCTCGCGGCGGACCGACACCGGCGTCGAGCTTTCGCTCGGAAAGCGGATCCCGCTCGTCCCGTAGCCGCGCGCGCGGCAATGGGTGCTCCCCGCGCGTCGCCTGGTGATGGCGGAGCGAGACGGCGATTCAACGCCGTCGAGCGACTGACGCTCGGGCGCGGCGAGCCCGTCTCCCGCGTCTCTCCGTCACGCGCCTAACTTCCGATCCCACCGCCGCGGTCTCCCTCGTCGCGCGCGAACGATCGCCCCCGCGCGCGGAACGATTCATGCACGGCGCTCGCCCATCCTCGCTCCTCGGCGCCCACGCGCGAGATCCTCGCGCCACATCAAGGAGGGTGCCGTCATGAGAACCGTCAAGCCGTGGATCACGTTGCTCCTTCCGGTCGCGCTCGCCGCGAGCGGCTGCGCCGAGAAGAAGGAGGGGCGCGTCGTCGCGCCGACGAGGCCCGTCGCCGGTCCGCCCGCCGCCGCCGAGGCGCACTGGGTCTGGGATCGCGCCGCCCTGAGCGCCGCGGTATCGCGGGCCTCCTCGAGTCCCCTCGTCGAGCGCACCCTCGCCGAATCCCCGACGTCCGGCCTCGACCCGGCCTTCCAGAACGCGATCCACCTCGAGGGATCTCTCGATAACGGGCAGAGCGTATCCCTCACGCTCCTCCCCTACGTCGTCGGCGGCGACTCCACGCACGCGGCGTTCGTCAGCGTCGCCCGATCGGGAGACCTCGAGCTCGCCGAGTTCGCGGAGATGATCGTCGGCCGCGATCCGAGTCCGTTCGAGACGGGATTCCACCCGGCCCTCTGGGGGACGACGCCGGTCTGGGTCAAGACGGGGGACGCGTACTCCGTCGACGCCGCGGGCCACCTCGCACCCCTACGGCGCTCCCTCACCAAGCTCTTCGAGTGCCTGGTACAGGAGATGCCTTCGGGTTGTATGGCCGGCGGCATAGTCGGCGGGGCTGTCGGCGGCCCAGGGGGCGCGGCCATCGGTTGCGGAGTCGGCGCCGCCATGGGCGCGGCCGCGTGCGTGGCGGACTGGCTCTTTGGGGGCTGAGCCGACCCGGCGGCCGGTTCGGGACTACGGGCGGGGGCGCGCCGCGCGGCGCGCCCCCGCGCGGCCGTTCTTGGCGCGGGGGGGCGCGGAGCGACCGGCGCGCTTCGCGGCCTTGGGTGGCTTGACCGCGGCAGCGCCGCGCCGCTTCTTCGCCTTCGCGCGGCGCCGGGCCTTCCGCCTCGCCTCGCGCGCGGCGCGCCGCGCCTCCAGCTCGGCGATCCGCTCGGCGACGCCCGCGAAGGCGTGCTGGAAGACCTCGTCGACGACGCTCACCGGGACGAACGTCATCTTGCTGCGGATCGATTCGGGAATCTCGACCAGGTCCTTCTGGTTGTCCGCCGGGAAGACGACCGTCTTGATCCCCGTCCGGTAGGCCGCCATCACCTTCTCCTTGAGCCCGCCCACGGCGAGCACCTTGCCGCGGAGCGTGACCTCTCCGGTCATGGCGACGTCGTTCCGGATCGGCGCGTCGGCCAGCGCCGAGGCGATCGCCATCACGATCGTGATCCCGGCGGACGGGCCGTCCTTGGGGACGGCGCCCTCGGGGAAGTGGATGTGGAGATCGAAGTCGTCGAAGAGCTGGGGGTCGATGCCGAGGAGCTCGGCCCGGGCTCGAACATACGAGTGGGCCGCCTGCACCGACTCCTTCATCACGTCCCCGAGCTGGCCCGTCACGATCACCCGTCCCGCGCCCCTCATCTTGAGGGCCTCGATCAGGAGGAGGTCGCCGCCCGCGGCCGTCCAGGCGAGCCCGGTGGCGACGCCGATCTCGGCCTGGCCCTCGGCGGCTTCGGGCACGAGGTAGGGAGGGCCGAGGACGGTCTCGACGTCCCCCTCGGTGAAGCGCCAGTCCCCGGTGAACCCCATCGTCCGCTGCCGGGCCGCCTTCCGGCAGAAGTTGTCGATCGCGCGCTCCATCTGGCGCACGCCCGCCTCGCGGGTGTACTCGCGGATGATCTTGGTCAGCGCCGCGTCGTCGAACGCGATGTCGGTGGCGGCCAGGCCGTGCTCCTTCGCCTCCCGGGGCACGAGGTGGCGGCGCGCGATCTCGATCTTCTCCTCTTCCATGTAGCCGGGGATCGGGATCACCTCGAGCCGGTCGAGCAGCGCCGGCGGGATGAAGTCGAGCACGTTGGCGGTGGCGATGAAGAGCACCTCGGAGAGGTCGAACGGGATCTCGACGTAGTGATCGACGAAGTGCGCGTTCTGCTCGGGGTCCAGCACCTCGAGGAGCGCGGCGGCCGGGTCGCCCTCCGCGTCGTGCCCCATCTTGTCGATCTCGTCGATCATGAAGACGGGGCTCGCGGAGCGGGCGTCGCGAAGGCTCCGGAGCACCTTGCCGGGGCGCGACCCGATGTACGTGCGCCGGTGCCCCCGGATCTCCGCCTCGTCGCGGACCCCCCCGACGCTCATGCGGACGAAGGCGCGGCCCATGGCGCGCGCGATCGAGGCGCCGAGCGAGGTCTTTCCGGTTCCCGGGGGACCGGCGAAACAGAGGATCGGGCCGTGCAGGTCGTTCTTCAGCTTGAGCACCGCCAGGTATTCGAGGATCCGCTCCTTCACCTTCTCGAGGCCGAAGTGCTCCTCGTCGAGGCGCCGCTGCACCTCCTCCAGCCTGAGATCGCCGCGCGGCGTGCGCGTCCAGGGGAGGGAGAGGAGCCAGTCGACGTAGTTCCGGATCACGCCCGACTCCTGCGCCGTGGGCGAGAGGTAGCGAAGCCGGCCGGTTTCCTCCTGGACGACCGCGCGAACGCGCGGCGGGAGGCCCAGGCTGTCGACGCGGTCGAGGATCTCCCGCACGGCCATCTCCTGGGGATCATCCTCGCCGAGGAGACGCCGGATCTCCATCAACTGCTGGCGGAGGAAGAACTCGCGCTGGCCCTTCTCCAGCTGGGCGCTCGTGCGTCGGACCACGTCCTCGGCGACGCTCAGACGCGCGATCTCCGAGTCGATTCCCTCGGCCACCAGGGAGAGGCGCTCCGCGATGTCGAGCGCCTCGATCACCTTCTTCTTCAGCTCCAACGGGAAGCGGATGATCGAGGCCACCGTGTCGGCGAAGAGCCCGGGGTCTCCCAGGTTCATGCTGAAGATGTTGTCCAGTTCGGGCGGGTAGCTGCTGTCGAGCTGGGAGAGGGTTCGGAGCGATTTCAGGATTCGGGTGATCCGGCCATGGACCTGCTCGGGATCGTCGACCGACTCGATCGGGCAGGAGACGCGCGCGACCAGGTACGGCTCGTCGTGGAGGATCTCCTCGATCCCCACGCGCCGGAGCCCCTCGAGGGTGACCTGCACGTTGCCGCCCGGGAGGTTCAGGATCCGGATCACCCTCGCCGCGAGGCCGACCCGGCTCAATTCCTCCGGGCGAATGTCCTGCTCCCGCTTGGCGGGGCTATAGACGAGGGCGACGAGGGTGTCGGGGTCGGAATAGTCGCGGAGGAGGGCCTTCGACTGCTCGACGCGGACTTGAATCGAGGTGACGCCGAGGGGGAAGACGATGGTGCTCATGAGGGGGAGCACCGGCATTTCGGGAGGAACGTCGCATTCGAGCATCGGGCCGATTTCGGCCGGAGTTCGCTTGCTCACGCGGCGCTCCTTTCGCGGCGGGCACGAGGGTGGTCGGGAGACGACCGGCCACGGTATCACACACCCCCGCCGCAGGCCAGCCGCCCCCCTGAATCCGTTCGTCCCACCCCGCAAAACGAAGGGCCACCAGGGGGGTACTCCGGGGGCCCTTCGATCCGCCTTCCGGCACACAGGGGTTCGCCCGTCCTGTGTGCCTTGCCGCGTACTTCGCGGCGCGCCGTCTCAGTTACCAGCCGGCCTTGCCGCCGTACGCCACCACGAACGCGATGAGGAGAAGAGCGCCCATTCTTTCACCTCCTTTCAGGGTTGAGGGCCGAGGTCTTGTTTCGGGAACGATTCGCTTCGAGCTGCCTACCAGCCGGCCTTGCCGCCGAAGGTCACGACGAACGCGATCAGAAGGAGAGCTTCCATTTCACACCTCGTTGGGTTTGAGTCTCTTTTCGCTACCCTTTGCCCGCCCCACGGGCGACTGACGCCTTGGGACATGAGCAGCCGTCGTGCCATTTGCACGGCCGAGGTGGTCGAAAGCCGCCAATAGATTTGTTCGCAATCGAATAGGGTCATTGCAACTCGCGGTGTAGAGGGATTTGGGCAGAGGCTCTGAGCGGGCGTTTGTCGTCAATCCTTGACCACTACTGGGATATAGCCTGTATGTCGTGTGTTTGTAATATTTTAGTAATGTAGTCTAGTTTTGACGACTACTGTATCGGGTGCTTGTCGATCTTCGCTCCCGGGCGGGGTTGGGGAGCGCCGCGCGTGCGCCGGATCAGCCGGCGAGCGCGAGCGAATCGCCGTCGTCGGCCTCACTCGCGGGGCCCGTCCCCGCGGCGAACGCCCGTGGGATGAGGATGGTGAAGCGGCTCCCCTGGCCGAGCTCGCTCTCCACGCGGATCGTCCCCCCGTGCGCCTCGACGATCCCGCGAGCGATGGAGAGTCCCAGGCCGAACCCCGAGGAGTTGAACTCGATCGTGCCCGAGGAGTGGAGGTTCACGTCCCGGAGCTCCACGATCTTCGAGAAGATGCGTCCGAAGTCCTCTCTCGAGATCCCGATGCCGGTGTCCGAGACGGCGATCTCGATTCCATCGCCGCGGCTCCCGGCTTCGATCTCGATCGCGCCGCCGTCGGGCGTGAACCGGACCGCGTTCAGCGCGAGGTTTCGGATCGCCAGGCCCAGGTAGTCGGCATCCAGCTTGGGATGCGTCAACGGCCCGCCGACCCGGACCGTCACCGACTGGCCGCGGCTCTTCGCGAGCGGACCGATCTGCGCCGCCACCCGCTCCACGATCGCCGCCACGTCGGCCGTCTGGAAGCGCAACGGGAGCTCCTTCCGATCGATCAGCGACATGTTCGTCAGGTCGCGGGCGAGCCGGGCAAGGGTCTCGGCCCCATGGCGGATCGCGTTCATCCCCTCGCGCTGCGGATCGGTGAGCCCGCCCAGCGCTCCGTCCGCCATCAGATCCGCGTACGCGCGGATCGTGGTCACCGGCGTCAGGATCTCGTGCGAGGCGATCGCGATGAAGTTGGACTTCATCCGGTCGATTTCCTCGAGCCGCTCGATCTCGTGCCGCTGCGCCTCTCGCATCGCCTCGAAGTGCGCCGCGAGGTTCCCGATCTCGTCGCTCGAGCGGATCGGGAGCGGGACGTCGTAGTTCCCCTGGCGCATCGCGTTCGCCGCCTCCACGATGCGGCGGACCGGGCGGGTGATGCCGGAGGAGACGAGGAAGCCGACCAGGAGCGCCAGCGCGATCACGGCGGCGCCGGTCAGGTAGAGTTCCTCCCCGATCCGCTTCAAGACCGCCGTTTCCCGATCGAGGGATCGGACCATCACGAATCCGACCGTCCCCCCGACTGACGGGCCGGACAGGGTGCCGCCGAGGGCGAGGAACCGCTCCGATCCGTCGCGCTCCCGCCGCACCGTCCCGTCGAGCGGTCCCTCCGCGAGCCGGTCGGCGAGACGCGATCGCGACATCGTGCGGATGGCCGCCTTGCCGTCGACCACGAAGACCACGTCGCTTCGCGTCGTCGCGCTCAACCGCTCCGCGAGGGCGGTGTCGATGCTCCGCCCGAGGCTCAGCGAGCCGACCAAGGATCCGCCGATCGAGATCGGCACGACCGCGACGCGGTAGGCGACGCCGTCCTCCACCATGTAGCCTCGTTCCGGGTGTCCGGCCAGCGCCGCGCGCACCATGGGTGACGACGAGAAATCTGGGCCGCTCCGTTCCGGCCGGCCGCCCCGGCCGAGCAGGATCCCCCGCTCGTCGGTGACGTCGAAGATCGGCGTCTCGGCGTCGCGTTGGAAGTCGCGAAGCACGCCCTCGAGGGTCGCGCGGAACTCGGCCCCCTTCCGGTCCGACTTGGGGAGCGTGAGGAGGGCGAAGAACTTCGGATCCCGGGCGATCACCACGCCGACGCGCTCGAGGTTCTCGCCTTCGCTGGCCATCTGGTTCTCGAAGCCGCGCGCGGCGCGCGAGAGGTCGGCGGTGACGTTTCGGTTCACCTGATCGACGACTCGATGGTTCACGACGAAGAGGGCCGCCACGACGACGCCGAGAATCGGCGCGGTGGTGAGCGCCGTGATCTTGAGGACGAGCGAAGGGCGGGGCGCGCCGCGCCGCACGGGCCCGCGGCGGTCCCCGCTCACTCGGCCCCCAGGGCCACCGCCACCGCGCCCGTCTCCGGCACGGCGGCGTCGAGCGTCCGCTCGCCCCGTCTGGGGAGCCAGATCGTCACGCTGTGCGCGCCGGCGGGCACGCCGTCGATCCGGAAGCCCCCGCCCGCGTTCACGTACGCGAAGTAGGCGCTCGGTACGACGACGAGGTCGGCCCGCATGTCGGAGTGGATGTCGCAGTAGATCTGCACGAGCCCGGGCTTCCGGAAGCTCAACGTCTTCGACTTTCCTCGAGCGTAGCGTCCCAGGTCGAACCGCTTGGGCGGGGAGTAGGAGAAGACGTTGTGGAAGACTCGGTCGCTGTTCCGGAAGACGACGCTCTGGCCCGCGACGATCGCCAGAATCCGAGGAACAAATCGCTGATCCCTCTGGTCCAGAAGGGCGGGCGGCGGCGGCTCCGGTGGCGCGGCGAGGTCGGAGACGTAGGCGACCCCGTACGTCGTGTCGGATACCACCACGGATCCGGAATTCCCGGCGCTTCCCTCCAGTTGTCCCACGTACGCATTCGGCTTGGCCTCCCCGCGGAACGCGAGGTCGGCCGGCGTGAGCGTCACCGATCCCTCGATCGTCCCTGCCGCCGCGGTACCCGCCAGGAGCCACGCGGCAAGGGCGGCTCCGGCGCAACGGATCCATTTCATCTCCTCCCTCATCGGCCCCCGAACCGCCGATCCTGAGCGCGTTCTTGCGGTTCGCCGCTTGGTGTAAGATTCGCCGATGAACCCGTCCGAACCGGCCGCCGACACCCCCTCCCCGGCCGCGGGCCCCCGTTCCGAGATCCGGCGCGGCGACACCCTCGAGCTCGACGTGGTCGACCTCGCCTACGGCGGAAGGGCGATCGCCAAGGTGGAGGGTTTCGTCGTGTTCGTGGAGAACGCGCTTCCCGGGGACCGCGTCGCCGCGACGGTCTACCGGAGGAAGCGCCAGTACGCGGAGGCGCGCGCCGAGCGGATCCTGACCCCGTCGCCGGGCCGGGTCGCGCCTCGATGCGAGCACGTCGCCATCTGCGGCGGCTGCCGATTCCAGGACCTCGACTACGCGGCCCAGCTCCGCCACAAGGAGCGGCAGGTGGCGGAGTGCCTCGCGCATCTGGGCGGCATCCTCGCCTCCCCGCGCCCGGTGATCCCGGCTCCGTCGACCTTCCATTACCGGAACAAGATGGAATACTCCTTCGCCAGGGACGCGACGGGCGCGACCACCCTCGGCCTCCACCGCCGCGGCTTCTTCGACCGGACGTTCGACCTCGCGCGCTGCCACATCGCCTCGCCCGTCTCGAGCGAGATCGTCGGCGCGGTCCGCGCGTGGGCGCGCCGGGAGGGGCTCGAGCCGTACGACACGCGACGCCACGTCGGCCTGCTCCGGTTTCTCGTGGTGCGGGAGGGGATGAGGACCGGCCAGGTGATGGTGAACCTCGTGGCGAGCGGCGACGATCCCGCCTTCGCGGGGTTCGCCGACGAGATCACCCGCCGCTTTCCGTCCGTGACGAGCGTCGTCCTCAACGTGACCCGCCGGAAGGCCCAGATCGCCGTGGGCGAGGAGGAGCGGCTGCTCGCGGGACGCGCCACGATCGAGGAGCGCCTGGGCGGGATCACGTTCGAGATCTCCTCCGGCTCCTTCTTCCAGACGAACACGGAACAGGGGGAGCGGCTGCTCGAGGTCGCCCTGGAAGGGCTGGCCCTGACCGGCGCGGAGCGCGTGCTCGACGTCTATTCCGGGACCGGCACCTTCACGCTTCCCGTCGCGCGGCGCGCCCGCGAGGCGATCGGCGTCGAATCGTCGGACGCCGCGGTCCGCGACGCGGAGCGGAACGCCGCGAGGAACGGAATCACGAACGCGCGGTTCTATCGGGAGGAGGCGATGGAGGCGCTCCGGGACCGCTTCGGCCTCGGCTCGGGGGCCCCGGGCCGGGCCTTCTCGCGCTCCGAGATCGACGCGGTCCTCGTCGATCCGCCGCGCGCGGGACTTCACCCGGGAGTCGCGAGCCGGCTCGTCCACCTGGGCGCGCCCCGCCTCGTCTACGTGTCCTGCAATCCCAGCACCCTGGGCCGGGACCTGGCCCTGCTCGGCGAATCTCGCTATCGGCTGGAGTGGGTGCAGCCGGTCGACATGTTCCCTCACACGCCGCACATCGAATGCGTGGCGGCGCTCAGGCGGGCGGATTGACGCCGGCGCGGCCCGGCGATGCCTGGTCGTGATAGGCTTGGGCGCTTCGGTACGACGGGAGGATCGATGGACGAGCCGAGAGTTCGAACCGCCGCGCGGGCGCCGCGCGGCCTCGCGCCGCTCGCGGGAGTTCTCCTGGCCGCGTTCGTCGCGACGACGTCGACCCCGCCGGCCCTGGCCGGCTCCACATCCAAGACAAGGACGCGTTCCATGACCTCGACCGCGACGCCGGCGACCCTGTCGCCCGTGTACGAGACGACGCTCGACAACGGCCTCTCGGTGCTGATCCAGGAGGTTCACACCGCGCCCGTGGCGGCGTTCATGGTGTGGTACCGGACCGGCTCCCGAAACGAGGACGTCGGCACCACCGGCATCTCGCACCTCCTCGAGCACATGATGTTCAAGGGGACGCCGACCTACGGGAAGGGCGAGATCGCGAAGATCCTCCAGAAGAACGGCGCGTCGTTCAACGCCGGCACGTCGCTCGACTACACGAACTACTACGAGGTGCTCGCGAGCGACCGCCTCGAGCTGGCGATGAAGATCGAGTCCGACCGGATGGTGAACGCGCTGATCCCCGATGAGGAGCACCGGCTCGAGATGACCGTGGTCCGGTCGGAACTGGAGCGAAACGAGGACAACCCGCACCGCGCGCTCTACAACGAGACGTTCGCGCAGGCCTTCCAGGTCCATCCCTACCACTGGCCGACCATCGGATGGCGCGTCAACGTGGAGCAGATCCGCACCGAGCAGATCCGGGACTACTACAAGACGCACTACATGCCGAACAACGCGACCGTGGTGGTCGTCGGCGACATCGACCGCGACAAGACGCTCGAGATGGTGAAGCGCTACTTCGGCCCGATCCCGCGCGGGGCGGAGCCGCCGCCGGTGACCACGGTGGAGCCGCCGCAGCAGGGCGAGCGGCGCTTCAAGCTCCGGAAACCCGGCGACACGCCGTACCTCATGGTCGCCTATCGGAACCCCGCGCTCGCCGATTCGGACAACTACGCCCTCGACGTTCTCGGGATCGTCCTCGGGCACGGCAAGACGTCGCGTCTCTACCGCGCGCTGGTCGAGAAGAAGCTCGCCGCCGAGGTGGACGCCGGGAACGAGACGGGGCGCGACCCGTTCCTCTTCATCGCGCAGGCGACCGTCGCCTCCGAGGCGACGCTCGACTCGGTGGAGCACGCGCTCGAGGCCGAGGTCGAACGGTTGAAGAACGAACCGGTCACCGCCGAGGAGCTGGCGCGCGCGAAGAAGCAGGTGGAGGCGTCGTTCGTCTACTCGAAGGACTCGATTCGGAGCCTCGCCCAGCAGCTCGGGTACTACAACACCGTCGCCAGCTGGAAGTACATCGACACCTACCTGGATCGCATCGCGGAGGTCACGACGGCCGACGTCCAGCGCGTGGCGGCGAAGTATCTCGTGGCCGATTCGCGAACGGTCGGCTGGTTCGATCCGCTCCCCGAGACGCGCGCCGGGGGAGACGGGGCGGGCGCCGGCGGCGCTTCGGAGCCCGCGAAGGCGGTCGCGCGCTACCGCCCGCTCGATGACGGCGCGGGAGCGGGGGAGGAGGCGCGAGAGCCCGCCGCCGCTCTGGAGCCCGCCGCCTCTTCGGGGGCGGCCGCCGCTCCGGGCGTCCGTCTTGCCCGGACCCAGCCGGTCCGCACGGTGCTCCCCAACGGGCTCACGCTCGTCGTCGAGAGGAACCCCGCGAACCCCACGATCTCCCTGCAGGCGGTCGTCAAGGCGGGGGGGATCTTCGATCCTCCCGGCAAGAGCGGGCTCGCGGCCTTCGTCGCCGACATGCTCGACAAGGGGACCCCGACGCGGACCGCGAGCGACATCGCGACGGCGGTCGAGAACGTCGGCGCGGCGCTCTCGTTCGACGGCGGCGCCGAGACGGTCACCTGCCAGGCGAGGATGCTCTCCCCCGACCTCGGAACCATGCTCGACGTCCTCGCCGACCTGCTCGCCCATCCCTCCTTCCCCGACGAGAAGGTCGAGCAGGTGCGGGCGGAGCGGATCACGAACTACCGCATCATGGAGAACTCGACCTCGAGCGTCGCCGCGCGCCGCGCCAACACCCTTCTCTACCCGGTCGGCCACCCGTATCACGACTACCCGGCCGGCACCGACACCACGCTCAAGGCGATCACGCGGCAGGACCTCGTCGCCTATCACGCGAGCCACTACGGCCCGAACAACACGATCCTCGTGCTCGTCGGCGACGTGGAGCCGAAGCGGGCGGCGGAGATGGTCCGGAAGGCGTTCGGGGGCTGGAAGCGCCTCGCCCCGGTCCCCGCGTTCGCGGTGCCCGCGGCGCCCGCGCCCGGGAGCGTCCTTCGGCTCACCGTGCCGATGGCTGGCCGTTCCCAGACCGACGTCGTCTACGCGGTGCCCGGACTCGCACGCACCGATCCGGACTACGACGCCGCCATGATGATGAACTACGTCCTGGGCGGAGGATCCCTGTCGAGCCGGCTCATGGACAACCTCCGCGATCAGCAGGGCCTCGTCTACGGGGTCTACTCGTCGATCGCCGCGGGAATCGGGGCCGGGCCGATCCAGGTGCGCGCGGGGACGAACCCGGCGAACGTCGATCGGGCCGCCGCGAGCATCCTGGAGCAGGTTCGGCGCATGGCCGCCGACGGCCCGACCGAGGACGAGATGGAGGACGCGAAGGGGTACCTGACCGGCGTCTTCCCCGTGCGCCTCGAAACCAACGCGGGGGTGGCGTCGCAGCTCCTCGTCTCGGAGCTCTACGGCCTGGGGCTCGACTACATCGATCGCTACGCGTCGATCGTGCGCGGCGTCACGCGGGAGCAGGCGGCGGCGGCGGCGAAGAAGTACCTGAAGCCGGACACGGGGTACGCGCTCGTGATCGCGGGCTCGGCTCCCGACGCGGCGGGGGGCGGCGATGCCCGGTAGCCGCGCCTCGGCCGTGGTCGCGGTCGCGCTGCTCGCGCTCGGGCTCCTGGCCGCGGGGCACGCGGACGCGCGGCGGCGATTCGTGCCGCGCGAGTACAAGACGGTCCAGAAGGCGATCGACGCGTCGGATCCCGGCGACACGCTCTGGATCGCCTCGGGCGTCCATCACGGCCCGTTCGTCATGAAGAAGCCGCTCGTCCTCTTCGGCGACGGGGGCCCGGACAGCACGATCCTCGACGGCGGGGACACGACCCGCGTGCTCCACGTCGAAGGGATTCGCGGCGGCGCGATCATCGGAATCGGAATCCGGCGCGGCAAGGCGGTCGGGGGCGGCGGGATCCAGTGCGTCCGGGACACGCTCTTCCAGATCCGCGACTGCGTGCTCCGCGAGAATTGGGAAGCGGCCGTGGCCCTCTGGGGCTGCCAGGACATCGGGCTCATCGGCAACGTCGTCCGGGACAACCGGGCGGGCGGGGTCCGCCTCAACCAGTCGACCGCGCTCCTCCAGAGCGGCCGGTTCTCCGGGAACCGCGGCTACGAGGGCGCGGCGATCAACCTCGTCGGGAGCCGGATCGTGGTCCCGATCCGCGATGTCCTCTTCGAAGACAACCGATCCGACGGCTCGACGGGCGGCGCGGTCGACATCTCCGATTCCTCCGAGGTGTCGTTCTCCGGCTGCACCTTCCGGGGCAATTCCTCCGCGGTCGCGGGCGGCGCGGTCGCCGCGATGAACGGCTCGAGGTGCAACGTCTCGCGCTGCCTCTTCGAGAAGAATCACGCCGGAACGGGGGGAGCGATCCATTCGGACCATTCCGGCATGAACGTCGGCTACTGCGTCTTCGATCGGAACCAGGCGACAGGGGCCGGCGCCGCGATCGGCGTTCAGAACCGCGAAATGGCCAACGTCAACCCCATCTACCAGAACAACACGTTCTACGAGAACTCCGTCACGGGGGCGGGCGCGAGCATCTTCTGCGCGGGGGTCTCGCCCGAGATTCGAAAGAACATCTTCGTCGTCACCAAGGACCAGATCGCGGTGGGGGGAATCGAGGCTTCGCCCCTCTACGACTGCAACCTGATCTGGGATCCGACCGGCGGCGCCATCGGCTCCCTTCCGTCGGCCAACACCCTGGTGGGTGATCCGCTCTTCTGCGACGCGGAAAAGGGCGATTTCCGCATGCGCGACCTCTCCCCGGCCCTCCGCGCGCTCTGCGGGCCGGTGGGCGCCCTCTCCGCGGTCGCCGGCTGCAAGACATTCCAGCTCCAACCGGCGCACTGACCGGAGCGTCCAACCTACGGCGGGAACCAGCGCTCCCCGGCCGCGTTCAACCGATAGAGACGTAGCCGGATTCACCCATCCCAATGAGCACGGAGGTCCACGATGCAATCGACTCGCTTGGGGCAGGCCCGGTGGCTTTTGGCCTTGGGCTTCGCCCTCTCTACCCTCGCGCTGCCCCAGGCCGCGCGGGCCGACGACAAGAACGATTGGGACTGGAAGTCGGAGTCCGGCAAGGACAAAGCGACATCGGACTCGAGCGACGACGAGGGCTCGACCTGGAAGGTGAAGGAGAAGGACGGCGCCACATGGATGTCGAAGGACAACGACGGATCGGTCCGCGTCTATCGGTTCCGCCGGAACCTTCCCGCCGACGACGCCGGGGGATACCTCGGAGTGCAGGTGCAGGACGTGACGCGTGCCCTGAAGCGCGCCAAGGACTTGCGGACGGACGACGGCGCCCTGGTCAACAACGTCGAGGATGGGAGCCCCGCCGATGAGGCGGGAATCCAGCGCGGCGACGTCATCGTGGGCCTGAACGGGAAGCCGATCGGCGACTCGGGGGACCTGATCGGGGGGGTTCGTGGCCTCGATCCGGGCGACAAGGCGAAGGTCGAGATCGAGCGGGACGGCGCGCGCAAGACGCTAACCGTGGAAGTCGGCAAGCGCCCCCGCGGCATGTCGATGATGGTGCCCAACCCGGGCAACTGGATGGGCCGCGGCAACGGGGACACCCCCCCCATGCCGCCCCCGATGGCGCGGCAGTTCCACGGGCAGAACCTGGATCAGCTGGACGAGCAGCTCAAGGATCTGCAGGAGCAGCTCCAACAGCTTCGGGAGACGGACCTGAGGGAGCTGCGCGAAGAGATTCAGGGGCTCAGGGAGGAACTTCGGCGGCTCGGCACGAGCGGCGATCGGCCCCGTTCACGCGACCGGAACGATCGGGACGATTCCGGCGATTAGTCGGACAACGTAAGATGTTATAGATTAACTGTTTAGACGGCGCCGGGCGCCTCCAGGCTCCCGGCGCCGCCGCTACGGAGGGCCGGCCTTTCCAGGCGCCACCGCGGCAAGTCATTGTGGTGCCGAAGTCGTGGGCGATTGTGCTATCATTATCACGCAAGCGCGCTCCAGGCCGCGAAGCTAGAACTTTCGCTTTAGTTCGGCCTGCCCGATCCGATAACCCTGGAGGGGGCAAGGTGTTGCCATCCCTCCGAACCGGAATCCTAAGGGGAGTCTCACGGATGAGGGCAAGTCTACCTATGGCACGACCTGGATTGATTCGTCACGCGGCCCTGCTCTGCGGCATCCTGCTCTTCGTCGCTTCGCCGCTCCTTCCTCCGGGCGCCCGCGCCGCTTCGGCCGCGGCCAGTGGGAAGCGCGTCGTGGCGGCATCGCACGCGTCGTCGAGCCGGAGCCGCGTCCGAACGCGTCGCCGCCATCGCGCCGCTCCGCTCCGCCTCCCGGCCATCACCGCCCACGGCATTCCGCGCCTCCACCTGAAGGCCGCGTACGTCATGGACGCGGCGAGCGGGCAGGTCCTCTTCCAGAAGAACCCGGACCGTCTCTACCCCATCGCGAGCCTCACCAAGCTGATCAGCGCGATGGTCCTTCTCGGAACCAATCCCGACTGGGATCGCGTCGTCGAGGTCATTCCCGAGGACATCAAGAACTCGAGCCGTTCGCATATCCGGCCGCGTGAGGAGATCACCGTGCGCGACCTCTTCCATGCGTCGCTCATGTCGTCCGACAACGTCGCCACCAAGGCGCTCGCGAGGACGTCCGGGCTCACGCAGGAGGAATTCGTGCGACGCATGAACGCGCAGGCGGATTCGTTGGGACTTCCCGGGGCGCACTTCGTCGAGCCGACCGGCTTGAGCGAGCAGAACGTCGCGACCGCCCAGGCCGTCGCGAAGATCCTGCGCACCGTCGCCAACAACGACATCGTCAGCGCCATCATGCAGAAGCAGACGTACGAGTTCACGAGCAACCGCCGCCGCCATCGGCTCGTGAACACGAATCGCCTCCTCCGCAGCAAGTGGCACGTCACCGCGGGCAAGACCGGATTCATCCACGAAGCCGGCTACTGTCTCGCGACGAACATCGAGGGCCCCGCCGGCGCGGAGATCACCGCGGTCGTGCTGGGCGCCCCGAGCAACGCGCTCCGGTTCGCGGAGGCGCGGCGCATCCTCGATTGGACGTTCCGCTTCGGCCTGAACGGCATGAGCCTCGGCAGCGCGAACCCGGACGGGGGGAACGACTAGAGCGTGCCGACGACGCGCCGACCGAAGCGCGCCGCCGGATGGAATCGGCCGATCGCGCTCGCGATCCTCGCGACCTTCGCCGTCGCCTCATCCGCGCGCGCGGACGACGGCGGCCAGGGCGCCCCGATCGCGGGCGCGTTCGTCTATCCGGTCGGCGACGAGCTCGACTACGCCAAACCCCACGCCGGCGAGCCCGGCGGCTTTCACGTCTCCGATCCCTATCTCGTCGTCCGGAAGAACCACAAGCGAGTGCGCGTCCACCGGGGCGTCGACTTGGCGGACGGCCGCGGCGGATCCCCGGTCCGGGCCGTCGCCTCGGGCGAGGTCATCGTGGCCGACGCCAACGCGCTGATCAAGGTGCGCCGGAAGCAGCGCCTGAGGCTCCCGACGGTCGTCAACGGGAAGCGCGTCTACCGGATGAGCACGCGCTGGCGCACGGGCTACAAGTGGCGGACGGGCTGGGGCAACTACGTGGTGATCCGCCACACGCTGCCGAACGGCGAGGCCGTCTTCTCGCTCTACGCCCACCTCAAGCCCAAGTCGGTGCTCGTGAAGAAGGGCGACATCGTCGCCGCGGGAGAGCCGATCGCGCTCGTCGGCCGGACCGGGCGCGCGACCTCCGCCCACCTCCACCTCGAGATCCGTAAGTCGCTCCCGGCCGAGGCGGACGCGGACGGCATCGACGACGATCTGGCCGACGCGGAAGCGGCGACCGTCCAGGACCGCTCCTTCGCCAAGCTCCAGACCGTCGATCCGGTCGCGTTCCTGGAGGAGCACGTCCGGCGGTTCGACGACCTCGATCCGGCCTCGTGGGAGGCGCGCTACGCGCTCGCGGCCTGCCGCGACGGCCTCCTCGCGGGCGACGGCGATCGGTTCGACCCTGATCGCGCCATCACGCGCGCCGACTACTACCGCGCGCTCGTCGCGGCGTTCCGCCTCGCCACGCCATTCACCACGGAGACGTTCGAGTCCTCCGTGGACGCGCTGGTCGACTCGGGCCTCCTCGACAAGGACGCCGCGCGCGGTCTCGACGCGGGCGACCGGATCCCGCGCGCCGAAGCGGTCGAGCTCCTCCTACGATGCCTCGACAAGAAGCCGGCGCAGGGCCGGAACCTGAGCGCCATCCCGCCGGTCCGCCTCTGCGGCGATTTCAACCGGACGTTCGCGAGCGCCGACGCCGCGGCCGCCGCCGAGAAGGAGGCCTTCGAGTCGGCGCGTCTCGAGACGGCGGCCCGCCGGAAGGCGGCCGACGCCGCGTATGCCAAGGCGCTCCGCGCCGCGAAGACGAGCGGCGCCGGGGCGGCCAAGCGAAGGCGCGTGAAGCGGGCGGTGGTGAAGCCGGTCGCGCCGGTCGTTCCGCTCGATCCCGGGTTCCAGCAGGTCTCGCAATCCAAGAAGAGCCTGACGCGCGCCGAGGCCTGCCTCCTCCTCGCGTCGGCCCTCCGCCTCTCGCCGGAGCGCGTGTCGGCCCTCGAGCGGGCGGCCACCCGCACCGCGACGACCGCCACCTCCGGCTAGCCGCCCCGCGGCGGCCGCCATCTCCCGGTAGCCTCCGCCGCTTCGTCCTGGCATCTTCACGGGCGTGACCCTCCCCGCGCCGAATCCCCGGAAGCCGGTCCTGGTCCGCGCCGAGGGGCTCCACGTCTGGGACGCCGACGGGCGCCGCTACCTCGACGCCACCTCGGGCGCCTTCTGCGTGAGCCTCGGCTACACGCGGCCCGACATCGTGCGCGTCATGGCCGATGCCGCGTCCCGCCTTCCGCACGCGCGCCCCTCCGCGTTCGAGAGCGAGGAGAGCGTCCGCTATCGCGAGGAGGTGCTGGCCGCCGCCGGCGCCCCGTACTCCCGCGTCGTCCTGACCGGGTCCGGGAGCGAGGCCGTGGAGGCCGCGATCAAGATGGCGTGGCGGGTCCAGGCCGCGCGCGGGCATCCCGGAAGGCGGGACATCCTCTCGCTCGAGGGGCACTTCCACGGCGCGACCCTCGGCGCGCTCGACGTGACCGGACTCGGCACGCGGCGCGGACCGTACGAGGCGCTCCTCGGTCCGCGCGCCTTCGGCCCGCCCGCCGACTGCCCCCGCTGCTTCCGCGCGCTCCGCCACCCGGGGTGCGAGATCGCCTGCGCCAACGCGGCCCTCGAACGGGCGGGCGTCGCCGCCGCGTTCCTGGCGGAGACGATTCCCGCGTCGGGGCTCGGGGCGCCGGTTCCGCCACCGGGGTGGCTCGCGCGCGTCCGCCGGCGATGCGACGAGGCGGGCGCGCTCTGGATCGCGGACGAGGTGCTGGCCGGCTTCGGGCGCGCGGGCGACCTCTTCGCGTGGCGGCGTCTCGACGCCGACGCGGTCCCCGACTTCGTCGTCTTCGGCAAGGGGGCGGGGGCCGGCTTCGCGGCGATCGCCGGCGTGCTCGTCTCGGAGCGGGTCGCCGCGGCGCTCGAGGAAGGCGCCTCGGGCGGGGGCTTCGCCCACCACCAGACGCATGGCGGAAACCCCATCGCCTGCGCCGTCGGACGCCGTGTGCTCGAGGCGCTCGCCGAGGAGCGCGTCATCGAGGGAGTGCGCGAAGCGGAAGCGACATTCACGCGGGCGCTCGATCCGCTCAGGCGGCACCCGCGCGTCCTCGACGTGCGGGGGCTCGGATTCCTCCGGGGGATCGCGCTTCGCGACGAGGGAGCCCGGGAGGCCGCCGCGGGGTGTCGCGCGCGCGGCGTGCTCGTCCACGCGGCGGAACCGGGCGCGCTGCTCCTCGCGCCGCCCTTGATCGCGCGGGAAGCCGAATTCGAGGAGATCGCCGGGGCGCTCGCCGCCTCGCTCGGGTGAGCGGGCTCCGGGCGCTCGCGGGCCGGCGCGCTACGTCTCCTTCCCGGCCCGGTAGGTGATCACCTGGACGCGCTCGAGCGTCACGAGCCCGTCCGCGACCATCTCCTCGAGCGCCGGAAGGAACGCCGCGATCCGGTCCTGGCGATCGACGATCTCGACGACGATCGGGAGATCCTCGCTCAGCCGAAGCACCTTGGCGGTGTGGATGCGGCTCTTCGCGCCGAAGCCCATCAGCCCGCGGACCACGGTCGCGCCCGCGAGCCCCGCCTCGCGCGCCCGCGCGACGATCGCCTCGTAGAGCGGCTTCCCGTGCCAGCGGTCGTTCTCGCCGATGAAGATCCGGACGAGCTGCCCTTCGCCTTCCAACTTCATGCCGCCCCCTCCCGCTACAATTTGATCGCCGCGGCGTAGCCGATCCAGACCGCGATCAGCCCCAGGAACGCGCTCACGGCGAGATTCGCGCCGGCGCGCCACGGATCGCCGGTTCGCGCCAGCTCGAAGGTTTCGTACGCGAGGGCCGAGAAGGTGGTGAAGCCCCCGCAGAACCCGATCAGGATCGCCGAGCGCCAGAGCGGGCTCACGGCCGCGCGCTCGAGGGCGAGGGTCGCGACGAAGCCGACGATCAGGGAGCCCACCACGTTGACCGCGAGCGTCCCATATGGGAACGTGGAGCCCGTGGCGCGCTGCACGGCGCCCTGCACCGCGTAGCGCAAGATGGTCCCGAGGAAGCCGAAGCCGCCGATGATCAGAACCCGAAGCACCGGACGACTATGCCTCGCGCCGGACTCCTGTCGCAAGCCCCGCGCGCGGAGCGGCGCTCGCGCGGCCGGCGTCCGGACCCGCGCGGCCCGCGCCTTGCTCGCGGCGGGCGCCCTCGCCGCCGCGGCGCTCCTCGGCGGCTGCGCGGCGGAGACCGATCTCCTGCGCCAGGATCCGGGATTCACCGCGGAAACGCTCCGGCAGGGCGGCCTCGCGGTGCTCGGGGTCGTCCAGGTGGACGAAGTGACGCAGGTTCGCGGGCCTCTGATCGCGGGGCTCACCCAGGTGCTCCGCGCCACGCGGAGCGACGTGCCGCTGGTCGAGGCGGCTCGCGTCGAGGGAGCGATGCCCGACTCGGCCTACCGCCTCCTCCTGCTCGGCTACCAGATGCGCGGCGAGCCCGACTCGCTCTGGCTCGCGGTCGCGGCGGGCGCCGCGCGCGGCATGGCGCGCTACGGCGTCCTCGCCCGCGTCGAGTCGGACGCCGTGCGCTACGGCACGCGGTACGTGTCGAACGACGTGCCGGGGCGCCCGTCGGAGAGCCAGGTCCAGGTCACGGGGCGCGACGCGAAGATCGCGGTGGACGTCTACGATCTGACGACGCGGCTCCTCGTCTTCCGCGGGCGGTTCATCGGCGCGAGCGACGCGGCGCCGTCGTTTCGGCCCGCCGCCGCCGACTCCGATTCGCTCGAGCTGCCGCTCCCGACGCCGCCGCCGCGCCCGGTGAATCCGGCCACGGGGCTCCCTCAGATTCCGGGCCCGAGCGACTCCCCGGCCGCCCTCGGCTACCCCGAGGCGCCGCCCGTTTCGAAGGCCGCGCAGGCCGCGTTCGTCAGCTTCGCGCGTTCCCTTCCGGGCGCCTCGTCTCCGGCGGACGCGCGCGGCCGCTGAGCCGCGCCAGCGCCGGACGCCAGAGCTCGCTGAAGAGGACCCCGGCCAGGACCAGCGCCGCGCCGAAGTACTCCCGGGACGTCATCCGCTCCGCGAAGAAGGCCATGGCGAACGCCGCCGCGAAGATCGGCTCGGTGGAGAAGAGGAGCGCCGCCTTCACCGACGACGTGCGCGGGAGCGCCCACGTCTGGAGCGCGATCACGAGCGCGGTCGCGGCCGCCGCGAGATAGAGGAGCACCCCCCACGGCACGGCCCCGAACGACGGGCGGAACCCGCCGCGCGTCCCGACCAGGATCCATCCGACCACGGCGCCGACCGCCATCTGCGCGACGCTGAGCGGAATCGGATCGCCGCGCTTCCCCACGATGTGCGTGACCACCATCTGGATCGCGAACGAGAGGGCGCAGCCGAGCGTCCAGATCTCGCCCGGGCCGAACGCGAACGACGTCTCGCTCGAGAAGCGCGTGAGCCCGAGGAAGACGATCGCGACCGCGAGGAAGTCCCCGATCGCGGGGCGGCTCCGGAAGGCGATCCAGGCCACGAACGGCGTGAAGGCGATGTACGTGCTCGTGATGAACGCCGAGCGGGAGGCGGTGATCGTGAGGAGCCCCATCACCTGGGTGAGGTAGCCGAGGGTGAGCCAGACGCCGAGCCACGCACCGTCCCGGACCCACGACCACCGGACCGGGACGAGCCGCCTCCAGTAGACGGCGGCCAGGATGACGGTGGCGAGGGAGAAGCGGAGCGCCATCAGCTCGAAGGGGTGGAGCACGCGCATCGTGTCGCGGAGTAGCGCGAACGTGGTGCCCCAGATGGCGGCGATCAGGAGGAGCGTGGCGTCGGCGCGCCTCACGGGAGGCCGCCCGGGGCCGCGGCCCGGAGGATCGGCGCCGCGGGGATCAACGCCGCTTGGGGCGGCGCGCCCCCTTCTGGCCGAGCGCCTTGATCTCGAAGGCGAGACTCTCGAGCTCGATCGAGAGATTGACGGTGCGGAGCGCCACCGAGGCGGGGACCTGGATCCGCCGGTGCGCGAAGTTCAGGACGCCGCGCATGCCCGCGGCGACGAGCCGGTCGGCGACCGCCTGCGCGGCGCGCGCGGGAACGGCGATCACGCCGATCTCCATCCGGAGCCGCTCCGTCTCGGCCTGGAGGTCGTCCACGTGCCGGACGGTGAGGTCGCGCCAGACCTGCCCGACCCGGTCCGCGCTCACGTCGAAGACGCCGACGATGTCGAAGCCCTGGCGGCGGAATTCCTTGTACGAGAAGAGCGCGGATCCCATGTTCCCAGCCCCCACCAGCGCCACGCGCCAGCGCCGGTTGAGCCCGAGGATGAGGCGGATCTCCTTCTTGAGCCGGGGAACGCCGTAGCCCAGGCCCCGCTTCCCGAAGTTGCCGAAGTAGGAGAGGTCCTTCCGCACCTGCGCCGAGGTGACGCCACTCTGGTGCGCGAGGCCCTGCGACGAAACGGTGCGATGGCCGTCTGCGTCCAGCTCTTCCAGGACGCGGTAGTACGAGGAAAGCCGGCGAACGGTGGACGTCGGGATGCGTGGATCCAGCCTACGCCTCCTCGCCCTCTTCCGACTCCTCCACCTTCGCCACGTCGATCAGCTGATCGCCCGGCTCGAGATTGATGAGTCGGACGCCCTGGGTGTTGCGGCCGATCTCCGAGATCCCGGAGACGAGCGTGCGGATCACCATGCCGCCGCGCGTGATCAGCATCACCTCGTCGTCGGACACGACCTCGAGGGCCGCCACCACGTTCCCGTTCCGATCGTTCGTCTGGATGGAGATGATCCCCTTCCCGCCGCGGCCGGTGATTCGGTAGTCGCTGATCGGCGAGCGCTTGCCGTAGCCGTGCTCGGTGGCGACGAGGAGCGACGCCTCGCGCCGCACCGCGATCACGCCGACGACCGCGTCGTCCCCTTCGAGCGTCACGCCGCGGACGCCGTGGGCGGTGCGGCCCATCGGGCGGACGTCCCCTTCGCGGAAGCGGATCGCCTTCCCGTTGCGCTTGGAGAGGATGATGTCCTGGGTCCCGTCGGTCAGCACGCAGTCGATGAGGCGGTCGTCGGGGTCCACGGTGATCGCCACGATGCCCCCGCGGCGCGGGTTCGAATACGCCGAGAGCGCGGTCTTCTTGACCGTCCCCTGGGCGGTGCACATCAGGAGGAAGCGCGTGTCGTCGAATTCCTTGACCGGGAGGACCGAGGCGACGCGCTCGGACTGCGACATGTCGACCAGGTTCACGACCGCCTTCCCCTTCGCGGTGCGCCCGGCCTGCGGGATCTCGTGCACCTTGAGCCAGTGGACGCGCCCCCGGTCGGTGAAGACGAGCATGTACGAGTGGGTGGAGGCGATGAAGAGGTGCTGGATGAAGTCCTCTTCCTTGGTCCCCGCGCCGGTGACGCCGCGGCCGCCGCGCCGTTGGCTCCGGTAGGTCGTCACCGGGAGGCGCTTGATGTAGCCGGCGTGGCTGATCGTGATCGCCATGTCCTCCTCGGCGATCAGGTCCTCGATCTCGAACTCGCCGGAGGCCGCCTCGATCCGGGTGCGCCGCTCGTCGCCGAACTTCTCCCTCACCTCGGAGAGCTCGGCCTGGATCAGCTGGAGCACCTTGGCGGGGCTGTCGAGGATGGCGCGAAGCCGCTCGATCAGCTGGATCACCTCGAGATACTCGTCCTCGATCTTCTGGCGCTCGAGGCCGGTGAGGCGCGAGAGCCGCATCTCCAGGATCGCGTTCGCCTGGATCTCGCTCAGCCCGAAGCGGGCGATGAGCCCTTCCCGGGCGCGCTCCACGTTGGCCGACGCCTTGATCAGCGCCACGATCTCGTCGATGTGATCGAGGGCGATCTTGAAGCCTTCGAGGATGTGCGCACGCTTCTCCGCCTCGTTCAGGTCGTAGCGCGTCCGCCGCACCACGACGTCCTGCCGGTGCGTGATGTAGTGGCCGATCATGTCCCTTAGCGGCATCGTGAGCGGCCGGTTCCCGACCAGGGCGAGCATGTTGGCGCCGAAGGTCGTCTGCATCTGCGTGTGCTTGAAGAGCTGGTTCAGGATCACGCGGGGCTGGGCGTCGCGTTTCAGCTCGATCACGATCCGCATGCCGTCCCGGTCGGACTCGTCTCTCAGGTCCGAGATCCCGTCGAGCGTCCCCTCCTTCACGAGATCGGCGACCTTCTCGAGGAGCGCCGCCTTGCTCACCATGTAGGGGATCTCGGTGACGACGATCGCCTGGCGGTCCTTCTTGATCTCCTCGATCACCGCCGTGGAGCGGACGGTGATGTGCCCGCGTCCGGTCATGTAGCAGTCGATGATCCCCTGGCGGCCGTAGATGACGGCGCCGGTCGGGAAGTCGGGCCCCTGGACGATCTTGAGCAGCTCCTCGCCGGTGCACTCGGGGTGGTCGATCACGTAGTGGATGGCGTCGACGATCTCGCGGAGGTTGTGCGGCGGGATGTTGGTCGCCATGCCGACCGCGATCCCGGAGGAGCCGTTCACGAGGAGGTTCGGGACGGCCGACGGCAGGACGACGGGCTCCTCGCGGGACTCGTCGTAGTTCGGCCGCATGTCGACCGTTTCCTTCTCGATGTCGCGGAGCATCTCCTCCGCGAACTCGGTCAGGCGGGCCTCGGTGTACCGCTCGGCCGCGGGGGCGTCGCCGTCCACCGATCCGAAGTTCCCCTGGCCGTCCACCAGCGGGTAGCGCATCGAGAAGGGCTGCGCCATGCGCACCATCGTCTCGTAGACCGCGGCGGTGCCGTGCGGGTGGTAGTTGCCCGTCACGTCGCCGGTGATCTTGGCCGACTTCCTAAAGGGGCGGTCGTGGAGGAGATTCAGCTCGCGCATCGCCGTGAGGACGCGGCGGTGCACCGGCTTCAGGCCGTCCCGCACGTCGGGCAGCGCGCGGGAGACGATGACCGACATCGAATAGTCGATGTATGAATTGCGCATCTCGTCTTCGACGTAGATCGGAACGACCTTCTCACCCGTGGCCATTCGGTTCCTTCTCCCTCCCGAGTCCCGTGCGAGGCGCCGCTAGACGTCCAGGTTGCGGACGCTGTCGGCGTATTCCTCGATGAACTTGCGTCGCGGCTCGACCTGATCCCCCATCAAGATCGTGAACATGCGGTCGGCCTCGACCACGTCGTCGAGCGTGACCTTCATGGTGCTCCGGACCTCGGGGTCCATGGTCGTCTGCCAGAGCTGGTCGGGATTCATCTCGCCCAGGCCCTTGTAGCGCTGCACGTTCACCGTCTTCTGGACCTGCTCGAGCAGCCAGTCGAGCGCTTCCTTGAAATCGCTCACCGGGTGCTGATTCTCACCGCGGCTCACGCTCGCTCCCTCCCCGATCAGGCCGTTGATGAGCTCACCCGTCTTGCGGATCTGCTCGAAATCGCCGCTGACCAGGAAGTCGGTGTCGAGCGTGGTGCTGCGGTGATTGCCGTGCTGC
>DASVDZ010000044.1:0-28188 GCA_036380835.1 Candidatus Eiseniibacteriota bacterium | reverse complement strand
TCCAGTTCCTCGGCAAGGACGTGCTCCGCTCGCCGCGCCGCATGCGCGTCGAATCGGGGATGACGTTCGTGAACCCGCCCATCGCCCGCGACCAGTCGGTCCCGGACTTCTCGGTCGAGGAGAACCTGATCCTGGGCCAGACGCACGTGCCGCCGTTCGCGCGCGGCGGGTTCCTCCGCGCCGAGTCGATCCGGGGGAACGCGACGCGCGCGCTCCTCGACTTCGAGGTGGCCGAGGCGACGCCCAGGACGCGCTTCCGCGACCTGAGCCTCGGGCAAAGGCAGCGGATCATCGTGGCGCGCGAGGTGATCCACAATCCGCGGCTCCTCGTCGTCCGGTCCCCGGCGCAGGGGCTCTCGCTCGAAGCGCAGGAGTACGTGCGCCGGACGCTGATCCTCCAGTGCGAGCGCGGGAGCGGCCTCCTCTGGCTCACCGAGGAGCCGGAGGAGGCGATGCGCGTCGCCGACCGCCTCGCCGTGCTCACCGCGGGACGGCTCGTCTGGATCCCGGTCACCGAGACGCTGACCCGCGAGGCGATCATCGCGGAGATGTCGGGAGCGGCGGCCTGATGCTGATTCCGGGACGGTGCCGCGCGGGGCGCTGGGAGATCGTCGCGAATCTCCTGCTCGTAATCCTCCTCATCGCGGGGACGCACGCCATCGCGCGCGGGTCGCTCGATTTCGACCCCAGCGCGTGGACCGCCCCCTGGACCGGCGACGTCGTGCTCGTCTTCGCCGGACTCCTCTTCCTCGGCCTCGGGTTCCTCGTGCCGCTCCACGCCGGGATGCTGAACCTCGGCATCCACGCCGAGTTCCTCGCCGGCTTCTCGGTCGCGGCGCTGATCTCGCGGAGCGGCGTCGGGCCGGGGGCGCAGGCGGGCCTCGGCCTCGTCGCGGGCGCCGCGGCCGGCGCCGTCGTGGGCCTCGCGATCGCGTGGCTCAAGCACCGCTTCGCGATCCACGAGATCCTGAGCGGGCTCCTCCTCGGCGCGGCGTTCGTGCCGCTCGCCCGCGCGCTCTCCGTCGAGACGGTGACCCCCCCCGCGCTCACCATCGAGCTCTCCGGCCTGGCGCAGCCGCTCGGCTGGGCCCCCGGGCTCACGCTCCCGCCGAACCTCGTCCTCGCGTGGGGGATCCTTCTCCTCTCCCTGTCGATCGCCCTCGCCCTCCTCTTCTCCCACTTCGCGCGCGCCTCGGTGGGCGGCTTCGAGCTTCGCGCGTCGGGCTCGAACCCGATGGCCGCCGTGGCGACCGGGATGGACGTCGACGGGGTCCAGCGCGCGACGATGGCGATCGGCGGCGCCTGCGCCGGCGTGACCGGCGCGCTCCAGCTCTGGTCGTCGCCCGCCGTGGCGCTCGAACGCTGGCCGTTCCCGCTCGGCTTCGCCGGCGTCGCGGTCGCCCTGCTCGGGCTCGGCTCCGTCCGGGGCGCGGTCCTTTCGTCGCTCGTCCTCGCGGCGTGGATCAACACGCCATCGGCGAACGCGGTGCTCGCCGAGCCGGGCTACGGCGCGGCGATCACGGTGCTGCTCGTCCTCCCCGTCCTGTGGGTGCTGCCGCGGCTCCTCCCCGACGCCGGCGCGCCCCGCGCCATCTGGCGCACGCGACACCGGGAAAGTCTCTGACGGGCCCGAATCCCCGGATGCAGTAGCCGCTCCCCGAAACAACCGAAGCGATCCCCCGACACGAGCGAATCGTTCCCCGACAGAACCGCGCCCTAGGCGCAAGGAGGGGGTTTCCATGACTCGCAGCTGGGGAATCGTCGTCTGGCTTCTCGTTCTCGCCGCGCTCGCGTCCTTGCTCGTCCGCTTCATCCCGCCCGCTCGCGCTCAGACCGGGATGGAGCCGCAACTGAGCGAGATCCTGGCGTCGCCGTCGCGCGACTGGAACGGCGACGGGATCTACAACGCGCGCCAGGACGAATGGGTGGAGGTGCGGAACGCGACCGGCGGCGCGATCGACCTCGCCGCGTACCGGATCGCCGACGCCGACTCGACCATCCGCTACGAGCTCTCCGGCCTGCTCGCCCCGGACGCCGTGCTCCTCGTCATGGGGAACATGGCCGAGGATCAGCAGCGCGCGGCGGGACGCACCGTGACCGGCCTCAGCCTCAACAACTCCGGCGATACCGTGCTCCTCTTCCGCGTCGGCGCGGGTGACACGGTCGCGGTCGATTCGTACAAGTACGGGACGATCGAGGGAGGAAGCGACCGCTCCGTGGGGCGGCTTGGGCCGGACGGCGCCTGGGCGCTCTTCGACGCGCTCAACAAGTACACCGGCTCGGGGCAGCCCGCGTCGACGGGATGCCCCCCGACACCAGGCGCCGCCAACGGCTGCCCGACGCCGGTCGGCGCGACGACGTGGGGGAAGATCAAGATGCGCTTCCGGGACGGGCGGTGAGGAGACGAAGGCCGAGACGCGGAAGAGACAGAGCCCAGACAGCGTTCAGACAGCCCACTGGCATCCTCATGATCGCGCGACGGGCAAGGGCCCGCCGCCGCTCATGGGCACCGCGCAGCACGAAGGGGGGTCATCATGCCGCGGGAGAATCCGGGTCTAGCAGAGCTTCAAGCCATACTGAAGCACGAGAACGCCACCTGGGAAGCCGGGGTCACCGAGCTGTCCGCGCTATCCGCCGACGAGCGCGTGTTGCGCCTCGGATACCGGCCCGGCCCGGGTGAGGAGTCGCTCGAGGCGCGAATCGAGAGCAGCCGCGTCAACCTGACGGCGGCGATGGCCGCGGCGGTCGGCTACCCGTCCTCCTACGACCTGCGCAACGTCGGGGGGAAGAACTTCATCACGCCGATCCGAAACCAGGGCGGCTGCGGATCGTGCGTGGCGTTCGGCACCGCCGCCACGGTCGAAGGGACGCAGCGGGTGCTGCGAGGCGATCCCAACCTCGCGGCGGACTTCTCGGAAGCCCAGCTCTTCTACTGCATCGCCAAGTCCCAGGGCCGCAACTGCGCCAACGGCTGGTGGGTGGGGCCCGCGCTCGACGGGTTCAAGAATCCGGGCATCGTCGACGAGGCGTGCTTCCCGTATACCGCGGGCGACCAGAACTGCAAACTCTGCAGCGATTGGCAGAATCGCGTCACGAAGATCACCGCGTGGCACACGATCACGAATCCTTCGCAGATGAAGGAGTGGCTCTCCGGAGGCAAGGGGCCGCTCGCGACGTGCTTCACCGTGTACGACGACTTCTTCTCGTACCGATCGGGGGTCTACCATCACGTGACGGGCGGCCTGGCCGGCGGGCACTGCGTTTGCTGCGTCGGATACGACGACACGCAGCGCTGCTGGATCTGCAAGAACAGCTGGGGCGCCGGCTGGGGCGACTCCGGGTTCTTCCGCATCGCCTACGGTGATTGCGGGATCGACTCCACCATGTGGGCGGTGGACGGGATCGAGGCGACCGGATGGCAGTACAACAAGCGCGTCATCGGCCTCTGGGCAATCGACCAGACCCGGAACGCCTGGGTCTACGTCGACGGGCTGGGATGGCGGAAGATCTCGCCGGACAACGACAACATCTTCTTCTCGATGCTCGCCGAGCTGGTCCTGGCGAAGGCCGCCGCTCGGCCGGTGAACTTCCACGAGGTCCAGGGGACCATCAAGCAGGTCTACGTACTCTAGCGGGAAGGAGGAGAGCCATGGCGGAGACCAAACCGAGTCTGGAGGTCCTCAGCGGGGCCGGGATCACGGCGCGGGCCCAAGAGGGTGCGGCGGAACCCTCCACCGTGCCCCCATCGGCGACGGTGGCCCAGGGCGTGACGGCGGGGGGTGTGACCGCTTGGGTCAACAACCAACGGATCAACGCGCTCTGGTGCATCAACGAGAACCGAAACGCGTGGATCGGCGTCGCCGGCGTTGGATGGAAGAAACTGGCGAACAACGACGACACGGCGGTCGTCGCGCTGGCGTCGCTGGGCGCCAGCGCCAAGCAGACGCAGACCGCGGTCAACTACCGCGAGGAAGCCGACGGGATGATCCACGAGATGTACGTGTGGTAGTCGCCGGACGATGGCGGGGCCCGCCCGCTCGACGCGGCGCGGGCCCCCGCGGGGAGGAGTGAATGCGATGGCCGAGACGCGTCCCCGAGAGCTTTCCAAGGAAGAGCTTGCGTTGACGGCATCCATCGTGGATTCATGGGGCGACACGGCGCCGTCTCGGATTCCCCCAGGCTCCGCGACGACGATCGAGGAGTTGCGGATGGCTCTCGGCCCGGGCGTGGCCGAAGGGCACCGACGGCGGGAGCCGCGGCCCCGCCACGCCGGCGGGAAGGAAGAATAGGGACATGACCGAAGTAATCGTGACGCCCCAGGAGAGCGGGAAGACCCTGCACGCCCAGGTGGGAGACGTGGTCGTCGTGCGACTCCCCGAATCGCCGACGACGGGGTTTCGCTGGAGCATCGTCGGGGGGCCGGACGACGTGCTGCGCCTCCGGGACGAGCGGTTCGAGCTCGCGGGCGGCGGCGGGATCGGGGGCGGCGGCACGCGCATCTTCCGGCTCGCCGCGAATCACGGCGGCACGGCGGGGGTGGAGCTCAAACTCTGGCAGGAGTGGGAAGGGGAGAAGTCGGTCACGGACAGGGTCCGAGTAACCGTTCACGTCGACTGAGTCTTCGCACGCATCGTCAACTCGGCGCGACAGGAGCCCCGTCAAAGGGGACAGACAGTTCCTCGTCGCGGGCGAAGCAGCGCGGGGCGAGCGTCGGCGCGTCGCTCCGCGTAGCCGCCGCGTCCCCAATCTCTTGGCACAATCGTACGCCATTCCCCGCTACCTGGCACAATCCATGAGATGGCTGACCCAGCGTGAAAGGAGCGGAGCCCGCCGTGGCTCCCCGGGTCGGCCATGAAGCCATCCATCTCGATTCGCCTCTTCGGAAGATTCTCGGTTCGCCTCGGTGAGGGATTGCTGCTCGACCAGATCCCCCAGAAGGCGGAGGAGCTTCTCGCTTACCTCATCCTCCATCCGGGCAAGGCGCACCCGCGGGACAGCCTGGCCGAGCTTCTCTGGGGCGAGCGGGACACGCCCAACTCGCGGAAGTATCTCCGCCAGGTGCTCTGGCAGCTCCACTCGGGGCTCGTCTCGCTGGGCCGGGCGCGCGCGGCCAGCCTCCTGCGGGCCGAATCGGACTGGCTCGAGCTCGCGCTCGACGACTGCGTGGACGTGGACGTCAATCGCTTCGAGGAGGCGTTCGCCGTGGTCAAGGCGGCCCGAGGAGAGACGCTCGATCCCGCGCAGGCCCGCGCGATGATGGAGGCGGCGCAGCTCTACCGAGGCGATCTGCTCGAAGGCTGGCTCGCCGATTGGTGCGACTACGACCGGGAGCGGTTCCGTCGCATGTACCTCTCCTTCCTCGACAAGCTGGCCGACTACTTCGAATCGAACCAGGAGTACGAGGCGGCGGCGGCGTACGCGGTCATGGCCCTCCGGCACGACCGGGCGCGGGAGCGAAGCCATCGGAGCCTGATGCGCGCGTTGGCCATGTCGGGTGATCGTTGTGGGGCGATCCGACAGTTCACGCGGTGCCGGGAGGCGCTGCGCGACGAGCTCGCCGTGGAGCCGGAACCGGAAACCATCGTCCTCGAGCAGATGATCCGCGCCGGGCAGGTGGTTGGGGCCGTGAGGGAGCGGCTAGCCGGCACGGGCGGCGGCGGCGGATCGGGATCGTCCGTACGGGGGCTCTCGGTCGTTCCCGCGTCCCGCCGCAGCGCGGGCGCAAGGGCACGGCAGGCCTGAGCTAGCCGGAAGCCTCGACCTGCGGCCGCAATCCCCCGCCGTCCGCGTCCAACTCCAGATCGTACGCGACGGCGCCCGTTCCGCCCGCCCGCGACACGCGCACTCGAAGCTCGATCCACTCGGCGCCGAGATGGGACTGGAGGTGCGCCGGGGCGACGCTCACCGCCCCGCCGAGCCTCGCTCCCCCCCGGACGTCCCGCCGCTCCTCGATGATCTTCCACGAGCCGACCGTCCCCCCCTGGACCTCCTCCGTGGGCTGGAGGGCCTCGATCGAGAGGTCCAAGGCGCCGGGCCCCTCGACGATCAGGTGGTACCCGTACTTCCCCGGCTTGCGCCAGATCGAGTAGGTATCGGCGAGATCCTCATCGCGGAGTGTGCCGTGGACTCTCGTCGGCATGACCGTCGCTGCCTCCCCGTGACAGACGGCAATCGAAGCGAAGAAGCCATAGGTGCGGAATGGGCCCCAGGGAACCGTAGGGAAGGGACGTCTCTGGAGCGTCTTTCGCGGCGTCTGTCGACGCCGATTGCCGGCCCCCGCACCCGGCATCGCCCGGGCTTCACCCCGCCGGGCCGAGGCGGTGACCGAGACGCGCCCGAGACACCGACGAGACCGCCGTGTGGTTCCTTCGCCATGGGGCAGGGGGACCGCGGAGGCAACGATGCAAACCCGAGCCGGGTAAAGGGTATGTCGCGCGAGAGACGACGCAGATCATCTCGCAGGGAGGTCGCCGTGAGTGACTCGCCGGAGCAGTACAGCCTGGGATGGCTCCCAGATTACCCCGATTACAGGGACTTTACGCCCGAGGCGGATCGCGTTCCGGTCCGCCTCCAATCCGCCGGACAGAAAGACTCCATCAAGGAAATGCTGACCGCTACCGGCGTCATGGGGAAGCGGAAGCTCACGCTCCCGACCGCCGTCGATCTCCGTACCTGGTGTTCGCCGATCGAGAATCAAGGGGCCCTGGGCTCCTGCACGGCGAACGCGGGCGTCGGCGTCGTCGAGTACTTCGAGCGGCGGGCGTTCGGCCGGCACATCGACGCGTCCCGCCTCTTCCTCTACAAGACGACGCGTTCGCTCCTACACTGGCACGGCGACACCGGAGCGTTCCTTCGAACCACGATGGCCGGGTTGGTGCTCTTCGGCGTTCCGCCGGAGGAGTACTGGCCGTATGTCATCGCGCAGTTCGACGTCGAGCCGCCGGCCTTCTGCTACGCCTTTGCGCAGAGCTACCAGGCGATCAGCTACTACCGCCTCGACCCGCCCGGCACGGCCGCGGACTCGCTGCTCACGAGGATCAAGACCCTCCTCGCGGCCGGCCTCCCCTCGATGTTCGGGTTCACCGTGTACAGCTCCTACGTCCAGGCGGCGGCCAACGGGGGAAAGCTCCCCTTCCCGACGCCCGGGGAATCGATCGCCGGTGGCCACGCCATCGTGGCGGTGGGCTACGACGACGGCATGAAGATCAAGAACACGAACGCCGGAGCGACCCAGACCACCGGGGCGTTCCTGATCCGCAATTCCTGGGGCACCGGCTGGGGGGCCGCGGGCTACGGGTGGCTGCCGTACGAATACGTTCTCAAGCATCTGGCGCAGGACTGGTGGTCCCTTCTGAAGAACGAGTGGATCAATACGGGGGAGTTCAAGGCCTAGTCGCGCGGGATCGGCGCTGGGGCGGCGGTGCCGCCGCCCCCGGCGCCGACTTCATCTCAGGCTAGGGGAAGCAGGGGACCGTGATGCAGCCGACCCCCGTGTTGTAATCGGGGCCGCACGCCGTGTATTCCTCGGTCGGGTAGCACTTCCCGTTGTGCTGTCCCGGATTGCTGCAGTACTTCAGATTGCACGGGATGGCCTCGGCGGACGGGACCGCCGCGTCCGACAGGGACGAAAGATAGGGCGAATTCCCGTGGCTCCCGCTCCGGATGGGGGCGACCCCGCCGAGGATCAGCGTCACCGCGGCGAAGAGGATCACGAACAGGATCGTCAGACGAATCGGCAATTTCATACCATCCTCCGTTTCGCTCGACCGCTGGGTCTCCCAGCGCGGGCTGTGGTCGAGTCCCACCCGCGCCCCGTCGGCGGCACCACCGACGTCATCTCGTCGCCTGAAGTGAAGCGGGCGCCTCGTGGCGGACGAGGGGCAACTTCTCCGCGTAGTCGAATCGCGCCGAATGCTCCGGGTTGTGGCACTCGAGGCAGACGCGCTCGGGCACGTCCTTCCGGATGTTCGACGCCCTGGGATCGCCGACGTGCACCGCGCCCGGCCCGTGGCAGGTCTCGCACTGGACGTCGCCGAGCGGCCGCTCCGGCGCGCCGACCTGGTACCCGTGCGGCGTGCCGTAGCCGACCACGTGGCACGAGACGCACCGCGGCTGGTAGTGGCGGTGGAGGTCGAGGAGCGTCTTGAACGCCGACGCGTGCGGCGTCCGCTTCCACTGCGCGTACTCCTCTTCGTGGCACTCGATGCACCGCTCCGCGCCGACGTAACGGCCCTTCAACCGGCCGCCGTCCCACTCGAAGAGGGGCCGCACGCTGGCCTGGGCCGACGCGCTCCGTCCGACGCGGTCGTAGAAGCGGGTCAACGCGTCGCGCACTTGCGGGTCGTCGGGGACGTCCTCATAGAGGTGCTGCTGCTCGATCCGGGCCGTGGCGATCCTTCCACGCGCGTCGATCCCCAGCCGGGCTGTCTGGAGTCCGTAGTTCCGGAGCGGCGTGTAGAGAACGAGGAGGGAGTCGAGGAAGCCGGATTGGTCCTCCGGGTCCAGGATCGAGCGGCCGGCCGCCACGGCGCGGCGCGGCGTCTCGAACTCGCACGAAACGATCGCGTCGAGCCCCGGACACGCGCGGGCGATGCGTCGGATCGTGGCGGGGGCGATCCGCCCGATCGCGATCACGAGATCGGCGCGCGCGCGAAGCGAGTCGACCGCCCGCGCGAGGCTCGCGACCGGATCGGCGAAGGACAGACCCCCATTGCCCGGGCGAAGACGGAGGTCGGCGACGCGGCCTCCGGGAGGATCGAAGACTCCGATCACCGCGATCCGAAGTCCGGCCCTCTCCACGATGCGGGCGGACGGGGCCACGGGCGCCCCGTCGCGCGCGACGTTCGAGACGAGGTATGGGGTTCGGACGCCCCGAATCGCGTCGCGAAAGAGATCCGCGCCCAGAGCCAGCTCCGTCTCGCCGATCGCGGCCGCGTCGTACTCCATGAGGTCCATCATCCGGACGTACTGCGACTGCTCCTGGGCCGCGAGGACGGTGACGTCCCCGGCGCTCTTCGGCTTGAGGAGGGAGTTTCCCGCGTCGAGGAGGATCGTCCCCGGATCGCCGGCCCGGATTCGCCGGAGCGCCGTCGCGCGGCGCGCCACGCCTCCCGCCTGGTTCGTCTTGCAGCCGCAGTTCTCCAGGAATCCGTACGAATCCCCGGTGTAGGCGACCGTGACCTCGCGGACGGGCGGCCCCGCCGGCGGGTCGCGATCCGCCCGCGTCGGCGCGAGCGCGATCAGCTGATCGAAGGGCACCGGCGCCTTGCCCCGCACCGCGCCTGACCGGAACGCCTCCCACGCGGACAGACCCGACGAGGGAAGGAGCGACCAGAGCGAGCGGGCGGTCGAGCCGGCGAAGAGACGGCGCACCGTCGTGTCGAGGCTGTCCGACCCCGAGGAACTCGCGCGGATCAGGTGGTCGAGATAGAGGAGCGCGGCCGGTGCAACGTAGTCGCGACCGACCTGTCCCGCGTGCTCCGCGTAGGCGCGCTCGACGTCGTGATCTTCCTCCGAAGCCTGGTACGAATTCAGGTAGGCGCTCCCGATCGTCCGGTTCACCTCCTCGTCGGTCAGGAGCCCCGCGCGGGCGACGGCGCGCCACGCGTAGAGGTTCCGCACGCCGTCGACCAGCCAGTACTCGTCGGGGCGGGTGATCTCGGAGCGATAGGGAGGATCGGTCAGGTAGGCGTCGATGAGGCGCTGCGCGAAGGTCCGCACACGGCGGTCGTTCAGCGGGACGAGGGTCCCGCCCTGACCGTCCGCCCATCCTTCGCCGTTGATGTCGTCCCCGTCGCGTGATCGCGGAACGACGACGACCCGGTACTCGGCGCCGAGGTCGCGCCCGAAGAGGTCGTGGACGGAGCGGGCCACGGCCTCGAGCCGGGCGCCCTCGTCCTCCCGCTCCTCGGTTGGAATTCCCTGCTCGAAGAGGAGCGAGAAGCGCGTTCTTCCCAGTTGGAACGTCCGCGGGCGAAAGACGCCCCAGCCGATGGCCGCCGCCACGAGGTCCTCCGCTCCGTGCTTCCCGTCCACCCCCGGGACGAAACGATCGCCGGCCTTCCGCCACGGAGTCGCCGCGGCCCAGCCGGCGGGGAGGTCGAACCGCACGTCGATCGCCTGCGCGTCGGACGGAGGATCGGGCACCAGGAAGAGATTGCGGCCGACCGCGAAGCCGAAGCGCTCGCCGATGTCCCCCGAGCAGAATCCCGCGTAGCCGAAATGGCCGTCCCCCTGGCGCCGGCTGGGCGAAACGTGGTAGGTGACGCGGACCTCGGGCGGAAGCGGACCCCGCGCGACGACCACGGGCACCTCGACCGGACCGCGGGGCGTCTCCACGCGGCGCAGGCCTACCGTCGCGCGGAGCGGCGCTCCTTCGGGGCCCGTCAGATCCAAGTCGGTGGGAAGGAAGGCCTCAATCGCCGCGTATCCGCGGAGCACGAGGGAATCGCGCGGGACGCCCCGCAGGTCGATCCGCACCGAGACAACGGAAGCCGCCGGCCGATCCAGGGTCACGACGTAGGACGCGCGCTGCGGCGGTTCGCAGCCGGATCCCGCCGCCGTCGCGAGGAGCAGCACCAGGGCGGTTCGAACGTCCATGTCCACGAGGCGCGCCATCGAGGGGGGTCCGGCCCTCCGGAAGTGGTCGGGATGCCTCCCGATCGTTCGCCCGCGATGCTACCGGCCCCCCGTCTTCGATGCGTCTCGCGGACCGTCTTCGGAGCGTCTCCGGGCGTCGGCGCGCCTCGACGCGCGTGGTATGCTGTTCCGCTCACCGACCCCTTCGGAGAATCGGATCATGGCAGAAGGCGAACGAAAGGGCCCGCCGCGCGCGATCCGGCCGATCGTGCTCCTCCTGGTCGTCGGGACCGTCGGCTTCTTCATCTGGCGGAACGCGACGCGGCGCGAGGATTACACGGGCGGCGACGTCGTGACGACCGGCACGATCGAGGCCGTGCGCGTCGGGCTCGGATTCAAGATCACGGGGCGCATCCTCGAGGTCCCGGTCTCGGAGGGCGACGACGTGTCGCCTGGGGAGACGGTGGCGCGTCTCGAGACCGAGGACCTCGACCTGGCCATCCGCACCGCGCGGGCGGCGCTCGAATCGGCTCGCGCCGCCGCGCTCCAGGCGCGGGCCACGCGGGACGGCATGGCGCGCGATCTGGCGCGTCAGCGCGCCCTCATCGCGAGCGGGTCGACGACGCAGCAGGCGCTCGAGGCGGCGCGCACCGCGGACGACGTGGCCGCGGCGCAGGTCGAGGCGGCGCGGGCCCAGGTGCACCAGGCGGAGAGCGCGGTGGCTCAGGCGCTCCTCCAGCGCACCTACGCGGACCTTCGCGCCCCGTCGGCGGGCGTCGTCTCCGAGGTGATCCACCGCGCGGGCGAACTGGTGACCGTGGCGACGCCGGTCGTGACGATCGCCGAGATGGACACCGTCAAGGTGCTCGCGGCCGTGGACGAGACGCGCGTGGGCGCGGTCCGTCCCGGGGACAAGGTGAGCGTCCGCGTCTACACGTTCGACCGGACGCGCTTCGAGGGCCGGGTCACCGACATCCGGCCGGCGGGCGACTTCGCGACGCGCAAGGACTGGGGCGCCGAGCGGCGGGACATCCGAACGTTCACGGTGACCGCGCGCGTGCCCAATCCGGAGCGCCTTCTCAAGGACGGCATGACCGCGGAGATCACGATCCTCGTCAGTCCCTCGGTCAAGGAAGTCGCGCGGGCGAAGCCGTGAGCGATGTGACGTCCCCCGGATCCGCGGGAAAGCCCGCGATCGTCGTCGAGCACCTGACGAAGAAGTTCGGCGACTTCGTGGCCGACGACGACCTCTGCTTCACGGTCGACCAGGGGGAGATCTTCGGGATCCTCGGCCCGAACGGCGCGGGGAAGAGCACGCTGATCCGCATGCTCAACACGCTCCTCGTCCCCACGTCGGGCCACGCTTCGGTCATGGGATTCGACGTGGCGCGCCGCACGGCTCGCGTGCGGCACGAGATCGGCGTCATTCCCCAGGCGAACACCGTGGACGGCGATCTCACGGCGTGGGAGAGCCTCGACCTCTACGCCCGGTTCTACGGCATGGGGCGGAAGGAGCGGCACAAGCGGGCCATCGAGCTGCTCGATGCGGTGGGGCTCGCCGAATGGAAGAACCGGCCCGCCGGCACCTATTCGGGCGGCATGCGGCGGCGTCTCGAGATCGCGCGTGGCCTGGTCCACCGGCCCCACGTGTTCATCCTCGACGAGCCCACCACGGGGCTCGACCCGCAGAGCCGCCGGGTGATCTGGGAGCTCCTCGAGTCGCTCCGCGCCGAGGGCGGCCTCACGATCCTCCTCTGCACGCACTATATGGACGAGGCCGACCGTCTCTGCGACCGCCTCGCCATCGTGGACCGGGGGAAGATCGCCGCGCTCGGCACGCCCCGGGAGCTCAAGGCCAGCGTCCCGGGCCAGGACAGCCTCACCCTGCAATTCATGCACGAGGTCGGCGAACCGCTCCTCGCGGCGCTTCGGGCGCTTCCCGAGGTGCACGAGGCGGGCATTCAGGAGGCGCACACGGTGCAGATCCTCCTCGCCGGCGACGTCGTGCCGCTCGAAGGGATCACCGAGACGGCGCGCCGCGAGGGAAACAAGGTGCGGGGGATCACGCTGGTCGAGCCGACGCTCGAGGACGTCTTCCTCCACTACACCGGCCGCGCGCTCCGCGACTCCGCGACCGAAACGTACAGCTACTCGATCCCGAAGATGATGCGATGAGGGGGACATGTTCGAGTTCAACCTGAATCGAATGTTCGCCGTGGCGGAGCGGGATCTCCGGCGATTTCGAAGGAACAGCACGCTCCTCATCCCCATGGCGCTGATGCCGATCGTCTACCTCGTCATCCTCGGGAAGGCGATGGGGGGCGACCTGCACGACCTTCCGATCGCTGTCGTGGACCAGGATCACGGATCGGCGGCCGTCATGGTTCGGGACCGGCTCCTCACGCTCCGCCAGGGCCGCGACCTCTTCCGGATCGATTCCGAGCCCGACGCCGCGACCGCGGTGGGTCGGCTCCGGGCCGGGGACTACGCGGCCGTCGTCGTCGTGCCGCCCGACTTCAGCGAGAACCTCTCGCGCGGGACCCCGGCGCCGCTGGGCCTGGTCCTCGACAACACCGACAACACGTCGGCCAACGTCATCGAAGGGGAGCTGCGCCGCGCGTTCGGCGGCTCCGGAGCGGAGGTCGGGGTGGGGGAGCCGGGATCGGGGGTCGCGGCGCCCGGCATTCAGGTCGAACGCGTCGATGTGTACGGGCACAAGGACTACATCCAGTACCTGGTTCCCGCGGTCATCGCCCTCGCGCTCTTCTTCGTGGCGATGCTCGCGGGGGGCATCATCCTCGTGGACGACCGCGCGCGGGGCATCCACGAGGGATATTTCGTGACCCCGCTCGCTTCGCTCGACTTGGTCGGCGGGCTCACGCTCTCGGCGACGACGCTGGCCATGATCATCGGCAGCATCGTGCTCGCGTCGTCGATCCTGATCGCCCGGCTCCCGATCATCGGAGGCCTCACGACGATCGGACTCACGCTGTTCGCGGAGCTCCTGCTCGCCCTCGGGCTCATTCTCTTCATGTTCACGCTCATGGCGCGCGTCTCCAATCCGATGACGCCGCGCGCCCTCTTTGGAATCCTGAACGTCCTCACGTTCTTCCCGAGCGGGGCGCTCTACCCGACCGCCAGCTACCCGCACTGGCTGAACGTGATCTCGATGGCGTTCCCGATGCGATACGCGGTCCACTCGATCCGGGAGCTCCTGCTCAAGGGGGTGGGCCTTCGCGCCGTGCTGCCCGATTTCGCCTTCATGGGGGGATTCGCGCTCGTGATGCTGGTTCTCGCCGCGACGCTCTTCAAACGGACGCTCTGAGGCCGCCATCCACCACCCGAGGCGCGGGTCGGGGTCTGGGTGAGCGCGCTCTCGATCGCGGCCGGCGCGTCGTGGCTCCTGGCGACCGCCCGCTGAGGCAGTACTCCCTCCGTATACCATTTAGCTACTACTCTCGTACGTATTGGTTTAGGAAATAGATTGTGAAATTATTCACACTGTCATGGGTGGGATTGAAGCCCTCCCGGACAGGGTCTCCCGGATGCTGCGCGGCGATACGATTGGGGTCGCCGCCGCAGCGCCGGGCGCGAACCCGTCGTGCTCGACCAAGTGGGCGTGATGGGAGGAGATCAATGACGAATCAAGGAGCCGCGACATCCTGACCTTAGCAGCAACTTCCTGACACGAAGAACCGAACGAATCACCACAAGGGCGGACGGAAGGGACAGCCGGCCGCCCTTTCGATTTGCCCGCGCCGCGGTCGCGACCCCGTCCTGACACGAGGCGCAGGAGGCATGTCAGGGTGGCAGGCAGATCGGGCCGCGGCGCCCCCCACGCGTGGAGTCCGACGCCCCAACTCATTGAGAATCCGCCCAAGCGCACCGCGCGGTCGCTTCCAGCCGCGAGGCACGAATGATGCGGTTCGACGCTCCGACCCCAACCGTCCGCCCGGCGCCTGGCCGCTCAGCCGGGACCTGAGCGGACGCTGTTCACGGAAGGGAGGAGTGCCATGAGACGCACACCGTTCGGCCCCGCCGTCGCCTTGGCGCTCGTCGCCTCGGCGTGGGCGGTGCTTGCGGCGGTTGCCGCGACCGCCGCGGTGACGCCGCCCCCGACGACGCTCCAGGATTTCGTTCTCCCCGGCTCGCAGCCCGGCCAGTCCGGCCAGCTCGAGTCGCCCGACAAGTGCGACAACTGTCACGGCGGATACAACACCGCGGTCGAGCCCGCGTTCAACTGGCGCGGGAGCATGATGTCGCAGGCCGCGCGCGACCCGCTCTTCTTCGCGTGCCTCGCGGTCGCGAATCAGGACGCGCCGGAAGTGGGCGACCTCTGCATCCGCTGCCACACCCCGGACGGTTGGCTCGGCGGCCGCTCGTCGCCCACGGACGGGTCCGCGCTCACGGCCCAGGACCGTCAGGGCGTGACGTGCGACCACTGCCATAGGATGGTGAAGCCGACCCCGCTCGGAACGAACCCGTTCCCGACGAACACGGTCTACACGACCACGACCTACCCAGAGGACCAGACCTACCTCTCGACCCTCGCGACGATCCCGCCCATCGAGGCGGACGGGATGTTTGTGGACGACTCGAACAACGCGAAGCGCGGGCCGTTCGCCGACGCGGGGGCGCCGCACCAGTTCTATCCGTCGCCGTTCCACCAGACGTCCAATCTCTGCGGCACCTGCCACGACGTGAGCAATCCGGTCCACAACCGCACGGGCGACTTCTCCTACGCGCCCAACTCGTTCAACGCGCCGTCGCCGACCGCCGATCCGCACCAGATGTTCCCGATCGAGCGGACCTACAGCGAGTGGTCGGTGAGCGCGTACGCGACGACCCCGGGCGGCATCTACGCGCCGCAGTTCGGCGGGAACAAGCAGTACGTCTCGACCTGCCAGGACTGTCACCTGAAGGACGTGTCGGGCGTCGCGTGCAACAAGTCGACCGGTGTCTACCGGACCGACCTCCCGCTCCACGACATGACCGGCGGGAACACGTTCATTCCCGCCATCGTCCGCCAGCTCTATCCGAGCCAGGTCGACACCGCCGCGATTTCCGCGGGCATCCAGCGCGCGGCGGGGATGCTGGCCAAGGCGGCGTCGCTGACGCTCGACGTGATCCCGCAGGGGACCTCGGGCTACACCGCCCGCGTGCGCGTCACGAACGAGACGGCGCACAAGCTGCCCTCGGGCTATCCCGAGGGGCGGAGGATCTGGATCAACCTGCGCGCCTACGACGCGCAGGGCGGCCTCGTCTACGAATCCGGCGCCTACGACGCGGCGACCGGCGTCCTGACGCGCGACCCCGCGGCGAAGATCTACGAGATCCATCCCGGCATCTCGACGGCGCTCTCTCCGATCGTGAACGTTCCGGCGGGCCCGTCCTTCCACTTCGTGCTGAACGACAGCATCTACGAGGACAACCGGATTCCGCCGCGCGGCTTCACCAACGCGGCGTTCGTCGCGATCCAGTCGGCGCCGATCGGCTACGCCTACGCCGACGGCCAGAACTGGGACGTCACCGACTACGCGGTGCCCTATCAGGCCGCGCGCATCGTCGCGACCCTCTACTACCAGGCGACGAGCAAGGAGTACGTCGAGTTCCTGCGCGACGAGAACCACACGAACACCATGGGCCAGACCATGTACGACGCATGGGCGTCGTCCGGGAAGTCGTCCCCGGTGGTCATGGCGACACAGTCGGTCAGTCTCGACATGACCGCGGTGGAGGGGCCGGATGGTGTGGGGCCGGCGCTCGCGCTCGCGGTCCGCGCGACCCGCACGGGACCCGACGGCGTGATCGGCGTCGGCGTGACCTTGTCGAGCGGGGAGAAGGCGCGGCTCGAGCTGGTCGACGTTCATGGGAGGAGGCTCTGGATGCGCGAGGTCGGGTCGCTGGGCAAGGGATACCACGAGATCGCCCTCGATCCCGGGAGGCGCCTCGCCTCCGGAGTCTACCTCCTCCACTTGAGGCAAGGAGCGCGCGCCTCGTCGGCGAAGATGGTGATCGCGCGATAGAGGCTGGCGCGGGCTGGCGGCGCGGCCGTCCGCGCTCCGGCGATTCGGGGGGCGGGCCCTTCGGGGCCCGCCTCTTTGTTAGAATCGACCGCGAGCCCGGTTCACGCGATCCATCACGAGGAGGTCGGACGGCCATGACCGACGCACGCACCGCCCACGACACGCCGCGGGATCCCTACAACACCCACCTCGACATCCTCCATCCCCCGCTCGAGCGGATCGACGTCCCGGCGCTCGTCGCCGCGTGCACCGACCGCTGGTACAACCAGACGCTCTGCCGCGTGAACGATTCGGTGGTGCGGCTCGGCGTGGTGCAGGGGGAGTACCACTGGCACAAGCACGAGCATGACGACGAGTTCTTCTACGTCGTGGACGGGCGGCTCCTGATCGACCTCGAAGGCCGCGTCGTGGAGCTCGCCCCGCGCGAAGGGTTCGTCGTGCCGAAGGGCGTCGTCCACCGGACGCGGGCGCCGGAAAGGACCGTCATCCTGATGGTCGAGAACGCCGGGATCGTCCCGACCGGGGACCCCGACCCGGCCTAGCCCGCCCGGCGCGTGACCGGGGACGACCCGGGCCCCACGCCCGATGGTTCCCCCGGACCATTGTCCCGAGCGGTGGCCGGTGGGAGCCTCGATGTTGGCGGAGAAAGCAGTCATTCCCGAGGCGCCCGTCTCGCGAGGGACGCCGCGCGCCCAACGTGTTCGGAGGAAATCATGGCAGAACAATCCGTGCTCGAGCGCCCGAAGACCGTCGCGCACAATGCGTTCGCGATGGCCCAAGCGCAATTCGACGGCGTCGCGGAGTATCTGGGGCTCGATCAGGCGACCCGCCAGCTGCTTCGCCAACCGCTTCGCGAATATCAGTTCAGCATTCCGGTCCGGATGGACGACGGATCGGTCAAGGTGTTCCGCGGCTTCCGCGTGCAGCACAACGACGCGCGCGGCCCGGGCAAGGGCGGGATCCGGTTCCACCCGCAGGAAACGGTCGACACCGTCCGCGCGCTCTCGATGTGGATGACGTGGAAGTGCGCCGTCGTCGACATTCCGCTCGGCGGGAGCAAGGGGGGCGTCGTCTGCGATCCCCACAACCTGAGCGCGCGCGAGCAGGAGCAGATCTGCCGCGGCTGGGTGCGCCAGATCTCGCGCGACGTGGGTCCGCTCGTGGACGTTCCGGCGCCGGACGTCATGACCACCGCGCAGCACATGCTCTGGATGCTCGACGAGTTCGAGTGGATCCACCGGGGGCATTTCCCCGGGTTCATCACCGGGAAGCCGGTCGGCATGGGGGGATCCCTCGGGCGCACCGAGGCGACGGGCTACGGGGTCGTCTTCACGATCCGGGAGGCGCTGAAGGAGCTCCAGCTGAAGCCGGAGGCGACCCGGGCCAGCGTCCAGGGCTTCGGCAACGTGGCCCAGTACGCGATTCGTCTCTACCAGCAGCTCGGCGGGACGGTGATCTGCGTCTCCTCCTGGGACCAGAAGGACCAGACCTCCTACACGTTCCGGCGGCTCACGGGCGTGGACCTCGACGAGCTGATCGCGATGGCCGATCCGTTCGGCGGCATCGACAAGGCGAAGGCCAAGGCGAAGGGCTACGAGGTGCTTCCGGGCGACGACTGGCTCGGCCAGGAGGTCGACATCCTCGTTCCGGCGGCGATCGAGAACCAGATCCGTGGCGACAACGTCTCGAAGATCCACCGCCGCGTGAGGCTGATCGCCGAGGGCGCGAACGGTCCGACCACGCCCGAGGCCGACCGCGTGATCAAGGAGCGCGGCATCTTCGTCATCCCGGACTTCCTGGCCAACGCCGGCGGCGTGACCTGCAGCTACTTCGAGCAGGTGCAGAGCAACATGAACTACTTCTGGGAACGCGACGAGGTGCTCGGAAAGCTCGACGTCAAGATGACCGCCGCCTACCACGCGGTGAGCGACCTGGCGCGGTCGCGGTCGCTCTACATGCGCGACGCGGCGTACGTCATCGCGATCAACCGCGTGGCGCAGGCGTGCAAGGATCGAGGGTGGATCTGACCCGGGCGTTTCCGGAGTTCGATCGCAGGTTCTTCGAGTCGCACGAGGATTTCACCCTCATCGGGTCGGGAGGGCTAGGGGGCAAGGCGCAGGGGCTCGCGCGGGTGAAGCGCATGCTCGAGACGTCGTGGAGCCCCGAGCGCCATCCCGAGTTCGAGGTCGGCATCCCACGCCTCACGGTGCTCGCCACCGACGTCTTCGACCGGTTCCTGGACGAGAACGCGCTCCGGGACGTCGTCCGGTCGGGCGGCTCCGACGACGAGACGATCGCGCGCTCCTTCCAGCGCGCGAGCCTACCCGCGTCCGTCGTGGGCGATCTCCGGGGCTTCGTCGAGCGGGTCCACCGCCCGATCGCGGTCCGCTCCTCGAGCCTCCTCGAGGACGAGGCGGAGCGGCCGTTCGCGGGCGTCTATGCGACGAAGATGATCCCGAACAACCAGCTCGACGCCGAGAGCCGGTTCCGCCGACTCACGGAGGCGATCAAGTTCGTCTACGCCTCGACGTACTTCGGCGGCGCGAAGGAGTACCTCGCGGCGGCGGGTGGCGGAATGGAGGAGAAGATGGCGGTCATCCTCCAGGAGGTCGTCGGGCGGCGACACGGCGACCGCTTCTACCCCGACGTCTCCGGCGTGGCGCGCTCCTGGAACTTCTACGCGGCCTCGGGCGCGCGCCCCGAGGAGGGGACGGCAACCCTGGCGCTCGGCCTCGGCAAGACGATCGTGGACGGCGGCGTGGCCTGGAGCTATTCGCCGGCGTGGCCTCGGGCGAATCCGCCGGTCGCGTCGGCGCGGGACCTCCTCGACGCCACGCAGACCCGATTTTGGAGCGTGAACATGGGCGCGCCCCCGGCCTACGATCCGGTCGTCGAGACCGAGTACCTGCTTCCCTGCGGTCTCGCCGAGGCGGAGGAGGACGGCGTGCTGGGCCCCCTTGCCTCTACGTACGATCGCGAGTCGGACCGCCTGCGACCGGGGATCGGCGCGCGCGGGGCCCGCGTCCTGACATTCGCTCCGATCCTGGTCCAGGGAGCGCCGCCGCTCAACGACGTCGTACGGGCGATGCTGGATCTCGCCGAAACGACCTGGGGGGCCCCGATGGAGATCGAGTTCGCGGCCGCGCTCGACGAGCCCAGGCCCGGCGCGGCGCGCGTCGGATTCCTCCAGGCGCGGCCGCTCGCCGTCGCGCCCGAGACCGGCGCGGTGACGCCCGAGTCGCTCGCCGCCCCCGGCGTCGTCATCGCCTCGGAATCGGTGCTCGGCCGGGGCCGCTCGGAGGAGCTGGCCGACGTCGTGTTCGTCCGCCGCCAGACCTTCGCTCCCGCGCGCTCGCTCGAGATTGCCGCGGAGATCGAACGGATGAACCGGGCGCTCCTCGCCGCGGGGCGGCGCTACGTCCTCGTGGGATTCGGGCGCTGGGGGAGCGCCGACCCGTGGCTGGGAATCCCCGTCCGCTGGGGCCAGATCTCCGGAGCGAGCGTGATCGTGGAGGCGTCCCTTCCGGGCGCGGAGGCCGCGCCCAGCCAGGGTTCCCACTTCTTCCACAACATGACGGGCGCGGGCGTCGCCTACTTCACGGTGCGCCATACGGGCCACTACGCGATCGACTGGGCCTGGCTCGACGCCCAGCCGGCCGTCTCCGAATCCGCGCACGTGCGGCACGTCCGGCTCGCGCCGCCGCTCGTCGTCGAGACCGACGGCCGAAGCGGCCGCGGCGTGATCCGGCGCGCGGCGCCGGCACCGGGGGATCGCCCGTGACCGGCACGTCGCGCCCGATGGACGAAGCACTTCGCGCGCTCCAGGAACGCGCGAAGGAACTCGAGTGCCTCTACCGCGTCGACGAGCTGGTCCGGAAGCCGGACCTATCGCTCGAGCAGGTGCTCGAGGGCCTCGTGCGCGTCATCCCGCCCGCGTGGCAGTATCCGGCGATCTGTCGCGCGCGCGCGCGTGTCGGCGGCGCCGTGGCCGAGAGCGCGGACCTCAGCGCCACGCCGTGGGTGCAGGAGGCCCCCGTCCTGGTCGACGGCGAGCGCGTGGGCCTCCTCGAGGTCTTCTACGACCAGGAGACGGCGAAGGCCGACCTGGGGCCGTTCCTGAAGGAGGAGGCGCAGCTCTTGAGCGCCATCGCGGGCCGCCTCGGCCGCTACGTCGAGCACCAGAAGCTCCGCCGCGCGTTCGAGGACCTCGACTCGGCCCGCCTGGGGGAGACGAAGGGGGCCGAGCCGTGGCGGGTCATCCTCGAGTTCCTTCGCCACACCGACGAGAACCTCCTGGCGCGCATCTCCCGCAAGATGATCAACCACCTCGGATGGCTCGGCGTGGACGCGGCGGTGCACGTGCTCCACCAGATCAACGTCGAGGAGTCGCCGGGCGACGTGGCCGCCGACAACCGGCCCCTCGCGCGGCTCGGCCGCGACCCGGCACGCGACCGGATCGAGGAGACCTTTCGCATCGCCGCCGCCGTCATGAGCGACGACGAGATCGTCGCATGCCTCCAGAAGTGGATCAAGGAGGACAAGTCGCGGTTCATGGTCACTGCGCTCGGCGACCGCGCCGCGACCCTGGAGCAGATCGGCGACGCGATCCGCCGCTACCACCATCTCGGCCCGGAGGGAATCGAACTCCCGACCGCCGCGCAGAAGGGGATGCGCGTCTCCCTGATCGAGCACTTCTTCACCGACCAGCTCCGGTTCATCAACGTCGCGAAACGCCACATCGAGATCGACGACTTCTATGAGCTGGTCCAGCACGTCGTCAACCCGCCGCACGCCCGTGGAAAGCTGGGCGGGAAGAGCGCCGGGCTCTTCCTCGCCTCGCGGATCCTCGCCCGGGCCGGCGGCGACGCGCCGGGCGTGCCCGACGTCCGGCTGCCGCGGACGTGGTACCTCACGTCGGACGGCATCATCGACTTCATCCAGTACAACAACCTCGAGGACGTCCACAACCACAAGTACGCCGACATCGACCAGGTGCGGCAGGACTATCCCCACATCGTGCAGGTCTTCAAGAACTCGGCGTTTCCGCCGGAGATCGTGCGCGGCCTCTCCCAGGTGCTCGACGAGTTCACCGACCGTCCGATCATCGTGCGGAGCTCGAGCCTGCTCGAGGACCGGCTCGGCGCCGCCTTCTCGGGGAAGTATAAGAGCCTCTTCCTGGCGAACCGGGGGACGAAGCAGGAGCGCCTCGCGGCGCTGCTCGACGCGATCGCCGAGGTCTACGCCTCCACGTTCGGCCCCGATCCGATCGAGTACCGCGCGGAGCGCGGCCTGATCGAGGCGTACGAGGAGATGGGGATCATGATCCAGGAGGTCGTCGGAACGCGCGTGGGGCGCTGGTTCCTGCCGGCGTTCTCGGGCGTGGCGTTCAGCCGGAACGAATTCCGGTGGTCCGCGCGCATCCGCCGCGAGGACGGCTTGGTGCGCCTCGTCCCGGGCCTCGGAACGCGCGCCGTCGACCGGCTCAAGGACGACTACCCGGTCCTCCTCGCGCCGGGCCAGCCGGGGCTTCGCGTGAACGTGACCCCCGAGGAGGTCGTCCGCTACGCGCCGAAGAACGTGGACGTCATCGATCTCGAGAGCGGGGCGTTCGAGACCGTGCCGGTGGAGACCCTCCTGCGCGAGCACGGGGCCGACTACCCGCTCGCGGCGCAGATCGTCTCCACGATCGAGGACGGGCACCTGCGCCGCCCGGTCGGAACGCGCCTCGACTTCGAGAAGAGCCGGCCGGTCGTGACGTTCGAGGGACTCGCGACCCAGACTCCGTTCATGCGGCAGATCCGGAGCGTGCTCGCCACGCTGGAGGAGGGGATGGGCACGCCCGTGGATATCGAGTTCGCGTCGGACGGCGTGTCCCTTTATCTCCTCCAGTGCCGCCCCCAGAGCTCCGCGGGGGACGCCCAGCCGGCGCCCATCCCGCGCGACCTCCCGCGCGACCGGATGCTCTTCACGGCGAACCGCTTCGTCTCGAACGGCCGCCTTCCGGACATCACGCACGTCGTCTACGTCGATCCGACGGGCTACAACGAGCTGGCCAACGTGGAGCAGCTCCGCGCCGTCGGCCGCGCCGTCGGAAAGCTGAACCGGATCCTCCCGAAGCGCCAGTTCGCGCTGATGGGGCCGGGCCGGTGGGGGAGCCGCGGGGACATCAAGCTCGGCGTGAACGTCACGTACGCGGACATCAACAACACCGCGCTCCTCGTCGAGATCGCGCGGCGGAAGGGGAACTATCTGCCCGACCTCTCCTTCGGCACCCACTTCTTTCAGGATCTCGTCGAGGCCTCGATCCGCTACCTGCCCCTCTACCCCGACGATCCCGGCATCTGGTTCGACGAGGAATTCCTGCTCCGCTCCGAGAATGTTCTCCCGACGCTCCTGCCGGAGCACGCGGGGCTCGCCGAGGTCGTGCGCGTCATCGACGTGCCGCGATCGACTGGGGGGCAGGTGCTCCGCGTCCTCCTGAACGCCGACCAGGACGAGGCGGTGGGCTTCTTCGCGCCGCCGCGGGAGCTCGCCATGGAATCGGCGGACTTCGGCTCCCGGGGCGAAACGTCGGCCGACCAGCACTGGCGCTGGCGCCTGCGGTTCGCCGAGCGCATCGCCGCGAGCCTCGATCGCGTGCGCTTCGGCGTGAAGGCGATGTACGTGCTCGGCAGCACGAAGAACGCGACCGCCGGGCCGGCGAGCGACATCGACCTGATCGTGCACGTCGAGGGGACGGACGAGCAGCGGCGGGCGCTCGAGACGTGGTTCGAGGGCTGGAGCCTCGCCCTCGCCGAAGTGAACTTCCTGCGCACGGGCTACCGCGCGCCCGGGCTCCTCGACGTGCACTACGTCACCGACGACGACTTCGCGCGGCGGTCCAGTTTCGCCGTCAAGGTCGGCGCCGTCACCGACGCGGCGCGGCCGCTCCTCCCTCCTTCGGACTCCGACGCCGTCAAATGAGGACCCGGGTCGCCTCCTCGGGGGCGTCCGGATCGAAGCGCACGAGGGCCAGTTCCGGCCCGTCGTGGGCTCCGCCGAGCGCGTGCGTGCGCCCGATCCGGCACCGCCACGCTCCGCTCACGCGCGCCGCTTCGTGGATGTGGCCGTGGAGGGAGAGGAGCGGTTGGCGATCCTCCAGGAAGCGGAGGACGGCGATGCTCCCGACGTGGGGGTCCGCGGAAGCGTGATCCACCGTCCGGCCCTCGCCCTCCATCAGGTCGAGCGGGGTTCGATAAGGGGGCGCGTGGAAGAGGAGAATCGCGTTCGTGAGATCGCGGTCGTGCATCAGGACGTCGAGGTCGTCGCCGATCGTGGAACGGGACGCCTCCTGGTCGGAGACCGGGGCCGTGTGGAACCCCTCCTCGGGCGGGACGCAGCCCGGATCGACGTATCGCGAGACGTCGTAGCGCTCCCAGTCCTTGTTCAGGAACGGGGTCGGCGGGACGAACGAATAGCCGAGGACCTGATGGCGGCCGAACGCGTGGCACTCCCAATGGACGTAGTGCCACGCGCCCTCCTCCGCCGCGGCGCGGACGGCGCCCTCCTCCGATCGAGGGTCGTCGTTGCCGAAAATGAGGAAGACCTCCGGTCGGTCGGGGCCGAGGTCGCGCGCCAGGCCGAGGAACGAGGGGACGAGGAATCCGCTCACGAAATCGAGCGACGGGCCGCCGGGCGCGGCGTAGAAGCCCGCTGTCGGGAGGAGGTCGCCGCCCAGGAAGACGCCGCGCGGTCGCTCCGCGCGGATGGCCGCGAGGAGCTTCCGGTACCGCGTCTCGTCGCCGTGCAGGTCCGACACGAAGAAGCAGGAGCCCAATCACCACCCCCCGAGATTCGCGGCTCGATGGTACACCCGCCGGATCATTCCTCCACGAGGTCCTGGAGCCGGCTCAGGGCCGCGTCCCAGCGCTTCGAGATGAGGTCGAGGTAGCGGTGCGCCACGTCGAGCCGCTCCGGCTCCAATTCCCACCGGCTCTCGCGCCCCAGGCGGCGGCCGCGGACCAGGCCCGCGTCGGCGAGGACGCGGAGGTGCTTCGTGATCGCCTGCCGCGTGATGGAGGTGCCCCGGGTCAGCCGCGCGATCGACTGGGGCCCGCCCCGACAGAGGCGGGCCACCAGTTCGAGACGCGTCGCGTCGCCCAGCGCGGCGAAGATCGGAGCCGAGGCTTCGAGCCCGGCCGGCGCGCGGTCGGGCTTCACGGGTTCTTTCGCAGGTAGCCCTCGATCGCGACCATCTGCTGGGTCCAGCCGCCGTCGTTCGACTTGAGGGCCGCGGCGCGACGTTCGATCGGGATGGCATCGAAGCCCGACTCGACGAGGCGGAGCCGAGTACCCCCCTCCGCGTCCTCGAGCGTGAACTCGACGAGCGTCATCGGCTCCTTCGAGTAGTCGACGTTCGGATCGAGCGCGTTGGGGTGCCAGCGGAAGGAGAAGAGCCGCTCCGGCTCGATCTTCTCGATGGCGAACTCGAGCACCAGGTGCTCGTAGCCGGGGTAGGTGATGCGCCCCTTGGTCCGGGCGCCCAGGCGGAACGGCTCCGTGAACAGCGCCTGGAACCAGGAGCCGAACTCCTTCGAGTCCGTGAGCGCGCGCCAGACGCGGCTCCGGGGCGCGCGCAGCAGGACCTCCTTCTCGATGCGATCCGTCGTGGTGGTCTTCATGGGCGGTCTCCTCGCGGGTCGCGCACAATACGCAACCTAATGGTTGCATATTAGCCCCGCGCCGGCCCTCCTGTCAACGGCCGAGTTGGCCGACGAGGTCTGATGTAGTATCGGCGTCGGCATCGGGGCGGTTCGTGCCCCGCGCGTTCAGGGGGAGGTCGTATGAACAAGAACATGGGTACCGTGGACCGGGCGATCCGGATCGCGATCGCGCTCGTCATCGCCGCGCTCTACTTCACCGGACGCATCACCGGCATCGTCGGAATCATCCTCCTCGTCGTCGCCGTCGTCTTCTTCATCACGAGCCTCGTGGCGCGGTGCCCCGGCTACATGCCACTCGGCATCTCGACGCGCGGCCGAACGGGCGGTGGCGGCGGCGCCGCGGGCGGTGCCGGCGCCTAACCCCGCGGACAAGACAACGCATGGAGACACCATGAAAGTCGGAATTATCGGATCAGGCGAAGTAGCCAAGTCACTCGCTCAAGGCTTCATGAAGCACGGTCATTCGGTCATGCTGGGCACGCGCAACCCGGCCAAGCTGGAGGACTGGGACTGGGAGCACAAGGAGGGGATCGCCGGCAGCGTTGCGGAAGCGGCGCAATTCGGCGAGATGCTCGTGCTCGCGGTCAAAGGCACCGCCGCGTCGGAGGCGCTTCGGGCGGCCGGCATCACCAATCTGGCCGGGAAGGTGGTCATCGACACCACGAATCCGATCGCCGAACAGCCCCCCGTGAACGGCGTGCTGGGATTCTTCACGAGCCTCGAGGACTCGCTGATGGAGCGTCTGCAGCGCGAATTCCCGGCGACGCGCCTCGTGAAGGCGTTCAACTCCGTCGGGCACGCGTTGATGGTGAATCCCAAGCTCCAGGGCGGGAAGCCGACGATGTTCATCTGCGGCAACGACGAGGCGGCGAAGAAGACCGTGAAGGGGATCCTCGATCAGTTCGGCTGGGAGACGGAGGACCTGGGAAAGGCGGAGGCAGCGCGCGCGATCGAGCCGCTCTGCATCATCTGGTGCATCCCCGGCTTCCTGAACCACGGCTGGACGCACGCGTTCAAGCTGATGCGTGCCTAGCGCGGCGTAAGGCGATGCAGCGTGGTGGCGCCGATCGTAGCCTCCGCGTACCAGATATGGGTCCTCTCCACGGCGAGTCCGCCGGCAAAGCTGAAGGGGACCCTGCCGGGCAGGTCGCAGATCGCCAGGACCTCGCCATTCGTGTCCACCTCGTACAGCCGCCGTAGGTACCAGCCCAGCGTCCAGAAGTGGGTGCCGTCGAAGACGAGGTGGACCGCATCGGGGATCCCGAGGGGAATGCTGTCCAAGACGGCGCCCGTGGCGTCGAAGCGGATCAGGGCGGCCGGGCCGTCGCGCAGGGACCACGACCCCGAGGAGCGCGATCTGGTGCTGGTCGCCGGCGGCGTCGGGATCACGCCCCTGATGAGCATGCTGCGCTCCATGCGCGACCGCTCCGAGCCGCGACGGGTGCTGCTCGCCTACGCGAGTCGGTCCGCCGCGGACCTCCTCTTCACCGAGGAGCTGGAGGCGATGCGGGAAAGGGGCCGCCCCGCGCTCGAGGTCGTCCCCGTCCTCGACCAGGCGCCGCCATCCTGGGCCGGAGAGACCGGAAGGCTCGACGCCGAGCGGCTCGCGCGCCTCTGCGGAGGCGCCGAAGGCAAGGCGTTCTACCTCTGTTGCCCGCCGCCCATGGTGACGGCGCTGATCCGCGGGCTGAGGCGCCAGGGCGTGAGCCCGTGCCGCATCCACGCGGACTATTTCTCACTCTGATCGAACGAAGGGAGGGATCGTGCAGCGATTCCGATGGATGATGTGGTACGCGGCGTTCGTCGCGGTGGCGTTCGGGTGCGCCATCGGAGTCGTGGCGGCGGCCCGGGCGGCTGCGGGCTAGATGGCCGGTCCAAGTCCTCGCGCCCGGGGGTAGAATCCATTCGTGCGCATTCCGGCCACCATCATCCTCGCGGTCGCGATCCAAGCGTCCCCCGCGCCCATCAGTCGGGACGACGAAACGGGCGAGGCGGCGGAGCGGGCAGGCAGGTGAGGGCCGTGCTCCGAGCCGCCGTCACCTGTGCGACCTTGCTTTTCATCGCGGACGCAGCGTCCGCGACCCAGCCGATGTCCCCGGGGCAACCGGGGTTCGCACTCCAGCTGACCGTTGCGGATCAGCCAAAGCTCGGCGAGCCGTTCCGCATCCGTGTCGCCGCCGGGGCCGTGCGCGCGTTGAGGAACGCGATCGGCACAGTGCACCTTCGTATCCCGGAGGGCATGGCGGTGGTCGAAGGCGACACGGTGCGCCAGTGCCATCCGAGTTACATCTGGATGGGTACTCAGGACAACGAGTGGGACATTTGGCTTCGACCGACCTCGGTCGGGCGGTCAGCGATCCGCGGCTGGTTCCGGATCGCGCGCGGCACACCGGATGATTGGGACGAGACCGAGTGCGTCCTGGACCTGGACGTTCACCCGGACACGGTCGTCGTGAGTCGCTTCAGTCGTGCTCTTCGGTTCGAGCGGGTCAGCTCGGGGCTGCGCCTTCGGTACGGATGGGAGCACATGGTACTCATCGATGGCCCGGAGCCGGGGCTCGCCGACCTCCCGGGCCCGCGCACTCGTCCCGAAGTCATAAGACACCCCCAAGCCGTGTGCGGGACGTGCGAGCTCGCTTCGCCGAAGGTGGTCAGGTGTGTGGTGACCGTCGGCGCCGACGGCAGGGTCCGCTGGATCGAGCCCCGCCCCGCCTACGCCCCACCCGAGGACTCTCGGGTATTGAAGGCCGCGGAGGATGCCGTGCGGCGGTGGCGGTTCCGCCCCGCCAAGATTGCGGGAAGAGCGATAGCGGATTGGACAGAAGTCGACGTGGCCGTGGTCCCGGAATCGAGATGACTGCACAGGGGTCCCGACTTGCGAG
>DASVDZ010000043.1:0-10000 GCA_036380835.1 Candidatus Eiseniibacteriota bacterium | reverse complement strand
GGCGGCGCCCGCGCCGTGATATTGGCGGACGATGCGGTGCGCGAGGTCCTTCTTCAGCGTCATCGGGTTGACGCTGGAGCCATCGGGCAGTTCTGGGTGCTTGAGCAGGATCGTGACTTGGTCGCACTCCGCCGGCGTCGCGTCGGTCACGAGGCGGAAATAGCGCTCGATGAGCGAGTCGGGGATGCTCATCGCCTTTCCGAACATCTCGGCCGGCGGCTCGGCGACGCCGATGTAGTTGCCGAGGCTCTTGCTCATGCGGCGCACGCCGTCCAGGCCCTCGAGCACCGGCAGCGTGAGGATCACCTGCGGGGGAACCCCGTACGCGATCTGGATGTCGCGCCCCGTGAGCAGATTGAACTTCTGTTCGGTGGCGCCGATCTCGACGTCGGCGCGCACCACGACCGAGTCGTAGGCCTGCATGAGCGGGTAGAAGAGCTCGTGCACGCCGATCGGCTCGCGGGCTTTCCAGCGCTGGTCGAAGTCGTCGCGCTCGAGGAGACGCGCCACCGTGAACTGCGAGGTCAGATGAAGGACTTCGGTGAAGCGCATCGAGGAGAACCACTCGCCGTTCCAGCGCACTTCGGTCTTGGCCTGGTCGACGACCTTGAAGAACTGCTCCATGTAGGTCGCCGCGTTCGCCTGGACCGCCTCCTCGGTGAGCCTGGGGCGCGTCTTGCTGCGCCCGCTCGGATCGCCGACCAGGGCGGTGTAGGAGCCGACGATGAGCACGACCTGATGCCCCAGCTCCTGGAACTGGCGGAGCTTCCTGAGCCCGATCGTGTGACCCAGGTGGATGTCGGGGGCCGTCGGGTCGAAACCCTGCTTCACGCGGAGCGGAGCGCCGGAAGCGATCGAGCGCTCGAGCTTCGCGCGGAGCTCGGCCTCGGGGATCAGCTCCTCGGTGCCCGACCGGATGACGGCGAGCTGCCGCTCGATTTCGCGCGCGACGGCGTCGTTCGGCTTCGACATGGCGGGCGAACTGTAGCAACTTTGCGCGTGCCGCGAAAGAGCGCCCGCCGGAAGCGGCGCCACGCGGAGCGCGTCGCGCGCGACGTTTCGGCCAATTGGAACTTGACCCCCTCCGGCGCGGCCCCTAGCGTAGGCTTGGGTTTCCCGACGGATCATCCCAGGAAGGACCTGCCGTGAGCCATCGCTGGAAGCGCGTCGTCCAGTTCAGCGCCGCCATCATCATCGTGATCCTCTGCGGCTCGGTCGGCGTCGGGATCGGCGTCGCCAACTGGATGCGGAAGGATCTCCCCTCCCCCGCGAGCCTCCAGACGATCGCGCCTCCCGTGAAGACGCTCGTCTACGACGTCAACGGGAAGATCGTCCACGAGTTCTACAAGGAGAACCGGACCATCGTGCCGCTCCGGGAGATCCCGCGCACGATGGTGGACGCCATCCTCTCGATCGAGGATCGCCGCTTCTACGCCCACTGGGGGATCGACCCGATCCGTCTCTTCGGCGCGCTCGTGCAGGACGTGATCGCGCGGCGGGCCGAGCAGGGCGCGAGCACGATCACCCAGCAGCTCGCCCGGAATCTCTTCCTCACGCACGAAAAGACGCTCACGCGGAAGATCAAGGAGGCGGTGCTCGCCGTCCGCATCGAGCAGACGTACACCAAGGACGAGATCCTCGAGATGTACCTGAACCAGATCTACTTCGGCGAGGGCGCCTACGGCGTCGACGCCGCCTCGAAGATCTACTTCGGGAAGCCGGTCCAGGAGCTGTCGCTCCCCGAGTGCGCCCTCCTCGCGGGGCTCCCGCGGAACCCCCGCGACTACTCCCCGCGCCGCGATCCCGACCGCGGACTGAAGCGCCGGAACCTGGTGCTCGCCGCGATGCTCCAGAACAAGCGGATCACGCGCGCGCAGTACGAGAGCGCCTGCGAGGCGCCGCTCGGCGTGACCAAGACGCGCATGGATCCGCGCGAGGCGCCCTACTTCATGGAGATGGTGCGGCTCTACCTCGACGAGCGCTACGGGTCGAACCAGCTCTACGAGGGCGGGCTCCGCGTCTACACGACCCTCGACGCCGACCTCCAGAACGCCGCCGAGGAGTCGCTCGAGCGCCGGATCGCGGAGCTGGAGCAGCGGAACGGCTACAAGCGGACGCGGGCGACGATCCTCGCCAAGGCGAAGGACGCCAATCCCGGCGAGCGGGCCCAGACCGAGTACCTCCAGGGGGCGATCGTCACGATCGACCCCACGAACGGGCAGATCCGCGCGCTCGTGGGCGGGCGGGACTTCAACGAGTCGAACTTCAACCGCGCGGTCCAGGCGGCCCGGCAGCCCGGATCGGCGTTCAAGCCGTTCATCTACGCCGCCGCGATCGACAACGGCTACACGCCGAACGAGATGATCCTCGACACGCCGGTCGCGTTCCGCGCCGGCAACGGGGAGGAGTGGGCACCCCAGAACTACGATCACAAGTTCCGCGGGCCGGTTACGCTCCGCACCGCGCTCGCGAAGTCGCTGAACGTGCCGTCGGCCAAGCTGCTCCAGAAGCTCGGCACGCCGGTCGTCATTTCGTACGCGCGGCGGATGGGGATCCGGAGCCGCCTCGTCAGCGACCTCTCGCTCGCGCTCGGCACCTCCGAGGTGAACCTGCTGGAGCTGACCTCCGCCTACGGCGTCTTCGCGAATCAAGGCGTGCGCGTGAACCCCGTGTTCGTGCTCCGCGTCGAGGACAAGAACGGAAAGGTGCTCGAGCAGTCGCGCACGACCGCGGAGGAGGTGCTGAGCCCGGAGACGGCGCTCACGATGACCAACATGATGGAGTCGGTGATCGAGATGGGCACCGCGGCGTCGGCGCACGCGCTCGGGCTCAACGTCCCCGCCGCGGGCAAGACCGGCACGACCGACGACTACACCGACGCGTGGTTCGTCGGCTTCACGCCCAATCTGGTCACGGGCGTCTGGATCGGCTTCGATCGCAAGCAGAAGATCGGCCCGGGCATGACCGGCGCGGCCGCCGCGCTCCCGATCTGGGTCGACGTGATGGAGTCGGCGACCAAGGGGAAGCCGCCGCAGGACTTCCCGGTGCCGAGCGGCGTCGTGAGCCGGCTCATCTGCAGCGAGACCGGGCTACTCGCGAATCCCGCCTGCCCGGAGACCGAGACCGAGCTCTTCCGCGAGGGGAGCGAGCCGACCGGCTACTGCAACGTCCACACGGGGGCGGCGCCGCCCCCCGACGCCGCGCGGAAGGACCTCGAGGAGCACGACAGCGAGGCGCAGCCGGAGGAGCACCTCCGGCTATAGCGCCCGGCGCATGATCGGCCGGGTCTTCGACCGGCGGGCCGCTTCGCGAAATCCCGCCCGGCGGAACGCGCTCGCGATCCCCGTCCAGGCGAAGGCGTCGGGCATGGCGCCCTTCCGCGCCTCGACCGGGTATCCCTCCAGCATCCGCGCGCCCCGCCGCGCGGCGTACCTGGCCGCGGCCTCGAGGAGCGCCACCGTGACGCCCTTCCTCCGGTGCTCCCGCGCCACGAAGAAGCAGCTGATCGACCAGACGGGGAGATCGTCGAGCGGGCGAAGCGTGCGCGAGCGCCCGAGACGCGGATAGGCCTGGCGCGGGGCGAGCGCCACCCATCCCACCGGCTCGTCGCCGTCGTAGGCCAGGAGCCCGGGCGGATCGCCCGAGGCGACGAGCCGTCGAAGCGCCCGGCGATTCCCGGCGCCCTTTCCCCGGCTCCATTCGGCCGGCGCGCGGCGCCACCACATGCACCAGCACCCGGCGCAGGCGCCGCGGGCCCCGAAGAGGCGCGCGAGGTCGTCCCAGCGCTCGGGCGTGGCGGGGAGGACGCGATTCTTCGACGGGACGCGCCGGGCGCTCATCGCACGAGGTCTTCCAGGATGACCGGGAAGGGCTCCGCCGGCCCGTCGCCGATCGCGTAGGCGGAGGCGGCCGCCGCGGCCCAGTCGGGGGCGTCGCGACGCGCCTCGATCACCGCGAGGGTCTCCCCCGCCGCCACGGGATCGCCGATCTTCTTCGCGAGCCGGATTCCGACGGCGTGATCGACCGCGTCCTCCCTCGTCCGGCGCCCACCCCCCATCTCGATCAGGAGGGCGCCGAGCGCGCGGCCGTCGATGGCGGTCACGGTGCCGGTCCGAGGGGCCGCGACGGCCGTCTCCGTGTCGGCGCGCGGCAATCGCGCCGGAGACGTCACGACCCGCGGATCGCCGCCCTGCGCCTGGATCAGCCGTTCGGCGCGACGGATCGCCTCCCCCGTCTCGAGGGCGCGGTCGAGCCGGGCGTCGGCCTCGTGCTGCTCCCGCGCCACGCCGGCGAGCATCAGCATCCCGGCCGCCAGGCGTCGGGTCACCTCGCGAAGATCCTCCGGCCCCTTCCCGTGGAGGAGCGAGAGCGCCTCGGCCGTCTCGTTGGCGTTCCCGATCGTCAGGCCGAGCGGCTGGTCCATGGCCGTCACGAGCGCGCCGGCGCGCCGCCCCAGCGCGCGCGTCACCTCGAGTAGCTCCTGGGCCAACGCGCGCGCCTCCTCGCGCGTCCGCATGAACGCGCCCGACCCGCATTTCACGTCGAACACGACGCCGGAGGCGCCCGACGCGATCTTCTTGCTCAGGATGCTCGCCACGATCAGGGGCGGCGACTCGACGGTTCCCGTCACGTCGCGAAGGGCGTAGAGGGCCCCGTCCGCCGGCGCCAGGTCGTCGCTCTGCCCCGCGATGGCGACCCCCACGCGGCGCACCTGGGCGTCGAACTCGGCCGAGGTGAGACGGGTGCGGAATCCGGCGATCGACTCGAGCTTGTCGAGCGTCCCGCCGGTGTGCCCGAGGCCGCGGCCCGCGATCATCGGCACGACGGCGCCGCACGCGGCGACCCAGGGGGCGAGCGCGATCGAGGCCTTGTCGCCCACGCCCCCCGTCGAGTGCTTGTCGACGGTGGGGCGGCCGACGCCGGTCCAGTCGAGGATCCTGCCGGAGCGCATCATCGCGTCGGTCAGCGCGACCGTCTCCTCGCGGCCCATGCCCCGGATCGCGATCGCCATGAGGAGCGCGGCGCTCTGGTAGTCGGGCACGGTGCCGTCGGTCACGCCGCGGACCCAGGCGCGGATCTCCTCGGAGCCCAGGACGCCCCCGTCGCGCTTCCGGACGATCGTCTCCCTCATGCCGTTCCCCCTTCGACTACCGCGCGCGCGCGGCTCGTGCCGATCCGATCGGCGCCCGCGTCGACCAGGGCGATCGCCTGGGCCCGGGTCGCGATGCCACCCGACGCCTTCACGCCCATCGACCCGGCGAGCGAGCGGAGGAGGCGCACGGTCGCGACGGTCGCGCCGCCCGGCCCGTATCCCGTCGAGGTCTTCACGAAGTCGCCCCCCGCGCCGGCGACGACCGCCACGGCGCGGCGGATCTCGTCCTCGGTGAGCGCGGCGCACTCGAGGATCCACTTGGTGAGCCGACCCGGCGCCGCCTCGCGCACCGCGTCGATCTCCGCGGCGACCACCTCCCAGTGCCCCGCCTTGACGGCGGCCAGGTTGACGACCACGTCCAGCTCGTGGGCGCCGTCCCGCGCCGCGGCCTCCGCCTCGGCGCCCTTCGCGGCCGGAGGGGCGGCGCCGAAGGGAAACGAGAGCGCGGCGGCGACCCGGACGCGCGACCCGAGCGTGGCCGCCGCGGCGCGCGCGACGTGGAACGGGAGCACGCAGACCGCCGCCGTCTCGAGGCGGCACGCCTCCGCGCAGAGCGCCTCGATCTCCGCGGGCAAGGCCCCCGGGGTGAGGAGCGTGGCGTCGACGCGCGCGGCGAGCGGGATCAGGGCGGTCAAAAGTCGGTGAAGGGGCGGGGCAGGAGGGCCGCGAGCGGCGTCTCCTCCGCCGATCCGTCGGGCGCCTCGAGGACCACGACGAGGTCGGGGGCGCGCTCCGCGAGCACCTGGCGACAGGCGCCGCAGGGGACGCAGGGGCGGCGCGCGTCGGAGACGACCGCGATCCGCTGGAACCGGGTCGCCCCCCGCGCGATCGCTCCGAACACGGCGTTCCGCTCCGCGCAGAGCGTGAGGCCGAGGCTCGCGCTCTCGACGTTCACGCCGGGGTGGAGCCGTCCCTCGTCGTCCTCGAGCACGGCGGCCACGCGGAAGCGCGAGTGGGGCGCGTGCGCGCGCGGCAGGAGCGCCCGCGCTGCTTCCAGGAGCTGCGCCGCCTCGGGCGCGCTCACGAGCCGCTTCCCGCGTTCTTGTAGTGGACCCGGCGGCGGCGGCGGCGCGGCGAGCCGCCCGATCCCGCTTCCGCCACCTCCGTCTCCTGGCGCTCCCCGATCAGCGTCAGCACCTTCGGCGGCCGGCCCTCGCTCAGGAAGACCCGGACCACCCGCTTCCCCATGCTGCAGAGAAGATCGTACGGAATCGTCTGCGCGCGGTCGGCCACCTCGACCAGATCGAGCGAGGCGCCCTGCGTTCCGCCCCAGAGGACGACCTCGTCCTCCATCTCCGCCTCGGGGATGTGCGTCACGTCCGCCATCGTGAGGTCCATCGTCACCCGTCCTACGATCGGCGCGCGCGCGCCGCGGATCAGCACCTCGCCGCGGTTCGAGAGGGACCACGGATAGCCGTGGCCGTACCCGACGGCGAGCACCGCGACCCGCGTCCAGCGCGTGGTCTGGTACGTGCGGCCGTACGAAATGAACCGGCCCGGGGGCACGTCGCGGATCTGAACGATCCGCGTCTTGAACGTCATGATCCCCTCGACGGGGATCGTGCGCTTGACCGCGGCGCTCGGATAGAAGCCGTACGCCAGGATGCCGGGGCGCACCAGGTCGAGGTGGGAGTCGCGGACGCTCAGGATGCCGGCGCTGTTCGCGGCGTGGCGGAGCGCCACCTCGATCTTCCGGAGCGCGAGGCCGCGCAGCACCTCCGCGAACCGGCGGAGCTGCTCCTCGGTCACGTCGGTGCGCCCCGAGTCGGCGTCCGGGAAGTGGGTGAAGACGCCTTCGAGCTTGAGATTGGGGAGGCCGACCAGCCGCTCGATGAAGGCGACCGCCTCGCCGTCGACGACGCCGGCGCGCCCCATGCCGGTGTCCACCTCGACGTGGAGCCGGGCGATCACCTGGTGCGCCAGGCATCGCTCCGAGAGCCGCTCGGCGAACTCCAGGGTTCCGACGCACGGCGTGAGCCGGTGCTCGATGATCTCGTCCACCTCGGAGAGAAGCGACGGGCTCAGGATGACGATCGGGAGATCGATGCCGGCGGCGCGCAGCTCGATCCCCTCGTGGAGGGTCGCCACGCCGAGCATCGCGATGCCGCAGCCGACCGCGTTCCGCGCGATCTCCACCGCCCCGTGGCCGTAGGCGTCCGCCTTCACGACCAAGAGGATGCGCCGCCGGGAGCCGATCGCGGCCTGGATGGCGGCGAGATTCCGGCGAAAACGATCGAGATCGACTTCGACCCAGGTGGGAAATTTCATAGTCGGCGCCGGCGTCCGGCTCACGACGAGTATCACACGCCCCGCCCCGGCGCAAGGGCGGCGCCTGGACTTCGCGCGCGGCGGTGACTAGACTACGCCTCGTGACGCCCTCCGCGCCCTCGCCGAACGACTTCCCCTGGCCCGCCGCGCCCGATCGCGACGCCTTCGCCGCCGCCGCGGCCGCGATGATCGACCTGGTCCGCCATCTCTCCGGCCCCGACGGCTGCCCGTGGGACCGGGAGCAGACCTCGCGCACGCTCACCCCGTACGTCGCCGAGGAAGCGCACGAGATCGGCGAGGCGGTCACGGCGGGAGACCGCCGCGCCGCCGACGAGGAGCTGGGCGACCTCTTCTTCCTCGCCTGCTTCCTCGCCGTGACGCTCGAGCGGGAGGGAGGCGCCTCTCCGGGCGAGATCCTCCGCGGAAACGTCGCCAAGATGATCGCGCGCCACCCGCACGTCTTCGGCGACGCCGCCGGGGGGGAGGCGCTCGACGCGCAGGGCGTGCTCCGCCAGTGGGAGGCGGGAAAGCGGAAGGAGACGGGCGAGGTGTCGCTCCTCGGCAAGCGGCCCGAAGGGCTCCCGGCGCTCCTCACGGCCTATCGGATCCAGGAGAAGGCGGCGTCGGTGGGCTTCGACTGGGAGAACGTGCGCGGGGTGATCGCGAAGCTCAGGGAGGAGCTGGACGAGGTCGAGCGGGAGATCGCGGCGCGCGACGACGAGCGCCTCGCCGAGGAGATCGGCGACCTCCTCTTCGCCGTCGTGAACCTCGCGCGCTTCGTGAAGACCGATCCGGAGGCCCGCCTCAGGATCGCCACGGAGAAGTTCCGCCGCCGGTTCGATCGCGTCGCGGCGATGCTCAAGGACCAGGGCCGCTCGCCCCAGGAGGCCGGGCTCCCCGAGCTCGATCGCCTGTGGGAGGCCGCGAAGCGGGAGGAGAAGGACCGCCCGGAGCCCCGCGACGGGGAGCCGCGGCGCGGGGAGCCGGGGCGCGGCGGCCCGTCCCGGGACTAGCCCTCGCGATTCTCGGGAGCGCCCGCTCCGGAGCGCTTCTGGTCCTCTTCCGTCTCCGCCACGTAGTTCAGCCGCAGCTCGGTCAGGACGTGGCTCAGGAACCTCGATTCCTCGCCCGTCAGGTTGCCGCTCGTCCGCTCCTGCAGCATCTCCAGCATGTCGATCGAAAGGCGCGCCTGGCCCATGTCGCGCTCGATCTTCTCGGTGAATGGGTTCACCATCTTCCCCATCTGCTGCATGGCCGCCGCCTGAAACGAATGGATGAGGCCCAGGAAGAGATCCTTCCGGCTCGGCGTCTGCTCCCGCGGCGTCTGCCCCTGCTGCTCGTTCATCGCGTTCCTCCTCCCCGTCTCAGCGGATCCGCTCCGCGATCACCATCGTGAGATACGACGTCTCGCGCGCGGCGAGGAGCACGGGGTGGTCGCGGCTCTGGCCCAGCACCTCGATCACCCGGAGCGGCTCCCCCGCCTGCTTGGCGGCGCCCCGCAGGATGTCGAGGAAGAGCGGCGCGTCGACGTGGTGCGAGCAGGTGGCCGTCGCGAGGATGCCTCCCGGCTCGAGGAGCCGGATCGCGCTCGCGTTGAGCGCCGCGTACTTCCGCGCGCCCTCCTGGACCGCCTTCCGGCTCTTCACCAGGGCGGGCGGATCGAGCACGATCATACCAAAGCGCTCCCCGCTCCGCTCGAGCGCGGGGAGCGCCTCCTCCACCTCCGCGACGCGGAACTCCACGCCGCGGTTCGGCACGTTCCGCCGCGCGTTCTCCCGCGCGCGCTCGATCGCGGGCTCCGAGCGGTCGATCCCGACGATCGGGCCGGCGCCGGCCGCGGCGCACTGGAGCGAAGAGAGCCCCGTGTAGCAGTAGAGGTCGAGCACGCGGCGTCCGACCGACTCCTTCGCGACGCGCTTCCGGTTCTCCCGCTGATCGAGGAACTCCCCCGTCTTCTGACCCGACAGGAGGTCGACGGTGATCACGAATCCCTCGTACGCCGCGTCGATCCGCTCGGGCACCGTGCCGCGGACCAGGGGCTCGAGGAGCGGCAGGTCCTCGTACGCGCGCGAGGAGGCGTCCCGGCGGCAGACGATGCCCGCGGGGCGGAGGGTCTCCTCGAGCACGCCGAGCACCGCGTCGAGACGCCGCTCGATGCCGGCCGTCAGGCTCTGCACGGCGAGGTAGTCGCCGTAGCGGTCGACGATGAGACCCGGCAGGAAGTCCCCTTCGCTGTAGACGAGGCGATAGGTCTCCTCCACCGGAAAGATCCGCCGGCGAAGCGCGAGCGCGGCGGCGATCCGGTCCCGGAAGAGCGTCGCGTCGATCGGGCGGTCGCGCCTCGCGAAGAGGCGAGCGGCGATGAGCGAGCGGGGGTTGTAGAGCGCCGTGCCGACGATCCCGCCCCGGCTGTCGACGACGAGCACCTCGCCGCCCGCCTCCGGCGTCCCCTCGATCGCCTCGATCTCGTTGCTGAAGATCCAGGGATGGCCCGACCGGATGCGCCGCTCCTGATTCTTGGCGAGCCGCAGGGTGGGGCGGGCCGGCGCCTCCATCAGCGTTTGCGGCGGCGCGCGGCCG
>DASVDZ010000042.1:0-46550 GCA_036380835.1 Candidatus Eiseniibacteriota bacterium | reverse complement strand
GCGCTCGCCGGGGCGGGGAGGGACTGACCGGTGCTCTACCACCTCCTCTATCCGCTCCACCAGCACTTCCCGATCCTGAACGTCTTCCGGTACATCACGTTCCGCGCGGCGTACGCGGGCGCGACGGCGCTCTTCATCGCGCTCGTGCTGGGGCCGCCGGTCATCCGGTGGCTCCGGGAGCTCAAGATCGGGCAGAAGGTCCGCGAGGACGGGCCGCAGAGCCACCTGCCCAAGGCGGGCACCCCCACCATGGGCGGCGTCCTCATCGTGATCTCGATCGCGGTGACGACGCTGCTCTGGGGAAACCTCTCGAACAAGAACGTCTGGATCGCGCTCCTCTCGACCCTCTGGATGGGCGGGGTCGGATTCCTCGACGACTATCTTCGCGTCGTGAAGCACTACCGGAAGGGGCTCCTCGGGCGGTACAAGCTGGCGGGGCAGATCCTGCTCGGCGTCGCGGTCTTCATGGCGGTCTTCTTCTGGCCCGCGCACTCGACGCTCAACCCCGGCGAGACGAACGTGCCGTTCCTGAAGCGGACCGTCGTCGAGTTCGGGTGGCTCTACCTGCCGTTCGTGATCCTGGTCATCACCGGCTCGTCGAACGCGGTGAACCTGGCCGACGGGCTCGACGGGCTCGCCACCGGGATGACCGCGTTCGCGGCCGTCGCCCTGGGCGGCATGTGCTACATCACCGGCCACGTCAAGTTCTCGGAATACCTCCAGGTGCCCTACATCGCCGGCACGGGGGAGCTGACCGTCTTCTGCGCCGCGGTGATCGGGGCGACGCTCGGCTTCCTATGGTGGAACTGCCATCCGGCCGACGTCTTCATGGGCGACACGGGATCGCTCTCGCTCGGCGCCGCGCTCGGGACCGTGGCGGTGCTCATCAAGCGCGAGTTCCTGCTCGCGATCGTCGGGGCCGTCTTCGTGGCCGAGGCGTTGTCGGTCATGGTGCAGGTGCTCTCGTTCAGGATCTGGGGCAAGCGCGTGCTCCGGATGGCGCCGCTCCACCATCACTTCGAGCTCGCCGGCTGGAAGGAGCCGCGCGTCGTCGTCCGCTTCTGGATCGCCGCCGCGCTCTGCGCTCTGGTCGGCCTGAGCACGCTGAAGCTCCAATGACCGACGCCCGCCCCTGGTTCTCCGGATCGAAGGCCCTCGTCGTGGGCGTCGCGCGGAGCGGGATCGCCGCCGCGCGCCTCCTCAAACGGCACGGCGCCGAGGTCCGCGCGATCGACCGCCGGAAGGCGGACGAGCTGGGCCAGGCGGCGGCCGAGCTCGAGGCGATGGGGGCCGAGGCGCTCCTCGGCACGATGGACGCGCGGGCCCTCGAGGGGCGCGACCTGGTCGTGACGAGCCCGGGCGTGCCGCTCGACCTGCCGCTCTTCCGCGAGGCCGAGCGCCGGGGGATCCCGGTCCTGGCCGAGGTGGAGATCGGCTTCGCGGTCGCGCGCGCTCCGATCGCGGCGGTGACCGGGACGAACGGGAAGAGCACCACGGTGGAGCTGCTCGGAGCGATGGGTCGCGCCGCGGGGCGGCGCACCGAGGTGCTCGGGAACATCGGCCTCGCGCTCTCCGAGCGCGCCGATGAGGTGCCGGAGGACGGGCTCCTCGTGGTCGAGATCTCGAGCTTCCAGCTCGAGGCGTGCGCGCGCTTCCGCCCGCGGGTCGGCGTGCTGCTCAACGTGACGCCCGACCACCTGGACCGCCACGGCACGATCGAGCGCTACGCGGAGATCAAGGCGCGGCTCTTCGCCCGGCAGACCGAGGACGACTTCCGCGTGCAGCCGCTCGCCGACGGCCGGATCACCGCGCTCCTCCGCGCCATGCGGTCGAAGCCGCTCTGGTTCGGCTTCACCGATCCGACCGGGGACGGGGTCTGGGAGGCGGGCGGCGCGCTCCGCTACCGGTTCGCCGGCGATCAGGGAACCCTCCTCCGCCGCGACGAGGCGACCCTTCCCGGCCCGCACAACACCGAGAACATGGCCGCCGCCGCCGCCGCCGGGCTCGCGGTCGGCCTCCCGCCGCGCGCCATCGCGTCGGCGCTTCGCGACTTTCGGGGGCTGCCGCACCGGCTCGCGGCGGTGGCCGAGATCGACGGCGTCCGGTACGTGAACGACTCCAAGTCGACGAACGTCGACTCGCTCAAGCGCGCGCTGGAGTCGTACATCGCGCCGATCACGCTGATCGCGGGGGGGCGCGACAAGAACGGCGACTTCGAGGCGATCCGCCCGCTCGTGATGGAGCGGGTGCGCCGCGCCGTGCTGGTCGGCGAGGCGGCGGCGAAGCTCCAGCGTTCGTGGCCCGACCTGTCCGTCCGGCGGGCGGCCACGCTCGAGGAGGCGGTCGCGATCGCCGCCGAGGAGACGCCCGCGGGGGGCCTCGTCCTCCTCTCCCCCGGGTGCGCCTCGTACGACATGTTCCGGAACTTCGAGGAGCGGGGCGCGCGGTTCGAGGCGGCGGTGCTCGAGCGGAAGCGCTCGCGCGAGAAGGTGAAGCGATGAGCGCGACCCTGGCGCCGGCTCGCCGGTTCGACCTGACCCTCCTGATCCCCGTGGTCTGCCTCGTGGCGCTCGGGCTGGTCATGGTCTTCTCGTCGAGCGCGAACCTGGCCGCCGAGCGCTACCATTCGGAGTACTTCTTCCTCGAGCGGCACGCCGTCCGGGTCGGGATCGGGCTCGTCGTGCTCTTCGTCCTCGCCCGCGTCGACTACCACGGGCTGCAGCGCGTCGCGCCGTGGGCGCTCGCCGGGACCGTCCTGCTCCTCGCGGTGCTGCTCGCCGTCGGCGGCGCCGTGCGCGGCGCGAACCGGTGGCTCTCCCTCGCGACGATCACGATCCAGCCGACCGAGATCGCCCGCGTGGCCTGCGTCGTCTACCTGGCCAAGCTGCTCGACCGGAAGGGGGAGCGGATGACCTCCTTCAAGGAGGGCATCCTCCCCGCCTGCATGGTGCTCGGCCTGATCGCGTTCCTCGTGCTCCTGCAGCCGAACCTCGGCAGCACGGTCGCGCTCCTCGCGACGGGTTTCGTGATGCTGCTCCTGGCGGGCGCCCGGAGGCGGCACCTCGCGGTCCTGGCCGCGGCGGGCGTCGTGGTCGCGTGCCTCGCGGTGAGCCGGAACGGGTACATGATGGAGCGCGTCCAGGGATGGCTCGGGCAGTGGGGCCACGGCGACGCGGACACGCTCGGCAAGAGCTGGCAGGTGACGCAGTCGATCCTGGCGCTCGGATCGGGCGGCCTCCTCGGCGCCGGCCCGGGGCACGGGCTCCAGAAGGTCTTCTTCCTCCCCGATCCCCACACCGACTTCATCTTCGCGGTGATCGGCGAGGAGCTGGGGTTGATCGGCACCGCGGCCGTCGTGCTCGCGTTCGTGGTGATCTTCCTTCGCGGGCTCAAGATCGCCGGGCATTCGCCGGACCGGTTCGGATTCCTCCTGGCCGCGGGGCTCACGGTGAACCTCTCGGTCTACGTCGCCATGAACATCGCGGTCGTCACGGGGGTGATCCCGACCACCGGCCTGCCGCTGCCGTTCATCAGCTACGGGGGCTCGGCCCTCGTCGTCAACCTGGGGGTCACGGGTGTCCTCCTCAATATCGCAAGTCAGGTGGAGACCGGGATCCGGCCGTCTCCGGCCCGCCGGTCGCCCGGAGGGCGGCGAGCGGGTGGCCGATAACGCCGGGCCCATCCGCGTCGTGATCGCGGCCGGCGGGACCGGCGGCCACGTCTACCCCGGCATCGCCATCGCCGAGGAGTGGCGGCGCCGCCATCCCGACTCGGAGGTCGTCTTCGTCGGCACGAGCCGGGGCCTCGAGGCGACCGCGATTCCGCAGGCGGGATTCGCGCTCCGGACGATCGCGGCGCGCGGCTTTCCGCGCCGCCTGGGATGGGGTCTGGTTTCGGCGGCCGCGGCCGCGGTGCGGAGCGTGGCGCAGGCGTCTTCGATCCTGCGCGACATCCGCCCGAGCGTCGTGGTGGTGACGGGGGGATACGTGAGCGGGCCGGTCGGCCTGATGGCCAAGCTCCAGGGCGTCCCGCTCCTGGTGCAGGAGCAGAACTCGGTGCCGGGGGCCACCAACCGGTGGCTCAACCTGATCGCCGACGAGGTGCACATCTCGTTCATGGAATCGCGGAGCTACTTCCGGAGGCGGAACAACCTCAAGGTGACGGGCAACCCGATCCGGCGATCGCTTCTCCGCCAGGACCGGACGAGCGCGTACGAATCGCTGAGGCTCGATCCGAACCGGCGGACGCTCCTCGTCTTCGGCGGGAGCCTCGGCGCCGCGAGCTTGAACCGGGCGTTCCAGGAGGCGTTGCCGCGGCTCTACCGGATCCCGCAGCTCCAGGTCGTCTGGCAGACGGGCAAGGACCAGGCGGCCGAGATCCGCGAGCGGTTCGAGCGCGCGCCGATCCCGGTCCACGTGGTGCCGTACCTGGAGCAGATCGACAAGGCGTACGCGGTGGCCGACCTTGCGATCTGCCGCGCGGGCGCGATGACGATCGCCGAGCTGACCGCGTGCGGCGTGCCGGCGATCCTCGTGCCCTATCCGCACGCGACGCACGACCATCAGACGCTGAACGCGCGCGGGCTCGCCGAGCGCGGCGCGGCCGAGGTGATCCCCGACGCGGAGCTCAAGGGCGACGACCTGGCGGCGCGGGTCGTGAAGCTGCTCCAGGACGAGACGAGGCTCCGCCGGATGGCGCGGAACGCGCGCGCCTTCTCGCGGACCAACGCGGCGGAGCGGATCGTCTCCTCGCTCGAGGCGCTGGCGGCGCCGCGCTCGCCGGCGCCGGAGTCCTAGGGTCATGCACGGACGCATCCGGAGGATCCACCTGGTGGGCATCGGGGGAAGCGGGATGAGCGGCATCGCGGAGGTGCTCTTGAACCTCGGCTACGAGGTCACCGGGTCGGACCTGAAGGAGTCCGACGTGGTCCAGCGGCTCCGCCGCCTCGGCGCCCACGTCGCGCCGACGCACGACGCGGAGAACGTCGAAGGGGCCGACGTGGTGGTGGTCTCGAGCGCGATTCCCGAGACGAACGCCGAGATCGGGCGCGCCCACGCGCTCGGCGTTCCGGTGATCCCCCGCGCCGAGATGCTCGCGGAGCTGATGCGCATCAAGTACTCGGTCGCGGTGTCGGGGGCGCACGGCAAGACCACGACCACGTCCATGGTGGGGGAGATCCTGGCCCACGGCGGGCTCGACCCGACGGTGATCGTCGGCGGGCGGCTCAAGGCGCTCGGCGCGCACGCGCGGCTCGGCCAGGGCCCGTTCCTGGTCGCCGAGGCCGACGAGAGCGACGGCTCCTTCCTCTTCCTCTCGCCGACCGTGGCGGTGGTCACCAACGTGGACGCGGAGCACCTCGACTTCTACGCTTCGCTCGAGCGGATCCAGGACGCGTTCGTGACGTTCGTGAACCGCGTCCCGTTCTACGGCACGATCATCGTCCCGGGCGACGATCCGAACGCGGCGCCGCTCCGCGCCCGCGCGAAGCGGCGCGTCTTCACGTACGGCTTCACCCCCGATTGCGACTTCCAGGGGAGCCGCCTCTCGGTCGGTCCGAAGGGGGTGCGGTTCGCGCTCCGCGTCCTGGGCCAGGACGAGGGGGAGGTCGCGCTCCGGGTCGCCGGCGCGCACAACGCGCGGAACGCGCTGGCGGCGCTCGCCGTCGGCTGGGAGCTCGGCATCCCGATGGCGGTGATCCGGGACGCGCTCCGGGCCTTCGCGGGCGTCGGGCGGCGTCTCGAGACGCGCGGCACCGTGCGCGGGGCCCTCTGGATCGACGACTACGGGCACCACCCGACCGAGATCGCCGCGGCGATCGCGGCGCTCGAAGCGACCCACGCCCGGCGGATCGTGGCGGTCTTCCAGCCGCATCGTTACACCCGGACCCGCGCCCTGGCCGACCGCTTCGGCGGAGCCTTCCGCGGCGTCGCGGAGCTCGTGCTGCTCCCGATCTACGCCGCCGGGGAACGCCCGATCGCGGGCGTCGATCACGCCATGCTCGCCGAGCGGATCCGCGCCGCGGGCGGCCCCGACGCGCACCTCGCCGGGACCCACGAAGAGGCGGCGCGCGAGGTGGCGGCGCTCCTCGAGTCGGGCGATCTCCTCCTGACGATCGGCGCGGGGGACGTCTACCGGGTCGGCGAGCTCCTGCGCGAAGCGGCCGAGACCGTGAAGGCGAAAGGAGGGCCGCGGCGATGAGGGCGGGCTACCGCGGGCTACCGACCTGGAAGAAGCCGGCGATCCGTCGCCGCCGTCGCCGGCTCCTCCTCGGCGTCGCCGCCGCCGTCCTGCTCTTTGTCCTGACCCCGATCCTCGCGAAGCCGTCGGCCAGGTGGCTCGGCGCGCTCCCGCCCTTCCGCGTCCGGACGATCGAGGTCTCGGGCCTTCTCTACCTGTCGCCGGAGGAGGTGCGCGCCGCGATCCCGGTCAAGGAGGGGGACAACCTGCTCCTCCTCGACCGGGCCGCCGTCGAGGCGTCGTTGCTACGGAACGCGCGCATCGACGCGGCGCGCGTCACGCGCTATCCGGGGAGGCTCTCGGTGCGGATCCGGGAGCGCCGGACCTTCGTCCTGGTGAGCGCCGGCTCGCTCCTCGAGATGGACGCCCGGGGCACGATCCTCACGCCCCTCGAGCGCGGTCTCGTGCCCGATCGCCCGGTCGTCACCGGAATCCGGCTCCCGACCGCGGCGCCCGGCGCGCGCGTGACCACGTCGCGCCTTCGGGACGTGCTGCGGCTCGTCTCCCTCCTCGAGTCTCCCGACGTGGGCCTCCTGAGCGACGTCTCGGAGATCGTCTCGGAGGGGCCGAACCGCGCCACGCTTCGGACGTCGGCCGACCAGATCCCGATTCTCGTCGACCCGGAGCGGGTGACCCGCGCCGCGCTGCGCGCGGTCGCGGCCACGCTGCGCGACGTCCGCCAGCGGAACCGGAGGGTCCTCGGGGTCGACGCGCGGTACCGGGGGCAGGTGGTGGTGCGGTGCGCTCCCGAGGACCAGGCCACGACATCGGACGCGCCGGACGCGCGGCGGAAAGCGTAAGGGGGGAGGGGCATGGAGACCAGGATCTACGCGGGGCTCGACATCGGGACCACCAAGATCACCGCGATCGTGGCGGAGCCCGACGACCGGGGCGAGGGAATCCGCATCGTCGGGGTGGGCTCGGCCCCGTCGGACGGCCTGAAACGCGGCGTCGTGGTCAATCTCGAGAAGACCGTGCGCTCCATCCAGCACGCGGTGGAGGAGGCGGAGCGGACGTGCGGCCGGCCGATCAAGAACGTCTGCGCGGGGATCGCCGGCGACCACATCCGGGGGTTGACCAGCCGCGGCGTGATCGCCGTCGCGCGGAAGGACGCCGAGATCCGCCAGGGCGACGTCGACCGCGTGATCGAGGCCGCGAAGGCCGTCGCGATCCCCGCCGACCGGGAGATCCTCCACGTGCTGCCCCAGGAGTTCATCGTGGACGATCAGGACGGCATCCGCGACCCCTTGGGGATGTGCGGCGTGCGCCTCGAGGCGGAGGTGCACATCATCACGGGTGCCGCGTCCGCCTGCCGGAATCTGATCCGCGCGGCGGAGCGCGCCAACCTCCACGTGGAGGAGTTGGTGCTCGAGCCGCTCGCCTCCGCGAACGCCGTCCTGACCGGCGACGAGCGCGACCTGGGCGTCGCGCTCCTCGACATCGGCGGCGGAACGACCGACGTCGCCGTCTTCTTCGAGGGGGCGATCCGCCACACCGCGGTCGTCGGATTGGGCGGCGCGAACGTGACGAACGACCTCGCGATCGGGCTTCGGACCCCGGTCGAGCGGGCCGAGATGCTCAAGCTGACGAGCGGGTGCGCGCTCACGTCGATGGTGCGCCCCGAGGAGAGCGTGAAGGTGCCGAGCGTCGGCGGGCGTCCCGACCGGGACATCAGCCGCCACATGCTCGCCATGATGATCGAGCCGCGCGTCGAGGAGATCTTCGCGATGGCGCAGCGGGAGATTCGGAAGAGCCACGTGGCCGACCTGCTCGGGGCCGGCGTGGTCCTGACGGGCGGCGCGTCGTCGCTGCCCGGCATGCCGGAGCTGGCCGAGCAGGTGTTCGACCTGCCCGTTCGGAGAGGCGCTCCGATCGGGATCTCGGGTTTGGTGGAGGCGGTGTCGGATCCGCGTTACGCGACGGGGGTGGGGCTCGCGCAGCACGCCTACTTCAGCGACGCGAAGCCGCGCACCGCGGATGGCAGTTGGTTGAGTCGGGTTTCGTTCGGAATCCGGCGGTGGATCGAGGAGCTGGTCTAGGACCGGCGACATCCAGGGAGGGGAATCGCATGTTCGAGCTGGTCGACGATGGGATGGAAGGACGGTCGGGGGCCTCGATCAAGGTCATCGGCGTCGGAGGAGCGGGCGGGAACGCCGTGAACCGGATGATCGAGGCGGGCCTTTCGGGCGTCGAGTTCATCGCGGCGAACACGGACGCCCAGGTGTTGACGCAGTCGCGGTGCCCGAAGAAGCTCCAGCTCGGCGTCACGATCACGAAGGGCCTCGGCTCCGGCGCCAACCCGACCGTGGGCCGCGAGTCGGCCGAGGTGGACGAGCCGATGATCGCCGAAGCGCTGGACGGAGCGGACATGGTCTTCGTCACCGCCGGCATGGGCGGCGGCACCGGAACCGGGGCGGCGCCGATCGTGGCGCGCATCGCGCGGCAGATGGGGGCGCTCACCGTCGCCGTGGTGACGCGTCCGTTCGAGTTCGAGGGGCGGCGCCGGATGCAGACGGCCGAAGACGGGCTCCGCCTCCTCCGGGAGAGCGTCGACACCCTGATCGTGATCCCGAATCAGCGGCTGCTCGCGATCGTCGACCGGAACACGCCGCTCCGCCAGGCGTTCCACATGGCCGACCGGGTGCTCCACCACGCGACGAAGGGGATCTCGGACCTCATCACCGTGCCGGGGCTCGTGAATCTCGACTTCGCCGACGTGAAGACGGTCATGGCGGAGCGCGGCAACGCGCTCATGGGCGCGGGCGTCGCGTCCGGCGAGAACCGCGCGTACGAGGCGGCGCAGTCGGCCGTGTCGAGCCCGCTCCTCGACGACGTCTCGATCTCGGGGGCCGAGGCGCTCCTCGTGAACGTGACCGGCGGCGAGTCGATGTCGCTCCACGAGATCAACGAGGCGGTCTCGGTGGTCGTCGACGCTGCGGGGCACGACGCCAACGTGATCTTCGGCGCGGTGATCGACGAGTCGATGGGCGACGCGCTGTCCATCACCGTGATCGCGACCGGGTTCGGGAAGGCCGAGGCCAAGGCGAAGCCGGCGGCCGAGCCGGCCCGCCCCGCGGCGCGGCCGCAGATCTTCGCGATCGATCCGCAGCGGGCGACGCCGCCCGCGGCTTCGCGCCCGTCGCTCGAGGACGTGGAGGAGGAGGAAGGGGAAGGGACGGAGGTGCCGGAGCCGGCGCCGGCCGCCGGGAACGGCCGGCCGTCGTTCCGGGTCGGGTCGGGGAGCGCGCGGCGTCCGTTCGGCGGCCGCGTCATCACGCGGGACAACATGGACGTGCCCGCGTTCATGCGGAAACAGATGGACTAGGCGCAGGGCCCCTCGGGGGCCGCGCCCAAACCGCCGAGCGGCAAACGGAAACGCCCGCCTCAGGATGAGGCGGGCGTTCTCCATTCACGCGGCGTCGGGCGCCGCCGATCGGTCAGCTCGCGCGCGAGCGGGCCGCTTCGGCCGCGCGCATTCCCTTCCGGACCGCGCCGGAGCGGATGCAGCGCGTGCAGGCGCGAAGCCGCTTCGGACGTCCCGCGACGATCGCGCGCACGGTCTGGAGATTCACTTCCCAGCGCCGCTTCGTGATGTTGTGCGCGTGGCTCACGTTCTGCCCGAACTGAACGCCCTTCCCGCAGATGTCGCACGTCTTGGCCATCGAACCTCCCGAGAGTCGAAATGAGCGTCAAAGTCTACCCGATCGGCGCGCCCCTGGCAACCCCCCTCCCGGCCGCTCCCCGGCCTCCGGTCCCCGCGTTTGACGGGACCGACGGCGCCGCCTAGCATTCGAGGATGGCCACGCTCAACGACCCGATCCGCTACCTGAAGGGCGTTGGTCCCGAGATGGCGCGCCGGCTCGCCCGGCTCGGCGTCCGAAGCGTCCGGGACCTCCTCTTCCACGTGCCGACCGCCTACCGCGATCGGCGCGCGGTGACGCCGATCGCGCGGCTCGCGCCCGGGGCCGACGCGTCGGTGCTCGCGACCGTCGTCGAGTCGCGCCTCCGCGCGCGCGCCCGCGGCCGCCGCGACCTGACGGCCACGCTCCGCGACGATTCCGGCCTCCTGCGCGCGGTCTGGTTCAACCAGCCCTTTCGCGAGCGGCTCCTCACGCCGGGCGCGCGCTACCTCTTCTCCGGGGCCGTGCAGGCGTTCCACGGCCTCGAGCTCCACAACCCGGAGTTTGAGCCCGAGGAGCCGGCGGCGGGTGATCACCTGCACGTCGGACGGATGGTCCCGCGCTATCCGCTGACCGAGGGAATCGGTGAGCGGTGGATCCGCGCCCGCGTGCGGGAGACGCTCGACGGGCTGCCTGACCTACCCGACCAGGTTCCCGAGGAGCGGCGGTCGCGGCTCGGGCTGCCGCCGCTAAGGCGGGCGCTCGAGGAGGTCCACTTCCCTCCGGGGCCGGAGGCGGCCGAGCCGGCGCGCCGCCGGATCGCGCTCGAGGAGATCCTCCGGCTCCAGGTCTCCCTCCAGTACGCACGGCGCCGCCATCGCGGGCGCCTCCGCGCGCGCTCCCTCGCGGACGGAGAAGGAGCGATGCGGCGCCTCGTCGCGTCGCTCCCCTTCGCGCCGACCGAGTCCCAGGCCGCGGCGATCGCGGCGATCGCGGGCGACCTGGACCGGGAGGAGCCGATGCGGCGCCTCCTCCTGGGCGACGTCGGATCGGGGAAGACCGTCGTGGCGCTCGCGGCCGCCGCGCGGGCGGCCGGCGCCGGGGCGCAGGCGGCGATCCTGGCGCCCACGGCGATCCTCGCCGAGCAGCACGCGCGGACCGCCGCCTCGGTCCTGGCGCCGCTCGGCATCGAGGCGGCGCTCCTCACGGCGTCGACGCCGCCCGCGGAACGCGCGCGCCTCCTCGCCCGGATCGCCTCCGGGGAGACGGCGATCGTCATCGGCACCCACGCGCTCCTCGAGCGCGACCTGGCGTTCCGGGCCCTCGGGCTCGTCGTCGTGGACGAGCAGCACCGCTTCGGCGTCCGCCAGCGGATCACGCTCGCGGAGAAGGGGGCCCCGGGCCGGGCGGCGCACCTCCTCGTGCTCACCGCGACGCCCATTCCGCGGAGCCTCGCGCTCACGCTCTACGGCGACCTCGACGTCTCGCTGCTTCCCGAGAAGCCGCCGGGACGCGCGCCGATCGCCACGTCGTTCCTTCGCGGCGAGGACCGGGGCGCGGTGACCGACCTGCTCGCGCGCGAGGTGGGCGACGGGGGGAGCGCGTTCGTCGTCTATCCGGTGGTGGACGAGAGCGAGACCCTCGACCTCAAGGCGGCCACGGCGATGGCCGAGACGCTCTCGCGCGTGCCGGCGCTCGCGAAGGCGGGCGTCGCGCTCGTCCACGGACGCCTCAAGGCGGGGGAGCGGCGCGCCGCGCTCGATCGGTTCCGTTCGGGTCGCGCGCGGGTGCTCGTCGCGACCACCGTCGTCGAGGTCGGACTCGACGTGCCCGACGCGACGCTCATCCTGATCGAGCACCCCGAGCGCTTCGGGCTGGCCCAGCTCCACCAGCTTCGGGGCCGGGTCGGGCGCGCGGAACGCCCCGGACGCTGCGTGCTGGCGGTCGGCCGGGGGATCGGCGAGATGGCACGGAAGCGGCTGACCCTCTTCCGGTGCGTCTCGGACGGCTTCAAGCTGGCCGAGGAGGACCTGAGACTGAGGGGGCCCGGGGAGTTCTTGGGCACGTCGCAGCATGGGTTTCCGGAGCTTCGGGTCGCCCGGCCGCTGACCGATCTGGACCTGATCGAGGCCGCCCGGTCGATCGCCGCCGAGCTCCTCGACGAGAGGGAGCGGGGGGAGGGGGTGGAGCACCTTCGGGAGTGGATCGAGGCCCAGTTCGCCGGCGCCGAGCGGCTCCTGGGGAGCGGGTAGAGAAACCCCCAAAGATGCGGCCCGATGGGCCGATAGACCGGATGTACGGAACCAGCCATTGAGGGTTCGGGGAGCGGACGGCATGACGATCGAATGCACCTCCTGTCACGCGCGCTACACGATCGCCGACTCGCTCGTGCCGGCGCAGGGCGCACGCGTGCGCTGCAAGAAGTGCGGCGAGGTCTTCGCGATCAAGCCCGCGGCGACGGTCCCCGCGCCGAGCGAGCTGCCGCTCGTGCCGCCGACCCCGGAGCCCCGTCCGCCCGCGCCGCCGGCGCCTCCCGCGCCGTCTCCGGCGCCCGTCGCGCCTCCCGCGCCGCACTCCTCGAGGGCCGAGACGGCGGAGACGTCCGAGCCACCGGCGCCGAGCCACGCGTCGGTCGCGTACGAGCAGTTCGTCGAGCCGACCCACGGAGGCTCCGCGCCGGCCCATTCGCCCTCGGCTCACGCGGCGCCGCCCCACGCGGCGCCCGCGGCGCCGGCTCCCGAGAGCGCGCCGGCGCCGGCCGCTCCGACTCAGGCGCCAGCCGGGGGATCGGCCCTACCCGCCGGGACGCCGATTCCCGACGGGCTCGAGCCCGAGGAGCGGAAGCGCCACGAGCGGGCGCGGCGCCTCGCGCGCGTGCTCGCCTCCGACATCGCGATCTACAATCGCGAGAAGCGCGATCGGGGGATCCTCGAAGGGAATCTCGTCGCGGTGTTGGGCTACGAGATCAAGAAGTCGTGGGACATCTACAAGGAGCGCGTCGGCGCCGACTTCGCGAACGGCACCCCGTACTTCCGTGACGCGCTCAACGAGATCGTCGCCGAGGGCCGGAAGGTCTTCTAGCGTTCCCCCGCCGTCCTCGATCGATCCATGCCGCGAGGCCTCGCGGCGATCGCGATTCCTCCCGTGACGACCAGAGCCCCCGCCGCGATCACGGCCGCCCCCGGCGTCGTCCACGCGTGGGCGAGCGACGCGCCCGTCAGCCCCGCCGCCAGGAGCACGAGGAGCCGCGCCGCGAAATCGCGGAGCGCGAAGACCCGCGCCCGGGCCGTCGCGGCGACCGACTCCTGGAGCACGGCCTCCGTCGTCACGAGAAGGATCGCCACGAAAACGCCGGCCCCGAACGCGATCGCGAGGTCGGCGGCGCGCGACCGGGAGAGCGCGAACGCCGCGAGCGCGGCGCCCGTTCCGGAGAGCCCCCAGGCGATCCGCGTCCAGGAGGAGCGCCCGCGACCGCGCGCCGCGAGGAGGAGCGTCCCGATCACCATGCCGCACGCCGCGGCCGCGAGGATCGTCCCCACGCCCGAGACGACGCCCGCTCCCCGGCGCTGGAGCAGGAGCGGCACGGCCACGTGGAGGGTCCCCCCCGCGATCCAGAGGAGCACGATCGCGCCGATCGCCCCGAGCGCCCGTCCGCTCGCCAAGGTCACGCGCGCCCCCTCCCGCACGTCGGCCAGGAGCGCGCGGTACGGGCGGCCGACCGCGTCCGCCGCCGCCGCGCGGGGCGCCTTCGCGGGGACCCGGATCAGGGCGAGCGCCGCGGCCGACACGAAGTACGTGACGGCGTCGAGCGCGAACCCGATCCGCCAGCCCCAGCGCTCGATCGCGGCGCCGCCCGCGATCGAGCCCGCGATCGTCGCGATGACCCCGGCGAGCGTCGCGAGCGAGTTCGCCTCCACGAGCCGGTCGGCCGGAACCAGATCGGGGAGGATCGCCGAGCGCGCCGGGAGGAAGAACGAATTCGCGAGATAGAGGATGAAGACGAGGGCGAACGCCGCGGGGAGCCCGCCCCGGAGGGTCGCGGGGATCAGGAGCAGCACGATGACGCCGCGCGCCGCGTCCGAGACGACGAGGACCCGCCGCGTGTTCCACCCGTCGACCAGGGCGCCCGCCAGGGGAGAGAAGAGGATGGACGGGAGGAACGAGACGAGCGGGATGAGGGCGAGCTCCGCGGCGGGGTTCCCGGGCGTGTGCGCCCGCTCGACGACCACGGCGAGCAGGGCCAGGTAGGTGAACCGGTCCCCGAAGATCGAGACGAGCTGCCCGAGCCAGAGCGCCCGGAAGGAGGGATCGTGGAAGAGGCGGAGCGACGCCGCCCCGCGCATCAGACCGAGACCGGCGTCGGGGGCGCGTCTCGCGCGGCGGGCCGGAGCGGGCGCCGCTCGGCGGCGGAACCCGTGACGTCGTGGAAGACGTCGAGGAGCTCGTCGACCACCCGATCCCATCCGAAGCGACGCGCCGTCTCGACGCCCCGCGCCCCGAGGCGGCGGCGCAGCCCGAGGTCGAGGAGGAGCCCTTTCAGCGCCGCGGCCAGCGCCGGTACGTCCCTCGGCGGAACGAGGATCCCGTCCGAGTCGTTCGTCACGACACAGCGGTAGCCGGGGAGATCGGTGGCCAGGACCGGAGCGCCGACCGCCATCGCCTCGAGGAGCACGAGGCCGAAGCTCTCTCCCGACACCGCCGGCGAGCAGAAGACGTCGGCCGTCGCGTAGTAGCGGGGCAGCCGGTCGTGATCCACCCGTCCCTCGAAGAGGACGCGGCCGCGGAGCGGACCGTGCGTCATCCGCTCGAGGCGCTCCCGGAGCCGGCCGTCGCCGACCAGGATGAGCCGGAAGCGGAGACCCTCGAGCGTGAGGATCTCCGCCGCGCGCAGGAGCTCGGGAAGGCCCTTGCGCGGATCGAAGCGCCCCACGAAGAGGACGTTCGGGATTCCGTCGTCGAATCGGGGGAGCGGCCTCAGCCCGGGACGGAAGCGGTCGAGGTCGACGCCGTTCGGGATCACGCGCACCGGCCCGGGAAAGTGCCGGGTGACGTCGTCGCGCGCCGCGTCGGAAACCGCGGTCACGCGCGCCATCCGGCGGAAGACCGGGCCAAGCGGCGCGCGCAGGAGCCGGAACGGCAGATCCCACGACGACACCGTGTGGAACGTGCCGACGGTGGGCTGCCGCGCGACGCGGAGCGCGAGGAGGGGCAGGGTCGGCGAGAGGGGGCAGTGGACGTGCACGACGTCGTAGCGCCCCCGTCGAAACGCCGCGTCGAGCCGGCCCGCCAAGCCGAGCCCCAGCGTGACGTTGTTCTCGGCGCCGTTGTAGGGGACGACGAGGTTCCATCCAATCCGGAGCACGCCCGGCTCCGGCGCCGCGCTCCGCTCGAAACGCGACGTGATCACCGTCACGTCGTGGCCGCGCTCCCGGAGGCCGCGGGCGGTCGCGTCGACGTGCTCGGTGACGCCGCCCACGGCCGGGCGGTACGCCTGCGTGACGATGGCGATCCTAAGCGGCACGCCGCGTCCCGCTCGCGGGGGGGCCGGAGAAGAAGGGGCGGAAGATGCACCACTGCGTGACGTGCGCCGCGATGTTCCGCTCCTGGGCGCGCGCGACGCGCTCCGTCAGCCGGGCGAGATCGCGCGCGAGCGGGATCGACCGGTCGGGCTCGTCCCATCCGTCGATCGAGATCCGGTGCCTCCCGTCCCGCAGGCGCTCCGCGTGCGCGTGCAGGAGGGGCGCGCGGGCTCGGCGCGCGAGGATCGCCGGGCCGGCGGGGAACGGCGTCTCCCGCCCGAAGAACGGCGCGCGAAGCCCGCGCGCGTAGACGTCGCCGTCGACGAGGAGCACCACCAGCCCTCCGCCCTGGAGCGTGGCGAGGAGGGGAGCGAAGCCGTCCTCGGGCGTGCTGACCCGGATCCCCGAGCCCTCCTTGAGCGCCCGGACCGCGGGGGAGAGGGCCGGATGGAGCTGGACCCCGGTCACGACGTGGACGCGGAATCCGAGCCGCGCGAGCGCGAGCCCAGCCAGCTCCCAGTTGCCGAGGTGGGGCGCGGCGACGACGGCGCCGCGGCCTCCCGCGAGCGCGCGATAGAGGAGCTCGGTGCCCTGGAACCGAAACGTCGCGCAGAGGGCGCGGTCGGTCATCCGTCGCTGCGCCAGGAACTCGAAGAGGAACCGGAGATAGCTGACGAAGATCGCCCGCGCCGCGCGTTCGCGGTCGCGAGCCGAGGCCAGCCGGGGGTGCCCCCCCTCGGCCATCCGCGCCAGGTTCGCGAGCACGGCGGTCCGGCGGGGGCGGTCGAAGCGGTACTGGAGGGCGCCGCCGAGACTCGCCAGGACGCGCGCGGCGCCACGGGGGGTCGAGTCGGCGATCCGAAGCGCGGAGCGGATCGCGAACCGGGAGAGCGCGTGCATGTCGCGCGGCGCGTCTGTGGCGAAATCCGTCACCGCGGGCGACGCTACAGGAGAGCGAAACGGGGTGTCAAGGAGCCGCCCGTCCCGAATCCATTGACTTGCGGGAGAGCCCTTCCTAGATTGGCTGCGGCGAATCACCCATGGAAGTGGCTCGATTCGTCCGCGCTATTGGATCGACTTGCCCTCGTCGCTCTTCGGATCGAACAGGGAGTCGGCGGTCTCGACGCCCATGAGGCAGGGACAGGCGGCGGGGTCGTCGGCGTGGGGACAGCTTTCGTAGACGCGATTGTCCCGCCGGCAATAGACTTCCGGCGCGTGGCGCGCGAGCGTTCGGGGCGCGGTCGAGTTCAGGTTGCGTTTCATGGGCGGCCTCCGGGCTCGGGTCCGGCGCTGAGCGGCCCGGCCTCCGATCGAGGGGACCGCGCCGCGGCTTCATGCCGTGGTAGAGTGCATGCTGCGTGCCACGGAACCGAGGCGGAGACGCGGGGGGTGCGATGGCGAGCCAGAAGCTGGTGCGGTGCGAAATCCGGAAATCGAGCGAGGCGCCACCGACGGTACGCTACGTCCCGCTGGAGATCTTCGGCCTCTGGGAATACCTCATGCGCAACAAGCACCGCTTCGAGGTGGCGGCGACCGTCGCGTCCCTCTGGATCGACGTCGACGAGAACCCGGAGATCGCGTTCGGCGAGAACGAGTACGAGCGCGTGACCGAGGTGACCCTCCTGCGCTACTCCGAGTCGGACGGGATGTTCAGTCGCGTGAACCGCTACTTCCCGACCGAGGAGTACCCCGCGCTCAAGAGCCTCCTGCTCCGCCACTACGAGAGCGTCCGGGAGCCCGGCGCCCCGAACCTGCAACTGAAGGAACGCCAGGGAGTCTGGATCAGGCGGGAAACACGTAGCCGCTGAGGTGGCAATCTGCTGGCCGCCGTGCGATGCGCACGACCGGCTGTGCGTTCCGCGGCGCGCCTCGTCCGAGCCCGCTCTCCGGTAGCGAAACCCTCCTTCCCGCAATGGCTTAACCCGCACCCCATATCCCCCCTCCCGGCGCCTCGCTCCTCCCCCTGGCACGTCTCCTGCTCCCTTGCGAAGCGGGCCGGCGCCGAGCCACGCCTCACGGTCTCGCGCCTCGATCGCCGTTTCTGCGACTTGAACCAGAATCAGGGAGCGACGCCATGGTCGTGGTCAGCTATTCGGGTCGGGAGATCAACGCGAAGATCGTCTATTACGGTCCCGGTCTGAGCGGCAAGACCACGAATCTCGAGAAGATCTACGACAGCGTCCCCGAGTCGAACCGCGGCCGCATGGTCTCGATGAAGACGCAGACCGACCGGACGCTCTTCTTCGATCTCCTGCCGCTCGACTTGGGCGAGCTATCGGGGATGAAGACCCGCTTCCTCCTCTATACGGTCCCCGGCCAGGTCTACTACAACGCCACGCGCAAGCTCGTCCTGAAGGGCGTCGACGCGGTCGTGTTCGTCGCCGATTCGTCGCCCGACAAGATGGCGGAGAACCGGGAGAGCCTCACCAACCTCGAGGCCAACCTCAAGTCGTACGGCCTCGACCTGAAGACCATTCCGTGGGTCATCCAGCTCAACAAGCGCGACCTGCCGAACGCCCTGAGCGTCGAGGAGATGAACCAGGAGCTGAACCGCTACCGCGTGCCGACGTACGAATCGCAGGCCGCGAACGGCGTCGGCGTCTTCGAGACGCTTCGCGGCGTGTCGAAGCTGCTCCTGGCCAGGATCTCGAAGGACGTCATGGAACGGGATCGGGGAAGCCTTGCCGCGACCGCTCGGGCCGCATCCGAGGGGGCGTCAAAATCGCCCAAGGTCGCCGAGGAAGCCCCGTCACCTTCTTCGGCCGAGCCCAAGAAGGGGCGCGGCAAGCTGATGCAGATGCTGAAGCGCGGGAAGGGGGAGGACGAGGCCGCCGTCGAGGAGACCGCGTCCGACTCCGCCGAGCCGATCCTCTCGGAGGACCTGATCGTCGAGGAGCCGGCGGCGCCGGTGACCGCCGGCTTCTACCACGAGCGGACACCCTTCAGCGATCCGCCCGTCGAGCCCGCGCCTTCCGTGGCCGAGGAGGATCTGGTCCTCTCGGGCGAGGACATCGTGGTGGAGCGGGAGGACCGCGACGAGCCGCGGGGCTCCGCGGAGCCCGAGATCGTGCGCGCGAACGACGACGACGCGGTCTTCTCCGACGACGAGATCCAGCGCGAGGTCGGGTACGAGGCCAACCGGGGAGCGGGCGTCTCCGCGAACGGCGGCACGATCACGGTACCGCTCGATCTCGGGGCGCTGCCCGCGAAGGGCGGCCGGCTCCGCCTCACGTTCGAGATCAAGGTCGAGATCGTGGCCGACGAGGGTTCGAGCCGCGCGAAGACCCACTCGCACATGCGGGACCTGGAAGAGGTCTCCTGACCGGAACCTTGGGCGCGTCCTCGCGCCGCGGGGGATCCAACGTGGCGAAGGCCCCGCGAGGGGCCTTTTTGGTTGACAGTCTTCGCGCCCGGTTCTTAGGCTCCGCCCCGTGGATCGCGCCGTTCCCATCGATGTCGCCGATCGAACGCTGAGCGCGGCCGAGCCGCGCCGGGAGGAGAGCCTCGCCGTCGCGGAGAATCTCGTTCGCGGCGGCGCCGACGCGGAGCGCGTCCTCCAGGCCGCGCGCATCTTCGCGCTGGAAGGGCGCCGCGACCGCGCGATCGAAGTCCTCCGCCAGGGGATCCTGGCCCACCCGCGCCACGTCGCCCTCCTGACGCTCCTCGGCGACCTCCTGTCCCGCGCCGGCTCCTTCGAGGAGGCCGAGATCTACGTTCGCCGCGCCGTGGAGCAGGGCCCGCAGGACCCCGAGGCGTGGTTTCGGCGCGGGCAGCACGCCGGGCGCCAGGGCCGGGGCGACGAGGCGCGCGACGCCTACGAGGAGACGGTCCGCCTCGAGCCCGGGCGCGTGCGCGGCTGGGTGAACCTCGGCCTGGCGCGCGCCGACTCGGGCGATCGTCCGGGCGCGATCGCGGCCCTCGAGCGCGCCGTGAACGTCGACCCAGGCTGCGGGGAGGCGCACTCGAACCTCGGCGTCCTCTACTACGAGACGGGAATGCGCGCCGAGGCGATCGCCCAGTTCCGCCGCGCCGTGGCGCTCGCTCCCGATTCGAGCGAGGCGCACTTCAACCTCGGCTGGGCCCTCCTCGCCGAGCACGACCTCGAGGCGTCGGAAGCGATGCTCCAGGCGTCGGTGCGGCTCGACCCGGCCAACGTCGAGAGCCTCTACGCGCTCGCGCTCCTCCACCTCCGCGTCGGCCAGTACGGCCGCGCCGTGGTCGACCTGAAGCAGGCGATCGAGCACCGTCCCGACGACGCGCGGCTCCACTACCAGCTCGGGGTCGCGTACAACAAGCAGGACGCCGCCGACCAGGCGATCCTCGCGCTCGAGACCGCGGCGCGCCTCCATCCGGACGATCCGCGCGTCCACCACCTGCTCGGCGTGGTCTTCGACAAGAAGGAGCTTCCGGCGCGCGCGCGGGAAGCCTACCGTCGCGCCGCGGCCCTGAACGGATAGGGCGAAGGCCGTGACGCGCGGCGTCGCGCGCGCGTTCGAGGCGGCCCGCCGCGGGCGGCGCGGCGCCTTCGTTCCCTACCTCACCGCCGGCTTTCCCGATTCCGCCGAATCCGACCGGCTCGCGCGCGCCCTCTGCGAGGAAGGGGCCGACGTCCTCGAGCTGGGCGTCCCGTTCTCGGACCCCCTCGCCGACGGGCCGACGATCCAGCGGGCCACGAGGACGGCGCTCGAGGGCGGGACGACGCTCGGCTCGGTCCTCGGGCAGTCGCTCCGCCTCCGCGCGCGTCACGCCACCCCGATCGTGCTGATGACGTACCTGAATCCGATCCTGCGCCACGGCGTGGCGCGGTTCGTCGAGGAGGCGGGCGACGCCGGCGTCGACGGCGTGATCCTCGTCGACCTGCCGCCCGAGGAGGACCGGGAGCTGTGGGACCAGCTCCAGGCGGGAGGGCTCGACACCATAGCGCTCGTCACCCCGACCACCGATCCCGCGCGCCTCCCGGCGATCGCCGCGCGCGCGCGAGGGTTCCTCTACGTGGTCGCGCGTCTCGGCGTCACGGGCGCGGGGAGCGAGGACCCCGAGATCCTGGCGCTCCTCGACCGCTGCCGCGCCGTGTCGCCCCTCCCCCGATGCCTCGGCTTCGGGATGAGCCTCGCGAGCGACCTGGGCCGCTTTCGAGGGCGGGCCGAGGGGGCGATCGTCGGCTCGAGCCTGATCGAGGCGATCCTCGCCGCGCCTGGCGAGGCGGAGCGCGAGCAGGCCGCGCGCCGTTTCGCGCGCGCGTTCCGGGGGAAGCTCGCCGCGCTCGCCCCGCCGTGAGGGCGCTCGCGCCGGTCCGCCTCGTCCGCCCGTTCAACCTGCTCGCCCTGACGCTCGCGGTCGGCGCGGGCGCCCGACTCTCGGGAGGCGACCCCTCGACGCCGGCCCTCTTCGTGCCCGTCCTGACGGCCGCGTTCGGCTACGCGCGGAACGACGCCGTGGACGCCGCGGCGGACCTCGTGAACCGGCCGGGGAGGCCGGTCCCATCGGGCGCGGTGGGGCCGCGGGGGGCGTTCGCCATCTCCTGGGCGGCGCTCGCGGCGGCGGCCGCCCTCCTCGCGGCCACCGGTCCGAACGCGACGCGCGTCCTCCTCTTCGCGGCGGGGGCGGCGGCGCTCTTCGCCTACAGCCCGTGGGGGAAGACGTGGGGCGTCGCCTCGCCGCTCTTGATCGCGCTCCTCTCGGGCCTCGCGGTGGTCTGGGGCGGGACGCTCGGCGGCCGCCCCGAGCGCTCGCTCGCGGCGGCGCTCCTCGCCGCGCTCCTCACGTTCTCCCGCGAGTGCGCGAAGGACCTGGAAGACGAGCCGGGAGACCGCGTCGCCGGGAGGGCGACCTGGCCGGTCCGATCGGGGCGGCGCGGCCCGGAGCGCGCCATGCGGGCCGCGTCGTGGCTATCGATCGCGGCGCTTCCGCTTCCGTGGCTGCTCGGCGACGCCGGGCCGCTCTACGCGATCGCCGCGGCGGCCCTCGTCGCGCCGCTCCTCGCCGTGGCCGGGGCGGTCCGCGCCGGCGATCCGCCGCGCGCCCGCCGCCTCGCCCGCGCGCTCAAGCTCGCGCTCGTCCTGGGCGTGGCGTCGCTCTGGCTCGGGACCGCGTAGGCGGCGAATCGCGCGGCCGGCGGGCGGCGCCGCGGCCGGGTCAGAAGTGGAAGTTGGAGAGCACCCAGAGGGAGCTGCCGAAACCCCGGCCGTCCGACGAGACGACGATCTTCGTTCCGTCCGGGGAGACCGCCGGCGTGAACATCGACGCGCCCGCGTCCTCGAACGCGACCACATTGAGCCCGGCGCCCTCGCCCGCCTCCGAGACCCACCAGAGTCCGCTCCGCCCCGTCCGGTTCGACGTGAAGACGATCCGGAGGCCGTCCGGCATCCAGCGAGGCGTGAAATCCTGGAACGGCCCCGTGGTGAGCTGGGTCAGGGTCGTGTCCCCCGGCGTGAGCGTCGCGAGCCAGACGTGGCGGCTGCCGTCGGCGCTGTCGGCGCTGAAGCAGAGGCGGGTGCCGGTGGGATCCCAGTCGGGCTCGCCCGACGTGAGCGAATCGGGCGTGAGGTAGCGGACGTTGAGCGGCACCCCCGCCGTGTCGGGGATCACGGCGATCCGCCCCTGGAACCGTCCGGGGCCGTCGGTGAAGACGAGGCCCGGCCGGCCCGGCTGCGGATCGGGATCGAACTCGTTGCCCGGGAAGTTGGTGAGCGCGCGCACGACGCCCGTGCGCAGGTTGCGGTAGAAGATGTCGTAGGCGCCCGTGACGCGGTTCGTCGTGAAGACGAGGATCGAGTCGTTCACCCACTTCGGCCGCTGGTCCGAGGTGAACGCCAGGGGCGGGCCGGGAACGTACGTCAGCTCGGATCCATCCGCGCGCATCGTCGCGATCCGGTCGCTTCCGTGCGTCGCGTCGTAGTATCGGAAGTTCTGCACCACGATCGAATCGCCGCGCCAGTCGGGCCCCAGGGGATTGATCACCGACGCGGAATTCGTGATGCGCGTCCAGACCACGCCGTTCGTGTCGACGGGCAGCACGACCTGTTTCGTGCCGCATCCGGAGAGGGCCGCGGCGAGCGCGAGCGCGCCCGAGCCCGCGACGAACCGAACTCGTCGCGCCGATCGGCGCACCCCCTTCTCCGCCCGGTCCCGGATCACGCGGGCACTGTAGCAGGGCGTCCCTCGGACCTCAACATCGGCCGCGCGTTCGTGGCTCGATCCGGCCGCGCGGTCGCCGCGCGCGTCGCGCGTCCGAGCGCCGCTCCACGGCGCGCGCGGCCCGCCGCGGGCCTTTCCCCGTTCAGAAGCTCCGCGCCGCTGCCGATCAGTGGGACGAGGTCCGAACGCGGTCGAGGGCGCACGAGGTGCCCCCGTCGCGAGGACGGAATCCCGACCGGCAGGATGCTGGCGGTAGCGAGGGCACGATGCTCCTCCTGACGCGAAAGCTGGGCGAGAACATCCGCATCGGCGACGACGTGAAGATCACCATCGTGGAGGTCAAGGGCAACCACGTGAAGCTCGGCATCGACGCCCCGCCGAGCGTCAAGGTCCACCGCGAGGAGATCTACGAGCGGATCCAGCAGGAGAATCGTCGGGCCCAGGCGGAGCAGGAGCGCCGCCAGACGCCCGGACCGGGACCGTCGGGGGGCTCGGGGCCGAACGGAGGATCGAACGGGCCGGACGAGGGCGGGGCGAAGTGACCCGCCGCGCGACCTCGCGGACGTCCCCGCCGTGACACGGCGCGGGGAGCGGCCGCACGAGCTCGACCGGTGGCTCGAGGACGGCGAGGAGGTGACCGCGCTCTTCGACTGCGCGCTGCGCGGCGTGGAGCAAGGGAACCGCTCGGTGGCGGAAGAGACCGTCCTCACGCTGATGAGCCATCTCGATCCCAAGGGCCGGGAGGCGGGGGGCCGCGTCCTCGCGCACTTCGACTCCTGCCTCGCCCAGATCGAGCGGGGCGCGTACGAGGAGGCGTTCGAGCTGCTCCTCGACCTGAAGGAATCGTGGGTGGAGGCGCTCGCAGCGCTACGGAGGGATCGCCATCGTGCCGCCAACGTCAACTAAGCAGACCGCGACCGCCGTGGCCGAGTCCCGCGGCACGCGCGACGACGCGATCGCGCGCGCCCGCCGCCGGGTTCAGGAGGGGCACTACGACCGCCCCGAGGTGCGTCGCATCATCGCCGCGCTGATTCTGCGCCGCGCCGCCCGGCGCGCGCTCTAGCCGCGCCCGCGGGCGCCGCCCGCTCTCCTCCGCTTCCGGCCCGAATCCGCTTGACCCCCTCGCGGGTCGCTGGTAAAAGTGTGACCACCTCCGTAACCGCTAACCTGAACGGAGATTGGCACACGGAAGATGCCGCCCCTGGGCTCGGAGCCCGCCACGTGAGAACCCGCCCCCTGACCGCCGACCAAGCGGTCGACGAGGAGCGGACCGGTCTCACCCTCGATGCCGCGCGAAGCGTCCACCGGCACGCGCCGTTCGGCGTGCTCGCGGTCGATCGTCGAGGGCACGTCGTCTCCGCGAACGCCACCGCGGCGCGGCTCCTCGGCTATCCGCCCGCGGAGATCCTCGGCCAGGACGCGGCCCGGGTCTTCCGCGCGCCGCGCGGCGAGGGGCACGTGCTCCCCGGCGCCTGCGCGAAGCCGGAAGAGGCGCGCGAGGTGGAGATCGTCACGCGGACGGGGGACGTGCTTCCCATCACGCTCCGGCTCCTGCCGCTCGAGGGGGAGGGCGGGCGCCTCGAGGGCACCGTCGCGGTCTTCCACGATCTGAGGGAGCAGAAGTCGCGCGAGGAGCAGTGGCGGCGGCGCGACCGGCTCGCGTCGATCGGCGCGCTGGCGGCCGGCGTCGCCCACGAGATCCGGAACCCGCTCGCCGGCATCGGCACGTCGGCGCAAATCCTGAAACGGCGCCTCGCGAGCGACGACCCGCGCACGCCCTTCGCCGATCTGATCCTGGAGGAGGTGACGCGGCTCGACCGGATCGTCTCGAGCCTCCTCCAGTTCGCGCGGCCCGCGTCGCCCCGGCTCACGCGCCAGCCGCTCCTTCCCGCTCTCGACAAGGCGTTGACCCTCGTTCGCGAGCTGGCCGTGCGGCAGGAGGTCGCGCTCACCGCGACGCGGGTCGACCAGGTCCCGCCCATCTACATCGACCTGGACCAGATCCTCCAGGTGCTCCTGAACGTCCTCATGAACGCCCTCCAGGCCCTCGAGCGCGGAGGCGAGATCCGCGTCTCCGTCCAGGTGGCGCGGAAGCGCGCCGCCGAGCGGAGCCGCCTGGGGCGGCGCGCCACCGACCGCCTCGGCGACGAGGAGGAGACGCCGCTCGTCGACATGGTGGAGATCCGCATCCAGGACAACGGCCCCGGCATTCCCGCCGCGACCCTGGCGCGGGTCTTCGACCCCTTCTTTACGACCCGCGCGCAGGGAAGCGGCCTGGGTCTTTCGATCTGTCAGAGCATCGTTCGCGAGCACGGCGGCGTGATCTCCATCGAGAGCGTGGTGGGGCAGGGAACCGCCGTGAGCATCGACCTACCCGTGGAGAAACGACATGGAGACCGACGTCGCGACCCTCGTTAAGCAGACCGTCGCCGTACTCGTGGTGGACGACGAACGAACCCTCCGGTTCACGCTCAAAGAGAGTCTCTCGGAGGAGGGCTACCGCGTGGAGACGGCGGCCGACGGCGCCGAAGCCCTCGAGAAGTTCGAGCGGGGCGACTACGCCCTCGTGCTCCTCGACCAGAAGCTCCCCGACCTGAACGGCCTCGACCTCCTGAAGAAGCTCAAGGCGAAACGACCCGAGACGCAGGTCGTGATCATGACGGCGTACGGAAAGTTCGAGAACGCCGTCGAGGCCGCCAAGGCGGGCTGCTACGACTACGTCGCGAAGCCGTTCGAGCTCGATCACATGAAGCTGATCTTGGAGAACGCCCTGGCGCAGACGCGCCTGGCCGAGGAAGTCGCGCGGCTCCGCGAATCGGAGCGCCGCCGGGGCGGCTCGGCGCTCGTGGTCGGCGGCAGCCAGAAGATGGCGAAGGTCTTCGAGACGATCCGGAAGATCGCCGCGACCGGGAGCAGCACGGTGCTGCTCCAGGGCGAGACCGGCGTCGGAAAGGAGCTCCTCGCCCGCGAGGTGCACGACCTCGGGCCCGGGCGCGACGGGCCGTTCGTCGAAGTGAACTGCAGCGCCTTCCCCGAGAACCTGCTCGAGAGCGAGCTCTTCGGATACGAGAAGGGGGCCTTCACCGACGCGAAGCGGACCAAGAAGGGGCTGATGGAGCTGGCGAACGGCGGGACGCTCTTCCTCGACGAGATCGGGGAGATGTCGGTGAATCTCCAGTCCAAGCTCCTTCGCGCGCTCGACCTGAAGCGCTTCCGCCGCCTGGGCGGCACGGGCGACATCCACGTCGAGGCGCGCATCGTGGCGGCCACGAATCGGGATCTCCGCGCCCTGGTCGACCAGGGGAGGTTCCGCGAGGATCTCTTCTACCGGCTCGACGTGATCCGGGTCCTGGTGGCGCCGCTCAGGGAGCGGACCGAGGACATCCCCGCGCTGATCGACCACTTCATCGGCGCCTTCAACCGCGACCTGGGCCGGAGCGTGAAGGGCCCGAGCGACGAGGCGCTCCCGCTCCTCCTCGCCTACCGGTGGCCGGGGAACGTGCGCGAGCTCAAGAACGTCATCGAGCGGGCGATCCTGCTCGAGAGCGAGGAGTGGATCCTGCCCGAGCACCTGCCGCTCGAGATCGTGGCGGCGGGCGGCGCCGCCCCGAAGGTGCTCGAGACGCGCCTCCACGCCGAGGGCGGCGTGATCACGCTGGCCCAGGCGGAGCGGGTCGCCATCACCATGGCGCTCGACAAGGCGGGCGGCAACAAGACGCGCGCGGCGGAGGCGCTGGGGATCTCGCGCCAGACGCTCCGGACGAAGCTCAAGGAGTACGCGATCGACGCCCCGGGGGGACATGCCGCCTGAGTCCGCGCGCGCGGGCGACGACGATCCCGGCCGCTTCGTCCTGACGCGAGGAGGCGCCGTCGCGGCGCGCGCCGCCCTCTTCCACACCGCGCACGGCGTCGTGCGGACGCCCGCGTTCATGCCGGTCGGGACGGCGGGCACCGTGAAGGGGCTCTCACCGGCGGAGATCCGCGCCTCGGGGACCCAGATCCTTCTCGCCAACACGTACCACCTCATGCTCCGTCCCGGAGCCGCGCTCGTGCGCGAGTTGGGCGGACTCCACGCCTTCATGGCCTGGGACGGGCCGATCCTCACCGACAGCGGCGGCTACCAGATCCTCAGCCTCAAGGAGCGCATGCGGGTCCGCGAGGAGGGCGTCGAATTCCGCTCCCACCTGGACGGCCGTCTCGAGTTCCTGACCCCGGAGCGCGCCATGGAGGTGCAGGCGGATCTCGGCGTGGACGTGGCGGTGACGCTCGACCACGCGATCACGCTCCCGGCGTCGCCGGACGTCGTGCGGGACGCCGCGGAGCGCACGCTCCGCTGGACCGAGCGGTCGCTCCGCCACGCCGAGACCGGCGCCACGCCGACGGGGCTCCCGCAGCTCCGCTTCGGCATCGTGCAGGGGGGCGGCGATCCGGCGACGCGCGCCGAGATGGCCGCGCGCACCGCCGCGCTCGAACCCGACGGGTACGCGATCGGCGGCCTCTCGGTGGGGGAATCGAAGGAGGAGACCTGGGCGCTCGCGCGCGCGACGTGCGGCGCTTTGCCGCCCGACCGGCCGCGCTATCTGATGGGGATGGGAACGCCCCTCGACCTGCTCGACGGGATCGCGGCCGGCGTCGACCTGTTCGACTGCGTGCTGCCGACGCGGAACGCGCGGAACGGGATGGCCTTCACGGCGGCGGGCCCCCTCAACATCCGGAACGCGGTCCACGCGCGCGACGGGGGCCCGCTCGATCCCGGCTGCCGGTGCGAGGCATGCGCGCTCTTCTCGCGCGCGTACCTCCGCCACCTCCACCAGGCGGGGGAGATCCTCGCGCACCGAATGCTGACCTTGCACAACGTGACGTTTTACCAGACACTGATGCGGGAAGCCCGCGAGGCGATCGAGCGGGACGACTTCGCGTCGTTCCGTGCGGCGTTCCGCCGGGGCTACCGGGATCGCGGCAGCGCCGCTCCCCCGTCCGCGCCACCCGAGGAGAATCCATGATCGACGCCGTCTACGCGCAGGCCGCGGCCCCCCCGGGCGCGCCCTCCGCCTCCGACCAGATGCTCCACATGCTCGCGCTCCTCGCGATCACGGTGGGGATCTTCTACTTCCTGATCATCCGCCCGCAGCAGAAGAAGCAGAAGGAGACCGAGGCGATGCTGAAGTCGATCCGGAAGGGGGACCGCGTGCTCACCTCGGGCGGCCTCTTCGGCACGGTCATCGGGAAGAAGGGCGAGAAGGAGGAGGTCGTGGTGCTCAAGGTCGCCGAGGACGTGAAGCTCGAGTTCGCGCGGCAGGCGATCGTGCAGGTGCTGGAGCGTGGCGACTAGGCGGGCCCTGCCCCTCCGCTACTACGGCGATCCGGTCCTTCGCAAGAAGGCCGACCCGGCGCCGGCCGTGACGGCGGAGGTGAAGGATCTCGCCCTCGCCATGTTCGAGACGATGTATCGCGAGAAGGGCGTCGGGCTCGCCGCGCCCCAGGTCGGCGTCTCGACGCGCGTCTTCGTCGTCGACGTCGAGGACGAGGGCGTGCGCGTGAAGCGCGCGTTCGTGAACCCGGTGATCACGAGCCGCGAGGGGACCGTGATCGGCGAAGAGGGGTGTCTGAGCATCCCCGGCTTCCGCGAGGACGTGAAGCGCGCGGCCTCGATCGTGGTCGAGGCGACCGACGAGGAGGGGACGCGCTTCAGCCTCCCGGCCGAAGGGATCGTGGCGCGCGCGATCCAGCACGAGATCGACCACCTGGACGGCATCCTCTTCATCGATCGGCTGAGCCCCATCCGGCGGAAGCTCCTCGAGGCGCGGCTCAAGCGCTTCCGGGCGCCGGAGCCGAGCGTCCCCTCGGTGCGCGAGGGGTCTTCCCGACCTTCGCTCTGACCGGGGCCGTGCGCCTCGTCTACTACGGCACGCCCGCCCTCGCGGTGCCGCCGCTCCTCCGGCTCAACGAGGACGGCCGGGCGCCGCTCCTCGTGGTCACGCGTCCCGACAAGCCTCGCGGACGCGGCCTCCGCCCCGTCGCCTCGCCGGTCAAGGCGGCCGCGCTCGCGCTCGGCCTCGCGGTCGAGACCCCGGCGCGCGCCGGGGAGCCCGAGGCCCTCGCGCGGCTCCGCGCCCTCGCCCCCGATCTCCTCGTGGTCGCCGCGTACGGCCAGATCCTGCCGCCGGCGCTCCTCGCGATCCCGCGGCTCGGCGCGATCAACGTCCACTACTCGCTCCTTCCGCGCCACCGCGGCGCCTCGCCCGTCCAGGCGGCGCTCCTCGCCGGCGACGGCGAGACCGGCGTCACCACGATGTGGATCACCGAGGGGCTCGACGAGGGGCCCACGTTCCTCTCCGTGAAGACCCCGATCGGGCCGGCCGAGGACGCCGGCGCGCTCGGCGAGCGCCTCGCCGCGCTCGGCGCTTCGTGTCTCGCCGAGACGCTCGATCGGATCGAGCGGGGGGAGATCGTCCGGGAGGCCCAGGATCCCGCGCGCGCGACGTACGCCCCGAAGATCGGTCCCGGCGACGCGCGCCTCTCGTCGACGGAGGCGCCGGCGGCGTTCGCGAACCGCGTGCGCGCCATGGCGCCCGAGCCGGGCGCCTTTCTCCCGCTCGCGGCGGGGCGGCTGATCGTGCTCGCGGCCACGCCCGGACGCGACGCGCCGCCCGACGGCGCGCCGCCGGGGACGGTCCTCCGCGTCGCGAGGGAGGCGGGGATCGAGATGGCGCTCCTGGCCGGCTCGATCTGGCTCCAGCGCGTGAAGCCCGAAGGGCGGCGGGCGATGACGGGCGCCGACTACGCCAACGGCGCCCGGCTCCTCCCGGGTTCCCGCCTGCCGATTTCGGGGGCCGGCGCGTGAGCTCCCGTTCCCACCCGATGCGACGCCGGAAGCCGGTCCCGGCGCGGGAGCTGGCGCTCCAGATCCTCGCCGCGGCGGAGAGCCGGAAGGCGTACGCCGATCGCCTGCTCGAGAGCCGCCTCCGCGACGCCGCGCTCGCGCCGCGCGACGCGGCGTTCGTCACGACGCTCGTGCTCGGCACGCTCCGTCACCGGGCCCTCCTCGACCATCACCTCGAGGCGTTCCTCGGGCCGCGCTGGGAGGGGATCCCGCCCTGGATCCGCGAGGCGCTCCGGATCGGCGCGTTCCAGATGCTGGTGCTCACGCGGGTGCCCGCTTCGGCCGCGGTGGCCGAGAGCGTGGAGCTCGCCAAGAAGTACGGGCACCCCGGCACGGCCGGGCTCGTGAACGCCGTCCTCCGCCGCCTCGCGGGCGGCGACCGCGCGCCGCTCCCCGACGGCGATCCCGTCGGGCGCCTCGCGATCCTCCACTCCCACCCCCGATGGATCGCCGAGCGCTGGGTCGCGCGCTACGGCGCCGAGGAGGCGGAGCGGCTCCTCGCCGCCGACAACGCGGAGCCGCGCGTGACGGTCCGCGCGAACGCGACCCGGATCGGGACCGAGGCGCTCCGGGAGGCGCTCCGCGCCGAGGGAGCGGAGGCCGTCCCCGGGCCGAACGGCGGGCCGACGCTCGTCCTGAGCGAGGGCTTCGTCGCGGCGCGTTCGCGCCTCTTTCGCGACGGGCTCCTCTCGCTCCAGGACGAGGCCGAGGCGGTGGTCGTCGCGCTGCTCGCGCTCGCCCCCGGCGCGCGCGGGCTCGACCTCTGCGCGGCTCCGGGCGGAAAGACGTCGCAGATGGTCGAGGCCGTCTCGCCCGGTGGCTTCGTCGTGGCCGTCGAGCGCCATCCGAGCCGCGCCCGGGCGCTTCGCGAGAACCTCGTCGCGCGGCTTCGCCTCGGGCGCGTCTCGGTGGTCGCCGCCGACGCCAGGCGACCGCCGCTCGGGGGGCCGTTCGACGGCGTGCTGGTGGACGCGCCCTGCTCGGGGCTCGGCGTCCTTCGCCGCCGCGCCGACGCGCGATGGCGGAAGGGAGAGGAGACGATCGTCGAGATGGCGGCGCTCCAAGGTCCGATCCTCGAGGCGGCGGCGGGGCTGGTCGGCCCCGGTGGATCGCTGGTGTATAGTGTCTGCTCCTTGGAACCGGAGGAGACCGATCGGATCGTGGAGGCGTTCCTGAAGCGGCACGACGAATTCGCGCTCGACGACGCGCGCCCGCGGCTCCCCGCGGCCTTCCGCGGCGAGGGGCCGGAGCTCCGCGCGATGCCGCATCGCCACGGCACGGACGGCGTCTTCGCCGCGAGGCTCGTGCGCCGGTGAGCCGTCGCCGCCGTCGCCGCCGCGGGGGATTCGGCGCTCCCCCGCCGGACGCGGGAGCGGCCCCGCCATCGGACCGGCCCCCGAGCGAGGCGGGGATCTCCCCGATGGGGCCGGAGCTCGAGCCCGTCGAAGTGGAATCGCTGGCGCCCGAGGTGGGGGCGCCGCCACGGACCGAGCGCCGGCGCGGTTTTCGCTTCAACATCATCACCGGGACGCTCGTGCTGTCGGCCGTCGCGCTCCTGGGAGGCTTCTTCATCGTGAACATCGTGCTCATGCCGACCCTCACGCGGCAGGGTTCGGAGGTGCACGTCCCCGAGGTCACGGGGCTCTCGGAACGGGAGGCCGAGCGCCTCCTCGCCGCCGAGGACCTGAAGCTCTCGAAGATCTCCGAGCAGTGGAGCCCCGACGTTCCGCGCGGCTTCGTGACGATCCAGGACCCGCCGCCCGGCAACGTCGTGAAGCGGGGCCGGCGCATCTCGGTCATCGTGAGCCTCGGCGCGCAGGGGACGAGCGTGCCGATCCTGGACGGCAACACCGTCCGCCAGGCGGAGATCCTCCTCGAGAGCGCGGGCTTGAAACGAGGCAAGGTCGCGCGCGGCTACGCCGACGACGTCGGCCGCGATCTCGTGATCGCCACCGACCCTCCGGGGGAGACGCTCGTGCAGCAGGAGACGGTGGTCGATCTCCTGGTGAGCATGGGGCCGCTCCCGCGCGACTACGTCCTTCCCGACCTGACGGGGAAGGACGTGGGCGCGGTATCGCGCGGGCTTCGGGACGATGGATTCGCGGTGATCCCGCGGGAGGGGGGCTCGCGGCAGCTCCCGCCGAACGTGATCGCCGAGCAGGAGCCGCCGCCGGGCCACCGGATCGCGCCGCGGGACTCCGTGACCCTCTACTACCACCCATGAAAGGTTCCCCCGAGCGCCTGGGCGCGCCGGCCGGCGCCTGGTCGAAGCCGGCCCGGATTCGCCTCTGTCCGTCGATCCTCTCGGCCGACTTCTCGCGGCTCGAGGAGGAGATTCGGCGGGTCGAGGAAGCGGGGGCCGACTTCCTGCACGTGGACGTGATGGACGGCCGCTTCGTCCCGGCGATCACGTTCGGCCCGATCGTGGTCGAGGGGCTAAGGCGCCTGACGCGCCTCCCGCTCGACGTCCACCTGATGATCGTGGAGCCGCTCCGCCACCTCGAGGCGTTCGCCTCGGCCGGCGCGGATCACCTCATCGTCCACGTCGAGGCGGTGGACGACCCCGGCTCGGCCGCGCGGGCGATCCGCGCGCGCGGGCTCAGGTCGGGCCTTTCGATCAAGCCGGAGACGCCGCTTCCGCGGCTCCTCCCGGCCCTGGCCGACTGCGACGTCGCGCTCGTGATGACCGTGGAGCCGGGCCGGGGCGGGCAGGCGTTCCTGCCCGGCTCCAAGGCGCGGATCGAGGCCGTCCGGAGCGCGCTCGACGCGGGCGGGCTCGACTGCCTCCTCGCGGTGGACGGCGGCATCGACGCGGGGACGGCCGCCGTCGCGAGGCGCGCGGGCGCGGACACGTTCGTCGCGGGGCACGCCGTCTTCCACGCGACCGATCCCGCGGCCGCCCTCCGGGGACTCCGGGCCGCGCTCGAGCGCCCGTGACCGTCCTCGTCGTCGGAGGGGCGGGCTACATCGGCAGCGTCGTCGTCGAGGAGCTGGTCCGGGCCCGCCACGCGACGATCGTCCTCGACGACCTCTCCACCGGCCACCGCGAGGCGGTGGCGGCGCTCGCGCTCCTGATCGAGGGGGCGATCGAAGATCCCGCCGCCCTTCGCGAGGCGTTCACCACCAAGGAGATCGACTGCGTCGTCCACCTGGCCGGGAGGTCGCTCGTGGCCGAGTCGGTGGCGGAGCCCGAGCGCTACGAGGCGGCCAACGTGGAGGCCGGGCGGATCCTCCTCGACGCCATGCGCGAGCACGGCGTGCGCGACGTCGTCTTCTCGTCGACCGCCGCGGTCTACGACCCCGCGGCCGCGATGCCGCTCCGCGAAACCTCGCCGCTTCGCCCCGGGAGCCCGTACGGCGGGACCAAGCTGCGCTTCGAGGGACTCCTCCGCGAGCGTGCGGCGCGCGGCGAGATCCGGTACGCGGCGCTCCGCTACTTCAACGTGGCGGGCGCCAGCATCGACCACGGCGAGGACCACCGGGCCGAGACGCACCTGATCCCGCTCCTCCTCGACGCGGCGCGCGGCGCGCGGGGCCCGGTGCCGGTCTACGGGACCGACTACGGGACCGCCGACGGCACGGCGATCCGGGACTACGTGCACGTCCTGGACGTCGCCGACGCGCATCTCCGCGCCGCGCGCCACCTCGCGGACGGCGGGGAGAGCGTGACGCTCAACCTCGGCTCGGGCCAGGGCGCTTCCGTGCGCGACGTGGTCCGCGCGGTCGAGTCGGTAACGGGCCGGCGCGTGCCGACGACCGACGGGCCGCGCCGCGCCGGCGACCCGCCGGCGCTGATTGCCTCGGCCGAGCTCGCCCGGAGCGTGTTACGCTGGAATCCGCAATTCGGGGAGCTGACCACGATGGTGGAGACGGCCTGGGACTGGCGGCTCCGCCATCCGGAGGGATACGCGGCATGAGCGACGAACGGCGGCAGCAGGCGGACCCGGGCGGCGAGGCCGGCGAGCGGCTCGTCCGGATCCGGGCGCTTCAGGACGAGGCGAGCGGCACGATGCTGGCCGACTTCCTTCGCGAGCAGGGGATCGAGGCGACGGTCATGCCGGTCCAGATCGCCTGGATGCCCGGCGTCGAGACGATGACGCACGGATATTGGGGCCAGCTCGAGGTACTCGAGCGGGACGCGGCGCGCGCGCGCGCCCTGATCGAGGACTTCTACGCGGCGCGCCCCGAGGGCGATCCCGCGCTCCTGGACGAGGAAGAGGCGCCGACCGGGGAAGGCGATCCCGAGGGGGCGGCATGAAGCCGGTCGACGCCGCCGCGCCGGCGCGCCGCCTCTCGGCGCCGCGCCTCTCCCGCGACGCCCTCGCCGCGCGCGTCCGAGCGTTCCGCGGTCGCGCCGTGCTCGTCGTCGGCGACGTGATCCTCGACCGCTACCTCTGGGGGCGCGCCACCCGCGTCTCGCCGGAGGCGCCGGTCCTGGTCGTCGACGTGGAGCGGGAGGAGCTCCGCCTGGGCGGCGCGGGGAACGTCGCGGACAACGTCCGCGCGCTCGGGGCGACGGCGCACCTCTTCGGGGTCCTGGGCGAAGACGGCGCGGCGCGCGACCTGGGACGGCTCCTCGCCGACCGCGGCGTGGATCCCGCGATCGGCCTCGTGGCGGACGCCGGACGGCGGACGACCCTGAAGACGCGGATCGTCGCGCATCGCCAGCAGGTGCTCCGGGCGGACGAGGAAACGCGCGAGGCGCTCTCCCACGAGGCCGAGGCGCGGATCTGGGAGCGGCTCCGGGAGGCGCTCGACCGGGCCGACGCCGTCATCCTGAGCGACTACGGGAAGGGCGTCGTGACGCCCGGACTCCTCGAGCGCCTCCTTCCCGAGCTCAAGCGCCGCGCGATTCCCGTGGCGGTCGATCCCAAGGAAGAGCACTTCTTCCGCTATCGCGGCGTCACGGTGATCACGCCGAACGTGAACGAGGCCTCGCAGGCGTGGGGCCGGCGGCTCCGCGACGAGGCGTCGCTCCTCGAGGCGGGATTCGGGCTTCGGGAGCGTCTCGCCTCCGAGTCGGTGCTCATCACCCGCGGCGAGGACGGGATGTCGCTCTTCACGGCGGAGGGGCACGTCCACTTCCCGACGCGCGCGCGCGAGGTCTACGACGTGACCGGCGCGGGCGACACGGTCGTCGCCACGATCGGGGCCGCGCTCGCCGCGCGGGCGCCGCTCCAGGAGGCCTGCGTCCTCGCGAACCACGCGGCGGGCCTCGTCGTCGCCCACTTCGGCACCGCCGCCGCGACCGGGGAGGACCTGATCGCCTCGCTCGAGGATCTCCCCGTTGGGTGAGATCCTCTCGCGCGAGGACGCGCTCCGCCGTCGCGCCGCGGCCCGCTCGCTCGGGCGGACGTTCGTCTTCACGAACGGCTGCTTCGACGTGATCCACCCGGGGCACGTCGCCCTGCTGCAGGCGGCGAAGAAGCTCGGCCACTACCTGATGGTCGGCCTGAACAGCGACCGCTCGGTGCGCGGCCTGAAGGGCGAAGGGCGCCCGGCCCAGGGGGAGGGGGCGCGCTCGGTCGTCCTGGCCGCCATGCGCGACGTGGACGGCGTCGTCCTCTTCGACGATCCGACGCCGCGCGAGCTGATCGACGAGCTCGTGCCCGACGTCCTCGTCAAGGGGGGCGACTACGCGGCCGACCAGGTCGTCGGCCGGGAAACGGTGGAACGGGCCGGCGGTCGCGTCGTCATCGTTCCGCTCGTGCCCGGCCAGTCCTCGTCCGTGATCCTCGATCGCATGAGGTCCGCGCGCTGACGGGGAGCGCCCCGCCGCCCTCGAGGAGGTCTCCGATGAAGCTGATCGCGATCGCGCTCCTGATCCTCGGCGTCGTCTCGCTCGTCTGGGGCGGCATCCCGTATCGGGACCAGAAGACGGTGGTGGAGCTGGGCGACTTCAAGGCGACCGCCACGGAGCAGAAGACCCTTCCGCTCCCGCGACCTCTCGGCGGGGCCGCGCTCGCCGTCGGGGTCTATCTGCTCCTTCGTTCGACCCGGCGCGCGTAGGAGCGCGTCCCGCCGCCGCGTGCCGGGCCGGCCCCACCCTCCGGCGCGCCGGCCCCACGCTCCGGCCCGCGCCGCCCCCCTCCTCCGGGAGGGGGGCTTGACAGCCCGCTCGCCCGATCGCTAGCCTCTGGAACTCTACTACTGTAATAGTTCATCCCATGAACCTGTCCGGGGCTCCCTGGGGCGTCCCGCCGGCCCGCGCGCCGGCGGCGTGCTCCTGGCTCCGGCTCCCGATTCAGTCCCGAAGGAGGATCGGCTCGCGTGAAACGAACGAGACGCGTCGTCATCATGGGCGCCGGCGGGCGCGACTTTCATAACTTCAACACGTTCTTCAAGACCCGGCCCGAGTACCACGTCGTCGCCTTCACGGCCTCGGCGCAGATTCCGGGGATCGATGATCGCCGTTACCCGCGGTCGCTCGCCGGAACGCTCTACCCGAAGGGGATCCCGATCGCCTCCGAGCAGGAGCTGCCGCAGATCGTCGAGGCCGAGGACGTCGACCTGGTCGTGTTCGCCTACAGCGACGTGTCGCACCAGTACGTGATGCACAAGGCCTCCTGGGTCGCGAGCTTGGGCTGCGACTTCATGCTGATGGGGCCGAAGACCACGATGCTGAAGAGCAAGGTTCCCGTCATCGCCGTGACCGCGGTCCGAACCGGCTCGGGCAAGAGCCAGACCACCCGCCGGGTCTGCGAGGTGCTGAAGGCGATGGGGAAGCGCGTGGTGGCGATCCGCCATCCGATGCCCTACGGGGAGCTGAGCCGCCAGGGGGTCCAGCGGTTCGCCACGTACGCCGACCTCGAGCGTCACAAGTGCACGATCGAGGAGCGCGAGGAGTACGAGCCGCATCTCGATCGCGGCACGATCGTCTACGCGGGCGTCGACTACGGCGAGATCCTCGCCTCGGCCGAGAAGGAGGCCGACGTGATCGTCTGGGACGGCGGGAACAACGACTTCTCGTTCTACAAGCCCGACCTCCAGATCGTCGTGGCCGATCCGCACCGGCCCGGCCACGAGCGCTCCTACCATCCCGGCGAGATCAACGTACGGACCGCCGACGTCGTCGTGATCAACAAGATCGGAACCACCGACTACGCGAACGTCGAGGCGGTGCGGGCCTCGGTGCAGGAGCTGAATCCGCGCGCGGTGATCGTGGACGGAGCGTCCCCGATCACCGTCGACAAGCCGGAGCGCGTCACCGGCCGCCGGGCGCTCGTCATCGAGGACGGGCCGACGCTCACGCACGGGGAGATGCGCTACGGGGCGGGGGTCATCGCCGCCAAGAAGCTCGGCGCGCGCGAGGTCGTCGACCCGCGGCCCTGGCTCGTCGGCGAGATCCGGGACACGTTCCGCCAGTACCCGGACATCGGCGCGCTCCTGCCCGCCATGGGGTATTCGGGGACCCAGCTCCGCGACATGGAGCGGACCATCAACGCCTGCGAGTGCGACGTGGTCATGATCGCGACGCCGATCGACCTCCGGCGCCTGATCGACATCAAGCACCCGACGGTCCGCGTCGGGTACGAGCTGGAGGAGATCGGCCGGCCGAAGCTCGACGACGTGATCGGAGACTTCTTCGCGCGCCGCGCCAAGACGGGCCGGCCGAAGGCCGCCCCCGCGAAGGGCCGCATGGCGAAGGCCGCCCGGAAGGCGGCCCCCCGCGCGGCGGGGTCGAAGAGGAAGCGAGGCGCCCGGTGAACCTCCACGAGCACCAGGGAAAGGACCTCTTCCGCGCCGCCGGCATCCCGGTACCGCCGGGAGACGTGGCGCGGACCGTCGACGAGGCGGCCGCGATCGCCGACCGCCTCGGCTATCCGGTCGTCGTCAAGGCGCAGGTCCTGATCGGTGGGCGGGGGAAGGCGGGCGGCGTGAAGGTGACGCGCTCGCGCGACGATCTCCTCCGCGAGGCGGGCCGGATCCTCGGCATGGACATCCGCGGGCACCACGTGCGGAAGGTGCTGATCACGCCGGCCACCGAGATCGAGAAGGAGTTCTACGCCGGCATCGTCCTCGATCGGAAGGCCGAGACGCCGCTCCTCATGGTGAGCCCGGCGGGCGGCGTCGACATCGAGGAGGTGGCCCGCATGACGCCGGAGAAGATCCTCCGGCTCCACGTGGACGGACGCGGGCTCCCGGCCTACCGCGCGCGCGCGGCGGCGCGGTTCCTCGACGCGCGGCCCGCGGTGCAGAAGCAGCTCGCCGCCGTCCTCCTCAGGCTCGCGCGCGTCTATCACGATCGCGACTGCTCCCTCGCCGAGATCAATCCGCTGGTCGTCACGAAGGCGGGCGAGGTCTGGGCGATCGACGCGAAGGTGGTGATCGACGACAACGCCCTCGACCGCCAGCCCGAAGCGGCCGCGATGCGCGACCTGGGCGCCGAGGATCCCGGCGAGGTGGAGGCGCGCGAGAAGGGCCTCTCCTACGTCCGGCTGGACGGCACGATCGGGTGCGTCGTGAACGGCGCCGGTCTCGCCATGGCGACGATGGATCTGATCCAGTACCACGGCGGGAAGCCGGCCAACTTCCTCGACATCGGCGGATCCTCCAACCCCGACAAGGTCACCGCGGCGATGAACATCCTGACGCGCGACCAGCGGGTCAAGGCGGTCCTCTTCAACATCTTCGGCGGCATCACGCGGTGCGACGACGTGGCGCGCGGGCTCCTGACCGCGCTCGATCGGATCGGCGTCAAGCTTCCGATCGTGATCCGCCTGACCGGCACCAACGAGAGGGAAGCGCGCGACCTCTTGAGCGCCCGCGGCATGACGGCGCTCTCCGACATGGACGAGGCGGTCCGGGCGGTGATCGCCCGCGCGGCGGAGGCGGCATGAGCATTCTCATCGACAAGGGCTCGCGCGTCGTCGTGCAGGGGATCACGGGGCGCGACGGGTCGTTCCACGCGAAGCAGATGAAGGAATACGGCACCCGGGTCGTCGCCGGCGTCACGCCGGGCAAGGGAGGCACGGACGTCGGCGGGATCCCCGTGTTCGACTCGGTCGAGGAGGCGGTCGCGCGCACCAAGGCCGACGTCTCGGTCATCTACGTCCCGGCGCCCCTCGCGCAGGACGCGATCTACGAGGCGGTCGACGCGGAGATCCCCCTGGTGGTCTGCATCACCGAGGGGCTCCCGGTGCGCGACATGATCGAGATCGCGGACTATCTCCGGGGCCGCTCCACGCGGCTGATCGGCCCGAACTGCCCGGGGCTCATCTCGCCCGGCCAGTGCAAGGTCGGCATCATGCCCGGCTTCATCCACGCTCCGGGGCGGATCGGCCTCGTCAGCCGGAGCGGCACGCTCACGTACGAGGTCGTCTGGCAGCTCACGCGCGCCAAGATGGGGCAGTCGACCTGCCTCGGGATCGGCGGGGATCCGATCATCGGAACGCGATTCGTCGACGCGCTCGCCCTCTTCGAGGCCGACGAGAAGACCGACGCCGTCGTGCTGATCGGCGAGATCGGCGGGACCGACGAGGAGGAGGCGGCCGCGATGATCGAGCGCCACCTCACGAAGCCTGTCGTCGCGTTCATCGCCGGGCAGACGGCCCCTCCGGGGAAGCGCATGGGCCACGCGGGCGCGATCGTCTCGGGAGGGGCGGGAACGGCGAAGGAGAAGATCGCCCGCTTCGAGCGGGCGGGCGTCCCGGTCGCGAAGGTTCCCTCGGAGATCCCGGCGCTCGTCGCGCGGGCGCTCGCGCAGCGCCGCCGGCCGGCGTTCCGCGTGGTCGCGGGGACCGCGAAGCGCCAAGCCGCGCCGGCCGCGCGGAGTCGCCCCGCCAAGCGGGCGAAGTCGGCCGCGAGGAAGGGCAGGAAGGCCCCGAAGGCCGCGAAGAGGAAGGCGGCGGCCAAGCCGGCGCGGAGATCGCCCGGCCGCGCGCGGACGAAGTCCCGCAGCCGCTGAGCGCCGTCGGGCCCGAGGCGCCGCGAGCCGGATCGCGCGGCGCCACTCCCACCACTCAAGGAGGAGCGAGTTGGAAGAGACGCTGTTCATGATCAAGCCGGACGCGGTGGAGGGGAAGAAGGTCGGCCTCATTCTGGCCGAGGTGGAGAAGGCGGGCTTCGAGATCGTGTCGATGCGTCTGGTTCGGATGAGCGCCGCGGCCGCGCGCCGGTTCTACGCGATGCACGAAGGGAAGCCATTCCTGGGCGAGCTGGTCGCCTTCATGTCGTCGGGCCCCTCCGTCCCCTGCCGTCTTCGCCGCGCCCACGCGATCCTCGGGCTCCGGGAGCTGATCGGCGCCACCGATCCCACGGAAGCCAAGCCGGGGACGATCCGCGCGCTCTACGCCGAGAGCAAGGGAAGGAACGCCGTGCACGCCTCCGACTCCCCGGAGGCGGCCCGGACCGAGATTGGATTCTTCTTCGAGGCGGGCGGCCCGGGCGCTACCCTGTAGTCGACATGCAGATCGATCTGAGGACCCTGGAACAAGGGCAAACCCATCTCGAAATGGAGGTTACGGGTGCGTCCGTGGGCATCCTGCCCGAGGACGTCTCCCTGGAAGGTCCGCTCCTCCTCGCCCTCGATCTGGACCGCCGGGCCGACGAGATCTGGATCCGGGGGCACCTGCACACGATTGCGTTGCAACAATGTAGCCGCTGCCTCGTCGACTTCTCCCAGATTCTCGAATTGGACTTCGAGGTCTTCTGTGCTAAGGTCCAGAGTCCGCGCGTGGGGGGCCATCCTGTGTTGGACGAAGAGGATGGAGGGGTCCACCCGCACGACGGGCGGACGCTCAACATCGACGGCGAGATACGGGAGGCCGTGATCCTGGGCCTGCCGATGCGGCCCCTCTGCAAGGAGTCGTGCGCCGGGCTCTGCCCCCAGTGCGGCGAGGATCGAAACCTCGGTCCCTGCCGCTGCCAGAGGGCCACCGTGTCGCTCGAGACCTGATCGCGACCTGGCCCCCGACGGGCCCCGATCCACGCCACGAGAAAGGGTTCAGGAATCATGGCCGTTCCAAAGAGAAGGCATTCGAGCACCCGCGGCAAGAAGCGCCGCACCAACTGGAAACTCCACATGCCGTCGCGCTCGGTCTGCTCGCACTGCAGCCAGCCCAAGCTCCCGCACCGCGTCTGCCCGCACTGCGGCTACTACGCCGGCGAAGAAGTGATCGCCCAGGAGGGCGCCAGGACTTCGTAGGTCACTCGATCCGACGACCATGCTTGAGCGAGGCAAGGGACCGATCATCGGGGTGGACGCCATGGGAGGCGATCTGGCGCCACGCGTCGTCATCGAGGGAACGCTCGAGGCGCTCGGCGAGGCCGGCGGGTCCTTCGACGTGGCTCTGATCGGCGACGAGGGACAGATCCGCGAGGAGGCGGCGAAGCTCGGCGTCCAGGACCGGCTGCCCCGCGTGATCCACGCCGCCGAAGTCGTCGAGATGGCCGAGGCGGCGGCGCAGAGCGTCCGGAAGAAGCGCGACTCCTCGATCAGCGTGGCGGCACGCCTGCAGAAGAGCGGCGACACCGACGCGCTCGTCTCGGCGGGGAACACCGGCGCCGTCGTGGCGGCGGCCCTCCTCGAGATGGGGCGGATCGACCAGATCCAGCGCCCCGCCATCGCGACCGTGCTCCCGACCCCGCAGGGCAACGTGGTGATCCTGGACGTCGGCGCGACCTCCGATTGCAAGCCGTCCCACCTCTACCAGTTCGCCATGATGGGCAGCATCTACGCGCGGCTCGTGCTCGGCGTCGAGCGGCCGCGCGTGGGGCTCCTCAACATCGGGGAGGAAGCGGAGAAGGGCAGTGAGCTCTACTACGAGGCGCACCAGCTCCTCAAGCGGAGCCCGATCCACTTCGCGGGCAACGTGGAGGGCAAGGACATCATCCTCGGCACCGCCGACGTCGTCGTGTGCGACGGGTTCGTGGGCAACGTCCTCCTCAAGTTCGCCGAGAGCGTGATCCCGAGCCTGGCCACGATGATCAAGGACGAGATCAGCGCCCACCCGCTCAGCATGATGGCGGGACTCCTCCTCAAGCCGGCCTTCCGCCGGATGAAGCGGCGGCTCGACTACGCGGAGGTGGGCGGCGCGCCGCTCCTGGGCGTCGACGGGACGTGCATCATCGCCCACGGGCGCTCCAACCCCCGCGCCATCAAGAACGCCATCCGCGTCGCCGCGCGATGCGCGGACGCGCGCGTCGCCGAATCGATCCGGCACGAGCTCCATCGCTTGAAGCCGGCCGCCGCATGATCGCTCCCACGCGGGACGTCCACATCATCGGGACCGGGTCGAGCGTGCCGGAGCGCGTCCTCACGAATCAGGACCTGGAACGGATCGTCGACACCTCGGACGAGTGGATCACGTCGCGGACCGGGATCAAGGAGCGCCGGATCGCCGGCCCCGAGACCTCCTCGTCCACGTTCGCCGTGGCCGCGGCGCGCCGCGCGCTCGAGAGCGCGGGAATCGACGGATCGGAGCTGGATCAGATCATCGTCGGAACCGTGACGGGTGACCGGGTCTTTCCGTCCACCGCCTGCCTCGTCCAGGACCGGGTCGGCGCGACGGGCGCGCACGCGTTCGACATCTCGGCCGCCTGCGCCGGATTCCTCTACGGGCTCTCGCTCGGATACAACTCCGTGCGCTTCGGGGCGTGCGACACGGTGCTCGTGATCGGGGTGGAGACGCTCTCCAAGATCGTGGACTGGACCGACCGCAACACGTGCGTCCTCTTCGGCGACGCCGCGGGCGCGGTCGTGCTCCGCTCCACCGGGAAGCCGGGCGGGATCCTCGCGACCCGCCTCCACAGCGACGGCTCGCTCGTCCACCTGCTCGAGATGCCGGCCGGGGGATCGCTGATGCCCCCATCGCACGAGACGATCGACCGGCGCCTCCACACGATCCACATGAGCGGGAACGACGTCTTCAAGCACGCGGTGCGCGCGATGGAATCGGTCGCCGCCGAGTGCCTGGAGGCCTCCGGACACCGGCCCGAGGATCTCGACCTCCTGGTGCCGCATCAGGCGAACCTCCGCATCGTCGACGCGACGGCGCGGCGGCTCGGCCTCCCCAAGGAGAAGGTCTTCGTGAACCTCGACCGCTACGGCAACACCTCCGCCGCCTCGATCCCGCTCGCGCTCGACGAGGCGCGGCGCTCGGGGAGGATCCGGGAGGGAGACCTGGTCGAGATGGTGACGTTCGGCGGCGGCTTCACGTGGGCCGCGGCGGTGGTGGAGTGGTAGGCGCGCCCGGGACCGCGGTCCTCTTCCCGGGCCAGGGGAGCCAGAGCGTCGGCATGGGGCGGGCGCTCGCCGAGCGCTATCCGGAGGCGCGAGCCGTCTTCGAGGAGGCCGACCGGGCGCTCGGATTCCCGCTCTCGGCGCTCTGCTTCGAGGGCCCGGCGGAGTCGCTCACCCGCACCGAGAACACGCAGCCCGCGCTCCTCGTCACGAGCGTCGCCGCGTACCGCGTCCTCGAGGCGAGGGGCTTCCGCGCCGCGGCCGCCGCGGGGCACTCCGCCGGCGAGTACGCCGCGCACGTCGCCGCCGGATCGCTCGCGTTCGCGGACGGGCTCGCGCTGATCCGCGCGCGCGGCCTCGCGATGGCGGACGCGGGCCGCGAGCGCCCCGGCGCGATGGCGGCGGTCCTCGGGCTCACGGCCGAGCAGATCGCGGAGGTGCTCCGCGCGGTGGACGCGCCGCGCGACCTGGCCGCCGCCAACTACAACTCGCCGGGCCAGGTCGTGCTCTCGGGAACGCCCGAGGCGCTCGCGAAGGGCGCGCTGGAGGCGAAGCGGATCGGCGCGAAGAAGGTGATCGCGCTCCAGGTCAGCGCGGCGTTCCACTCGCCGCTCATGGAAACGGCCAGCCGGGGTCTCGCCGAGGCGCTCGACCGGGTCGCGATCGGGACCGCTCGCTTTCCGGTCTACGCGAACGTCTCCGCGTCGCCGGTCCGCGAGCCGGAGGAGATCCGGAGCGCGCTCAAACGGCAGCTGCTCGCGCCGGTCCTCTGGGAGCAGACCGTGCGCGCCCTGCTCGAACGGGGCTTCCGGCGCTTCGTCGAGGCCGGGAACGGCCGCGTCCTCCGGGGCCTCGTGAAGAGCGTGGACCGGGACGCGACGCTCCTCGGGACGGAGGACCCGGAGCAGGTCGAGGCGACGCTGGCGGCCGAGCAGGGGGCCGCCGCGCGATGAGCGGGCGCTTCGACGGGAAGGTGGCCGTCGTCACCGGCGGCGCGAAGGGGATCGGCCTCGCGATCACGCGCCGCCTCGGCGCCGAGGGGGCGAAGGTCGTCGTCACGGGACGCGACCGCGCGGCGCTCGACGAGGCCGTGGCGGCGCTCGGCCGGGAGGGGGGCGAAGCGCTCGCGGTCCTGGCCGACGTGGCCCGGGCGGGGGAGTCCGAGCGGCTCTGCGAGGAGACGCTCCGCGCGTACGGCCGCGCCGACATCCTGGTCAACAACGCGGGCGTCACCAAGGACGGGCTCCTCCTCAGGATGAGCGACGAGGACTGGGACCAGGTGCTCGACACGAATCTCAAGGGAGCGTTCCGCATGATCCGCGCGTTCGCGAAGCCGATGCTGAAGCAGCGGTGGGGGCGGATCGTGAACGTCTCCTCGGTGATCGGCCTGATCGGAAACGCGGGTCAGTGCAACTACGCGGCCTCCAAGGCGGGCCTCCTGGGGCTGACGAAGTCGGTTGCGAAGGAGTTGGCGTCCCGCCATATTACGGTCAACGCGGTCGCTCCCGGCTTCATCGAGACCGCGATGACGGAGACGCTGGGGGAGAAGGTGCGCGACGGGCTCCGCGCCCAGATTCCCCTGGGACGGCTCGGGAGCCCCGACGACGTGGCGCACGCGGTGGCCTTCCTCTGTTCGGAGGACGCCGGGTACGTCACGGGACAGGTGCTGCCCGTCGACGGCGGCATGGTGATGTAGGCGCGACCCCGAGGGGCGGGGCGCATCCAAAGAGGGAGGTGAAGACGTTCATGGCGGCATTCAGCGAAGAGCGGGTGAAGCAGATCATCGTCGACCAGCTGGGCGTGGCGGCCGAGCAGGTGACTCCGGAAGCTTCGTTCATCGACGATCTCGGCGCCGACTCGCTCGATACCGTGGAGCTGGTGATGGCGCTGGAGGAAGCGTTCGACATCGAGATTCCGGACGAGGACGCAGAGAAGATGACGACGGTCGCGGACGCGATCCGCTACCTGGAATCCCACGTGCCGAAGAACGCCTGATTCGGCGGCGCGTCCCGAGAGCGGGGCGCGCGAAGGAACACGGATCCCCATTCAGGAACGAGGCAGACGAACCACATGGTGCGACAAGCGGTCGAGCCGCGGCGGGTCGTCGTGACGGGGCTGGGAGTGATCTCCCCGCTCGGGTGCGACACCGAGACGTTCTGGAAACGCCTCACCGCGGGCGAATCGGGAATCGGTCCGGTCACGCGTTTCGACGCGGCGGGCTACGATACCCGGATCGCGGGTGAGGCGAAGGACTTCCGGGCCGATGAGTACATGGACCGGAAGGACATCCGCCGGGCCGACCTCTTCGTGCAGTTCGCGATCGGCGCCACCACGAAGGCCGTGGCCCAGGCGCGGATCGGCGCGGACAACACCGATCCGACGCGATACGGCGTCGTGATCGGGTCGGGAATCGGAGGGATCGCCACCTTCGAGGACCAGCACCGCCAGCTGATGGAGAAGGGTCCATCGCGGGTCAGCCCGTTCTTCATCCCGATGATGATCTCGGACATGGCCTCGGGCCAGGTGTCGATTCGATTCGGCGCCAAGGGCCCGAACTACTGCACCGTATCGGCGTGCAGCTCGGGCGCCCACGCGGTCGGCGAGGCGTTCCGGATCATCCAGCACGACGAGGCGGACGTCATGATCACGGGCGGCACCGAGGCGCCGGTGACTCCAATCTCGTTCGCGGGGTTCTGTTCCATGAAGGCGATGTCCACACGAAACGATGAACCCACCAGGGCCTCGCGTCCCTTCGATTCACAGCGTGACGGATTCGTCATGGGTGAAGGCGCCGGAATCCTCGTGCTCGAGGAGCTCGAGCACGCGAGACGGCGCGGCGCGTCGATTCTGGGGGAGATCATCGGTTACGGCGCAACGGGAGATGCCCATCACATGACCGCGCCCGCCCCCGAGGGTGAGGGTGCGGCGCGGGCCATGAGGGCGGCCATCTGCGACTCGGGAATGTCCCTGGAGTCGTTCGGCTATCTAAACGCCCACGGCACCTCCACGCCACTCAACGACAAGTTCGAAACACAAGCCATCAAGTCGGTGTTCGGGGAGCACGCGAAGAAGCTGGCGATCAGCTCGACGAAGTCGATGACGGGCCATCTTCTGGGCGCGGCGGGAGGACTCGAGACGATCATCTGCGTCCTCGCCCTCCAGAGCCAATGCCTTCCCCCGACGATCAACTACGAGCACCCCGACCCCGACTGTGACCTCGATTACGTCCCCAACACTGCACGCCCGGTCGAGCTGCAGTCCGCCCTGTCGAATTCTCTGGGCTTTGGTGGGCACAACGTCACCCTGGCGTTGTCGAGGATCGTGGCATAAGGCGGAGCTCAAGGGCTCCGGTACCTGTGAACTTCATTCGAAAGCTGTTGGGACTGGATGGTCCCAAGCCTCCCGCGAAGGGGACGGCCCGGGATCGTGATTTCGATCTGCGGGGCCTCGAGCGGATCCTCCATTACAACTTCAAGAACCCGGCGCTCGCGCGCCAGGCGATGACCCATCGCTCGTATCTCCACGCCACTCCCGGTCGGAGCGGCGAGTCGAACGAGCGGATGGAGTTCCTCGGCGATTCCGTCGTCGGTCTCGTCGTGAACGAGTTCCTCTACAAGAAATTCACCAAGCTGCGCGAAGGGGAGCTCACGAAGATGAAGTCGCTCCTCGTGAGCCGGGTCATCCTCTCCCGCTCCGCGAACCAGCTGGGGCTGGGCCACTACATCCTCCTCTCCGAGGCCGAGAAGGGCTCGGGAGGGCGGGGGCGCGCCTCCATCCTGGCCGACACGCTCGAAGGGGTGATCGGCGCGATGTACCTGGACGGCGGCATCGAGGCCGCGCGCAAGCTGACCGAGCGGCTGCTCCTGCGCGAGGTGAACGCGATCCTGAGCGACGCGAATCTCGCCAACTACAAGAGCATGCTGCAGGAGTACGTGCAGGGCGAGTTCAAGACCCACCCGCAGTACCGGATC